>JAKPDL010000228.1 GCA_029552825.1 Bacteroidota bacterium
AGCATCTTCGGGTAATGCGTTCTTTAAAACCATAAACATATCCGGCCTGAATGCCATACCACCTGCAACACCCCATACAAAGTTAAAGTTATATGGTTTTGTAAAGAATCCCTGTTTTGAAATCAAAAGCCAGTTATCCAGGCCACCCAGGTCATACACTTCAACTTCTGGCTTTACTCCATTTTCTTCCATGGCTTTCCCAAAGTCCTGTAGCATGGTGAACGTATTCTCAAACACAAAGTCTATAAATATTTTTCCAGTCTTTCGGTCTATAATGCTGAAATTCATTGTATTGGTATTGAGTGAAGCCATTTCAGGTTTGACATATACTATCTGGCTAATACGCTGTTCAGCCGTTTTCCCCATACCTACTGCAGAACTCAAGTTAACAATAATATCCGGGCACTTTTCTTTGATTGCATCATGAGTATCTTTTATTCGTTTATGATCATGTGTTGGCATACCGTTGTCTTCTCGGGCATGAACATGAACCATTGCAGCACCTGCTTTGTAACATTTATACGCTTCTTCAGCAAATTCCTGTGGTGTGTAAGGAACTGATGGGGTCTGGTTTTTCATTGTTGCTGCTCCAGCCAGAGCTGCGGTGATAATGACTTTTTTGGACATAGCTTTCCTCCTTTCTTTTAATAATTTTTCTTCTTCGGAAATTACTGGCTCTTCTCCTTTTGCACCTGAAGGCTTACGTTCAGACACAAATGCTTTTTCAGGTTTCTTAGGTGCAAAATGAGAAATATCTAAAATGGTATTTGTTGGTGAAGATGAAAATACTGCTTCAACCTTCATCCCAATTTTTACTTCTTCAGGTGCTATTCCATCAAGAATGTGAACAATAGGCGTATCAGCACCATCAAGCTTTATAAGTGCCATCACATAAGGGGCTTTCTTTGGAAGATGTTTATCATCATAACGTACAACCGTAAAATTTACAACCTCACCAGTTGGCTGCACCTCAACCCAGTTATCACGAATATCAGTAAGATCACGCTCACATGTCTGACGTGGTGGCAGATATACTTTGTTACACACAGGACATTTTACGCCCATGATCTTTTTCTTGTCACGAAGCGTGGTAATAAAGGTACTACCTACCCTTCCAGCAAAATAACTATAAGGCAATGCTAACTTTCCTTCAACTACAAAACAATCTTTCCTGTCATAATCAAGTGC
>JAKPDL010000234.1 GCA_029552825.1 Bacteroidota bacterium
GGCTGCTTCTACGTGATCCCGGAGGGATTGCTCCCTTCGGTCGCGAGCTCGTCGCCCCGATATATCGGGACTCCTCGGTTCAAACCCCGCCAGCCCTTCGGTTTTCGTCCCTCCGGGCCTCCAGAAATACTTTTTACTTCCACCTTCACCATGAAACAAAAAAAGCAGCCTTTGAGGCTGCTTCTACGTGATCCCGGAGGGACTCAAACCCCCAACCTTCTGATCCGTAGTCAGATGCTCTATTCAGTTAAGCTACGGGACCATCCGATTTTTTGCGGCTGTAAATATAGCAAATTTTTATTTTCACTAATATTCATTAATTTTAAAACCAAAACAATTCAATAAATTAATTGTTGTAAAATAGTGATTGTTAATTGAAAAATAAAAAATTCCACGCCCCTTGAGGCTGTCTAAAAAGATTTTTACCTGATAGGTGTAATAAAAATATTAAAGATAAAATATTGTATGTCAATAAGTTCCCTCTCTGGGCCTGTCCGACTTTGCAGTAGTAAAGGCAGGGATTCAGGGGTGAAAATAAAAAAGAGACTTTTTAGGCAACCCCAGGGTTGGGATGGAGGTAAGAAAAGCGTATATGAGGTATAAAAATTTAAGGATGAAATTCTGATAATCAAAAATATATAAAATTTTTTGCACATGAAAAAGATAGTAAAAACCATTCTGAAAATAATTCTGGGACTGTTTATTTTAGTTTTAGTCATATTATTTACGGTTCCGATATTATTCAAGGAGAAAATAAAAACAAAAGTTGAGCAGGTAATAAACGAATCGGTAAATGCAAAAGTTGTTTTTGCCGACTATAACCTGAGTTTTTTCAGAAATTTTCCCAACCTCTCTTTTTCCCTTAAAGACGTTTATGTGATAGGCATAGAAAAATTTGAGGGAGATACTCTTGCTGGCTTCAAATCATTCAGGCTGGTATTTAATCTTGCCAGTCTTTTTGGAAAATCAGGCTATGAGGTAAAATCGGTAATACTCGACAGGGCGATCGTTAATGCTATAGTTCTGGAAGATGGCAGTGCAAACTGGGACATTGCCAGACCATCGGCCGACACTCTTGCTGCCGTTAGCCCTGAACAACCTGTCCAACCAGCAGAAGAGACAGAAGCAGGGGAGAGCTCCCTGAAAGTTCTTCTCAGAAAATTTGAAATAAAGGATGCAGATATTCTGTATAACGACAAAAGCTCAAAAATGACTGCCTCACTGAAAAAACTAAACTTCACCCTTGCAGGAGGCATGTCGCTGAAGGAGACAAAACTTAAAATGGCCCTCAATATAGGTGAGGCAACCTTTATAATGGATGGGGTAAAATATCTGAACAGGGCAGTGATTGATTCAAAAATTAATATGCTTGCCGATCTCGACAGTATGAAATTTACTTTTGACGAAAACTATTTTGCAATCAATGCCCTCCGGCTTAATTTCGCCGGTACTGTAGCCATGCCGGGCGATGATATCTTAACAGATGTTACTTTTGGCACCAGTCAGACCTCATTTAAAACTCTTCTGTCACTTGTCCCGGCAGTTTATATGACAGGATTCGAAGACCTCAGGACTTCTGGCACTTTTGTCCTCACAGGCTCTGCAAAAGGTGTCTATTCCGATGCCGACAGCACATTACCCGACATAAAGCTAAATCTTTCAGTTAATGACGGAGTGATAAGCTACCCTGCATTGCCGGAAAAGATCAGTGCAATAAATATCAACACCGATGTCTTTGTCAACGGCAAAAACCTCGATCTGACAACAGTCAACCTCGACAAATTTCATTTCGAACTGGCAGGCAGTCCCTTTGACATGACTTTCTTCCTTAAGACCCCCATAAGTGACCCCGATTTCAGAGGTTCATTCAATGGAAAAATCGACCTTGATGCACTTTCTAAAGCTTTGCCTCTTGAAGACATAAAATTTACAGGAATAATAGAAATGGCAATTAACATGGCTGGACGGCTCTCGATGATTGAAAAGGAACAATATGAAAGCTTTAATGCAAAAGGAACTCTGGGAATAAGAAATATGCTCCTTTCAATGAAAGGCTACCCGGAGGTCAGCCTCAAAGAGGCTTCATTCACTTTTACCCCTGCTTATACGAGAATGGATAAAGCAGAGCTACTTGTGGCCGAAACAAGCGATATAACTCTTTCGGGAAATCTTGAGAATTACATTCCATATGTTTTCCGGAATGAAACAGTAAAAGGCAAACTGACACTTTCCTCAAATAAAATAGATGTCACCAATATTCTTAGTAAAATGGTTTTTGATACCACTGAGGTTGAAGAGGTCGATACAACTTCTCTTGCAGTTATACCTGTGCCGAAAAATATCGAATTCGACTTTAATGCTTCAATAGGCACTCTTATATATGATAAAATCACTGCTCAGGATTTTAAAGGTCATATCATTGTTAAGGATGGAATACTTTCATTGCGGGAAACAGGGATGAAGGTACTTGGAGGCACAGTGAAGATGAACGCCGATTATGATACACGCGACACTGTGAAACCAGTTTTGAAAGCCGACTTCGAAGTAAAGGATATAGCAATTAAAGATGCATTTAACACTTTTGTGATGGTTCAGAAATTTGCACCGGCAGCAAAAGGTGTCGACGGCAAAATTGATCTACAGATGAAATACGAAAGCCTGCTTGGAAGTGATATGATGCCGGTGATAAATTCTATTAATGGTTACGGAAAACTTCAAAGCGACCAGGTTCAGATAATCGAGATGGCCGCTTTTGAAAAAATGAAGGAACTTTTGAAACTGGGTGAAAATTACACCAATACTTTCAAAGACCTCAATGTCAGCTTCAGGATTAGCGATGGAAGAGTATATGTCAGCCCGTTTGACATAAAGATGGGCAGCATAAAGATGAACATTTCGGGCGATCAGGGATTGGATCAGACACTTAATTATCTGATAAAAACTGAAATGCCCCGCTCTGTTCTGGGGTCTTCTGTAAATGCCCTGGTAGATAATCTCTCAGCTCAGGCTGCAGCCTTTGGTGCATCATTTAAGCCATCAGAGACAATAAAAGTGAATGTGAAGGTTAAAGGAGTTGTAGGAAAACCTGTTCTAACGCCTGATTTTGGTTCTGGTGCTACAGAAAGTTCACCTGGATTGAAAGAAACGGTTAAAGAAACAGTCAAACAGACTGTTGAACAGAAAGTTGATGATGCAAAGGAGAAGCTTCGCCGTGAGGCAGAAGAGCAGGGCGACAGGCTTATCAGGGAAGCAGAGGAAAAAGGACAACAACTAAGGGCTGAAGCAGACAGAGCTGCCATTAAACTGAAAGAGGAAGCTGAAGCTCAGGCAGCCAAAATTCTAAAAGCTGCTGAATCAAAAGGCGCCATTGCAAAAGCTGCTGCACAAAAATCTGCTGATGCAATAATAAAAGAAGCGGAGAAAAAAGGCGACCAGCTAAGGCAGGAAGCAGATAAACAAGCCATTAAGCTGGTTGAAGAAGCAAAAGCAAAAAAGGAAGAAATGATAAACAAAATTCAATAGGAGATACAATTTCAATAAAAAAAAGACTGCTTTTTACGGGCAGTCTTTTTTTATAAAAAGTTGGCGATTAATAGTTTTTCTCTTTAATTTTTGCCTTTTTTCCTGTCAGTTTGCGTAGATAAAATATCCTTGCTCTTCTGACTTTGCCTTTTTTGTTTACTTCTATTTTTTCAATAAAAGGTGAAGCAATAGGGAAGATCCTTTCAACTCCGATGTTCCCCGACATTTTTCTTACAGTAAAAGTCTCTGTATGCTTGCTCCCTCTTCTTTGAATAACAATGCCACGAAACTGCTGAACTCTTTCTTTGTTCCCTTCGATAATTTTGTAATGAACTGTTATAGTGTCACCGGGTCCGAAATCAGGAAAGTTCTTTTCTACTGATAGCTCCTTTTCAACAACTTTCATTAAATCCATTGCCTTAGAGAATTTTGTTTGTCCTTGAAAAATATTCCGTTAAAACGGCGGTGCAAATTTATCAATAAAAATCAAATTTCAACGGGATTATGTAAAATATTTTAAATTGTTTCAATTTTTCCACCCAGAATTACTGATTTTTTGAAAAGGAATTCATAATAAATCCATTTGCCCACTGATTTTTTCCATTTATCACAAATAAAGCAAGGTTCATCAAAAATATTTGAATTTAAATATAATTTATCATATATTGCTTAAAATAATTTTCTTCCAGCTAACCCTAGGCTCGTTGCCCAAGGAAATCTTTATTCCGACTTCCCGAATCATAAAGCCTGACAAATACATAGATATGAAAACAAGATTTATTCTGTCTGTCATTTTTATCTTGAGCTCAATGCTCTGTGCTCTGAGCCAAACCCCGCAGGGGTTTACCTATCAGGCTATTGCCCGTAATGCTTCGGGAGATGCAATATCAAACCAATCATTACCAGTGCGCCTGACCATACAATCCGATTCGCTTGGAGGAACAACATTCTGGCAGGAATTGCATTCATCAGTAACAACCAATTCATTTGGATTATTTACTGTTATTGTTGGTAAAGGTACCCGTCAGGCCTCATCAACGGTTCCGACGTTTTCAGATATTGATTGGAAAGTGATACCCAAGTTTATCAAAACAGAAGTTTATTACAACAGCGAGTGGAAAAACATGGGTTCATCGAGGTTATGGTCAGTTCCTTATTCGATGGTAGCCAGTAATCTTTCTGGACCGGTAGGGAAGCTTGACGTAAAAGGAACTACAACATCGCTCGAAGAAGCATTGTTTGAAGTTAAAAATAACATCGGTCAAACCATTTTTGCAGTCTATAATGAAGGAGTAAGAATATATGTTGACGATGGAGCCAAAGGCACCAAAGGTGGTTTTGCAATAGGAGGCTTTGGAGATAAAGCCCTGAGTCAGGAATATTTCAGGGTAACCCGCGACAGTACAAGGGTTTATGTAAATAAGAGTGCAAAAGGAACAAAGGGGGGTTTTGCAATTGGAGGATTTGATTCAAAGGGTATAGACAACTTTCTCAATCTCACCCCGTCAAACTATTTCATCGGGCATCGTTCGGGTGTTTCAATATCTACCGGCCTTTATAATTCATTTATCGGATATGAAACAGGTGTAAGTACTACAACAGGTTCAGGAAATGTGGTACTGGGATACCAATCGGGTTATCTGAATCAAACAGGGAACTCAAATGTATTTATGGGCTATAAAGCAGGATATTCAACTACCTTATCCTATAATACCTTTATCGGTTTTCAGGCAGGTTTGTCAAATACCACCGGCCAGTATAATGCATTTATGGGATACAATGCTGGATATTCAAATACAACAGGCTCAAATAACGTGTTTATCGGTAACCAGACTGGTTATAACAACCAGATAGGTGGCTCAAATGTTTTTATAGGTAATACAGCAGGTTTTTACAACACAGCAAGCAACAACGTTTTCCTTGGTTACGAAAGCGGTTATACAAATACAACAGGCACTTATAATGCATTTATGGGATACAGGTCAGGACGTTCGAATAGTTCCGGCTCGTATAATGTCTTTTTAGGCAATCTGAGCGGTTATTCCAACACAACAGGTGCCAGCAACGTTGCAATCGGTAATCAGGCGGGATATACAAATACAACAGGTTCTTACAATACTTTAATTGGATACAAAGCAGGTTATTACAACAACGATAATTATAACTCATTTATAGGTTATAATGCCGGCTTCAATAATACTACCGGGAGTTATAATTCATTTTTCGGTTTTTATGCTGGTTTTATGAATACTTCAGGGGATAATAATGTTTTCATAGGCACAGAAAGCGGAAGAAATAATTCAACAGGTGTTAAAAATGTATTCATCGGCTATCAGTCAGGTTACAACAATACTGCAAGCTATAATTCATTTATGGGCTATCAGGCAGGACGCTCCAACACAACTGGCCAGTATAACTCTTTTATAGGTTATATGGCAGGATA
>JAKPDL010000037.1 GCA_029552825.1 Bacteroidota bacterium
CAATGGAGTTCAGCGTGCGCAATGGGTACAATCTTCAGACCTTTCCACGTATTCTTCATACAAACTTGTTTTCATAAATGCCTGTCATTCAGGAGATGAGGCGACCGGGTATTCAGACAATCAAGGTCGTAGCAGTGTTGCCGGGATTTTCAAGAGTAAGTTTCCGAATGCAGTATATATTGCTGCCCGGGGTGGTAATAATGGGTCGCCAATCGCCCAGAATGTCACCTGTCATAAATGTCTGGAAGAAACAATGGCCAAGAATATGGCAGTGGAGTTCTTTAGTAGGATAAAGATCGCACGAACTGCTGGTCTGAACCCAACATTCTGGCAAATTAAATGGGACTGGGATAGAGAAGACCCGAATGATCCACAACACTTGCCAGAAAATTCTCACTACATTATCATGGAGGGTTCAGGTACACACATTCTTACAATATTTCCACTTTAATGGAGTGGAGAATGTTAAATAAAGACAGATTCCTGTTCTATTTTCTTACAGTTTTTATCTTATTTGGGAAAGACAGTTCCTTTCCTATGACCGAACAAGAAATTTTACAACAACATAACAAATGGGTGGATTTGCTTGGACTCAAAGGCCTCAATTCTGACCATGTGAAAGTTTATCAACCATGGGAAGCTATATATAAAGCGCAAAAAAACCTTGTATCTGTCACAGGTAAAGGTATTACTTTAACCATTAATAAAGAAACGGGAGAAATAATAAGTATCCTGAATTACTACCAAGGAGAAATAGAAGCGAAGGCAAAAGACGAAGGCAAAACGATAATATTCGCTCTGGATAAAGAAACCTGTAAAAATCAGTTGATTAAATATTATAAGTTGATAACCGGTGAAGAGCCGCCGCCTTTTGAACTCAAGCTTCCTTTGGTTGGTTCTTTAATTCCACCCACACAGGGAGTGGGCTACAGATGGCAACGCAAGTTTAAGGGATACACCATTCGTGATAATTATATTCAAATCACTTTGTTCGCCGATAACGGGGCATTTGAGGGATATGTTAAGCGATACTTCAGTGATCTTCCGCCGACAGTAGAAGTCAAGATAACAGCAGACCAGGCAAGGCAAAAAGCGATAGAGATAGCAGATAAAGAGATAAAGGACTGGGTAAAATTTCTTGATTCCATCAGCACAGAAACCGCAATAAGCCAGTTAGATGACAAAACCTACAGAGGAATCAAAAGCACTCTCAAGGGCAAGTCAAGACAGATTAAGCAAGAGAGTCAGCAATATGCATCTCTAATAGGATGCAAACCCATTGAAACGAAAGCACCATATCTTGAGATAGTAAATATTCAGACAGATGCATTTCATCGGCAGTATATGCAGCCAGAGGCATATGAAAAATC
>JAKPDL010000057.1 GCA_029552825.1 Bacteroidota bacterium
GAGGATGCTGCCGAAGCTCTGGGTAGCAGGTACAATGGCAAAATGTGTGGGACGTTTGGTAAATTTGGTATTCTTTCGTTTAACGGCAATAAAATTATTACAACTTCCGGCGGGGGAGCACTGGTGTCGGATGATGAGGAACTAATCAGCAGAGCACGTTTTCTTTCAACCCAGGCACGCGACCCGGCTCCGCATTACCAGCATTCACAGATCGGATACAACTATCGTATGAGTAACATAGTGGCAGGAATAGGGAGGGGACAGCTGGAGGTTATTGAAGAGAGAGTCACTGCCAGACGCAAGATATTTGAATTCTATAAAAGCAACCTATCCGATATAAAAGGTGTCTCGTTTATTGATGAACCTGGTCAGGAATACTTCTCCAACCGGTGGCTAACAACTATACTGATAGACCCTGAGATAACGGGATGTAACAGAGAGGATGTGAGGATAGCACTGGAGAAGGAAAATATTGAGACCCGGCCGCTATGGAAGCCTATGCACCTGCAACCGGTCTTCAGAGATTGCCTGGCTTTTGTGAATGGAACTTCTGAAGATCTGTTTAATAAGGGTCTCTGCCTGCCGAGCGGGAGCTCTTTGAGGGAGGAGGAGTTGTCAAGAGTAGTAAAGGTGTTGAGGAGAGTTTTTGGAGAAATGGCTTAAGGGCGAATATTAAGTAAGTAGTAAGTAGTAGGTAGTAAGCAGTAAAGCTGTTTAGATACTGTAAATTATTATTTATTAGAATTTTACCTACAAGAAAAAGGCTGTTTCAAAAGATGTGTATCAGGTAAGTATGATAAAAGCACAAAAGCTAAGATATTGTAAATCAATATGTCCCCTCTCAGGGGATTCAGGGGTGAAAACAAAAAAAGAGGCTTTTGAAACAGCCCCTGGGATGTGGGCAGAAATATTGTGGTAAACATGGAATTAATATAATTTTTTTAAATGATCAGAACTTTTAAAGACAGGATATTAAGGTTTTTTCACAGGCATTCGATGCCGCGGTGGATGGTTTTTATCACGGATACTGTCTCGGTGTTTGTCTTTTTTCTGTTTGCATACCTGCTGAGGTTTAATCTGATAGCTAAAGCGGTGGACACCGAGCTTGCGGTAAGGCAGGGTGTTCTGGTTACATTTGTGTATGCATTTTTCATACTTATTTTCAAAACTTATTCAGGACTTATCAGACATACCACAATAAAAGATGCATTCAACATTTTCATTACAAATACTCTTGCTCTTCTGATACTGGTTCTGATATCCCTTCTGAGCAGGGTTTACAACTGGAACGATTTTTATGACATTCCTCTTTCGATAATTGTGATTCATTACGGCATAATTACTCTCTTTCTTTTTTTCCTCAGGGTTTTCATCAAAATGTTCTATGAATTTGCTTCAACTTCGACACGTGAACGTAAAAATGTAATGATTTTCGGTGCCGGAGAGATGGGCATCGTGGTGAAAAGAATAATGGAAAGCGACAACCGTAGCGGATACCGTGTTAAATTCTTTCTCGACGATAACAAAAGACTTCACGGTAAGAAAGCCGACGGTGTACCGGTTCTTTCTCCGTTGTCAATAGACAGGAAGTTTGTGAGAGAAAATGGCATTAAGGTTGGCGTATTGGCTATCAATAAAATAGATAATGAAAGAAGAAAGGAGATACTTGAATCATTTGTGGATTTCGGTATAGAAGTTTTTGAAACACCTTCTTTCGAGACATGGCTTAACGGTGAACTGCAGATAAGAAACCTGAAAAAAGTGAATCTTGAAGACTTACTCGGCAGGGAGCCTATTAAACTTGATATTGAAAGGATTGAAAACGGTCTGAAAGGTAAGACTATTCTTGTTACCGGAGCGGCAGGCTCGATCGGTTCGGAGATTGTCAGACAGTTAATAAAATTTGACATAAAACGACTCATTCTTGTTGATGTGGCTGAGACTCCTTCATTTTACCTTGACAATGAACTTAGGCTCAGGAACGGGCAACGTCCCTTTACAATAATTATCGGAGACGTCACCAATAGGGCCCAGATGGAAAAGGTTTTCAGCGAATACCGACCTGAAATAGTATTTCATGCTGCGGCATATAAGCATGTTCCGCTTATGGAATCCCATCCTCATGAGGCATGCAGAGTAAATGTGGGAGGAACGAAA
>JAKPDL010000062.1 GCA_029552825.1 Bacteroidota bacterium
CGTAGTGCTTCAGTTCTGATAAGTCCGACAAAACGCTCAGCCTTGCCGTTTGTCTCAGGATGTTTTCTGCGTGTCGGAACATCGATGCAATTGTTTTCTGACAATATACACTTGAAGTCATGACTGATAAATTGTGAGCCGTTGTCATGAATCACCATGGGACTTGCTTCCGGATACTTGTCTATAGTTCTTTGAGTGAACAGCTCAACAGATAAACCGGTCATATCGGTCAAGAGCTCCCAATGCAGAAGATACCTTGAAAAACCATCAAGCATGAACACCAGGTAGTAATGAACACCGCTCATTGTTACATACGCGATGTCTGTATGCCAGTGATGATGCACATACTGCGGTTTATTCTCGTATTCCTTCTTTGCTCCATCATTTTCTTTAAAAGCCTTCCCAAGCAGCTTAAACATGCTTAAAATACGGTATACGGACGATTCCGTGAGAAATGCCACACCCTCATCAATCATCTTCCATGTTAATTTGCGATATCCCATATTTCTGATTTCTTCTGAGCTTCTACGGTAATCTATAACTCTCTGCACTTCTTCATCAAGAATACGAAAAGGGTTAATAAGAAATGGACGGGCCGGTTTCGCCTTTCTCCAACGGCTGACCTGACTTGAGCTGATACCGAATAACGTCATGACTTCAGTGCGCTTCCAACCTGTCCATTCTATCACACGGTTAATAGCTGCCATAATCTTCTGCTGAATAAGTACAGGGTAATGCCGACCTGGGGCTATTCCATATTCTTTTTTTTTAAGGCTATATTCTCAGAGACAACCTCAGCTATTACATCCTTCATCCGCTGAATTTCAGAACCCATTCGTATCTTTTCACGATCCTCTGCTGCCTTTGTTCGCCCTTGTGATTTTTCTTTAAAACCGTTAAGGGCTGCTTCAAAAAATTCACCCTGCCAGCGGTAATACAAATTTGGATGAATGCCATATTCTTCACTTATCTCGGTAACTGTCTTTGCTTTGCCAATCACCTGCTTGACGATATTAAATTTTTCCTCAGGGCTAAAGTGCCTTCTCTTCTTCTTACTCATTTAATCCTCCATTATATTTTTCGGAGGATTTACTCACTTATTTTTACCCTATTTTTTTCCCGTTTTCATTGAAGCG
>JAKPDL010000092.1 GCA_029552825.1 Bacteroidota bacterium
TCATTTCTTCCAGAACTCTGGGACGAAAATAAGCAGTACTGTTAACAGTTCCAGCCTTCCGGCAATCATCAGGAAGCTCAGGAAGATTTTGCAAAATTCCGGAAAATGCGAGTAATTGAAAGCAGGTCCGATAGAACCAAAACCCGGGCCAATATTCCCCATTGAAGAAGCGACTGCACTTACTGAAGTTAAAATATCGAAGCCATTAAGTGCAACAATAATCGAAGAAACAAGAAATGTAAAGAGATAAAGGATAACAAAACTTAAAATTGATACATTTACATTCCAGTCGAGTATCCTCTCGTTCAGTTTTATCTGAATTACTGCATGAGGATGTATCAGCTTCTTGAATATTTCCCTCACATTTTTCAGGACAAGCAAATGCCTGGCCATTTTGATATTGCCTGTGGTTGAACCGCTACTGGCTCCGGTAAAGAAAAGAAGAAAAATCAAAACGACTCCGGGAAGTGGCCATTTAAGATAATCTGCTGTGGAATAACCTGTTGTGGTAATGATTGATACAACCTGGAAAAAACCATCCTTGAGAGCTGATTTGAAATTATAACCACCTCTTACTATAAGAATCGACACAGCCATGGCACCTGCCACTATGCATACTGATAAATAAAACCAGAGTTCTTCATTATTTTTGACCTTCCTGAAGTTGAATTTTACTAAATAGTAGTAAACCACAAAGCTGATTCCGGCTAATAACATAAAAACCAGAATAACAAACTGACTGTATTCAGAAAAAGCACCTATGCTGGCGTTCCTGGTTGAAAATCCCCCTGTGGCTACAGTACCAAATGTATGACAGATACTGTCAAAAAGATCCATTTCTCCGGCTGCTAGCAAAATGATTTCTGCTATTGTCAAACCCAGATATATATAAAGAAGTCTGTAACCAATGGATTTTGTTTTCGGATGGAATTTTTCTTTCAGAGATGACTCCATGCTGAAAATACTGTAATTGGTGATACGGAACGAAGGGAGGATAATAATCACCAGCACAATTATTCCAAGTCCTCCTATCCAGTGTGTTAGACTTCTCCAGAAAAGTATTGATTTCGGAAGTTGTTCAACATTGCTGAATATTGAGGCTCCGGTTGTTGTAACACCTGAAGCA
>JAKPDL010000108.1 GCA_029552825.1 Bacteroidota bacterium
TAATTCAATAGTAATTCGATAGTTCCCGATACGCTTCGCTATTGGGATCTTCGTAGAATTTATCCCGCAAAGCGGGACTTCGAAATACATGCATTTCGGTTGTTCATGTGAAACTGACCCCCTTTGTATTTCCCCCCACGGGGGGAGAAACTATTGTAATAATCTGTTTTTCAAATATATTTGAATTCCTGGCAATACACTTTTAATGTCATCAGGCATTATTCTTAGGGTTGGGTGGTAAGCCCCCTCTTTACGAAGTAGAGAGGGGGTTGGGGGTGAGTACATTCTTTAAGCTTATTCCCCCTGGTGCCCGTCTAACGCCAGTCAGACGATCAGGGAAACGGGAAAGGGGATCGTAAGAAAATAAACAGAGAAAAGGGATTCAGGGGGAAAACAAACAGAGGTTTTTTGTGCAACCCCGAAATTAAAAGGTCATAATGAAATAAAATAGATGAGAAAATTGTCTAAAAAATAGAAAAAAAAGCAAATCTTGTTTTTTGCCTGTCTGAGTTAATAATTTTCTGTTGTTGTCAACCTGTTTAAGAGCAAAAGCAGGATTTAATATAAAGATGAGTAAAAATTCTGATAATGTTGTTAATAATAGTTAAATGATAACCTTCATATAATTACGGTTCACGATTTTTTAAGTAAATTTGTCTTTGTTTAAAATAGCATAATAAAAAGAGGATGAAGAAGTCATTGATTACAACCGGTATAGTTGCAGCCTCACTTGTTTTACTGCTGATAGTAATTAATTATGTTTCAAACCTTAAGAGGCATTCTTTCTGGTTTACTGAAGCAATGCAGGGCAGGTTTGAGGTTTCACTAACTGTAACAGGGGAAATTATAGCTGAGAATTCTGTTGATATACTTGCTCCGAGTGTTGTACAGGAGGAGAATCATCAACAGCAGCAGGGACAGCAGCAAATGCAGCAGCAGGGGCAGCGTCAGTTTGACCGTGGCCAGGGGGGCCAGGGAGGTGAAGGAGGAACTGGCGGGCAGAGAATGCAGGGAGGCCAGGGCGGTCAAGGCGGTGGAGGCTCACAGGGATATATAGCCGGAGTAACAGGGGGCGGGAGCAGCAGAAGCGGCTCAATATCACCGATGCTAACACAGGGTTCAGCAAGAAGCGGAACTGAAATAAGACTTGCACCTCTCAGGATAACAGACCTGGTTCCGGAAGGGACAATCGTGAAAAAGGGGGACTATATCGGACAACTCGACAGGACTGAATATGACAATACACTCAAATCGTACAGGGAACAGCTCACAGACCTTAAATCACAGCTTGAACTGAGAATACTCGATAGCTCCGTTGTATTGAGCGGACTGAGGGATGATATTAAAAACCAGATCTTTCTAATCAGTGAAGCAGAAATGAAATACCGTAACTCAAAATATGAGGCTCCCGACGTAATCAGAAAAGCTGAAATAAACCTCGAAAAGGCAAAAATGCTTCTCGATCAAAAACAGCGTTCATATATACTGAGGAAAGCACAGATCCATCAGACTATCCTTAACCTGCAGTTCCAGGTTGAACAGCTCGAAGGAACAATTGCAAGACTCGAGGAGCTGCTGAGGGAATTTACAATTAGGGCTCCCATCGATGGAATGGTGGTGTACAAACGTGATCCGCTCGGAAACAAGAGAAGAATAGGCTCGATGATAACACCCTTCGACAGGGTTGTCGCCACAATTCCAGATATGTCGGTTCTGCTTTCAAAAGTTTATGTATCGGAGATTGATGTGAGTAAGATAAGCGTGGGCCTGCCGGTGGAAATTACGCTGGATGCTTTTCCGAACAAAAGGCTGAAAGGAACAATAACAAGTATCGCAAATATCGGTGAAACATTACCAAATGCAGATACTAAGGTTTATGAAACAATTATAAAAATAGAAGGTTCAGACCCGGATTTGAGGCCCACAATGACTACTACCAACAAAATTATAATTAAGGTTATTGACAATACTGTCTATATTCCGGCTGAATGCCTTCATTCAACTCACGACAGCATACCTTTTGTATATACACGGAGTGGATTGAAGCAGATTGTGATACCCGGAGATTATAATGAAAAAATGGTTGAAATAAAACAGGGACTTAAACCGGGAACACGCCTATATCTGATTGAACCTGAGAAGCCTGATAGATTCAGACTTGCAGGTAAAGAACTTATACCTGCAATAAGGGAAATAAACAGGGTCAGGCAGGAGTACGCATCATTTAATCACGGTTTGGAATAGAATTTTATTAAAGTAATAAAAAATGCCTGAGAAATTTCTCAGGCGTTCTTTTTGTCATCATTTTACTCAGGCTTTTTTGAGTGCTTCAAGAACTCTGGTAGGTGTAAGTGGTACTCTGTAAATCCTTGCCCCCGTTGCGTCGAACAGGGCATTTGCGATAGCTGCTCCAACGGCAATTATTGCAGGTTCTCCACCGCCCTGTGGAGGCTGGTCTTTTCTGTCAAGTATAACACATTCGAGCTTCGGGACCCATGAAAACCTGGGTATTTCATAAGTGTCGAAATTCAAGGTCTTGATATTTCCTCCTTCGAAAAGTACTTCCTCGGTAAGTGCATAGCCAAGGCCCATGGTCAGGCAACCTTCCATCTGAAGAAGTGCACCCTGAGGGTTAACACATAATCCCATATCCTGTGCACAGGCAAGCCTCAGAACGGTTATTTTACCTGTTGTCCTGTCAACTTTTATTTCAGCCATAGTAGCCTGCCATGTGCCTGCGTCAATTCCGCAGGCTATACCGATGCCTCTGCCTGATGGAAATTTAGATGGAGTATATCCGAATTTATCAGCCACGGCTTTCAGGCAATCAATCATCTTCTGATCCTTCAGATTTTTTAACCGGAATTCCAGAGGATCCATTCCGGCTTTTGCTGCCATGATATCGATCTGACATTCTCTGGCAAATGTGTTTGTATTATTATTGGGTGCCCGCCATGGCCCTGTGGCAAAGGGATGAACAGGAGGAGCATTTCTTGCCCTGCTGTAGCTGGTGGTTTTTCGGTTTGGTACATCGTAAACAGTTTCAGCTCCTCTTGTACCTGCCATCCACACATGATAATCCCAGAAAGTTATCCGGCCTTCCCTGTCGATTCCGGAATTGACTTTTACAACTGCAGAAGAATGGAAAGTGTCGTAAAAGAACTCTTCTTCACGCGTCCATACAACCATTACTGGCTTTCCTGTGAGCTTTGCCAGCCGGGCAGCTTCAATTGCCTGCTGATATGCATTTTTTGCCCCAAAGGCACCTCCTACATACGGAACAATTACTCTCACATTGTCGCGCGGCATTTTTAACTCATTTGCCAGTGAATCCTGCAAGGGGAAAGGCTGCTGGGTTGATGCCCATACTGTTAGCTTTTCACCTTCAAATTGCGCCAGTGCAGTATGTGTTTCAATGGGAGCATGTGCAAGGTATACATCATGAAACTCAGTTTCGAAGACGTGCTCCGATTGCTTCCTGCCAAGCTCTATGTCACCTGCAGTGTTTGACACACTTGAAGAAGTCTGGGCTTTTAAAATCCATTCAAAGAGGTTTCTGTCGTTTACTGGCAACTCATTGAATTCATATTCTGCTTTTATTTTAACTATAGCTTCATCAACTTTATCTTTGTTCTCACTTACAACAGCAATCAGTCCATCGTCGCGCACCACTTTTACACCTTCGATTTTTTCAGCTGCAGAGGTATCTGCCGATTTCAGTGTAGCCCCGTGTGACGGTGGCCTCAGTATCCTTGCAAAGAGCATCCCTGGCAGTTTAAGGTCACCTGTGAATTTTGCCTCGCCTTTAACCTTTTCTACAGAGTCAACTTTCTTGTACGACTTCCCGACATAGATGAATTTTGTATAATCTTTAACCGGAGGCTTTACTTCGAGAAACTTTTCAATTCTTTTTCCTCTGGTAAGTTCTCCGTAAGTTACTCTCTTTGCCTTGTTACCTGAGACATAGATCACCCCTTTTTCTGCAACGAGTTGTGAAGCAGGCACCTTCAGCTTTTCCGAAGCCAGCTCCATAAGCACTCCCTTTGCTTCGGCGAGGGCTGCTCTCATAGCCGGGCCAAAACTCCTTGTGGTGAGAGAGCCATAGGTGCCCTGGTCGAAAGGACATAATGCCGTATCGCCCAACACCAGTTTTACTTTCTCAAGCGGAACGTCCAGTTCATCTGCAGCCATAACCGGCAGGGATGTTATAATACCCTGGCCCATTTCAATTTTACCTGTATAACATGTTACGGTTCCGTCTTCAGCTATATGGACAAAAGCATTAAAGTCTTTGGGCAGTGACCGTGCCTGCTCTGCGGGCATTTCCATCAGTTCTAAGGCATCCCACGGAGAGAAGAAAACAATTATCCCGCCTCCGAGTATTTTGAAGAAATCGCGCCTTCTTAAACCTGTGTTTCTGTTTTTTACAGTACTTTTTGTTTCTGTCTTTTTCATTTTTACTTCCCTCCTCTCATTTTAACTGATGCATCTTCAATTGCCTTAATAATACGTACATGAGCACCACATCTGCAGAGGTTATCATCCATTGCCTCAATTATCTGCTGCCTGGTTGGATTGCTGTTCCTTTTTAGCAGTGCAAGAGCATTCATTATCATACCGGGTGTGCAGAACCCGCACTGAAGAGCTTCGTTGTCAACAAATGCCTGCTGAAGAGGATGCAGTTTTCCATCGACCGCAAGCCCTTCAATAGTGAGTACGTTTTTCCCTTCAACTTCGCTTACAGGAAGCTGACACGACCTGACGGCCTCGTTATCGATAAGAATGGTACAGGCTCCGCAGAAACCTATGCCGCATCCAAATTTCGTTCCAGTTAGTCCAAAATGATTCCGGAGAACCCATAGGAGATTCTGACCAGGATCAATAGTGACAGAGGTCTTTTTACCATTCAGGGTAAACTGAATTGTTTTTTCCATGTGTCTGATTATTTTTTTGTTGCTTTAATATAATCTTCTGTTGTGTCAATATCGAAAAAAATATTTTCATCATCGGTTGGGTGCTCAAAAATATCGCTGCTGAATTTTTCGAGAAGCAATCTCAAACCTCGCTCATAATCAAGTCTTTCAATTTCACCGAAATACTTTCTGTCAATCAAAACAGGATGTCCCCTTCTGCCTTTGCATACAGGAACCACTATTCCCTTTCCTGATTTAAAATAAGCCTCAGTAATCTCATCCAGTAATTTTCCTGTAATAAAAGGATAATCAGCAGGATAAATAATTGCAGCACTGGTATCTGCAGGAAGTGACCTGATTCCCTTTATAACCGAAGCAAGCATGCCCTTCTGCCATTCTTCATTAAATGTTATTCTGACAGGTAAATTCCCGATTTTCTCCATAATCTCATCTTTCCAGGCACCCAGTACAACAACGGTATTTTGTATCCTTGACGACTGTAAGTTTTCAATCACTTTCTCAATTAACGTTTTTCCCTGCAATGGAAGAAGCATTTTGGGAGTTTTTGTCCTAACCGATTTCCCGGCAGCAAGCAGAATTATGCTGATAGAAGAATTATCTCCTGCTTTTCCCATTGCATCCTTTTCTTTATAACTAATCATCACCCTTTCTCTATTCCTTACAAAGGAGGGTTCTGAAGGATGAGCATCAATTGAGTATCACTTATTTCAAATATACATAAAAATTATATTTTACCCTGCGTGTTAATGTTGTTTTTTACCATAATCAATTCTGCTGCAATGCTTACAGCTATTTCTTCTACACTCCTGGAATTGATTTTTACACCGATGGGAGCATGAATTCTTGCCCATTGTTGTTCAGTAGCCCAGCCCTTTGAAATGAAATCCTGATGCATCTTTTCAACTTTTGTTCTGCTTCCTATCATTCCGATATAAGCAGCATTACTGCCAATACATTCACGTAAAGCCTCAGCATCTCTGGCATGACCCCGGGTAACAATAACTATATAAGTGTTGCTGTCTTTTTTTATTTTACCCAGGGCGGGTCCTATTTCGTCTGTAATAATTTTATCAGCATCGGGCAGATTGGCAGGGTTTGCAAATTCAGGTCTGTCGTCAATAACTGTAACCTCAAAGCCAAGAAATCTGCCAAGGTGGCTCAATGCTTTGCCGATATGTCCTGCACCTGCGATTATTAGAGAGGGCGTGGGAAAGATAGGCTCTATAACTGCAAAAACTTTTTCTTCTTCAGTAAAGTTACCTGAATCAATAAGAACCAGACTGCCTGCATCTTTGTTTATAAGAAGCTTTTCTGATTCAGCTGCCAGGAGATCTCTGTATTTTTGCGGGATATTTTCACAGGAGAAATCTTTTGCAAGAATATATTTTTCTGTTCTTACTTGTTCTCCTTTAGCAGTATATATTAGAGTTGCGACGCTAAATGGCACGTTTCTTTTAATAATCTCCTTGAGATTTGTTATGAAGTCCGGTTTTTCCAGTATAGTCGGATCAATTAGAACTCTGACAGTGCCTCCGCATATGGCAGATTCGTAATCTTCAGTGCTGTTTTCCAGATTAACACTTATAATTACTGGCCTTTTTTCGGTAATTGATTTAATAGCTGTATATTTAACTGTTTCTTCCAGAGCACCACCACCCACTGTGCCGGCTTCAAGCCCATTGGAACTGAAAAGAGCTGAAGCCCCTTCTTTCTGAGGTGCCGAACCGGATGATGATATTATGGTCGCCAGAGCCAGTCCGGGTATTTTCTCATATTTCTCGATAAGAAACCTGTAAATGTTTTTCATCCTTCGCCTGTTTTTTACCGGATATGGTCAAAAATAAGAAGTATATTCAAAAAAGTGATTTTACTTATCATTACAGAGAATAAATTTACTGAAGGGATAGTTTTTTAATCATTTTTTACTATCTGGTTCTTATAATTAAAAATATCAAAAACCGACTCTTTTGTTTGTTAAAATATTAAAATCATGGATAAGAAATATTATTGTCCAAATTTGTTAAAAAATGTTTCTGCAGCACGTTTTTATGAAGGAAATAAGTAATCTGAATCGAAAAAAGAGTTAACTTTGGTAAAACAGTTACAACAACAAACAAAATACAGCTATGAAAAAAAGTGTTGTCATTTTGTTTTCTATTGCGTTTATCGTTTTTTCGGTCAATGCACAAAAAGTTACCAGTTATACATACAAACTGGCTAACGGTATCACTGTAAAAATGGAAAAAGCATGGCCCAAGGTATGGGTTCAGCAGACGCAGGAAGCTTTCAGTGCCTCTGAGCAGCCACAGTCGGTGGTTGTAAACATGAGAATTATGGGAGAGCTTACGAAGGGCCACACTTTCAAGCTCACAAGCGGTGGTAAAGATGTGAGGTTAAAAGATGCTTCGCCAGGCACATATGACCTGAAGATTAATTCGGCACTTTCAGGAAGCCCGGGTAATATTGTTACAGATATAACCGGTGTGGTGGTTAAGCCTAAGATGAAGACAAGCGTGAATGTTACAATTTACGATTACCAGATAAATATTGAGGAGTCACCCCTTCCTGCAAAAGGACTTGCCAGCTGGGATTTCAAGGTAAACAGGTATAAAGGAAATAACGACCAGACTTACAATCAGGCTGTGCCAACATTCTATGCCAAGGGTGCAAGAGACAAAACCATAACTCCGGATGAATCGTCAGGTAAAAGCTCAGGAAAAATAAAACCCGGAGCATACGATGTGCTGGTTACGGTTGAAATACCCGGCTATAACCAGAAAATATGGCTTGAGAATTTCACCATGAAAGCGGATGTCAGCTATAAGGTCTCAATAAATATGAATGCCGGAGAAGTTATGTATGCTGGTACTTCAAGAGAAGTTACAAAGCTTCACCTCTATCCGTCAGGCACTTCCGACAAAATGCAGGGCGTAGCTAAACCTGACAGGTCGCTTGAATTCCTTGTTGTCGAACCCGCCACTGCAAAATTCCCATGCATGCCCGGAACATATGATGTTCTGATTAATTATGGTAATAAGAAATACGAATGGAGAAAGGGAATAATAGTCAGAACCGGAACGATAACAACGGTTAAATAGCAAAATTAAATTCAAATATTTCTTACAATAAGAAGTCCGGTAACCATCAACACTGCCGGACTCCTTTTTTTATTTCATAAATCATTGCCAGATTTCACATTTGGGTGCATCTTTGCTATAAAATATTTTTAAGGTATGGAAACTTCATTTTTCAACAGCGATCTGTTTAATTATCTGATTTTGCCATTGCTGATTTTTCTGGCAAGAATATGTGATGTGTCAATCGGTACAATGAGAATAATATATGTATCAAAGGGTAAAAAGAACATAGTACCTTTTCTTGGATTTTTCGAGGTCCTGATCTGGATTATTGCTGTCAGCAGGATAATGCAGAACCTTGATAATTACATCTGTTATATTGCCTATGCTTCAGGTTTTGCCACAGGTAATTTTATAGGTATGTTAATAGAAGAGAGGCTTGCAGTTGGCACGCAGCTGATAAGGGTTATCACACCGAAAGGAGGTAACGAACTGGTAAGCCTTCTTAACGCCAACGGACTGGGAGCTACATGTGTTGAAGGTCATGGTGTCCGTGAAAATGTTCAGCTGGTCTATACCGTTGTACACAGGAATGATCTGTCAAAAGCTTTAGACGTAATAAATGTTTTCAACCCCAGAGTCTTTTATACAATTGAAGATGTCAGAGCTGTAAGCGAAGGAATCTTTCCTCCCAAGAAAACGGGCAATTCATTTCCTCTGGCGAACATACTGAAACGGTGGCGCGGAGGAAAATGATATCAATTCTGAAAAAAATAGTTTGACAATACCACGAAGATTAATAAAATTGCAGATTTATTTAATTCATTAATAATTGAAAGAAGATTTTCCTTCAGGGAATCTGATGTTTTCACTTGTCCTTACCCGGCACAGGTTATGGGGACCGGTGCTGATACCATATATATTCCATAAAGAGACACAAAAAGATTATTATACAATAAAGGAAGTACTGTTTCCTTTTCCCTCACAGGAAACCGTAGTGAATCTTCTGCCTGAAGAAAGGGAAGTAGTTTCGATTATTAATCAATACTCCGAAAGAGAAATTTTCAAACTTTTTTCCCGGGATAAAAACGTTAAAGAGTTTATCGCCAATGTTACCGAATACCATATAAGAGACCATATCCGCCCCTATATCGAAAAAAGAATTTTTAAGTGCCTTGAAATAGCCAGAAATGAATCTATCCCTATATTTTACCAGAAATCTGATATAAAATCGTTTCATAATGAGGACTTTGCAGAAATTATACAGGAAAATGCCCGGCCTGTTTTCCGATTTGAGAGAGGTAAGGAATACAGCACCTATAACTTGCACCTTGAAATTGAAGGGAAACCTTTTAATTTAAGAAAATATCAGACAGAAATTATCTGCAATTCACCATGTGTAATAAGATGTGATTACAAAATAATTTTCGTTTCAGAAATTGACGGAGCAAAGCTGAAACCATTCCTGACCAAGGAAACGGTTTTGATTTCAAAAAGCTCCGAGAAGAAATACTTCTCCACTTTCGTCAGAAATGCAGTTAACCTTTACCTGGTAGAGGCAAAGGGATTTTCGATTATAGAAGCTGAACCAGAAAAAGAAGCTGTTTTAAATATTGAGACCGGACTGAAGGGCTACCCGCAACTTGTACTGAATTTTAACTATTCAGGAAATAGTGTTTATGCCGATGAGAAGGAAACCTCTTTTACTGAGTTTAATGATATTAATGGCGAATATTTTTTCAGAAAATACTGCCGTGATTTTGACTGGGAGGATGAATGCATAAAGACACTTGGAGGACTTGGGTTCTACTCTGATGACAGGGTTCATTTTACAATATCTTCCCTTACAGGCGATTACACTGCTGACTTTTATGCTACCATCGAAGCTGTGAACAGCTGTTACGAAGAGCTTACAGGAGCTGGTTTTCTCATCTGTTCAAAGAAACTTGATAAGAACTATAATCTTGGTCCAGTAAAGCTTCTCATTGATTACAGGGCAGCTGAAGACTGGTTTGACATTCTGGCTCATGTTAAAATCGGAGCTTTCGAAATTCCCTTCATCAAACTTAAAAGAAATATACTTGAAGGCATAAGGGAATATGAGCTGCCCGATGGAACAATAGCCATTCTTCCTGAAGCGTGGTTTGCCAGATACAAACATGTGTTCGAGTTCGGGAGTGTTAAAAATGGAGTTCTAAAGATCCACCGGCAACATTTCTCAATTATAAATGAGATTTTTGAAGAAAAGGGAAGAACCATCAGTCCAAGGCTTAAGAAGCTGCTTGTCCCCGAATCAATACCATCCGTCAACCCGCCAACCGGGATGAAAACTGAACTGAGAAAATACCAGCTTGAAGGGCTTAACTGGCTGGTATGGCTGCAGTCAGCAAAGCTCGGAGGCTGCCTTGCCGATGATATGGGTCTGGGGAAAACTGTTCAGACACTGGCCCTGATTCTTTTTAACAAGGAGAATAAAGTAGATGGCAGGGAAATGCATCAGCGCTCCCAGCTAACACTGTTCGATACAGAACAGAAGGGATGGACTTCCCTCATAGTTGTACCGGCATCACTCATCTATAACTGGGAAAATGAAATTAGAAAATTCACCCCAACGTTGAAATATTTTACCTACAAAGGCAATCAGAGAAGGAAAAATATTTCATATTTCGGCGATTATGACATTATCCTGACAAGTTATCATATTGTACGTCAGGATATTGAAGTTTTCTCGCAGTTTCATTTCCATTATGTGGTCCTTGATGAGAGCCAGGTTATTAAGAATCCTTCCTCGATGGTTTTTAGAGCAGTCTCAATGCTAAAGTCAGATTACCGCCTTGTACTGACAGGAACTCCAATAGAAAACTCACTTTCAGACCTCTGGACTCAGCTGAATTTTGTAAATCCAGGGCTGCTTGGCACTCTGTCATTTTTCAAAAGGGAATATGCAAGACCTGTTGAAAAAATGAGAGACAGAAAAAAGGAGGATCAGCTCAGGAAAATAATAAAGCCTTTCATTCTCAGGCGTACAAAGGAGATGGTGGCTCCTGAGCTTCCGCCGCTTACCGAACAGACTGTGTTCTGCGACATGACTGAGGAACAGGCCGAAATTTACGAAAAGGAAAAATCGGCTGTCAGAAATTCTATTCTTAAAAGCATGGAAGTACCAGGGCATGAACAGAACGCGATTCAGGTACTTCAGGGGCTGATAAGACTCAGGCAGCTATCGAACCACCCGGCAATGGTTATAGACGACTATTCAGGTGGCTCAGGTAAGTTTGAAACCGTGATAAGGGATATCGAAAATATACTGGCGGAAAAACATAAGATACTGATATTTTCATCATTTGTGAAGCATCTGATGCTGTATGCCGATTATTTTGACAGTCAGAAGCTTAAATATTCGGTTTTGACAGGATCGAGTACCGACAGGGGGAGTATAATTGAAAAATTCCAGAGAGACCCAGAAAACAGAATTTTCCTCATATCACTCAAGGCCGGGGGAGTAGGGTTAAATCTGACCTCTGCCGATTACGTTATCCTGCTTGATCCATGGTGGAACCCGGCAGCAGAAATACAGGCACTGAGCAGGGCTCACCGTATAGGACAGGATAAGAGTGTATTTGTCTACAGATATATTTCAAGTTCAAGTATCGAGGAAAAGATTATAAGGCTGCAGGAAAAAAAATCAAAGCTTGCCGAAACATTCGTCCAAAGCAATAACCCGTTAAAAGACATTGACCTTAAGAGCCTGCTGGAAATAATCGAGTAATTAAATTTATTCCTGATTCTTTTTCTGTATAAGATAAGTATTACAGACATTTTTATCCTTATTGTATTAGTAAAATACAGATAATCAAACTAATAAGTTGACAATAGATTTCTGTAATTTCATTCAGGAGTGAGGATTGAATTCATGAAGCATTAAAAAAATATTAAAACAGTATTAAAAAAGTATTAAAATTTCTTGATGATTCGAAATTTAATGATTAAATTTGCAACGGTTTTCAAAAAGAAAATCCTGAAACAAAGTTTTAATAGTCAAACAAAGTAAAAAGGTCAGAAAAATGAAAAGTAAAGTTTTAATGGGTTTTGCAGCCATAGTAATGGTTGCTCTTATGTCGGCATGCGGCAAGCTTCCGCAGGCCCAGATTGACGAAGCCAACGCTGCCATTGAGGCTGCTAAGGCTGCTGAGGCAGAGGTTTATGTTCCTGCCGATTTTGCCGCTCTCCAGGATTCAATGAGAGCTGTAAATGCTTATATCGAATCACAGAAGTCAAAGCTGTTCAAAAAGTACGGTCCTGCAGTTGAGGACCTGAAAGCAGTGGTTACCCTTGCAAACACAGTTAAAGAAAATGCTGCTGCAAGGAAAGACGAAGTAAAGAAAGAGGTTGAGACTCTGATGACAGACATCAAGGCTGTTATTGATGAGACCAGCAAGCTTTTTGCTAAAGCCCCGAAAGGCAAGGAAGGAAAAGCTGCTCTCGATCAGATGAAAGCCGAGATGGAAACTGTCAATGCAGCTGTTACAGAAGCACAGAGCAAATACGACAGCGGAGCCTATATGGATGCCCTCAACAAGGTAAAGGCTGCCAAGGAAACTGTCGACAGAATCAATGGCGAACTGAAAGAGGCTATCAAAAAAGCTGGCGGACGTATTTAATCTGAGAAATTAATTAGCTAATTTTGCAGGAAATTCCCCGGGAAAACAACCCGGGGTTTTTTATAAAATTTTATAGATGGGGAAAAAAATTATAAGAATCATTCTTGCTCTGCTGACTTCAGCAGTAATAGTGGTACTTGTGATTTTTCTTGCAGTGAAAATAACGCCTGAACCTCCCTATCAAGAAATTAAAACAGCAATACATAGTATCTCAGCAGCATCGGCAAAACAGGCCTCAGTATATTCCAGAAAACTATATTCCGAGGCCGAAAATGCACTCGATTCAGCAATGGCTGTCTGGAAAAGAGAAAATAAAAAGTTTATCTTCATGAGAAATTATGAAAAAGTGCTGGAATATGCCAGACTTGCCGATAAAAAAGCCAGAGAAGCAGCCAGCCTCTCAGTTCAGAAT
This sequence comes from Bacteroidota bacterium, assembly GCA_029552825.1. GTDB lineage: Bacteria > Bacteroidota > Bacteroidia > Bacteroidales > VadinHA17 > LD21. The sequence goes on from JAKPDL010000108.1 coordinate 13,085, forward strand.
AGCAACGACCTTGAACACCGGCTCGGATTGAAAATAAAATCACTTGAAGAAACGAAAAACAAAATAGACGAATTCTTTGGTAAATATCCTCTTGAAAGTGAAACCAGAACCCGGCTTTCAAAAGGCAAACTGATGCTTAAAGAAGCTGAAATTGCTTACGAGAAAAAGCAGCTTCTGCAAGCAAACAAAAAGCTTAATGATGCAGAATACCTTCTTAATTCAGTCTACGAAAATACCCTTAGCGATATAAAAACCTGGTTTGCCTCACTAAGCACATGGAAAAAGTGGGTTGACAATGCAATAACCGAATCGGGAAAAAGGAAATCATATCTCATTGTAATTGACAAATTTGCACATAAATTCTATCTCTATTATGCTGGTAAATTGAAATATGAATTCGATGCCGAACTGGGTAAAAACTGGACAGGCGACAAAAGAATTAAAGGTGATAAAGCTACACCAGAGGGAAGATATAAAATAATTAAAAAACTTCAGGGCAGGGCAACCCGTTGGTATAAATCTCTGGCCATAGACTATCCTAATAGTGAAGATGTTGAAAGATTTATGAAGGAAAAGGCTTCAGGAACTATTTCATCTGCAGCAAATATAGGCGGAGGAATTGAAATCCATGGTGGAGGAGGAAAAAATACCGACTGGACTGACGGATGCATTGCCCTCACAAATAAAAATATGGATATCATCTACCCAATCGTGCAGATAGGCACCCCTGTGGTAATTGTTGGTTCATTAAGAAGCCTCGATGAAATAATGAATGAAAATTGATGTACCGGAAATGGAAGATAAAGATAAGAATATAAACACCCCTGCAGAACGTGGATTTGCTGACTCTGAACTTGTTCAGTTGATAACAGGTTTTTTCAGGTCAGTTTACAAGACGATTGTTACTGACAGACTTATTAAGATTCTTCTGATTATAGCAAAAGCTCTTGCTGCAGTTGTTTCTTTTATACTCTTTATTGCCTTTTTCCTGTACCTGACCCCTCTTATTCAGGATTCTGGTACACGTAACTTCAGGCCGAAAAATATTACTGCCAGCAGCTTTGAAAATAACAGGGACTACAAACGACAGATTACCGCACTTAAAAATGAAGTACAAAGGCTTTCTGCCCGCTACCGTTCCATGACACCCGGGCAATCATATCTGGTTATTAATACCACTGATAATAAGTTTTACCTCTATCAGAACAGAAAACTGATAAGGGAGGGATATTGCAGTTCGGGGAGTTACACACGTCTTGTAACACCAGAAGGCTCAAGAGAATGGATATTTAAAACCCCTAAAGGTAAATTCTGGATTCAGACGAAAGTGGTCAAACCCATGTGGGTAAAACCCGACTGGGCCTTTATTGAGGAAGGACTACCCGTTCCACCGCCAGATGATGAATCGAGGTACGAAAGAGGCGTTCTGGGAGATTATGCTATGAGTATAGGCAGCGGTTATCTCATACATGGCACACTATATAAAAGGTTCATCGGGATGCCAGTTACTCATGGCTGCATCAGGCTTAATGATGAGGACCTCGAAGCCATCTTCAATACCCTGAATATAGGCTCGAAAGTTTATATCTTTTAACAAGCTGAATATGAATGAGAAATCATACAATGGAATAAATAAATCACGTAAGATTTTAATAATATCTGTTTCCTTATTTATTTCAATTTTTGCCGTTTACTATCTTGTGCTATCAGTTGTTGCTCCCGCTGGAAGCATAAAAAGAATTAACAGCGAATATGGATATAAAAAGCCTGAAAAAGGTGGACTGAGTGATTCTATATTCATCGACTCAGCTTTCATAATGCTTAACCGGCAGAAAGCCTTTTACCAGGCAAGGATAGCCATGGCATCTACCGACTCAGTAGTTCTTTCACTGAATCTGCCTGACAGTACGGCAACACTTGAGATAAACGGTGTAACCGTTTATACAACGAAAATACTCTCTTCGAAGATCAGTAAAACCTTCCGTAAAGCCGATGAATACGCTGTAACATCGCTGTTTTCAAAACCATTTACAATTCTTAAGGACTATTCATCCATTCCCAAAGAGCCTGTAGTACACAAGGTGGCACCTAAAGACACAACTGAATACAAGCCAGAAGCCCCGCCCGATACATCAAAAATTGAATATGCCAATTTTATTCTTGAAACCACAGAGGGAATCCGGCTCTATGTTTATCAGGATACAAGGGGTAACTTCAATGCATTTTTAAACCAGTTTCTTTTCGACCTTGCCGACAGAACAAGAACATCTTTATATACCTTGAAATGCATGATCCTGTTCAGGAAACCTGAATATAAACCGTGGATAAGAATCAGGGTTCCCCTGAAAGATGCCAGAATAATATACAGGGCACTTCCGCGTAACGGACAATTTGCAGTCTGCAGATAGATTTCTTCTTTTTTTATCATTTTTGTTTCAGGTGTCTAAAAATTATGTAGGTTTGAGGTGAACTCTGCAGAAAAAATTTTTTATGGCACGATTCACAGGAATTGCAGGTATTATAATTATTCTGTTGCTTGCCTACTTGTGGTCAAACAATCGTAAGGCAATCAATTTAAGGGTAGTCATAACAGGGCTGTTGCTTCAGATTGCCCTTGCTGTGTTCATCCTTAAAGTACCTTTAGGGCAGAAGATTTTTTACTGGATTGGATTGGCAATAAACAAACTGCTTGATTTTTCGCAGGAAGGGGCTGTTTTTATTTTTGGAGACCTGACAAAGGTTACATCTATCCTTCCTGAGGGAGTTGTGCGTAGCGGTGTTTTTCTTTTTGTTCTTCTGCCTACAATAATATTCGTATGTGTTCTTGTTGCGATGGCTTATCATGTAGGACTTATGCAGAGGATTGTTGCGTTGTTTGCCCGTTTTGTTCACTGGGCGATGAGGGTAAGCGGCAGTGAGGCACTCTCGAATGTGGCAAGCGCATTTGTCGGGCAGGTTGAAGCCCAGATAATGATACGGCCATATCTTGCCGGTATGACAAGGTCGGAGCTGTTAGCCTCCATGACAGGCAGTATGGCATGCATAGCAGGAGGCGTAATGGCTGTTTATATATCACTCGGCGTTCCTGCTTCGTACCTTCTGGCGGCAAGCCTTATGGCAGCACCAGGTGCACTGGTTATTTCGAAAATTGTATACCCCGAGACAGAAGAATCTGAAACTAAGGGCATAGTTAAATTGGAAGTTAAAAAAGAACATGCCAACTTAATGGATGCTATCGCCCATGGAGCAAGCGACGGAATGAGGGTATCAATAAACGTTATCGCAATGCTTATCGGTGTTATTGCTCTTATAGCATTAATTGATGCCCTTCTCGGATATCTCGGACAGTTTCTCGCATGGCTCGGAGTTTCACTCAACGCTATCGGTATTGACGTCAACCACCTCCGGCTTAAAGATATCTTCGGAGCAGTATTCTCCCTTTTTGCTATCGTAATGGGCGTGCCTCCCTCAGAATCACTTACGGTAGGTTCACTGATGGGTACTAAAATGGTTATAAATGAGTTTGTTGCATATACCGACCTTTCACCCCTGATCCAGCAGGGTGCCCTTAGCGCAAAATCAATTGCCATTGCAAGTATTGCTCTATGCGGGTTTGCAAACTTCAGCTCAGTGGCAATACAGATAGGAGGTATAGGAGCCTTAGCCCCAACACGTAAAGCTGACCTCGCACAGCTTGGAATAAAGGCAATGCTTTGCGGAACAATGGCATCGTACATCTCCGCAAGCATAGCAGGCATTCTTCTGTAAAAGCCTATGTCCCACAAGTTTTACGATATCCATTACCACCTTTTTGACCTGAGCCATCCCAACCTTCTCGCATTCATTCTGCGCGACGATATGATAACGGGAGAGTCAGTAAGAAAAGTAATGCGCAAACTTCCTCTTCTTCTTAAATTTGTTCCTCTGGGTGCCGTAAACTTCTTCTCCGGAAAAATTGCAGAGAGAATAAAGGACTTTATTCAAAACGATGCAGGAAAATTCAGAAACCTTCTCTCTATGATGGAGAATTCAATCGAATACCATTTCCTGCTTGCTGATTATTATATAAGGAAAGAAAAAATATTTTGTTCCGGGGATGAGAAATTGAAATTCAACAAAATTGTAATCTGTCCATTGCTGATAGATTTTGGTTTCAAAAACCTCAAAAACAGCGGTTGTTTCTACGACCTTCCTCCGGCAAAACCTGTTGCCGGGCAGGTGGCAGATGTATTGAAGTCGATAAGGTTTTATTATAATTATGATATTATTCCACATCCTGTTAAAGAGGGAGAACTTAGATTAGTCAAGTCTTCAACCAGTAAAGAAGATAAGCTGTTTGAAATATACCCGTTTCTGGGTATCAATCCGCGGAATTATGACCTGCTTGAGATCAAAGCACTCATAGATAAATATTTCTCAGGATATGAGAATGACAGTATGCCGGAAGAACGTTATAAAAAGCTCTTTGCCAGACTAGGAGAAGTTGAGGTTAATCTCGAAGATCTTATCTTCAGAAAGAAGGAAAAAGAAAATCCAGAATATTATTCATATATTTTTGCCGGGGTAAAACTTTATCCTCCACTAGGCTTAAATCCATGGCCAGAAGATGAGCCGGCAGAACTCGACAAGGTAAAGTTTCTGCTGAGCGAGTGTGCGAGGAAGAAAATACCGGTAACCGTACATTGCAGCGACGGGGGTTTTAAAACCACACCGGAAGCAGATTATTTTTCAAATCCTGAGAGGTGGATAAAAATATTGAACCAGAGCTCATTCAAAGATCTCAGAATAAATTTTGCCCACATGGGGAACAGGGCCAGCGGTTCACGGGAGTGGCTGAACACAATTATTTCTCTTGCTGAAAAGTTTGAAAACGTTTATACCGATTTTTCCTGCCTTACACCTGAAATAGAAGATTACAAACTTGTAGCAGGCATAATTGAGAAAAACATGTCATCCCGGCTTCTTTTCGGGTCTGATTTTGTTATTAACCTGCTCTGGTCCGGGTCATATAATGAGTATCTGAAAAACTTCCTTATAACCCCGTATCTTAATACAGAGCAGAAACTCAAAGTATGTTCGGCTAATCCTGAAAAATTTTTATTCGGGTAAATTTATACCCCCGATTAGATGTACCCTGAAATTTTCTATTCGAATCTGAACATTGTCAGGCTTTCTGCATCCTTTACATAAATGTTGTTTCCTGCAATTACAGGAAAAGCATATACTGCTGCCTCAGCAACCCTGTATCTTGCAGCCTCGTTGTAACTTGTTGGTGATGGAGTGAATACAAGGAGATTGCCCGTGCTTGGGAGCCCTATAAACACCTGGCCACAGTCAACAAGTGTTGCAAAGTCGCTGTGAACGGCCTGGTCAAGCCATGCTGTTTCACCTGTTGATGCATTGATGCAGTATATTTTACGGGTGTCGGTAAATCCATACAGGAATCCATCTTTAAGAACCGGGGTGTTCCATTTTGCTCCTGTAGTTGTGTTGCTCCACAATTCACGTGGCTCATAGTTGTTGCCTTTTTTCTCCACCACATATGCCTTCATTCCGGTTCCCTGCCCGGTAATATACATTTTCTGCCCGTCGAGGCAGGGACTTACGCAGTTATAGAATCTTTGCTGAAGAGGTGTGGGAATGTTCCACTGAAGCTTTCCGTCAGCAAGGTCCACTGCTATAAGGCTGGTTTCAGTATTGATAATTACATGTTTTTTGCCGTCGATTCTCATGATGGAAGGTGACGCATAAGCCGGGTCACCTTTAACTGTCCATTTTTCAGCTCCTGTATTGAGGTCAAGAGCATAAATAGTTCCATTGCCTCTAGTCCCGAGATGTACTATTACCAGACCATCTTCAACAAGTGGGGACATTCCTGTAAAATACTGTGGAACAAGTTTTTCAGGATTGTCTTTTCTCCATAATAGTTTTCCTGTTGAGGCATCGTAACATGAGAGTATACCAGCAGCTCCAAGTGTAACTATTTTTCCGCCGGAGATTGTTGGCGTACTTCTTGGTCCAGGATGTGATGCTGAAGGACCGGTAACGGCAGGTGATGGATATGAACTTTTCCATATCTCTTTTCCGGTTAATGCATCGAGGCAAATTACTGTCTCTTCGTCTCCCTGGCGGGTATGAACATAAATTTTATTTCCTGAAAGAACAGGTGTGGCATCACCAGTGCCAACAGTTACTTTCCATACCTGCTTCAATTCGGCAGGCCATCTTGCAGGTGCCTTAAAACCGGCAACCTTGCAGTCGCGGTTTGGTCCCCTGAACTGGTTCCAGTCCTGGGAATATAAATTACTAACAACAGAGGTTGAGATTACTGCGGTTAGTAAAAAATTGAAAAATAATTTGCCTGGCATATTATGGAATTTATTTTTTAATGCTTACCAAATTTAAGAATTTATCATAAATGTTGATTTTATTAAACTTAAAAGATGTTAATAATGCTATTTTTAGCGTACATTGACTATGTTTGTGCCTGCTATATTTATTTTCCTGATGAATCAGAAAAACATTCTCATAACAGGAGGCACTTCTGGATTAGGGTTTGAACTTGCAAAACTCTTCTGCAAAGCTAACTACAATGTATGGATTACCGGGAGAAGCCTTAAGGCAGGATTACCCGAGGGAATGAGGCTTCATTTCCTGAGAACAGATTTTGCCGACCTGCGTCAGACAGAAAATGTTGTCAAGCAATTGCTCGGGGAGGGGATTAGTTTTGATGTTATAGTAAATAATGCTGGTGTTTTAGGTCCTCCGTCATACACAACCACTAAAGACGGATTTGAATACACATTTCAGATAAATTTTCTGGCACATCTTCTTGTCAATAATCTTATTCTTTCTGAGCATGTCCCGGGAAAGCCAGTTACCCTTGCAATTGTAACTTCTCCGGTTTACAGGGTTGTAGATCCTGATTTCAGGATACCAGACGGAAGTAAATATTTTTCATATGAAATGTATTCGCTTACAAAGCATTATCTTTTGCTGGCAGGTGATTATATGAAGAAAAAATATAACAATCAGAATATCAGACTTATAAAATTTAATCCCGGTGTTTTCGGTTCCGGGATTTACCGCACAAAGCAGAATTGGTTCCAGTTTCTTTATCGTATTGCAGCGCCTTTCATGCGCAGTGCCTCAAAACCTGCAGGTCATCTATATGAACTTATTCATGAGCCAAATCTGTGGGAGAACATTGTCTACCGGAGCAAAAGAAAAGCTGGCCCGGCAAGTCCGGTTCTGACAGCTGAGGCAGAGAAGTTTCTACTTGCCTGCGAGGAGGCTATAAAGATCGTGAGGTGAAATAGACATCTGGTCGGCTATTGTTCGAATTGTGGTTTCCTCATTTGCATCAATGCCGTTTTCCTTCAATATTTTAATCAGTTCTTCCGGTTTCTTTCCCAGACGTTGAGCAACCTGCCCAACTGTCATTTTGCCGACACCTGACGGTGCAGCAGTAATATCCGTAACCTGTTCGTTTTTATATCTTGAAGTCAGAATGTTGTAAATTCTTGATGGAGTAACTTTGTTTTCTGCTGCAATCGTTTTAAGTTTTAGTTGAGGATCGCTTACAATTATACTGCTGTCGCTGAGAGTTTTAACAATTTCGTCAACAGAAATTCCGTTAAAGTTTGCAGCAATGTCTGAGAGAGTATTTTCTTCCATATGTGCCACTGGTGGTGCCTCATAGCTTTTCTCCCAGCTCTCTTTTACTTTATCGCCGAAAGCCATTATATCTCCAAAGGGTGGCCACGATTTCAATGTCCCGATAAAAAATAGCACAAAAACAACTGTTGAGGCAGCAAGCTCCCATTTTCTGTTAAGACCAGCCTTTACCTTACTTTTAATGTAAGTTAGAAATGCTTTCCAGTTGATAAAGAATAAGTGAATAACAAAGAGCACAAAAAAGAGATAGGAAAATATAGTGTGAAGTGCCTGCCATTCTGCTTTGGTGAAAAGCATCAGCTTCCAGTCGGCCCAATTTGCAATACGTCCGGGGGGTGCGACATATAGAATAAACCCTGACCACGACATTACTATCGTCGAAAAGACCAGGGAAAAGCTTGTAAAACTTCTTAAGTTGAAACCTTTTTTATTCTTTGCCATGAATGATTTATTTTTCTGGCAGCAAAATTATTTTTTTCTGGGCAGGTTATATGTGATTCAGGTCACCAGGGAAACAATCTAAAGTATTATATTTTTACAATCCCAATTCCAGGACGATCCGGTATTATTACCTTCCCATTAGTTATTTTGATTCCTTCGAATGGGTCGTTGCTGATAAGCAGGTTACCGTCGAGGTCACACCATTCAGCAAGTGGACTGAGATGTGATGCGGCCGTGACGGCACATGATGTCTCAGTCATGCAACCTATCATAGTCTTCAGTCCGAGGGTACGGGCACTCTTTAGCATAACATAGGCAGCTCTTATACCTCCGCACTTCATAAGCTTGACATTGACACCCGAATAGACATCTTTGTATTTCATAAGGTCGCCAAGGTTTTGTATTGCCTCATCGCCTATCACCGGTATAGGGCTTCTTTCATTTAGCCATGCAATATCATCGACCATCTCTTTCGGCATAGGTTGTTCGAGAAAGGCAACCCCTTGTTCTTTCAGCCATTGAGCCATCTCAAGAGCATAACTCCGGTCTTTCCAGCCCTGATTGACATCTACACACAGAGGTTTGTTGGTCATTTCCTTTACGGTTTCAATCATTTCCCTGTCGTTGCCTCCACCGAGTTTAACTTTAAGTATCTTGTAAGGTTCTGCCTCCTTAACTTTCTGTCTCACAACATCCGGTGTGTCAATACCTATTGTAAAACTTGTATCGGGTGCCTTTTCCGGATTCAATCCCAGCAACCTGTAAAGGGGTTCACCCAGAACCTTTCCTGCTAGATCGTGAAGTGCTATGTCAACCGATGCTTTGGCTGCTGAGTTACCAGGCGCTACATTTTCAACATAATCCAGAATGTCTTCCAAAAGCAGGGGATTGTTGAATTGCTGAAGGTTGAGTGAGGAGAGAAATTTCGAAACTGATTCGACACTCTCGCCGAGATATGGGGGCATTGAGGCTTCACCGTAACCCGTAATACCATCCCACTCAATCTCAGTGAGTATTGCCGGTGTGGTGGTTCTCGAACTGACAGCAAGATTGAAAGAGTGCTTCAACTGAAGGGTGTAGGGTTTAAAATGCAGATTCAACTCCTTTCTTGAGCCTGCTCTTTTCTTCTTTACTGATTTAGCAGTACATGCTGTCATGGAATTAACTGTGATTATTCCTGCGCCTAAAACTCCCGTATATTTTAAAAACTGTCTTTTATTGATTTTCATAAACGATATATTTAGTTAAAATACCATGGGTGATTTTCGACCAGCATCAGACCTTCAGCCGGATATACTCCCTCTATACGACCTGCACCCAGAAAAGTTGAGTATCTGTATTTGCTGAAATTTGTTCTTGCCGAATCGAGGCTGTTAATCCGTACCATGCCTGAAGAATGGATATATTCAGTATTTCCGATATACATGCCCACATGGGTTGCTTTCTTTATTCCGTTACGGATAGTTCCAAAATAGAGAAGATCGCCCTTGCTAAGTGAGTCAGTCGGCACAGGGACTTCATTAAAGGCCCCGTGGCGAATCTGAAGCGATACATCCCGTGCAAGGATAAGACCGTTAAGGAAATAAACTGTTTTTACAAACCCGCTGCAGTCCATTCCTTTTATAGAGGTACCTCCCCACAGGTATGGTATTCCGTTTAACAACAGAGCCGTTTTGCAGAGTCTTTCCGGCTCAGGCCGGGCAGCAGCAGCCCATTCTGCGAAATTATAACAGCTCTCTCTGCTAATTCTGCCATTCCTTCCGTCAGGCAGTTTCACCAAAAAATATTCATTGCTTTCACCTGTCATCTCCAGTATGCAACCAGCCACAATATCAGAAATAACAGGTATTTTCTCATCGTAAGCTGATAAGATGTCGCCAGTTTTGCCAGTGAAGATAACCCTTGGAGTTGATTTCCATTTCCGGAATTCATTTTCTGTGAGGAAATGGACTGCTTCTCCGTCAGTCCAGCCAAGGTATCTGTCGGGTGTTTGAATAAAATACCAGCTATTTTTCTTTTTAAGAACCTTTACCGGAGTTCCCATCAGTGCCTGAGAGGTAAGTTCAGCACTGTGGTCAGGAGCAGATCTGATATTACAAACACTTACTGCTACAAGTCCCCATGGTTTTTTAATTACAGAAGTGTCGGGCAGCACTATAAGGCTGTCGATGAATTTTGTTTTTCTGCTCTTCAGAAGGTTTATTATATCAGCTTTTGCCTCAGGAATGTCTGTTTCCCCCTTCAGCAAAAGTATTGTGCCTTTACGGGAAATTTCCACCTTAAAAACACCTTCGCGGCTGTCGGGTACCCATTTCTTCGAAATTGAATCTATCTGGTTAACAAGCCGGATACCAACAGGGAACCTGCAACCCTCGGCCACCACCATCAATGCTGTTATTAAAAAGATGAGAATCCTTAATAACTTTGTATTATTCATTATCATAGCAGGTTTAAAATAACTCCTTATTCATTAAATCCTGGTTCCGGGTAGTGGTTTTATTTTGACCTGAATGTCATAATCCCACTGGTCAAAATAGAGATTACCGCCTTCCCATTCGACTTCACCTCTCTGGAAATCAAAAGGTTCGCTTCGCAGATATTTTTTCTCAGGGTAAAGTTTGCCTCCTATATCGTCGTTTATAATTAGTCGGTATGAATCTATTCCGGTAATATAGAATTCTTTAATTTTCTGATTGTTCGAATACTGGAGACTATAAGAAATGTCAAGCGGAACCCACCCTGTTCCTTCGTAATACACTTCGCACCAGTCGTGAAGGTTTTCGCCCTGTGGAGGCACCATCCAGCCGCTCTGCCATTTAACGGGTATACCTTTATACCTCAACATCGACATCAGAAGGAATGTCTGCATGCCGCAGTCACCTCTCCGGTTTTTCAGCGTATATTCCGGAATATTTGGTATGATTGAATATTCAAGAGCACCCGCCCATGGAATATTATTATTAAACCAGTAGTAGAATCTCTTCACTATTTCGTAAGGGTTCGATTCATTACCGGCCAGACTGTCTGCAAGATGCTTTACCCTATCGGTGAAGCATATATGTGGTGGCTGTTCCCGTGTATATTTTCTATAAATTTCAGAATTCTTATCGTATGGAAGTATTTTCATATTTTCCGGATCGAAATACTGGCCATACGAAAAATATGAGAATGCTATCTGAAAGACAGTTGGGATGCCTCTTCTGGCTTTTTCTTCCATATAAACCGTTTTATGAACTACCGAATCGGGTGCCAGCAGAAAATAATTCTCGTTAGAGATGCCAAGAAGATAGACTTCTGTCTGCCTCTTATTGTTCTCTTTCGGGTAAGGCATCCAGCATCGTATTGTTGAACCAGCAGGAACAGCATCGGGTTTGACAGTGATTGTATATGTTACCTCTATCTGGATGGGCATAACCGGAACAGGGCTCTTTCCGGAAACTCTTATAATATCGGCTGTATGGTTTTTCCTGAAAACAATTCGTGGATCCCTCGCAGTTAGAGAATCTCTGTACTGCCTGTTTTGATAAAAGTTTCTAAGAAGGATAAGATTTGTAGCCGCCCTGTTGAAGTAACGCTTTTCACCGTCGATGATTTTGTATTCCAGCCATCCGTTTTCTTCCCATATTTTTCTGTCAGATTCACTGTAGCCCTGTACCAGCTTTCCAAGAATTGTGTCAATACCGTTTTGGGTAACTGAAAAATCGAGCCGGATACGTTTTGTTATTTCATTGAGCGAATCGGCTTTCCACCTCAAATCATCATCTCTTGTCGCATTTTTGAGTGAATCGGCAATCATTGCAGCTTTTTCAAGCGCTCCTTCCTCAACCAATGCTGCGATCCTTTTTATCGTCTCATTATATTCAGATTTATTGCGACATTCTTGAAAGAATATTGTAGAAATTATCAATATCACCAACCAGGACAAGTGTATTTTTTTCATGTGAAAATAATTTTATATATTTTTGATTATCAAATTATAAGTTTTTACTTTTTAAAGATTCGTTCATGCTTTACTTACTATCATCCAAACTTCCCCCGGGGAAGAAGGAGTAAATTTTAGAACTAATAAAAATACAAAAAGTCATCAATTTGAACTTAATGCAGATTGAATTGTTTATCAGTTATAATTAATTTTATTAGAAAAATAAAAATCAAAGGATTATGAAAAAGAATACAGGAAAACTTGACAGAATAATAAGGCTAATTATAGCCTTGCTGATTGGGATTTTATACTTTACAAATGTTATCAGCGGAACGTTAGGAATAGTTTTACTTGTTTTTGCGGTGATACTTCTTATTACTTCAATAACAGGTTTTTGCGGAATTTATACCCTATTTGGTATTAACACCTGCAAAACCCGGATTGAGAAATAATTCTAAGTCCCTGCAGGTTTTTGTTTCAGGGAGAGTTCCAGAACTTTTTCCACAGCATCTTTGATGCTGTCGGTTTGAATATCAAAAATGTAAATATCTCCGGTATTCCAGCGTCGTATTAACTGGTGGAGTATTGGTTTTCTTACCACCCATATCTGTGGTGAAACATTTTTTCTGCAGAGATCTTCTATAGCCATGCTCCAGCCTCCTCCGGCCAGTTCGAGCGGGCCTATTTCATCTATAACCACGCAGGGGCAGGTGTGTGGTATATTTGTTAATATCTTTAATCCTTTTTCTAAGGTTTCACGCCGGAAATAGAATCGCCCTGATTTTAAACTGCCCGGTGTTTCTGAGGTGGAGCAGAGTTCTTTTTCTTCTCCTGTTTCAAGATCGAGAAGATTGAATCCTTTTCTTTCTCCGTTTTCATTAACCGCCAGGGCAAGAAAGCCACATGCCTGTATATTTCTTTCCCTTAGAGCATTGATTATCTTCATGGCATAGGTGGTTTTTCCGGCATGGACCTCTCCGGTAATAATCACAATCGACGGTCTCTTGCGATATTCGTTTTCAAAAACGTTAAACAGGTTGTCGGCCCGGCTCAATATTCCGTGCAGTGATTTTTTACCCGGAAATTTTCCCTGTTCTTCTTTGGTTGTCAATGTTGAAATAAGGTAGGGGAGAGCTGAGAATGAAAGATTTAGCGATTGGTAAAGTGATGCAAATCCCCTGTTGTAAAGCATTGATTTGATGACTGGATTTTTCAGTTCGGCACTTATGGAGGCAAAACCTATAATCATCACCGTTGCCCTTGCATTCATTTTCAGTCCTACCAGAAATCCCTCGGTTGTAAAGAAGATGCCGTCGGAGAACCAGTTCCAGATAAATGAGGCAGAGAAAGTAATGATGAAGAAACTGATCCAGAAACCGGGTTTCTTCAGCCTGCGGAGTGAATTTTTATAGGTGAGTATGCAGAATGTTGAATAAATAACCGCAACAATTCCTGCAATAATTAAAAGGTTATAATTCAGAAGGAGGAGTATCCCGATAATGGCAAACAGATTCAGGAGCAGAAAAAGTATAGAATATTTATCCTCAGAGGTTTTCTCGAAAAGTTCAGTTCCCGGCTTAAGGGTGATTTTTTCTTCTGTTTCCTGGAGGCGTTTTAATTTAAGATATCTTTTCCCGGTCAAAAATCCCCCCGTAGCGCCTGCCATGCCTGCCAGCAGGTATAGAGCGGTAATGGCTGCAATAACGTAAACCGGATTGAGTTGTTCCATTCCGATCTGTTTCACAGCAAATCTGTAGAGGTTATCAAGTATTTTAATCAGGTCGGGTCCGTAAAGTATTATCAGGTTAATTATTTTCTGAACCAGGGTGCTGAGGACTGCAAGTGCGCCTCCGATGATATATGCAAGAAAGTTTCTGCCAAGCAGCCGGGTTGTTATTTCAATAATCAGCGATTCGGTAAAGATACCTATCATCGGACCCAGTATTATTGCGCTGGGTGATATGGATTTCATAAGTGCGCATATCAGCCCAGCCCTCCATATAAGGCCTTTATCTTTCCATACAAGTTGAAATGAAATCAGTATCCAGACGCCTATAAATGAAAGAATAGTTCCCGATATAGGGATTTTGAGGTTATGTAAAAAACTGCCAAGGATGATTTCGAAAGAAGCCCAGATGCTGCCAACTACAGAAGCCTTCAGCCATACCTGTTTAAGCTCGCCCGGTCTTATGTGCTCCATAATTTTATGTCCAACGTCAGTAAGAACAGGCGTAAATATAATATTAGTCATGATATTTTATCATGACTTAACCGGGTAATAGTTTTAACCTGGGGCTAACTGTGGTGGCAGGTGCCTTGTTGACCTTCGTGTTGATGATGACGGGGGTGCCTGCATGATTCTCCGCTGTCATCAATCTTACCTTCAATATAAAGCCTCACAAGGTCGTCAGGCTCTCCTGCACAGCCTCTAATAACTTTGATTCCTGCGGAGTTCAGGTTATTGACTGCACCTTCTCCAATACCACCGGCAAGCAGAACTTCCACGCCTTCTGCTGCCAGCAGTGAAACTATTCCCGATTTGCATCCATGGCCATTTTCGGGTGAAATTTTCTTGATGCATTCAATTTCATTTTCATTTTTTACAGAAAAGATTTTGAAATGTCTGCAATGCCCGAAATGGCTATCGAGCTTATTGTCGGAGGTGACAGGTACTGCAATTTTCATAGTTTTATTTTTTTGTTGCAGTAATTTCAAATTTTGGTTGATTATATATAGTCTTTTTTACAAGACAAAGATCTGCAGCATTTATAACTGCTTCAGTATATTTTTCCGGGAAGTCGGGGGGAAGTTGTATTTCAAGTTTAAATAAAGAAGGCAGCCTTTTTTCCTGGTCAACTTCCATTGTCTGGATAATTTTTATTCCATCGGAGGGTATGCCTCTTCTGTCGCAGAAAGATTTGACGTAAATGCCTGCGCAGGTTCCTATTGAGGCCAGAAAAAGGTCAAAAGGCGCAGGTGCGCTGTTGTTTCCTCCGTTTTCAACAGGCTGATCAGTTCTTATAGTATGTCCGTGGACATTTGCGGTTACAACTTTACCGCCTTCAAAATAGATTTCTATCATAATTTTAAGATTTAGTTGAACAGGTCAATTATTTAATAAACCTCTAAACAGTTATTTGAGAATATTGTTCATTTTGTTGCAAAGATAACAATAGTTTAAGACTTATTTTATAAATATTAAGACGGCGAATTTATTTTGCATTGTAAAATAAAAGAAGAACAGGCAGTTATATGGCCTGTTCTTCATGCAGTTGCTGACATGATACTGTTTTTACTTATTCAGTATTTTTTTGAATATAGATTCTTTAGGTAACTTTTTAGTACAGAAGAACCAGTCGTAGCATTTTATGTCTTCTTTTTTACCTTCCATCCGCTCTTTGGCCACGCCACATGAGCCAGCAGGTGGGACAATAACATCATCGCCAGGTTGCCAGTCGGCAGGCAGGGCCACCGAGAATGCATCAGCTGTCTGAAGGCCTATAAGTACACGGTAAAGTTCTTCGAAGTTACGGCCGAGGCTCAGTGGGTAGTAGATGATAGTACGGATGATGCCGTTAGGGTCGATAAAGAATACTGCTCTTACGGCTTTTGTGGAGCTTTCTCCTGGTTGTATCATTCCGTATTTCTTTGATATCTCCATTGTGATATCTTCTATAAGTGGGAATGTGACCTCCACGTTTTTCATCCCTTTGTATTCGATTTTTTCTTTTATAGTTCTAAGCCAGGCGATGTGGCTGTAGAGTCCGTCGACTGAGAGTCCCACCAGTTTGCAGTTGGCCTCGTTGAATTTTTTCTCCATCGTGGCGAAGGTCATGAACTCTGAGGTGCATACCGGTGTGAAGTCGGCCGGGTGGCTGAAGAAGATCACCCAGCTTCCTTTGAAATCAGCTGGGAAGTTTATCTCGCCCTGTGTTGTTACAGCTTTGAATTCAGGGGCTTTGTCGCCGATTCTCGGCATTGATACTGCAAATTCTTCGCACATATTTTTAAGGATTTAATATTATTTATGTTTTGCAAGCATTAATTCTAGATCTTCTTTAAGTGCAGCAAGGTCCTCCTCATGTTCGACCTCATCGGTTATTATCTGGAGGATGATGTTGTAGGTAATTGGGTCGGCATCTTTTGTTATGTCAAGCAGTTTATTGTATGTACTTATTGCGCACTGTTCGCCTTTGATGTTCTGGTCGAGTATTACACCCACGAAAGGATCTTCAGGTGCATCGTATCCGCAGTTAGTAATTTTCAGCCATTCCTGCGGGGAGAGTACCGGGGTTCCGCCAAGTTGTACGATTCTTGTGGCCAGCAGGTTGGCGTGGGTAAGTTCTTCGGTTGCGTGCAGTTGCAGTTCACTAATAACCGCGTCTTTCATAGGTCCTTTTACGACTTTTGCGCCTATCCAGTACTGGTAGTAGGCCAGCCATTCGTCGGAGAGTGCTTTATTAAGGAGGTTGATCAGTTTGTCAACATCCATTTTCACGATTGATCTTCCAATTTCTGCCATAGTTCATATAATTTATAGTTTGACAATAGTTTTATTAAGTTCTGGTATGATTGCGGGCATATTTAAATTGACAATTTGCCGGGTTATTGTTCTGCAGGTTATTTAGTAATTTTTTTCTGTGTTTTTTGTTTTGATTTTTCGGGTGTCTGGGTTTTTTCTGAGTGTCCGGTCAACATTATGGATATATCTTCTATTTTAAATCCGGGTATTTGTTTTTTATTGAAGTAGTTTTTAAGGATTCTGTCGAGTTCTTTATCTTCGAAATCTTCGAGTTTATCGGTGTCTTTGTAATATAGGTGGTGGTGTTTTTCTTGCACGGGGTCGAATCGTATTTCTTCGTCGCCTGCTGTAATCTGTTTTATAATACCTTTTTCTTTAAAAAGTTTGAGGGTATTATAGATAGTTGCAAGAGAGATATTGGGGTATCTGAATCTCATGAATTTCATGATAATTTCGTAGGAAGGGTGTTCATCGAGGCTTATAAGAGCTTCGAGGATGAGGGTTCTTTGAGGGGTTACTTTAAGTCCATGATCCATAAGTATTTTAGGAGCAGTAATATCGGCCATAGTATTATTATTTTTGGTTTAGTGTTAACAAAGTTAATAAAATTTTTTAGAATTTTTATTTTTTGAAAAAATATTTCAAATAGAATGGATTATTAAATAGTACATTTTATCAGGTAGTAAAAATTATCAGGTAAGAAAAATTACCAATTGATATATTTTATCAATTGGTAAGAAATTTCAAATAAAAATTAGTATCAAATAATAAAAAATATTTGTTAGTAATTATTACTAAATAATAAAATTTATCAAATGATAAAAAATGTCAAATAATAAAATTTCTAAATTAGATTATTTCTTATCTTCTTTATTAAATAACGAAAAGTCCCTAATACTTTCAAAAATATAATGTATTTCCTCGTAACCCTACTGTTTCCCCCCTAATACCTATCATACCTGCCATCAATAAAAACTTCTTTCACAGCTTCCAGATATCCAAACCCGTTAAGCATGTCGGGCAATAGATAACTCCCTTCAACCCATTCATTCCATGCATTTATGGTTATTAGCTTCGGCTGCTCAGGATGAGCGTCGGCATATCGCTTCGCTTTCGACAACAGTGCCGCAAAACTCTCAGGAGTATTATGATAATGCACAACATCCTTTATCCCCTTCCCCGGAAACCGCGGCGTGTCATCCCATCCAATAGATACACATGGAAATACCGGAATGTCCAGAATCGCATCCAGTTGCTCCCTGATCTTCAGTGAATTCGCACCGTAAACAAGGTAATCTTCATTGAAACCTCCCATATTATACATTGCAAAACTGTCAAAACCCAGTTCCTTTATCCTTGCTGCAAACCTTTCCGCTGCCTCCTGCGTCATAACCGATCCACCACCCTGATTCCATTGAAGATGCAACCCCGGAAAACCTGCTTTCTTTACCTCATCACGAAAATAATCAAGCGCCTTACGGGTCTCTTCCACACTGCCACCGAAACTTTCAATCAATTTGTTTACACTGAAAATAGAAAAAACAGGCTCACCATTGATCTTGAAATAATTGGGACGCTTAAAATAATTATTTATTACCCTCTCAACAATGATTCTGAAATTCTCCCAGTCTACCTTTGCATTAAAAAGTATATTGTTGTTATCCCTGTAAAGGTGAACATTCCAGTAATTGTACCTTACATCATGGTTTGCCCACATGATGTAAAACTTCATTTTTTCATTGTTTCTGGCTTTCAGGAATCCGTCGTTGAGAGCGCTCTCAAGAAAGGGCCCACCTTCATACCAGTACCAGTCGTATACGAAAATATTCACACCATGGTCAGTTGCTGCATCAATCCATTTTTCAACCACACGGGGATCATTGTCAGGTTCATAACCCCAGAGAGGTTGCCTCGGCTGGTAATGACCCTCAAAACGTGGGGTGCCCTTTTTGATCACCTCCCATTCACCAATCCCCTCAGGCCAGAGCTTTGCCCTGCCAAGCGGATCGTCATGACATGATGGCCATACATATGCTGCAACATAATAGCCACTAACGGGTTGCTGAGGTTGCATTTTTTCTTTTCTGAAACTATATAGATATCCTGAAAAAATAATCAGCAACACCATAGCATTTAGGTTTATAATGACATTTTTCATGGTTCAGGTTTTTTATTTTTAACTGAATTTGTTTATTACCTTATGGTTATGATAATTCTCTGATACCTTGTAAGCGGTGGTTCACCATTGTCTGTCGCCTCAAGAATGATATGAATGGTCTGTCCTCCGGCTGCATCTTTGGGAATCGTTACGTATGTTTTCAGTGAATCGGGATGAGAAATTTCAACTTTACCCGGATAGGTGCCTGCATTAAATTGCCACCATTTAATCGCTACTTTATTTCCGTCAGGATCTGACACTCGTCCGTGGATAGCGACTCTCTGTCCGGGGGAGGCGAGGAATTCCAGAGGTCCTTCTACTGTCACCACGGGTTCGTGATTGGCATTTTCGTATTTATCTGTAACACTCCATTTCAGGCGGTTGGCGAAATCGCGCTGCGCCTGGGGGAAAAAGTCAGGATAATCCATTTTACTGACACTTAACCCGGGGGAAGCTTCCCGGGCTTCGATTACTCTTCCACCCCAGCCGCCATAGTATCCTTTTTCCCATGCGCGAAGGCCGTTGTCAAGCATATTCATAAATGTATGATTGTCGCCTTCTCCGAGCCATGATCCTTTTTTCTGTACTGGCATCCATACAATATAACCCATCTTTCTTAATTGCTCGTCTGTATAACCCGACAAACCAAAATAGTCGAGCCTGTCGCCTTTTACCATCTGCTTGCCATCGCCCCATACCCTGTATAGTTCACCCAGAGGACCCCGGCTGGTTATGTTTTCTTTCATCCATTCAGGTGTCATATATGCCGCGTCTTCAGGTGAAGCTTTAATCTGTGCTCCGTATCCGTAATTGGGACCACCCCTGAACTGCCTGTATTCTATATCAGGCCAGTTGGGCTTGATGTATTTTGCATAGGTGTCGTCCTGGTCACCCGAAGGCAGTAACACAACCTTCCTTGAAATCTTTTTTTTCAAGGCTTCCCATTCTGTTGTGTATTCATACTGTTCCTGAATCGATTTCAGAGCACGCGCAATGGTGCTGTGACCTCCCCATGCTGCAAGAAATAACTTACCAGGCCTGTCATCAAGTATCAGCGATTTTATCAAATCTGATCCTGGTGAATCTTTTGAAATGTCACCATCGAACTCGATATTTCCATACCGGATCTTTGATTTCAGATATTCAGGCGATGGATAATCAGGATTATGTTTTATAAGATTGGGGTAAACCTTTTCATATGCTTCCACAACATCATGGATATGCCTTGAATTTTCTGACCATCGCCATGATTCACAGGGACATTCATTCATTCCGAAACGGTCATATTCTCTTCCCGGCACATACCACCGGGTACCCTTACCATCACCTTTCCAGTGAAACTGACTGCTGGCATAAACCAGACCTTCAATTTCCACGTCGGTGCTGTAGAGCAGGAAACGAATAAGTGAGTTGCTGTCATCAAGCTCGGGATCAGTGGTTATGACAATACGGGGTTTGACTTTCCCTGAAGAGATTTGTGCATTAACCGTCAGTATGCTGATGGAGAAAACAGCAGCTGCCAGGAGAAATACCGGCACTATTTTCCCGGAGCGGAAAAGATTTTTATCCATAATGCAGATATTTATTGTTTTAAGATATACGCTAAAAATTACCTCAGTTTGCTCAGAAAGCAAGTTTCATTTGAATATCCTGTCTGCTGAAATATCAGGTGGTTTCAGAGCTTTATCCAGAATATTTCTCTTAAACCATTTGTAAAATTTACCATTCTCCTGTCCCGAATCTGTTTTTACTGCTCCCGGATGCATGGCATTTATCGTGACACCTGACACTCTGAAATAATCGTCAAAAAGAAGCATGGTCAATAATTGGGCTAATTTGGCAGAACCATAGCTTTTCAAACCTGAATATCGCCTTTTTTCCCAGTTCAGGTCGTCAAGCCTGAGCCCCCATGCTGCAAAACGGTAGCCTTCTGAACTCACCAGGATAATTCTCGAATTTCCCTGTGCTTTTAGTTTTTCTTTTAATATGTAATTAATAATGAATGATGAAAGATAATGTACCATAAACAAATATTCAATACCGTCGGCAGTAACTTGCTTTCTGGTAAAATATACACCGGCATTGTGAATAAGTACATCAATTGCTGTAGTTAATTCAAGCAGTTTACTGGATGCATTGTGTGTTTGCTCAATACTGCTTAAATCGGCAATTATGTAATTGCATTTTACATTAAATTCTTTTTCTATTTCATCTTTTAGCTTCTCAGATTTCTCCGGGTTCCTGTTTATGCAGAGGATGTTGGCCCCTTTTGAGGCATATTTTCTGGCTGTTGCGTAACCGATACCCGAAGTAGCTCCGCTAATTACGACAAGTTTCCCCGTAAAATCCTCTTCACAAATATCAGGACTACGGCGATTGTTTCTTATCATTTCGACAACGTTCGACCATCTGTACTCTTTAATATATCTGAGAGTTCTTTTATCAATCAGGGCCATAATTTTTATCCGAATTTCTTTATTACAAACTTTCTGTAAATTTTACCAAACCGTGGTATATTATCAAATATATCTCCCCATAGATCGTAATAGTCTCTTTGTTCTTTAATCTTGCCTTCTTCGCTGAGCGTAAGTCTGCTGGCTCCGTAAAGTATTGAACTGGGATATTTCTTGAAGCTGAGTGTCATTTCCCATTCGATGAAAGCTGTGTTACCGCTCATTATTGCATTTACGATTTTAATTTTCAGGTCTTTAGAACGTTTTGTCAAACGTTCAGTCATTTCTTTGAAATCTTGAAATCCATGGAGTTCCTGGATGGAGTCTCTGAAAATAATATCTTCGTCGTAGAAGGGCAGGATATGGGACCAGTCTGGCCTGCCTTCTGTATTGTAAGTTTTTGACCACAGCTCTTTTATGGTTTCAATATTTATTATTCTTTTTTCGGCCAGATCCTGTTCGACAGGATTAACTTGTTTCTCCATAGTACAGTATTTTGAATTACAGGTAATAGGTTGGATGACAAATCAATAAGGTGTCGTTCTCTATTCTAAAAATTGTTTTTCCGGTTTCAGGTGGACCGAAGTAGCCTTTTGCATTATTTGAAAATCCAAATCCTTCTGTCGGAATTCCCAGACAGTTCTTATCTAATTTATTGTTGCAGTTTTCATCATGGAAATATTTAAAGATATACTTTCCCTTCTGGATATTCTTGATTGAAATAATGCATGTATTATTTTCGATGTTTTGAATGCCTCCAGCGATTCTTGCCTGGTGCTCGTCAGTAAGTTCCCAGAAGATAGTTCCATTATTATTCCGCAACTTTTCTGTTTTTATAACAACGGAATACTGAGCCTGTAATGGCAGGAAGATGAATATGAGAAACTGAAATAAAAGTTGAGGCATCTTAATTATTCTTTTGTGGGACTTTGATCAGTTTCTCAACATTATACCCTCTTTTCACCAGTTTGTCGAGAATCTGGCGATAAAGTGATTCGTCCATCTGTGGGGTGCGGCTCAGAATCCAGAGGTAGTTGTCGGAACTGCTGCCCACAACAGCCCATCTGTAATCCTGGTCGAGTTCCAGAACGTAATAGTCGCCATAAAAGAACAGGAAGAAGGAGACTTTCAATCTGGAAGGAACAGAAGGGTCGGGGATTTTTGCTTTCCCGACTGCTTCAGACGGTTTGCCGTCGAGAGTGCCCTTGTAGCCTCTGTTGATCACTTTTATCATTCCGTCATCACGCATGGAATAGGTTGCGGTGACTCCAACCAGTCCCCTTTCGAATTTGTGGTCGTAACGGGCAATTTCATACCATGTGCCAAGGTATTTCTGGATATCCAGATGTTGAACAACGGTTTTATCAGTCATAGTTGCCTGTGTTTTACAACTTATTGAAAATGAGCCTGAAATTAATAGACTAACTAAAATACTAAGTATTTTAAATTTTTTACTGATTGTTTTCATAAATCCTGGATATTTACAGTGTTGAAAATAAGAAAATATAATTAATTTCTATTGCGACCGCTAAAAAGAAAATTGATATATCAGGCATAAGAGCAGAGTAAATTCTGGAAGGCATGCCCTGGCGTACAATAGGCTGGCAGCAGGAACAATATCAAATCCTTCCCGGGTGCAGGAGTAATAGTTGAGGAACCACAAGAAGGTGTAATGAAGTTCTGCAAGGTGGGGCAAAAAGTATAACAAGATTATATTGAGTAAACAGTCCGTGTAAGCTGGGAATTTTTTATTAATACCGCTAGAAATTGAAAGTTATTTTATTGTCAGGTGAATATTTAATATCAAGGTTCCATCCGGCATTTCTGACTCTGTCTTGCCATATGGTCTCAAAGATTTGTTTATAATCCTCGATTTAGATTCTTGTTTTAAGGTGACCTGCAATATTTAAAAAGTAAAAATATATCGTTTCAAGCTGTACAGTCGCCTGATTGTCTGATAAAGACTCGGGATTTATATTTTAGCAGAACAGGTTTGAATTTGTCTCCAGGTTTGTCATGTGGTTTGATCCTCTCTGTGGCCATTTTATTGTTTATAACCAGAAACAGAAATTCATTCCAAATTTTCATTTCTTCTTGACGGTAGGAAGTTTTCAGGAGGGTAGAAAAGCCAACAAGGAGTAGGAGTTTTTCATGGCTATCAGAGTTAGGTTTCACAGCATTTATATATCAGTCATATTGTTACTTTTTATCTGTTGGTCCCCGGCTTGTTAATAAAGCTATCAAGGTATATGCAAGTCCAATTAATAAAAGATGTATAAAGAATGGTCTTAAAGTATCACTAACAGAATGAGATCTGCTATCTATTTCAATAAAAATATATGTTGCATAAATGAATAAGATTAGCATTATTGCCCAACCCAAAAGACTTTTGGGAATAAAAAATATACCTTTTCTTTTAAACCAATGTGGCTTCATCTTAAAATATCAAAGAAGGATACATAATTATTTTAAAGTTTTTTCAAAGATAGGAATTTGGGTGCAGGAATTTTATCATGCAAGAATATATCTAATATAATGCTTTAAGGTTTCGTAGACTTTAAGTACCGTTAGATAGCCTATTAGCAGGTTTGAGCAGGGGAGGTAAACTTTCAGATGGCGCTCATGATCCGGTTTTGTAAATTATTGTCAGTATTGAATTTCCGTGACATTGGCCAGTCGGTTGTGCATGGTGTATTTTAATTTTTTTGAAGAACACGGAAATTTTTAAAGCCAATTATACTCAAATCTTTTTATAGGTGTTTGTAGATGCTTCGCATATATCTTGCTTTGGCTTTGTTTGATGTTTATAAATGTGCTTACAAATGATATTAGCATTTCGTCTGGTTATATTGGCGGTAGCCCCAATTCTTTTAAATACTGATTATGTGTTTCTCTTGCTTTTGCTATCTGCTGTTCTATTTCGGTTAGTTTATTACTCACATCCGTTAAATCTATCTGTTCCTCCTCTTGTGCGGTGTTCACATACCTTGAAATATTCAGGTTAAATTCGTTTTTTTCAATTTCTGCCATGGAAACTCTTCGGGAGTAGTGGTCTTCTTCTTTTCGGAATTGGTAGGTTTCTACGATCTTGCGGATATGTTCAGGTAACAGAGTATTTTGCCGTTTGCCTTTTTCGTAATACTCTGCAGCATTTATGAATAAAACATCGTCAAATTTCTTGCATTTCTTTAAGACCAAAATACAAACCGGAATACCCGTAGAGAAAAACAGGTTTGCAGGCAGTCCGATAACTGTGTCTATGTTGCCGTCCACCAGCAATTTTCTTCTGATTTTTTCCTCTGCTCCGCCTCTGAACAATACGCCGTGTGGCAAGATAATCGCCATGGTTCCCTCTTTGCCAAGAAAATGAAAACCATGCAGCAGGAAGGCAAAATCGGCTGCCGATCTGGGAGCAAGACCGTAACTCTTGAAACGGAAATCCTGTGCCATTTCTTCCGTGGGCTCCCATCGGTAACTAAAAGGAGGATTAGCTACTACGGCATCAAATTCTAATTTTTTTGCAGGATTGATTTCTTTTAAAATCTCCCAATCGTTGAGGAGAGTGTCCCCGTGATGAATAGCAAATTCCGTATCCTTAACGCCATGTAAAAGCATATTCATTCGGGCAAGGTTGTAAGTGGTGATGTTTTTTTCCTGTCCGTATAGTTTGCCAATGGTTCCATTTGCTTCGATTATTTTTCTGCGAACGTTCAGGAGCAATGAACCAGAACCGCAGGCAAAGTCTAAAACCCGCTCGATTTTTTTCTTTTTGCCCTGAGCGGGGTCCTGGCTGTCGAGAATAACAATTTCGGAAAGAATATCGGAAATGCGTTGCGGGGTGTAAAATTCGCCCGCTTTTTTGCCCGAACCTGCCGCAAACTGACCAATGAGATATTCGTAGGCATCGCCTAAAATATCTTTATCGGTGGAAAACTGGTTGATGCCCTCGGCAATTTTCTGAATGATGGTGCAAAGTTTTTTGTTGCGCTCTTCATAACTTTTTCCGAGTTTGTCAGAATCCAGATTGATTTCAGAAAACAAACCTTGAAAGGTGCTTTCGAACGATTGGTTTTCAATGTATTTAAAGCCTTTCTGTAAGGTTTTTAGCAATTCTTTACTCTGGGTTTTAGCCAGGTATGCGATATTGTTCCACAGGTATTGCGGTTCAATAACATAGTGTATCTTTCTCCGCATCTGCTTTTCAAATTCAGCCACATCGCCGGGGTTTTGTTCATACCAGACGAAAAGTGGGGTTTTGCCGCCGTTTCCGTTCAGAGATGGATAATCTTTGCCAAGCTCTTTCCGGGCTGCTTCTTCGTAGTTATCGCTCAGGTAGCGCAGAAACAA
The DNA here is from genome assembly GCA_029552825.1 of Bacteroidota bacterium. Classification (GTDB taxonomy): domain Bacteria; phylum Bacteroidota; class Bacteroidia; order Bacteroidales; family VadinHA17; genus LD21. The sequence continues at coordinate 38,605 of JAKPDL010000108.1, forward strand.
AAACGAAAGCATATAATCGCGAAAATCGTCGGCGTTCATGGAACCGCGCAGGTCGTCTGCGATTTTCCAGAGGGTTTTGCCTAAATCTGAGTGATTGTTTGCTGCCATATTATTGGTTTAATATCTAAAGTTGTACTTTTCTTGAATCTTATTGAAAATATTTTTGAAAAACACCTCTTGCTCAGGCGACATTTCATTGAATTGAAAGCGATAAACATTTTGGTGCGAAAGTGAATTAATCATTTCCAAAGCATCATTTGGATTATCAACGTTTATCTCTGATAGAATGATTCCAATTCTTCCAGAACCAATAAATGAAGAGATATTTTCAAGGAGTTGCCTAAGTAACACAAAATGGAAAAGGTAGAGTTTATTTCTAATAGCCTCATCTAAAGTTTGCATTAGATGAAGATGAAACAGAAAAACATCTTTGTCGTGATGTTTTAAATCAAACTCGTTCCCATTTCTTGCAAGAATGAATGGCCTTGTGTTATCTTTGAATTTGCTACTTTTTTCACCCCTTTTAAGCCTGTCAAAAAGAATAGAATAGAGTCCAATGTGGTGTGTAGTAATGATTATCTTTTTCTTAAGGTAATTTCTCTCAATTATGTCAACAATTGAATCAGCAGTAATAAAAATATTATGGTCGTCTAAACTTGAGACAGGGTCATCAATAAAAAAATGAGCATCCTGTTTACCTGCCCAAGCATCTAATTCAAAAAGTGCAAGGAAAAAGCACCATATAAAAATCCTTTCTTCTCCTCTTGAAATCTTTCTGGGTTGACCATCTTCCTCCAATGAAAAAGTCACTGATTCTATTCCATATTCGGGATTCTCATGCGGATTAAGCTTATAATAGTATTGCGGATTGTATGGTGCCAGCTTTTCATTAAGCAAATCCGGATTATATAAAAGGAAGCCATGGAATTGATTTAAACTGCTGGGAATAAGTCTCAATTTGATGTCAGCATTATCATGCTCTTCATCATTATCCCAAACAAAAAGATCTTCGCTATAGGCATTATAGTAAACTCCTGTATGTTTGTCATCCTCAGTCTTTGTAATATCTTTATAATTAACCGATAATCTTGTCTTACCCATAGAATTGAAAGCGTAAATAAGAATAATCGGTTCTTTAATGTCTTTTAATTGTTTTGCTATTTCGATTAAACTACTCATTTTATATTGCATAAACATTAGGAAACAACCCCTGCAAAAACCCTTTTTTGTACTGCTCTAATAATTCTATTTTTTGTTGCTGGGCATTTATTAATTCATCTAATGACGAAAGACAATCGGCGATTTTTTGCTGCTCGGGGAGGGGGGGGATTAGTAAGAGAACTTTCAGAAACGATTGTTTTGATAAATTAAATCTTGTAATACCTTGTGCGATCTTATTTATTTGTTTTCTGTATAAATTGCTTCTGAATAAATATCGACTAAATTCAGGTAAAAGATTAGCTTTTTTATGTGGTCTTAAACAAAAACAAAAACTGTTTAAATAAGTATCTTGTGCAGGTTCATTAAGCATTACGGATGCAAATCCTACTTCATCAGGCGTTTCGGATGATGTTGTTATCAAAATATCTCCCTTATGAATGGTATTTTGTTTTTCATTAAGTTCAATATTTACAAAACTACATTTATCAAGATTAACCATTGAGTCTTCATATACTTGTAAGTAAGTAATGAATGGACTACCTTTTCCAAAATCATTTGCAGATTTGTTAGTTAATCCATTAATTGTTTCCCCTATTTCTCCAATTATTTTCTCTTCCCACTCCCCACTATCCTTAAACTCGGGGAAGCGTAATTTAGGGACGGTTTCGCCTTCCCGGGGGAATAGGTTTTGCAGCAGGCCCTTTTTGTGGGCTCTGAGCAGCTCGAGCCGCTGCCGCTCTCCGGCTATCACTTCATCAATGGACGACAGGCAGGAGGCGATTTTTTGCTGCTCGGGAAGGGAGGGAATTAAAAGTTTCAATTTTTTTAATGTGGTAAGTTGTAATGCTTTTCTTGTGCTTCCTTGAGTATTTGAAGTAATGAACGCCTTAACTTCTTTTCCTTCATTGAGTTTTAATAATAAAAAATAAGAGACAACTTTATTTTCAATTACTTTAAAAACAGGATAGGCAGGACTTATCATCCCTTTTTCACAAATATTGTTAACATTGAAGTAAAAGTTGCCATCATCAGACATACTTCTGTATGTAATGTATCCTTCTGGAATAATGTTGTATCCTATATTATTTTTACTTGCAACCTTTCTATCATTAAAATATTCCTCTTGAAAAAAGATTCCTTTACGTGAGGATGTCAATAATGGAAATTCAAAATTCTTTTTCGTTTTTTCAATAAATTCTTCAATAAGTTCATCTAACCTTTTCCATCCCCACTCCCCGCTATTTTGGAATTCTGGGAAACGGAGGCGGGGTATTAAGGCTTTACCGGTTTCTTTGTTGGAATTATAATCGTTCATGCGTTATTCGGATTTGTTATGCCTGCTTTTATTGTTTTATTTTTCAAAATTGTAAAAACCAGCTCCGGATTTCCCCGGGTTTTGTCAAATAAAAGTGTCTTAATATCAGTACGTTGTTTGTTTTTGTTTGACAAAATCAAAAAAAACAGCTGATTATTTCCCCCTGTTTTGTCAAATAAAACAGATTGATAATCAATAAAATGCAATTTTATTGAACAAAATTGTTTAATTAACGAAGCATTATTTCCCCTCATTATATTTATATGACATTCAATAATTTTTTGATTCAGTCTTTTAAATTTATCTACATTCATCTCTTTTTATATTAAAAATCCTGTTTATACTTCGTATGCTTTTAACCCACTAATTTCCCGCCCTTCGGCTTTCTTTTTTAAAACAGGAATTAACTCCTGCATCAGAGCCAGTTCTCGTTTAGTGCGTTCTTTCCAGCCCAGGTCAAGGGCTTCAAAAAGTTCGCTAAGTTTATCGGCATCAAAAATCATTCGGCTAATGATATGGTCGGTAAATTGCTGCAGTGCCAATGTTGATAAGCCATGTTTTTGTGCAATTTCCGATAACTTTTTGGCAATTTTTTCTTCCTTAAATTTCTGGTAATCGTCTTTTATTTGTTGCTCGTTGAGTGGTTTGCCAACTTCCAAAGTATTGATGTAATCAGTAATATCGTCCCGTTCTTCCATTAGGTTGGCGCTGCTGCTCAGTACGCCAATAAGTTGTTCACGGGTCATCTTTTGTTTTTTGGGTTGCTGCTGGGTGTATTTGGCAATCAGTTTCATGATGTAGTCATAATCCACCAATGCAGAGGCAAAAAGCACAAATTCAAAATCGAGCTGCTGAATATTTTCGGGGGCATTGTCGCCTTCCTTTTGCTGAATTTCCTTGAGCTGTCTGGCAATTTCCAGATACGAACTGCGGAAAGAACGCAGCTGTTCCTCCGGCATCAGTTCTTCA
>JAKPDL010000110.1 GCA_029552825.1 Bacteroidota bacterium
GATAGAAAGGCAAATGTATCCGAGACGCAAAATTACAATCAGACGAAGAACAGCTTAGAAAGCATATGAAAAATCAGGTTATCCAAACATCAGTAACCCGTAAAGGTAAGAAGTACAACGTGAGAATATGCAAAGACAAAATGGGTATTATGCCTGCGCTCAAAGGGTAAGGACAAAAAGCTATCCGAGGATTGAGGATATACCTATTTGCTCAATCAAGCGAGTTGAAAAGATAGGTTAATAAGCACCTTTGGGTGTTTTTTCTTTTGCCCTTCTTTAGTATTGTCAGGGCATAAAGCGGGATAGGCCGACGGGCTGACAAACAAGGAATTCCGAGCCTTGCTTCCCGTTCTTTTTATAAATCGGATTGCACTATCGGAGGTGCGATGAATGGAAAAGACTAAGATTTGCAATAAGTGTAAAAAGGAAAAGCCGTTAACTCCCGAATTTTGGCACAGACATAAATATAATTCAGATGGATTCAAAGGCATTTGTAAAGAATGCAGAAATAAAAGCCAGCAAATTTATTATCAGGAAAACAAAGATAGAATTATTGAATACCAGCACAAGCATTATGAGGAAAACAGGGAAATACGAATAGCCCATCAAAAGGAATATTATTACAATAACAAGGAAAATGGAAAGGCTAACTCATTAGCATACTATCACAGAAATAAAGAAAAGTATGCAAAATTAAAAAAGAAATACTGGCAAGAGAAAAAGGATGTTTTAAGTGAATATCAAAAAAGATGGGCAAAAGAGAACAGAGAAAAAGTCAGATTAATACAGCAACGGAAATATGCAAGAAGAAAATCTCTTCCGGCAACTTTGACAGAAGAGCAATGGACAAAAATTAAGCAAGATTTTAACAATAGCTGTGCGTATTGCAATATGTCGGAAGAAGAACATGTAAGGCTATTCGGAGAACCATTGCATCAGGAACATTTTGTTCCGTTAAGCAAAGGAGGGGAATATTCTCGCAAAAACATTATTCCATCTTGTAAAAGATGCAATAGTAGTAAAAGTAATAAAGACTTCTTTGAATGGTATCCTCAATATGAATATTACAGCAAGGAAAATGAGAATTTTATTTTAAGCTATTTAGGCTACAAACAAAAATACAGCAACCAAGCGCCATTTAAGGCGCTTTTATTATGTCCTGAATAAGACATTAAACTGTTCAATTACCCACTTTAATGGTTCGGGGTATAACTGAACGCAACTCCTAACAGGGAGCAACCTGTATAAATATGCTATGGAGGTAATTTATTATGGATTGGCTGAAAGAAATCCTGAAAAAAGCAGGAATCGAAGAGGTAAAGGTTGACGGGGTGATAAGCGACATCAGCAAGGAACTCCCGAAGTATTTCATCCCGAAGGACAAGTACAACGAGGTCGCAGAGGCAAAGAAGAAGCTTGAGGCAGACATTGACGAGAGGGACAAGCAGCTTGAGCAGCTGAAAGCCGCCGCAGGTTCAAACGAGGAACTCAAAAAGCAAATTGAAACCCTGCAGGCTGAGAACAAAAAGGCCGCCGAAGAATGGCAGGCTAAAATGGCACAAATGCAGCTTGATTTTGCCATTGAAAAAGCCCTTGCCGCAGCTAAGGCCAAGAACGCCAAAGCCGTTAAAGCCTTGCTTGACATGGAGAAGGTGAAGCTGGAAGGCGACCGACTGATTGGCATAGATGAACAGCTGAAAGCACTCCAGCAGTCAGACCCGTACCTTTTCGGCGATTCCGGAAAAGTAGGGGGAGGCACAAACCCGCCAGGTGCTGGCAACCCTGAAGTTAACCCGTGGAAGAAGGAAACATGGAACCTTACCATGCAGGGCAAAATCCTGATGGAGGACCCGGCCAAAGCCACGAGGATGAAAGCAGAGGCGGGAGTAAAATAACAATAATAAAGAAAGGTGATGTAATATGTCAGTAACTAAAACCATAATCAGTGACGTTATAGTCCCTGCGGTATTTAACCCGTACGTAATACAGCGTACAGCTGAACTCTCCGCTTTTTACCAGAGCGGAATAATCGCCAGAACTCCGGAGCTGGACAGACTGGCAAGCTCCGGCGGCAAACTTGTGAATATGCCATTCTGGGAAGACCTGACCGGAGATGATGAAGTGTTGAGCGACCAGAACGCTCTGACCGTTGGTAAAATTAAAGCAGGGCAGGACGTAGCAGCTCTCTTGGCTAGAG
>JAKPDL010000115.1 GCA_029552825.1 Bacteroidota bacterium
GTAACGCTTCAACGCATAAATTACTTCATACGCTGGTTACTGACTAAGTGGCTGCCCTACCTTTACCACTACAGGACTTTCACCTGTTAGCATTTGCCAGCTTCGCTGGACGCACACATCAATACGCAGCACTCCACATGGAACGAGCCGCTTGGATTGATGTCTTGGGCTGATTTTTTGCACCTTACGTTTACGGGAACATGTCAATGAGTTTTTCGGACATTTTTGAAAAATCGCTGTTCGCGGGAACATATCTACGCAGGAAGTATATCAGCATAGCCCGTTGAAACCTAAAATATGACTCTTGAGGAATAAGCCGTCTTCCTCCGCTACTTTACTTTTTTGATTTTCAAGCATGTCTTGAGCAAATCATTCCTAAAGTCAATATCAAATTCCCTGTAATGCTGGCTTTCTCCCCATTGCCTCATTGATTCATGTTCCGGGTGCTTAGGGTCATTCCATGCTTCAAGGAATTCTTTATAACCGCCAAGGCCGCCTACATCTTCCGGCGGACAAGGGCCCTCGCCCGCAAGTATTGTAGGATAACCAAACTCATAATCTTCTATGGTTTTTTCCAATTCAATTTTATGTCTCCAGTAGTCTCCAAAGTCATAAATATACTCAAAAGTCTTATACTTTTCTAAATACTTGCCAATTTTGACCGTTTGAGGCTGTCTAACGGTTATTTCAATTATCCTGGTTATAATGCCATGAGGGTCTTCCTTTTTTGTTGGCTTTTTGTTTTTATACTTGGCAGAGTAAAATTTGAATTCCTCATAGGATTCTTCGTCATTAGTAATCCTGAGTTTCTCCTGCGGGAACTCAAACTCATAAAGATGATAATCCAGCCAACCCATTGAAAATTGTATTGTGTCATGCAGGCGTCTGAAGGTAACATCCGCCGGGATAACTACCCTTCTCCATATTAGTGGTTCGAAATCAATTAATTCGATTTTAATCTGATAGGCTTTCATCACTTTCACCTGAATTCCTTTCCGGTTATTTTTTTTATCATCTTACAGAATTGTTTCCATTCTTCCGGAAACTTATTGCTACCACATTTTCTGACGGTTCTCCCGTCAGTAATTATTTCAACGCTCCATTGAGTACCATCACAGATTCCGTGTTCTATGTACCTGGCTTTCCAATTCAGCAAATCAATTTCTTTTAAACACTTAATAAATTCTTCTGCTGTTTTATTTCGGATGGATCTTGTACTGGTTTCTTCAGAAC
>JAKPDL010000119.1 GCA_029552825.1 Bacteroidota bacterium
TCCATTAGCATTACCTCACGCGTTATTATACATTCTCTGATTAAGATCGTCTAATTCCTTTCCCATTTCTCTGTTATATTGATACATATATTCTTCATATTTCTTTTCTTTTAAACGTTCCACCACTTTCCTTTCTTTTGAGGCCTGTATTAAACGCTGACGCACTTTTTCAATTTCAGGCTGCATTTGATCAACTCTCTTTTGTGATAATGCAATAGCTTTTTCTGCAGTATAGGCAAACCGTTCACACATAAGCGCTTCGGAATATGAAAATGTACCCTGTCGCATATTGGCTGAAAGCCTGGCATAGTATTCTGTAACTCTTCGTTTATAATCCTCCTGCAAAGCTATCTCTGCATTCTGCTTTGCAATAAGTTGTGCTAATTCAGCTTTAATGGCATGTTCTTTTGAAATCCGTAAATCAAGTAAGGTCTGTAATCTGAATTCAAACTTCTTCATTTTCTATCCTCAGGAACTATCTCCCACGTCTTTGTGCAAAATATGGTGTACGATCAACAAAGTCCTGCTTCTTTGAAGGCTTAACTTTTGTTCCAAATACCAGTTCTGATAAACGATTCTTAATATTTTCATACGTATCTTTTTCATAAATGCCCTGCTGCAAAAATGCATCCATTGCTGGCTTCATATCAATTGCTTTATCAACATCAGGGTCTGAACCTCGTGCATAAGCACCCAGCATTATAAGGTCTTCTGCTTCACGGTACGCAGCTAAAAGTTTTCTGAATATGTTGGCCGCACTTTTATGTTCTTCATCAATCACATCATTCATGCAACGCGAAATTGAGCCAAGGATATCTATAGCAGGATAATGGTTTTTATGTGCAAGCTTTCTGTCCAGCACCACATGGCCATCCAGAATACCTCTAACAGCATCGGCAATAGGTTCATTCATATCATCTGCTTCAACAAGTATTGAATAAAATCCTGTGATGCTCCCCGCACCTTTTTTATTACCCGCACGTTCAAGCAACTGCGGTAATAAAGAAAATACTGAAGGCGGGTATCCACGGGTTGCTGCAGGCTGACCAGCTGCAAGTCCAACTTCACGCTGTGCCATTGCAAATCGTGTAATTGAATCCATGAGTAAATTAACATGCAACCCTTTATCCCTGAAATATTCAGCAACAGAATGCGCCAGAAAACCTGCCCGTAAACGCACCATTGGTGGTTGGTCAGATGTAGAAATAATAACAACTGAACGCTTTAATCCTTCATTCTGTAATTCTTTTTCTACAAAATCTTTTGCTTCTCTTCCACGTTCACCAATAAGTGCAATAACACTGATATCAGCAGCTGTATTCCGAGCAATCATAGAAATTAAAGTAGATTTTCCAACACCAGAACCTGAAAATATACCAATTCGTTGTCCTTTACCTACTGTTATAAGCCCATCTATTGCCCGTATCCCAGTAGGCAATGGCGAATCAATTATCTCCCTTTCA
>JAKPDL010000131.1 GCA_029552825.1 Bacteroidota bacterium
CTTCCCTTTTTGGGGAAGAAATATTAAAAAAGATGGACGTAGAACTTATCCCACCAGATAAGGTTACCCTTCGTCCATCCCTCTTAAAAATATAACTAACCATATAGAGGCACCACCCAACCATAACTTATTACTTAGCTACTTAGTTCTCATTGAAAAAGTCAAAATCTTTTTCATAAAATTTACCAAACCAAAAGGAAATCCCGTTTGAATGTTGAATTAGTAAATAGCAACAAACACAAATTCAACGTCCAACCGGGATTAATCGATATATTCGACTTCCCGTTGGAAAAATCCTGCCGGGAGGTTAAAAAATGTTAAGATTCGATAATCAACAGATTTCCTTGATCGACTACCTGATTCCAGAAGAATTAACAATGCTGGATTATGAACTTTCTGTCATCGATGAGTATCTCAATGATGAAAAGATTGTGCAGCCGTTCATTGAGTACTTCCATAAGAAGCATGGCAGGCCATCTACTCCATTGCAGGTATATATACGGATGATGTTCATCAAGCACATGTATTCCCTCAGCTACGAAGAACTGCATCAGCGAGTTTCCGATAGCATAAAATGGAGAAGGTTCTGCCACATATCCCTGGATGCCAAGGTGCCGGATGGTTCGACCCTTTGCAAGCTGACCAAACTCTTTGGGAGTGATACTCTTGAAAAGCTTAACAAGATTATCATCACAAAGGCAGTGAAAGAAAAAAAGATAAAAGCCCGGAAGGTGAGAATCGATACTACTGTTGTCGAATCAAACATCCACTATCCTACGGATGCTGATCTTCTTGGGGATTGTGTACGAGTCATTACTCGTACTGTCAACAGGCTGGCTGAAGTAACCAATGATGCAGCAGGCAAAATCCGTAATCGAGGCAGAAGCATCAAGAAAAAGATCCTGGCAATCGTTAAAATCACAAAGCGCCGGACAGAAGAAAAATTCGATGAAATACGAGAAATAACCGGCCAGATTACTGAAATTGCCAGGCATACTGTTGCGGATACCAAGGAAGTTCTGGCCAGAGCTAAACAAGCAGCTGATACAAAGATCAAAGGTAAGGCTCAAAAACTTATCAATGAACTGTCCGAAATAATCCAGATTGCTGATAAGGTTATTGAGCAGACCGAGGAGGTCAATAAGGGCAACTTAAATTTAAAGGATAGGATAGTCAGTATTTTTGATCCAGGTGCCCGGCCAATTAAAAAAGGTAAAATCAAAATTCCGACGGAGTTCGGCCGCAAAGTACTTATCACAGAATCAGAAGAAGGAGTAATAACCCATTATGAAGTTTACGAGGGAAACCCTTCAGACGAGTTATTGCTTATCGATGCTATAAAAAGACACCGGTGCAATGTTGGACATATTCCAAAGGAAGTTGCGACTGACAGAGGTTTTTACAGCGAAGATAATGAAAACGCCCTTTATTACTCCCTCGGAGTAAAACGTGTCAGCATACCGAAGCGGGGTAAAAAGAGTAAAGCTCGTAAGGAGATTGAATCCTCTTTCTGGTTTAAAAGGCTTCAGCGGTTTAGGGCAGGCATTGAGGCTACCATCAGTATGCTAAAAAGGTGCCGTGGTCTCAACCGAACTCTGTCACGGGGTACTTCTGGCTCAAAAACCTGGATAGCCATGGGTATTATGGCTCATAATCTATGGAAACTGGCTCAATTATGATATATAAGGGTTAAAAGGGATGAAAAATCATAATATGGACGGAAATTTAACCCGTGTAACCACAATATTGATCCGCTTAACTACAGTAAATCAAGTGTAACATCTGAAGTACGACTTTTTCAATGGAAACTATTTAGCTTCTTTATCGGTAACTTTCATTTACTGTCATCTCCTAAAGTTCAGTCAAGTCCAAATTTGTGTGTAAAATACCTCGGTCATCAAAGCAGTAGCTAATCAAACAATAGTCTAAGCGTTTATGCCGCGAAAGCTGTTGACAATGAGTACATGGC
>JAKPDL010000155.1 GCA_029552825.1 Bacteroidota bacterium
CCCACATTGCTTGCTGCTGTAGCATTGCGTTTTTTCCGCAAAAATATGAGCTTCTTTATTCGTCAGCCTGTCAGCAATATAATGTTGTCTATCTATCCTGCTGACAGAGTAAACCAGGCGCGGTCCATCATCAACAGCATCGTAAGCCCACTGGGCATGATAGCAGGCGGGCTATTACTTTCACTATATGCAACACTTCCATTACATACGGTTTTCATCATAGCGTTTGCAATTGGATTATTATTTGTGACCATAACCATAAAACAGAATGCCCTGTATAAAAAAGCAATCTATTTCAAATTACAGCCACAGCTACCAAACACACTACAAATATCTGGCAGTGATATCATTGAGATTATCAAAAACCCAAACATAGAAAATAAATCTGAATTTATTGATACGCTGCTACAGCAGGGTATGTCAGCAGAACTGTTTCCTATGATTATCCAATATTATGATGTGCTATCCGAAAACACCAAAATACACCTGCTTTCAATTATATATGAAGCACCAGAAGAACGTGCTGTTGAAATATGTAAAAAAGCAGTAAATGATGAAAACCCGCTGGTACGAGTATATGCCTATCGTTTTCTATCACAATGTGCGATAGTTACCCGTAAGGAAATTTTGCTACAATCTACCCCACTACTTGCAATTGAACCTTTGATTCAATCTTTGCTGATAAATGACAATGCATACAGTGAAGAATCCATCATCAACACATTCCATGAACTTGAACAAAACATTATGCAGGGAAAAGAAAGAGCTGACACGGAGTTTCTCATGCTCTGTTCTGTTAGTAAACCGGAATTATATATCAATATATTATATCGTTTGGCACTTTTTAGTGGCAATCTTTTCCTATTTCAATTTATTATTCTTCATGCTGATATGCTTTCTCAGTCACAGGCTATACGAATACTCTATCGCTTTAAACATGCACCACTTCATGACCTGCAACGTTTCCTGACTAAAGCACAGGTAAATCCTGAAATACGGTTTATGCTGTGTGATTTCCGCTTTGATATTCCTGTTGAAATGCTTTCCTCACTATTA
>JAKPDL010000150.1 GCA_029552825.1 Bacteroidota bacterium
CGCTGCAGTCCGGAAGCACAAGACTGTTAAAAATTATGAACAGAAAATATACAAAGGAATACTACCTGGATCTTGTTTCAAGAATAAGGCGGGCTGTTCCGGACATAGCCCTGACAACGGATATTATTGTCGGCTTCCCGGGAGAAACGGAAGAGGACTTTTTGGAAACCATAGACGTGGTAAAGAAGGTAGGCTTTGACAACGCATTTACATTCCTGTATTCAAAGCGAACAGGAACCCCTGCGGCCGCCATGCCCGACCAGGTGGAGGAAAGCGTGGCCAGGGAACGCTTTGACAGGCTGCTTGAGGTTGTTCAGGAATCGGCCTTAAGAAGATCCAAAAGATATGAGAATACCGTGCAGAGAGTTTTGGTTGAGGAAGTCAATGAACAGAATAATAATTTACTCACGGGCCGTCTGGGCAGTAACATGCTTGTACATTTTGAAGGGGATTCTTCACTTGTCGGATCAATAATTCCTGTATATTTAAAGGAGAGCAAAGGGTTCTATTATATAGGAACGCGGGTATAGTTAAAGATTTTATAATGTTTTTGACGATTATGGAATGAATAAAATAACAAAATATTTTAAAATTATACATTGACCGAAAAGGGCCTGCATTTCGCGAAGTTAAAAAAATCCTGCCCTATACTTGACAGATTATTAATTACGGTTTAAAATTTAAATGTTCCTAAATTGCAATTTCAAATTGAACACCACTGGTAATTAAGTTACCTTGTACTTTGCCAATTGAATACACCTGATCCAGAAACTCTTCAAAAAGTTCCGCCGGTGTTCGGTACCCAAGATGCTTCCGGGGAAGTTCGTTCATCTCATCAGCAAACCACAGGATTTGTTCTGCAGAATATTTCTCAATGGAAACCCCTTTTGGAACATATCTGCGAAAAATCCTGTTATGTCGTTCATTCTGGGCTCTTTCCCAGGATGAATACGGATGTGTAAAGTAGATCCCTACTCCCCATGTTTCAAGTTCAGATAGCCTCTCAAACTCAGTACCGTTATCGGCAGTAATGGTCTTGAATACTTCACTGAATTTAGCCTCGCCGTATTCTTCTCTAAGGGTTTCCATGGCTGCCATTACGGATTCTGCATCTTTGCCGGGTATTTTTATGGCTATATAATAATCGCTTTTCTTCTCAACCAACGTTAGTACCACTGATTCATGACCGGCCTTGTGTCCGACAACTGTGTCGATTTCCCAGTGACCGTATTCCTCTTTAGTGGATACTGTTTCCGGACGTTCATCAATACTTTTTCCAAGAAAACGTTTGCTTTTACGAGGCTGGTTCTTTCTTGGCTTTCTTGACAAGGCTTCCGGAAAATCATGTGGTACCAGCGGCAGATTTCCGGCCCAAAGTTCATTATAAAGCGTCTTGGTACAAACAATATCCTCAGCAGGAAACAGCTCATGAAGTCTGGCATAACCTACGCAGGCATCAAAAGACCAATGATGTTCCTTGACCTGCTTAATAACCCATTTTAGAAACTTTGAGTTCTCATCAAGAGCATGTGGCTTGTGGCATCTTGACCTGTTTATTTCGTAGTTCTGTTGGCCACGTTTTGCAGAATACTCAGGATTACGTCCTCTGTCTCCATTACGCTTGCTGGTTCCACGCCGAAGTTCATACATTACGGTAGAAGCAGAACAATTGATTGCTTCTGCAATCTTACGAAGGGAGTAACCAAGTTTTTTATAAATTTTGATACTGCAACGATCTTCAAATTTTAAGTGCTGACCCCTTTCGCGATCGGGGGTAAATGTGGTAGAATAAGTTTGATCCATGGTTGCGATCTCCTTTGTAGG
>JAKPDL010000151.1 GCA_029552825.1 Bacteroidota bacterium
TGCTTGGCTGAAGGGTATTTGCCATAACTTTCAGCAGTGTTCTTTTCAATCCTGTTGCCGAAACATATGTTTCCGTACAACCTTTTTTCCCACACCCGCATTCTCTGTCGGAATAGCCAGGCTTGATAGTAGTATGACCCAATTCACCTGCAAATCCATCATTGCCATAAACCAGTCTGCCATTTACAACAAAACCGCTTCCAAGACCGGTGCCGAGAGTAAGTACTACAAAATCCTTCATTCCTTTTGCGGCTCCGTAAATCATCTCCCCTACAGCCGCAGCATTTGCATCGTTGGTAACTATAATTGGAAGTGAAGTATATTTTCTGAAGAAATCTGCAAGAGGCGTTATTCCCTTCCATGGTAGTCCGGCAGGATATTCAATAGTACCCCGGTTGATATTACCCATTGGAGCACCTATTCCGAATCCGGCAAGCTCCGCTTTACCTCCGAGACTATCCAATGCCTTTATAACTTCATTATACACAACTTTCGTAAATTCTTCAGCATCAGGATAATGTGCGGTTTTAACAGAGCCTCCGGCAAGAATGTTTCCTTCCCTGTCTACAAGACCAAAAACACTATTAGTACCTCCTATATCGATTCCTGCGGCTACTTTTTTTCCAGCCATCAAGCAGAAAAATTGGTTTAAGTTCAGGATACAAATATCAATAAAATAATGCAATTAAAATATTACACCTTATTTTTTTATCATAAGAATCTAAACCTAACCTTATGAATATTATCGAATATGTTTATATTACGGTTTATTTATTTACCGATTTCTGCTGGCATGTTAACAGACAATTTAAGGACTATTATATCACTCTTTACATTCGTCATTCAACCTGTTACCAGCACTACTGATTAAATGAATCTCAGGATTCCAAAATACTCAGGTCGGTGAAAATCAGGCATAAGTGTACCTACAGGATTCCACGAAAGATAATGCGGTACTTTTAATTTATCGCCGCATTTATAAAAATTTGCTCTTATCTCCTTGCCCTCAAAAGATTCAATTGTATGATAGCAGAAAACTCCAAAAGGAATTATTATAGTAAGCTCCCAGGATATTCTGCCTTCCACTTCTCTCACAGGTTTATTTCCTGATGAAGGAAATACTCTCAATTTTGAAATTACTGATTCAGGCAGAGGCTGCCTCTCCTCCCTGTTTCTTCCTGCACCTATATAGCAGGTTCCGATTGCATTGAATTCCAGATTATAATATATCCCGTCGGCAGCAGGCTCAATGAAAAACTCTACACATGAATCTTCCCATACCCTGTCATTATGAGATGTCTTTTCAGCTTTAAAATAATTTTCAGCTACCCTGTATTTAAGAAAAATTGCCCTTTCACTATACCTTATATCAAATTCTACTTCAGGTTTATATGGAAACTCTTTCCAGTTCACCTCATCAATAAAATGTCCGGAACCCTCGAAGTTCATCCTTGATGAAACTTCTAAGGGATCCGGACACTTTTCCGGAAAGAATTCTTTTCTTACTTCAAGTATTTTAGAGAATCTCATTCCATGCGAGTGCGGCGGCACCCAGAACAGCAGCATTGTGTTCTTTTATACCTGAAGGCAGAACCTCAAACCTGCCTCTGTACCAGGGCATAACATACTTGTTTATATGTTCCCTGAGAGGTTTGAACAGAAGTTCTCCTGCATTCACCAGTCCGCCAAAAAGGAAAACTGCCTGTGGACTTGAAAAGATAACTGAGTTGGCAATACCGAGTGCCAGTTTGTCTGCTGTATAGTCGAAAGCTTTCAGTGCAACGGGATCTCCCTTGGCAGCTGCCTCTGCCACCATCTTCGATGTGAGTTCTGCTGGTGATACTTTTCTCAGTGGCGTTTCTTCCCTCATTTCGCTAAGCAGAAGCAGTACTGTTCTTACCAGACCTGTTGCTGATGCATAGGTTTCAAGGCAACCATGACTTCCACAGCCGCATGCTCTTCCACCTGGCACAATAACCATATGACCCAGCTCACCTGCAAAACCGGTGTGGCCATAAACCATCTGACCGTTTACAACAATACCACTGCCGAGACCTGTTCCAAGTGTCAGAACAATGAAATCTTTCATGCCCTTTGCAGCGCCGAAAATCATCTCACCCATTGCAGCAGCATTCGCATCATTGGTCAGAACAACCTTTACTGATGTCTTCTTTTCTATCATATCTGCAATGGGAATAATGCCCCGCCAGACAAGATTTGTTGCCTGCTCAATGGTACCCTTGTAATAATTACCATTCGGTGCACCGATACCTATGCCCCTGATATTCACATCCCCGGCCTTCTTTCGCATGTCGCTAACAGCCCCGGCAATGGCGTCGACAAACCCCTGTACCTCCGGATATGAGGTAGTAAGAAGACTGGCTTCAGCCAGAATATTTCCATCTCTGTCAACCAGACCCATCACTGTGTTGGTTCCACCTATGTCAATACCTGTTACAACTTCTTTCATAATTTAAGATTTAAAAGAATTAAACATTAACTTGTTTTATCTGTGTCTCAAATATAATAAGTCCTGATTTAAAAAAATACCAATTAAGTTTTTTTAGCATGTTACCTTGTCTGCTGCTGCTTTATGTCTCTCAACTTCCAGGATTTTTCATTTCTCCTCCCAACATCCCACTCCTGTTCAATACGCCAGTCGGTCTTAACATCAATTTCGTCAGGATAAAACGAAACTGGTTCGGGCTGCAGTTTTAAATCATAATCGCCTGTATTCCATCTGCCGTCACCATTAAAATCGTATATTACCCTCAAACGGTAGGTCCCTTTTTCAAGAAAAGGGAAAAGAACCCTTTCGTTTGCTTCAGCCTTCTGTTCAGCAATAACTTTTTCACTCTTATCAAGCAGTTGAACTATCATCTTACCTTCACCGTTATTCAGTATCACTGTAAGATGCCCGAAAGAGCTCTCAGGCCTCACAGTAAAAGTAAAAGCTGCCGAATCAGAAACTATTCCATAAATACTCCTGAACGCTCCCCGGGTGGTAATAAGCTGGTATCTCATTTCTTCGGCAAGTTTTGCCTTCAGAATATATCTCTTACGATCTGTAGTATCGGCAAAAAGCTGATAAGGTATCACAGTCCTTTTGTCTTTTTCAGCAAGATAAAGTTTTATTCCAGATGTATCCGGCTCAAGCAAAGGAATTGCTGAAGCCAACATTATATTTTGCCCCGGCTTAAGAAAACCTCCTGAAATATTAGTGGTGATACTCAATATCTCCCTTTTTTCTTTTCCCCTCACTGGCTTAACCGCAAAATACCTCATGGGTATTGTGTCCGTACGGTAAACTAAATTATCAGTAGAATCTGTAAAAGGATACTTTATTAAAGTTCTTATTTCCTGTTGCGACCACAGCAGGCTTTCAAGAATCCATACAGTCATAGTATCTCCTGTCGCATTCTTTTCAATCAGAAATTTATCTTTTTCATCTGCAATAAAATCAAATGCCAGAGAATCCGGAGGCCTTGAGAGAGTATAAACCAATTTGTACTGCATACTGCGGGTAGAAGAGGTAAGGTAATATTTTTTTACAGGAGCTGTGAAAAGATAAAGCTGGTAATCGCCTTCAACAGGTATGGGGCGCTTCAGCGAATCAACCCTGCTCCCGTTCATTAAACTGTCCTCCCCCGGTGAGAGATAATTGCTTTCAGGACTTACGTCAATAACATGGTCGTAAAATGCAAAAGCTTCATCCTGAAGATCATAAAGTTTGTTGTTATTATTGTCTGAAAGTGCATATAACCTGTATTTTCCGGGTTTTACATTATTAATCCTGAAGAACCCTGTTTCACTGGCAATAGTAACATAATCGGGTATCCTTTTCCGCGGAGCAGAATCGGCAAGTTCACTGTGAAGCATCACCAGCACATTTTTAGAAGGATTAAGAGAATACGACATAAACACATTGCCTGTTACCGAAAGGGAATCGATATAACCTCCGGTTGAAAAAACAAACTGAAAATTAACCAGCGGATTACCCTCATTAAGGTCCCTGATCGCATCCTGAAAATAAAGCGTATATGTAACACTGTCTTTCAGCTCTTCGGAAAACTCAATTTTTAATGTTTTACCCCTGAGTGAAATTTCAGGTTTTCTGTCCATCGGAGGGGAAATCATAAATTTTTCATTCAGCTTGTCAAGGGTAATATATTCATTAAAGGTTATCTGGATACTTTTGCCTTTGAAAAAAATGCTGTTCTGTGGAGGCAGACTTTTTACAACTACAGGAGGATCAACGTCTTTCGGCCCGCCCGAAGGAGCTACCATCTTCGCACATGATGCAAGGTAAACTACAATTGCGAAAACTCCTGCTGACGTAAACAACAAAGCCTTTTTCATGAATCTGAATAACAGGATACAAACATACACCAAATTTTTATTCTTTTAAGCCAGTGCTGACTCTGGAGCATAATTATAAAATTTAATACACACCTGATTCCGGATAGCGGAATTAAATATTTTCTACCTTTGAAACCGTTTAAAACCTGTCGGTATGCAATTGCTTATTATTCCCTGGGACCCTGATCCTGAAATATTTCGTATCGGTTCATTTGCTATTAGATGGTACGGATTACTCTTTGCTTCTTCTTTTCTGTTTGGTTATATAATAATGAAAAAGTTCTTTGCGAATGAGAAGGTTAATGAGGATATACTCGACCGGCTTACAGTATATATTGCACTGGGCACAATAATAGGAGCCCGTCTGGGCCATTGCCTCTTCTACGAGCCTTCATACTATCTCCGCAATCCCGTTGAAATTCTTAAAATTTGGCACGGTGGACTTGCCAGTCATGGCGGTGCAATAGGTATACTTATTGCATTATGGCTTTTCGAAAGGAAAGAAAAGAAAGGCTATTTCTGGGCACTCGACAGAATTGCAATTGTTACTGCGCTTGCAGGCTTCTTTATCCGCATGGGAAACCTGATGAACTCAGAAATATATGGCGTAGAAACTACTTTGCCATGGGGTTTTGTTTTCCTGAGAAACAATGAAGTTGTTCCTAAACATCCCACTCAGATTTATGAGGGTCTATCTTACCTTATTATTTTCTTTATTCTCTACAGATGGTACTGGAAGAAGAAAGGTAATATTTACCAGGGACTGCTGATAAGCGTCTTCCTCATCCTCGTGTTCTCAGCAAGATTCATGATAGAATTTGTTAAAGAACCACAGGTGGAATTCGAAAAATCAATGATTCTTAACATGGGACAGATCCTCAGTATACCGTTTATCCTTGCAGGAATCTGCGGAATTTTCCTGAGTCTGAAATATAAAGTACCCGGCGTAAAGCCTGTTCAGAAAAAGTAATCACTCTTTCCTTAATATCCCATAGAAAAGCATATCAAGAACAGCATTAACGCGGTCTTCAACATCAATTTCCTTCTTTTTCCAGAAAAGGGGTACTTCAAAACCTTTCATCGCAGTCTGGATTGCCATTGCCATATATTCACTATTCTTGACCCTGAAGACATTTTTTCTGTTGCCATCATAAAGTATGAGCCTTAAAATGGCCAGTTCTTCAAGGTCATACTTTGCCCTTATTTTCTCGATAAAATCAAAGTGATCCAGATTCTTGTCAAATATTGCGTTATAATAATTGGATAGTTTTTCGAATGCTTTCATTCTTACTCTTACATAATTCTTCATCTTATCAACAGGAGAATCCACCGCTTTTATTGCCCTTGTAAGCTCGCTTCTTAACAAATTTGCTTCATATCTGACAACAGCCTCGAAAATCTCTTCCTTGCTTTTAAAATAATAATAAATGGAACTTTTACCCATTTTCAATTCACGGGCAATCTCTTCCATTGTCGTCTTACGGAATCCATACCTGCCAAAAATATCCCTTGCAGTTGAAATGATTCTTTTTCTTATTTCTTCTTTATTAACCATTTATTATTTTATCAAGCCTATATACAATTCTATACAAATATAGTAAACTATTGTATGATAAAATTTTTTAGAATATTCTGGTCGATTATTCTAATATTATCAGCTTTATTTCCTTAAAAGTTCAATTCCAAAAGAATAAATTCTTTATCAACTTTTTTCAGGACGCTAAAGAAACGGGAAAGGGGTTGGATGATAAGCCCCCTCTTTACGAAGTAGAGAGGGGGTTGGGGGTGAGTACATTTTTTAAGCTTCCCCCCTGGCGTCTGTCTGACTGGCGTCAGCCGGGCAGGGAAACAAGAAAGGGGATCAATTAATCATTGAAACGGGAAAGGAGGTTATTACTCCATAAAGAAACAGGAAAATGTATAATTATTTTTTAAACTTCTTTCAGGACGACACACCTCTGTTGGTTAATAAAGTTTTCTGCCATTTTACATTTTACATTAAAAATTAACCAGTATAATTTAAATGCGATACTTAACTATTTTATAATTTTGTAAATTAATTCTTCAGGTAACCGGATATTCATATAAATGAGAATAGAAGGCAAGAGTTACCGCAGTGTCTGGATTGAAGAAAACAAACCTGAAGTTGTAAAAATTATCGATCAGGGGAAACTGCCGTTTTCTTTTGAGATCAAGGAACTTACATCGGTTGAAGATGTGTACAATGCTATTTCAGAAATGGCAGTAAGAGGGGCTCCTGCAATAGGTGTAGCAGGGGCTTACGGCATGTACCTTGCAACACTTGAAATTACGGTTCACACAAGGATACATGAACATCTTCGAAATGCTGCTTCATACCTGAGTTCTGCACGGCCAACAGCAATAAATCTTTCATGGGCCGTTAGTAGGGTGTTGAAAAATATTGAGGAATGTGAATCACGCACTGAAATTATAAGTAAGGCTTTGAAATCTGCACAGGAAATCTGTGAAGAAGAAATAAAAAAATGCATTGAAATAGGGAATTACGGATTTGAAATAATAAAGAATATCAGTCTGAAAAAAAATGGGGACTCTGTAAACATACTTACACATTGCAATGCGGGTTGGCTTGCCTGTGTCGATTATGGCACTGCCACAGCACCTGTCTATACTGCAAGAGATAAAGGTATACCGGTTCATGTGTGGGTTGATGAAACACGCCCAAGATACCAGGGGGCACGAATAACCTGCTTTGAACTCGAAAATGAAGATATCCCTCATACACTCATTACCGACAGTACAGGTGGCTACCTGATGCAAAAAGGGATGGTTGATATTGTTATCACAGGTAGTGACAGAGTGACACGCTGCGGAGATTGTGCCAATAAAACCGGAACATACCACATCGCTCTTGCTGCAAAAGACAATAATGTACCTTTTTACATCGCAGTGCCATCCTCATCATTCGACCTGAATATTTCAGACGGATTGAAAGAAATCCCCATTGAAGAAAGATCTCCGGAAGAAATAACAGAAACAGAAGGAATTAACGGTAATTCCATTAATAAAGTTAGAATATGCAATTACTCTACCCGGGCAGTTAATTATTCATTTGACATAACTCCTGCCCGCCTGATTACAGGATTAATTACAGATAAAGGAGTCATAAAGGCAGAAGAAAACAATATTGTGAAACTATTTAAGAAAAACAGTTAAATGAACGGATTGGTCAAGTTTAATTGCCACTGGACACAGACAGGTCCGGTGATATCGGACGAACAGTTCGAAATTATCAATTACTGGCGTGAAGTTCTTTATAATATGGACCTTATCGGTGCTTATGAAAATGGCGTTGGATTTGGAAACATAAGCATGAGAACGGGTCCAGGTAACCAGTTTATCATTACGGGCTCCTCCACGGGTGAGATACCAGAACTGGAACCAGAACATTATGTTAAAGTGGTTTCATTCAATATTGATGAAAATGCAGTTCAATGCATTGGTCCTCTTAAAGCCTCTTCCGAATCGCTTACCCACGCTGCCATCTACATGTCAGATCCCGATATTAATGCTGTAGTACATGTTCACGACATCGACCTCTGGAATGAACTGATCCACAAGGCTCCAACCACTAACCCTGGAATGGATTACGGAACAATGGGACTTGCAAAAGATATACTGAGGCTTTTCAAGGAACCAGAGGTATATGAAAAAAGAATAATAATTATGGCTGGCGACCGTGCAGGAATTCTCACTTTCGGTCACGACATGGACGAAGCAATAAATGTTCTTATGCAACATCTCAAGAAATAGTAATGGCAAAAGTTGGAATTATAGGCGGTTCAGGTCTGGAAAATCCTGAAATTCTGAAATCTCAACAGGAAATTAATATAGTTAATCTTTACGGAGCTCCCAGTTCGCCTCTCATATGCGGAACTATCGAAGATACAGAAGTGGTGATAATATCCCGTCACGGCAAACAGCATACCATTCCACCTTCAAAGGTCAATAACAGGGCAAATATTCTTGCCCTTAAAGAAGCTGGCTGTACCCACATTATTGCAACTACAGCATGCGGAAGCCTCAGGGAGGAAATCAAAAGAGGTGACCTTGTAATTCCCGACCAGTTTATTGATTTTACACGCCACCGAATCATTACTTTTTTTGATGAATTTGAACCTGGCAAACTGGGCCATACACCCATGGCAGACCCTTTCGACTCCCGCCTGCGTGAATTGCTTATAAATACTGCAAAAGGTCTGAAGCTCCCCATTCATGAAAAAGGCACAGTAATAACAATTGAAGGCCCCCGGTTCTCTACCCGGGCAGAATCCAGAATGTTCCGCCTGTGGGGTGCAGATATAATCAATATGTCAACTGCACCCGAGGCAATACTGGCAAATGAAGCAGGAATCCCATATGCCGTGATCGCAATGAGTACAGACTACGACTCATGGAAAAACGATGAAAAACCTGTTACATGGGAAGATGTACTGGAAGTTTTCAGACAAAACGTTCAGAATGTTCTTAAATTGCTGATTAGAGTAATACCTGAAATTTAAAAAACCAATATGTTTTCTTTACAATTTGTTTTATTTGCAACAAATTTATAATATTGCAGTCCGTTTTGAGGGCCCATAGCTCAGCAGGTCAGAGCATCTGACTCATAATCAGGGGGTCGCTGGTTCGAATCCAGCTGGGCCCACCTCCGCCCTCCGAAGCCTTGGCGCAGAAGGGCTTCATCATTTTATATGGCTTTACACACGCCAAACCTTTCTCAGGCTTCAGCGGACGAGGCACACTTAAAAATAGCTAAAGCGAGCATTTCACTTTTTTCTAACCTGCTTTTTGTCTTAAAAAGTTACAGAATTATAACCATTTCTCTCTCTATACAAATCTGAGAAAACCTTTATTTTACTTTTCTTAATCCATAATCAGGGGTCGCTGGTTCCCCACCCGACTGATGCAATACAGACACGCCTTTAGGGTGGAAATACAAAAAAGGCCTTTACGTTAATTGGTATTTTATTAAACTGTCATCCTTGTTTCAGGACAAGACATCTGTATAGATTACTATCAGAGTTGCCTGAGATTTTTTCCTGACCAAATTAAAATAAAAATCTGGTATAACTTAAAACCATATAATATTACTGGCACTTGAGATTTTTTCTTTCAGCATTGGCTGCCTGAACAAAAACTCCGTATGCTGCATTCTTAAATGAAGCACAGGCTTCAGATACTTGACCTTTGCCCGACTGTGCAAGTCCTAACTGGAAATAATATTTTGCCTTGGCTTCTGCATCACCGGTTTCGAGTTCCAGACCCTTTCTGGCAAATTCAGCTGCTTTGTCAAAATTTTTCTTTTTATTATAAACATCAGCATAAAAATAGAAAAGGTCTTTGTCATCACCATATCTGGCAGCCTTATCGAGTAATGAAAGTGCCTCATCGAGATTTCCTGCCTGATTTTCTTGTGATCCAGCAGCACGGAAATAACCCAGAGCTAGCTCCGATGCCTGCTTAATCTTCTCCTCATCATTCTGTGCCTTTACCTTCTGCAGAAATAAATCTATTGTCTTTTCAAAATCATCTGAACTGTTCTGAGCAGCGTAAATCAAAGCCTTGTTATATATCGCGGTAACATAATCCGGATTAATTGTAAGAATACTGTCGAATACCAGCAGGGCATCGGCATAATTTTTTTGTGCAAAGAGTTCCGTTCCCATCTGATAATATCCTCTGAGCAAAATATTCCGAGCATTTTCCTTCTGGGTCGCATTGTTGTACTTTTCTGCAGCAGCCATTGCTTTCTTTGCTGCAGCTATTACCTCAGAAGCCGGTTTCTTTTCATTATATGCGGCAGCAGCAACCTTCGTATACAAACCTGGTAACACCTGCATCGCTTTTTGCTTCAGGTCATTAACCGACTCTCCAACTTTTTCTGATAACACAATAACATTCTCAAAAGCTTGAATTGCAGCATTTATATCTGTCTGTATGGCCTTGGCACCTTCATTATAAACCTTTATCACATCATTGCGTTCCTGGGCAACTGCCACTCCTGTTAAACATAAGAATAATAAAACTACTTCTGCTTTAATAATATTCTTCATAAAAATTAAAATTTTAGTTAATTAATTTTCAATATTTTTACTGTGGTAAATTTATAAATAAAATTAAATTGGCAAAACTTGTTATACAATCAATATTGCCGGCTTTTTAACTGCCAGATATTAATCTTTGCATTTTAAAATCATTTTTTCTGTTGACAAATATATTTAAATTCTTAATAATTTATTAATCTGCATTTTATCAACAATTGAAAAACTTCGAAAAGAAGACTCTCTCCATATGAAAAATTTTAAGTGTAGCTCGATTTTATATGAAATTATACGGTTTATTTATTGGTCTTTATTCTTAATTTTACTGAACTAACTATTAATAATACTTTAATTATCATGAAAATATCCTCTTTATTCCTGCTTTTTGTACTGTTTCTTTTTAGTTCATGTTCTGAAAAAAGATTAACCTATCCTGAGGCAGTAATTAACGGAGATTCTATTCTTATTGAAAATATTTTCCCGTACCAGACTCAGCATTGTCATGCCTCAACAATTGTTGAACTTCCAGATCATGACCTCCTTGTTGCATGGTTCCAGGGAAGTGGTGAACGAACTGCAGAAGATGTTGTAATAATGGGTGCGCGTTACAACCGTAAAACAGGAAAATGGTCGGAACCTTTCTTGATGGCCGATACAGATGGCTTTCCTGATATTAACCCAGTACTTTTCATTGATAACCAATCACGCCTGTGGCTGATATGGTACACAGTGATGGCATATCAGTGGGAATCATCTCTTTTGAAATATCGCATCAGCACAGAATATATGCAGAAAGAAGGACCACCTGTGTGGTCGTGGCAGGATATACTCATTGTTAAAGCCGATGGCTCTGCACCCGAAGGTATAAACAGCAACGACCAGTTTGTAAAGACACTCGAAAGAAAATACAGAGAATACCACGATTATCTGGTATCAGCAGGTTATCTTTCACCGGACGGAAAAGGTTTCATTACCGAAGAACTCTGGAATGTTTCCCTGCAAAGATATATGGATATTGCAAAAGGTGTTGACTTTATTGCCGACGGTATGGAAATTAACGAAAAGGGAGAAAAGATACGAACCCGACTGGGGTATCCTCTCAGGCGCCGTATAGGATGGCAGACCAGAAACAAACCTCTCATCACAGGAGGCCGGATTCTTCTGCCCCTCTATTCTGACGGATTTGATTTTTCTTTAATCGCTATTTCTGATAACAACGGCAATTCATGGCAATTCAGCGAACCCATTGTTGGAGCCGGTTCAATTCAGCCTGCTCTTGCCCTGTGCAATGATAGTTCTATTACAGCATTTATGCGCGACAACGGACCTCAGCCCAAAAGATTGATGATAAGCAGGTCGTTCGACAGAGGTGCAACATGGAGCACTGTGCAGGATACAGAAATACCCAACCCCGGCTCTGCTGCTGACATAGTTGTACTTAAAAGCGGAAAATGGGTTCTGGTATCTAACGACCTTGAATCGGGCCGGCATCGACTTACCGTAAAACTATCTGAAGATGAAGGCAAAACATGGCCATATTCAAAAAGTATCGTAAACGGCGAACCCGGAAGCCAGACAAGAGCACACTATCCCGCAATTATCCAGGGACATGATGAGCTTATTCACATCACATTTACCAACCAGATACCAGCCGATGGCGGTAAAACAAACGTAAAAAATATAGCCCACGCTGTCTTTTCAGAAAAGTGGCTCATGAATTAAGATCTATCATGAACTACCCCGACTGAATTTTTTTAAGCAGCTCGAGAGCTTCCCTGTCGGCCGGATTCAGGCGCAGAACCTGTCTGAGGTCAGCTGCCGCCCCCTGAATATCTCCTGTTACTAGACGGGCTGTGGCTCTGTTGAAATAATGATTTGGATTCGTCGGTTCCAGCGAAATAAGATAATCAAGGTCTGGGATAACTTCTCTAAAACGGCCTGTTTCAAGCAAAAGATTCGAACGATTATTTATTATCTCTCTTTTCTTTTCAGGACTGTATCGAAGAGCCGTTGTGTAATCTTTTATTGCTTCCTCAGGCATATTCAGTGAAGTATATACCAGTGCCCTGTTGTAATAAGCACTACCATTCTGCTGATCTGCTATAATGGCAAGATTAAAATATTCAAGTGCCTTTTTGTAATCACCCCTTGAAGCCAGAATATAACCAATACCTTCATAAACATCGGTGTTTTTGGTTCTAACCTTGACAGCAACCATAAAATCGGCTAATGCCTTTTCTTCAAAATATGTTTTTTCTGATACACTTTTAGCACTCAGCGATTTCCTTGTGTAAAACTTGCCACGTGAAGCCCTGGGAGTTTCAGCCTCAGGATACTTCTTTATAACGTCAGTCCACAAAGTTTCAGTATTCTGCCAAACATCGGCCTGCCTTGAAGTCAGAAACCAGAGAAAAACTACAAAAAAGCAGGAAATAATTACGATCGTTTTCCTGGTTCTCTCCCTTAATTTTTCTTCAATAAACATCGCCGGAATGAAAGCCAGTCCGATATACGGAATATAAGTATACCTGTCGGCTTTAATAGCTATACCAACCGAAATGAACTGCAGAACAAGCATTATAGTAATGAAAAAGAAAGCTGTCCCAAAAGGCAAAATTTTTGTTTTCTTCATAAAAGCAACGGACGTGACCGCAATGGCAATGGTAATCAGTGTGGATACAGCCATGCCAGCAATAAATCCTGCACTTTTCATTACTTCTTCAGGCGGATAAGGATATATTGCTGAAAGTTTAAAAGGCAAAAAGAACTTAATTAAATACGAAACAAGACCTGCACATCCTATACCAATTCGCTGAAATACTGTAAGTTTTCGTACTGTATTTACAACATCGGGCAAATCCTTATCAATCCGCATCAGTCCAAGAAAGTTTTCTCCATTCTGCAGATGATAAGCAAGCAGGCCAGTAAATAGTGAAACTACCAGAAAAGGTAAAATCAGTAGGATTCTTCGCAAATCAGTCCATTTTTTTATTACCTGCAGGATATTCGCTCTATCAAAATGAGGTTCTGTCCAGTAATCAATAAGTACAAGCACAAGGGGAAATACCACAGCTACAGCCTTTGATAGACATGAAAAGACGAAAAGTATGAAAGTCAGTATATAAAACAGAGCTTTGTATATTGAACTTGTCGCATCTTTAAAAGCAAGATATGATAGAAGTCCAGAAAGAAAGAAAAACGAATAAAGAACGTCCTTCCTTTCCGAAATCCAGGCTACCGATTCCACGTGAAGAGGATGAACTCCGAAAACTACCGCTACAAAAAAAGATGCAAAAACTTTCTTTCCGCTAAGCCTGTAAACCAGAAGAAAAACCAGAACAGTGTTTGCCAGATGTAGTATAATATTCCACATTATGAACGGAGCAGGTGAAATTCCGTTCTGGCAAGTCTGACAGCTGTTGTTGTTAAGTCTTAGAGATAATATTGTAAGCGGATGATAATTCGAAGATACAGGAATAGAAAAGATATCATCAAGAACTGTATCGGCCTGGCTCCTGACAAGATTATTGTTCACAACGTATGTAAAGTCATCCCAGTCAACAAACTCATTGTCAAATGCCCTGCGGTAAGCCGTTAATGTAAGCACGACAGTAATAAAAAGTACTGCAATCAGAGTTGTATTTTTATACCCTTTCCCCTGACTTTCTGCTGAAAACCTTCTGGCTTTTCCTTTTCCTTTCTTCACTGCCTGTGCATTAACTTTCTACACTTTCCTGAAAACTGAATAACTTAAAACTGAATAAACCTGTTTTCTGCAAAACAAACTTCAACGAAACGCAAATCACACCGAGGCCATAAATAATACTTCTGAAAAAATCAATTGATGAACTTTCGGGTAAATAGCGAACCGGACATGATATCTCACCAATCCTGGCTTTCAGATAAATTATTTGTGCCAGTAATTCATTGTCAAAGATATATCCATCAGAATTGTTATGATATTTTATTTTCCTTAATAATTCTGCCGAAAATGCTCTGTAACCGGTGTGATATTCAGATAGTTTCTGGTTAAGAAGAATATTTTGAAAAAACGTCAAAATTCTGTTGGCAATATACTTATAAAGAGGCATACCTCCTTTAACAGCTCCTTTGCTCAGAATTCTGGAACCCAGAACAGCATCATATAAGCCTGATGCAATTAGATGGCACATGGCCGGTATAAGTTTTGGGGTATACTGATAATCGGGATGCAGCATAACAACTATATCAGAGCCCAGTTCAAGAGCCCTGTCATAACAGGTTTTCTGATTTGCACCATACCCCCTGTTTACCTCATGCCTGATAATATGATCTATTGAAAGCTTCCTTGCCAGCTCCAGAGTCCTGTCACTGCTGCCGTCATCTGTAAGAATTATAAAATCAACAATATCCCCGGGTATTTCCTCATATGTCTGCTTTAAAGTCTTTTCTGCATTGTACGCCGGAAGAACAACAGCTATTTTCTTCCCGTTAATCATTTTTCACCCGGGGATTATTATATACAAACTCAGTTCTGTTATTTTCGTAGCTTATTTTGCCATAGGATTTTCCGCTCTTTTGAAAAACTCTTCCTGCAATCTTTCAATAGAATTATCACTCTTCAGAAATTTAATAAGCTCTGCAAGCTGAACAGCATCCTGCTCAACAAGAAGTTCTCCCAGTCGTTTGTTTGCCTGAACCACGTCACCTGCATAATGGTTCGGAAAACTTGCATACCACCATATTCCTGTGTATCCATATTTCAGCTGTTTCAAGCGTCCCTGATCGAGTCCACTCTCTTTAGTCATCGACTCAGTATCAACAAGATCTGGACGTATAAAATACATCATCGATGTCTCTTCTTCACCTGCATGGCCATCGAGTTTTGCCTTCTTCAGTGATTTTATTTCACCTGCAAGTGACTGTACTTCACCAGGCCGGAAAAGAACAACAATATATCCATTATTTTTCATCAGCTGTGACTGGCAGAAAAACTGCAGGAAATTTGTATTACCTCCATGGCCATTAAGAAGTATTATCTTTTTAAGCCCGTTTCTTGCCAGTTCATTACAGGTCTCTTCAAGCATTTTCCATATCAGCTCGCTGCTATACGCAATAGTTCCGGGTTGATGTTTTGCCTCAAAAATTTGACTTCCATAATAAGGAGGAAAAACCACAGCATACTCCTTTTTCGCTGCAGTGAATGCAACTTCCCTTGCTTCAAAAAGGTCTGTTCCCAGCGGCAAATGAGGTCCGTGCTTTTCAAAAACTCCTATGGGAATCACACACACACCCCCTGCCTTTTCTACAGCCTTTACAAATTGAGGAGATGTCAATTCCTCATACTTAAATGGAATATCCCCTTTTGTTGCTTGCTGCCCTCTTGCAGTTACTGCCAGAGAAATTAATGCCAGTAAAAAAAGTGTCTTTTTCATGTCATTAAATATTTAATGTTCAACATAATATGTTTCTAATCTATTCTGGCAAGCCGGAAAGGGTAAATTTCTACCTTCTGCCAGACCCCCTCATAGAGATAAGGTTCATCTTTAAGCCTCTCTTCAAGAGACTGTCTGTCAGGTAACTCATATACAATCATCGAACCTTTCATCCTGCCTTCATCATCCAGTATTGCACCCCCGAAAAGAAATTCGCCTTTTCTTTTAAGTTCTGCTATTTTTTCAAGATGTACCGGCCGTACCTTGGCCCTTAAATTTTCAGCTCCGGGCTCTTTTCCGTCAAAAGCAATAAGTAAAAACTGCATCACAATACTTTTAAAAGTTATTCTTCTGCCAAAATATAAATTAATTGCAAATAATTGTAACAAAATTATTTTTGCTTTCAGAACATATCGTTTAAAATTTTTATTTGTGTGTGAGAATCATTTAAAATAATGATATTTGTAATATAATTTATTCTTTTTGAATGACTGAAAATCAATAAAGAATTATTCTTAAAATCATGGCAGAAAATAAATTTTTATATAAAACCGGACTTGTTCTAAGCGGCGGTGGCGCAAGGGGCTTTGCGCATGTAGGTGTTCTTAAAGCACTTAATGAAGCTGGTATTTTCCCCGACGCAGTTGCAGGAACAAGTGCCGGGGCTATTGCAGGCGTTCTTTATTGCGACGGATATACGCCCGACGAAATAATGAATATAATGCGTTCACGCAGCTGGCTCGAATACATGCGCCCTTCAGTCAGCAAAACAGGCCTGCTGTCTATCTCAGGAGTGCAAAAAATTCTTAAAGAACATCTCCGGGCGAAAACTTTCGACGAACTTAAAATAAAACTTTACGTCACTGCAACAGACTTTAATAATGGAAAGGCCGTCTATTTCGAGAAAGGAGATCTCATTAAAACTGTAATCGCATCTGCAAGTATACCTGTAATATTCAAACCTGTAATTATTGAAGGAATAACATATTTCGACGGGGGTGTTCTCGACAATCTGCCAATCCAACCACTCGAAGGAAAATGCAGGGTGATAATTGGTTCATATGTAAACCCGACCGGCCCTGAGAAAAACTTTAACAGTCTTATCAAAATAGCCGAGAGAACATTTCTTCTTAACCTGTCGCGTGAGGTAAACTCAAAAGCAACAAGGTTTGACCTTTTAATTGCTCCGACAGAACTCAAAAATTATCCGGTTCTTGACCCGGAAAAATCGGAAGAAATTTTTAGAATAGGATACGAAACCACCAGGGAGCTCCTGAAATCAAAAGAGATTTACAACAAATTATTATTCAAAAAATAGTCTTATTACTTAACATAAGAATAGAGTTTTCTGATCTCTTCTTCCCAGAGTGATTCATCAGGTGTTTCGAGTATAATTGGTATGTTATCAAAGCGTGAATCATTCATAATTAACTTGAAAACTTCTTCGCCAAGAAATCCTTTTCCGAGATTTTCATGACGGTCAACACGAGATGCATATTCCTTCTTTGAATCATTAATATGTAACCCTCTTAAAAAATTAATTCCTATTATTTCATCAAAAAGTTTAAATGTTTCCATAAATCCTTTTGCATCCTTAATGTTGTAGCCGGCCGCATAAGCATGACAGGTGTCAAAACAGACTCCTACCCTGGTCTTATCTTCAATAAGTTCAATTATATATCTGATCTGTTCAAATTTATAACCAACGTTTGTCCCCTGCCCTGCAGTGTTTTCAATCACAGCAGTAACTCCCCTGGTTTTTTCCAGTGTAATATTTATTGACTCTGCAATAATCTTAAGACAATCTTCTTCTCCTGTAAGGTTCAGATGGCTTCCGGGATGAAAATTAAGACGATCAAGACCGAGTAGTTCGCATCGTTTAAATTCCTCTAAAAACGACTTCCTCGATTTTTCAAGAGCCTCCTTTTCTGAATGACCCAGATTTATTAGATAACTGTCATGAGCAAGAATCTGAAATGATTTATAACCTAAAGTCTCACAGTTTTGTCTGAACAACTTTATGACTTCCTCTGACAGTGGTGGCGCAAACCATTGTCTCTGATTTTTGGTAAATAAAGCAAATGCTTTTGCACCTATTCTGTGTGCATTCAAGGGTGCATTATGTACACCTCCTTCTGCACTAACATGTGCACCTACATATTTCATAATGAATTACATTTAAAAGTAAATATTAAAAATAACTGCTTCCATCCCAGCAGTGGGTACATAGTTTTTCCTTTGGCAGTCCTATAGCTTTCACCAGATCATCCAGCCTCTGGTACATCAATGAATCAAGGCATAGATTCTCGGTAATGCAGGATACCATCTTCTTATATTTCGGAGAATCCGGGTCGGTATATTCTGTAATATCCTTACTGTCTTCTCCGAGCTGCCTTATCGCTTTTCTCCCTGCAAGTTCATATATAGAACGAGATTGGGAAAAATTAAGAAAGGTACAGGGAAACATCAGTGGAGGACATGCTATTCTCATATGTACTTCTTTTGCTCCGCATAAGCGGAGCTCCTTTGCACTTTCTTTCAATTGTGTGCCTCTTACAATACTATCATCCAGAAAAATTATTCTTTTTCCCTTTATTATTTCGTCATTCGGTATCAGTTTCATTCGGGCTACAAGATCCCTCTGGCTCTGGTCCTGTGGCATGAAACTTCTTGGCCATGTAGGGGTATACTTTGAATATGCTCTTTTATACGGTAAACCTTTCTGATTGCTGTAACCAACTGCATGACCAATTCCCGAATCCGGAATACCGCAAACAAAATCCGCTTCAATTACGTCTCTCTTAGCAAGAGCTGCACCACACCTGTACCTGCACTCTTCAACATTTATCCCTTCATAATACGAAGGTGGATAACCATAATAAACCCATAGAAAAGCACATATCTGCATCTCATCAGATGGCTTCTTCAACTGTGTATAACCATCTTCCTTCACCAGAACAATCTCAGAAGGTCCTGGAAAATATACAATTTTATATCCTGTATTGGCAAATGAACTTGATTCTGTTGCTACTGCATAAGCACTCTCTTTTTTACCTATCACAATCGGTGTTCTCCCAAGACGGTCACGTGCAGCAATTATCCCCTCAGAAGTGAGAATCAACAGAGAACACGACCCTTTGACCTTTTCAAAAACATTATCAATGCCGGAAACAAAATCATCCTTTTCGCAAATCAGATTTGCAACAATTTCAGTAGGATTAATATTCCCTTCAAAATGTTCTGTAAAATGTATTTTTTTTTCGAGAAAATACTTCTCAAGCTCACTTATATTTACAATTCTGCTTACCGTTGCAATTGCAAAAGGGCCAAGATGGGAATTAAATAGAAGAGGTTGGGGATCGGTATCACTTATAATGCCCATCCCTGCATTACCTTCAAACATTGAGAGTGCATTTTCAAATTTGTTGCGGAAATATGCATTTTCAATGCTGTGAATTTCACGCCTGAAACCTTTTCCGGGTTCATAAAAAACCATCCCCGCTCGCCTGGTTCCAAGATGTGAATGATAATCGGTTCCGTAATAAACATCTTCAACACAAGATGATTTTGATACTGCACCAAAAAATCCACTCATACAAGGATCATTAACTAAGTTAATATCAAAATGAAAAATTTAACGCTAATTAATTTTTAAAACACCATAAATATAAACTGATATTATTATTTTTATCCCCTAAATTAATTAAACATGTCTGATTCAAATAAAACAAACAATAGTTTTCCACAGAATAAACCTCCGGTTTTTCTTATTTTTATTACAGTTATCCTCTCCATTGCTTTTATTTTTCTGGTAATAAGCTATTTCTCACAGAAAAATAAAATGATTGAAATGGAGACTGTACTCACACATGAAAAAGATTCCCTGGCCAATGAAATACGGAAAATAATGTACGGGTATGATACCCTCAGGTCAAATAATGATTCACTTAATGCACAGCTTGCCCGGGAAAGAGAACGTATACGCCGCCTCCTGTCAATAAATGCGTCAAATGTAGAACTCATTAAAAAGTACCGTGCCGAAATAAATACCCTCAGAGAAATAATGAAAAGCTATATAGTCCAGATAGATTCACTTAATACCCGTAATAAATTACTTGCAGCTGAAAATCAAGATATCAGGCAAAAATTCAGTCAGGTTCAGAAAACCAATATTGAACTTGAAAAAGTTAAAGAAGAATTATCAACAAAAGTCGAAATAGCTTCAGTTATACAGGCTAAAAACATAGTGGCAGTTGCTCTGAATAAAAACCGCAAAGAGACCACAAGAATTGATCGTCTCGACAAACTCCGGGTATGCTTTACCCTCAGGGAAAATCCCATCGCAACTGCTGGTAAAAAGACCGTATATATGAGAATCATAAGACCCGATCAGCTGTTAATTACTACAAGTCCAGACAACCTATTCGATTACGGAAATACAAAAATGATTTATACAGAAAGCCGGAGTGTAGACTACATCAATCAGGATGTCGATATGTGTATATATGTAGACAATACGGGAGATTTTATTCCGGGTAACTATAACGGCGAACTCTACCTTGAAGGAAATCTGATCGGTACATTTACATTTATGCTGACAAAAAGATAAAGATAATCAGCATTAGTTACTATACCATCATAAATTCAGAAATGATATTGTCTGATATCATTTTTCCTGTATTGGTAAGAACGAGATGATTGTTTTCAAGTCTCATTAACCCGTAATCGATAAATTTCCTGGATAAGTTCATCACGTAATCGTAGCCTTCCTTACTGAAATTTATTTCTATATAGTCAAGATCTATCCCCCACATAGTTCTGAGGGAAGTCAAAATGTATTCGTTGAATATTTTTTTGTTGTCCAGTTCTTCTCTTGTATAGAATTTTTTATTGCTCTCAACCGCAGATATATATTTTTCAAGATTGCTAATATTCCACTGTCTTGATATCCTGTTGAAAGAGTGTGCCGAAGGACCCAGCCCGATATATATTACCTGCCTCCAATAGTTACTGTTATGCTTGGAAAACCATCCTTCCTTTGCAAAATTTGAAATTTCATATTGAATAAAACCGGCATTTTCAGCTTTTTCAATAAGAAGGTTAAATTGATTGTTGCTTTCCTCTTCATCCAGTTCATTTAGTTTACCGGCTTTTTTAAGCTTCCCGAAGAATGTTTCCGGTTTTATTGTCATATGGTAAGCTGATAGATGTTTAATGTTATATCCAAAGGTCTGTTCAAGATCTTTTCCCCAGCTGGCAGAATCATACCCGGGTATACCATATATCAGGTCAACCGAAATGTTTTCAAACCCGGCTTTTTCAGAAAAAATAAGAGCCTCTGCAGCCTGTTTACTGTTGTGTCGACGATTAAGCATCCTTAAAATATCATCATTCCACGATTGTATTCCATAACTCAACCTGTTAAATCCTATTTTCCTGATTTCATTCAACCATTCAATTCCAACATCATCCGGATTTACTTCAATTGTTATCTCACAATCATTTTCAACATTGAAAATTCCATATAATCCATCAATTAAATCAGATAACTCTTTAACACTCAGTACCGAAGGCGTTCCACCCCCTAAATAGATCGTTGATACAGATTCCCCTGAGAGATAATCTTTTCTTAATTTCGCTTCCAGAAGAACAGCATTAATAAACCTGCTGTGATTATCTTCATCCAGTACTTTGTAAAAATCACAGTAATGGCAAATACTTTTACAAAACGGTATGTGTATGTATATTCCGGCCATATTACAATGTCCTGCATAAAATTATGAAATTATATGTTACAAAATTTACTTTATATTTACCTTCATGAAATTCTTCCGAAATAACATACTTTCTATTTTGTTTTCAGCTCTGATTGCTGTTTCCAGCTTTACCAGTTCCAAAAGCATCAGCAAAATCAATTTTCTACATCTGCAAAATATCGACAAAGTTGTACATCTTCTGATGTACGCCTGTCTGACGTTTTTAATCCTGTTTGAAAACAGAAACAGGATTAAAAATAAAATACATTATGTCTTAATTATTTCTATAACTTTTGCCTATGGCCTGATCATTGAAATTCTCCAGCCAATAATTACAAACAGCAGAAGTAGAGAACCTGCAGATATGATGTTTAACCTCTCCGGTATTATAGCTGTGGTGATAATATGGTATGTTATAAACAACTATAAAAAGAAATTATAACATTATTTCATTGGATTGTTTTGCCGATTCTACAAGATGACTTATAGTAGTTTCCCTGAAAAGCTTAACTATTTCATTTCTGATATTTGAAAATTTTGCGTGAATAGGACATAAAAGTTTTTCTGCATCAGCTGATTTGCATGTACGGTTATGTATTACACAATTTTCAAATAATTCATTTCCATCTATAATTGATATAATTTCATAAATACTGATTTTACATGGATCCTTTGCAAAAGAAAATCCTCCATGAGGCCCCTTTGACGAATATAAAATTTTGTTTCTTACAAGCTGTTGAAGTATTTTAGCCAGAAAAGGATTCGGTAGATTAAGGTCCCTGGAAATCGTTTTAATATTAATACTACCTGATCCATCCGTTTTACTTGCCAGATAAACCAGAGCTCTGATTCCATATTTGCATGTATTTGAAATCATGTTAAACAATCTTTAATGGAATTTTTGCTATTCTGTTAGTATGTCTTCCACCCTCAAATTCAGTGGTAAGGAAAGTCCTGACAATCAAAATTGCTTCCGGCTCCGAGATAAACCTGCCAGGCAAAGCGCATATATTGGCATCATTATGTGCCCTGGCTAAACGACTAATTTCTTCATTCCAGCAAAGCGCACTCCTTATCTTTTGATGTTTGTTTACTGTCATATTTATTCCATTACCTGTAGCACAAATAGTTATTCCCAGGTCATATTCACCTTTCGAAATTGATAAAGCAAGAGGATGAGCATAATCTGGATAATCTGTACTTTCATCCGAAAAACTTCCAAAATCCTTGAATTCATATCCATTTTTTTTCAGAAATTCAATTATTTTGCCTTTCAGAAAATAACCAGCATGATCACTGGCAATACCTATTTTTTTCATTTTCATTAATTTATTTAATCCGAATTACAATATTCAGACAATGCGTAAAGGTAATCACCAGATACAAATAAATCAAAGAGATGATCAAATCAATATTTTATTAACAACAATTTTATTTATCT
Organism: Bacteroidota bacterium; assembly: GCA_029552825.1. GTDB lineage: Bacteria > Bacteroidota > Bacteroidia > Bacteroidales > VadinHA17 > LD21. Next base: position 23,051 of record JAKPDL010000151.1, read on the forward strand.
GTTTATAAATCATTAGAATTTATTAAGATACTATTTTTTGAAAATTTAATAAAAGACCTTAAACCTCTTATAAACAATTTAACATTTAATTTTGTTTATGTTTTTATGAAGATATTTATAAATTAACAGATGTTAATATAATGTTTAAAATGCTGAATATCAAAAATGGTATACTTTTTGACATGTTTAAAACATGTTTTTATGTATGTGATTGTAATATTTAAAAGCAAATTTTATTTTTTATTTCAACAATATTAACAGAATATATTCTAATTCTTTTAAGAAAAATTTTTAAACCTGTAATAAAGAACACTGTTAAAAAACCGATATATTTAACATCCTGGGAAATGACAGAAATAGATTACATAAAAGAAATTGAAAGGCTCAAAAAAGAAAAGAACGCAATCATACTTGCGCACTTTTATCAGACTCCAGATATACAGGATATCGCCGATTACGTTGGAGACAGTCTTGCATTAGCACAGAAAGCTTCGTCAGCTGATGCTTCGATTATAGTAATTGCAGGAGTTAAATTCATGGCTGAGACTGCGAAAATATTGGTTCCTGAAAAAAAGGTATTGATCCCCGATATTAACGCAGGATGTTCACTAGCAGATTCATGTACACCTGAAGAATTTAAAAAATTTATTGAAGAAAACCCAGGAAGAACGGTTGTTTCATATGTTAATACTTCAGTTGAAATAAAGGCAATGTCTGATATCATATGTACGTCATCAAATGCGCTACAGATAATTGAATCTCTACCTGAAAATGAAAAGATAATTTTTGCACCCGACAGAAACCTTGGTAACTACATAAAAAGTAAAACCACAAGAGATATAATTGTTTGGGATGGAGCCTGTCATGTTCATGAAAAATTTTCACTTGAAGGAATCCTTGAATTAAAGAAAAAGTATAAAAATGCCAGAATAATTGTCCATCCAGAATGCGAATTACCAGTAAGAATGATTGCTGATTTTATTGGTTCAACTTCAGCATTACTTAAATTTACAAAAGAAGATAATGGCGAAATTTATATAGTTGCTACTGAACCAGGCATTCTACATCAGATGATTAAGTCAAATCCGAATAAGAAATATATACCTGCACCACCATCCGATTTATCTTGTGCCTGCAGTGAATGTAACTATATGAAAATGATTACACTTGAAAAAATATATTATACAATTCTCAATGAAGAACCTGAAATAATTCTGGATGAAGAAATAATAAAAAGGGCCTCAAAGTCTGTTTTAAGAATGTTTGAAGTATCTTCAAGGATTGGTTAATAAGGGAAATGAAAAAAATACTTTTAGTAGTAACTATTTTATTTTCAATAAGGTTATGCGCTCAGGTAATGGAAAATTTACCTGATGGTTATCATGTTTTCAGATATCCAAACGGAAGTATTTCAAGTGAAGGTTATATAAGGAATGGTAAACCCGACGGATACTGGAAGAGCTATTACGTAACCGGGATATTGAAATCGGAAGGCAAAAGAACAAACTTTATGCTCGACAGTATATGGGTTTTTTATGACCAAGTGGGTGACACACTGGAAAAAATAAATTATTTGTATGGTAAAAAGAATGGATACTACTATAAATACAAAAAAGACCCTGTATATGGTTTATATGTATATTCAAAAGAACTTTTCGCAGGAGATAAAAAGGAAGGTACGGCTTTCATTTATTATCCCGATGGGAGAATCAAACAGACAATAAACTACAGAAATGGTAAAAAGGAGGGAATATCAAAAGAATTTGACCAGAACGGAGAAATTATAACATTACTTGAATATAATAATGACTTTTTGATCAGTCGTGAAAGAATAAACAGGAGAGACGAACAGGGTCTGAGACAGGGTACATGGAAAGAATTCTATCCATCAGGAGCAATAAAATCAGAAAGAACATACAAGAATGATCAACTGCATGGATATTACAAAGAATATGATGAAAAAGGCAATCTTATTCTTACAATGCTATATGAGAACGGAGCTATTGTAAATTCAAGGGTTGAGGATAATTCAGAAATTGAAGTAGTAAACCGTTATGATCAGACGGGTATGCTGATATATAGCGGAGCATACAGAAACAATCTGCCAGTTGGTATTCATAGAGAATATAAGGATGGTAAAATTGTAAATTCAAAAATTTATAATGATAATGGTATTCTTGTTTCAGAAGGTATAGTAGATGAAGCAGGGAACAGGAATGGAAACTGGAAAGATTATTATCCCGACGGAACTATTATGGCTGAAGGACAATATACAGCGAACAGAAAAACAGGATTATGGAAATTTTACAATACGGAATGCAAACTCGAGCAGACAGGGTATTTTACTAACGATAATCCGAACGGCCTGTGGAAATGGTATTACGAAAACGGTTCACTTTTAAGGGAGGAAGAATATTTTCAGGGCCAGCGGGATGGAAACTATATAGAATATTCAAGAAGTGGTGAAATAATTGCAAGAGGCCAATACAGTGATGGAGAAAGAAACGGAGAATGGTTTATAAAGACAGGAAATACCATTGAAGAAGGAAAATATATAATGGGTTTAAGAGATGGATTATGGAAGTCGTATTATGAAGACGGTAAATTAAGGTTTAAAGGAAACTTTGTTCAGGGAAATGCTGATGGCCTTCATATTTATTATTATGAAAACGGGAGAATAAAAGAAGAAAGATATTATAAGATGGGGATTAGAGAAAAAACCTGGAAAAAATATAATGAAGACGGTACTGTATTTCTGACAGTAACATATAAGAACGACACAGAAACAAGTATAAATGGGATTAAAATAAAACTTCCTGAAAGTGATGTAAAGCTTATTAAATGAAATGAACTGTTAAATTATGAATAAATTTAATATCAGGAAGGAATCACTTTTGGTTACCGACAGGGAATTTGAAAAAAAGTTACGCCCTCTTACTTTTTCTGATTTTAAAGGACAGAAACAAATAATAGAAAATCTTACCATTTTTGTTACTGCTGCCAGACAGCGTAAAGAAGCACTTGATCATGTTCTGCTTCACGGACCACCTGGACTGGGAAAGACTACTCTTGCATCAATAATTGCCAATGAAATGGGTGTTGGAATGAAGTCTACATCCGGACCTGTTCTTGATAAACCAGGTGATCTGGCAGGTTTACTTACTGGTCTTCAAGAAGGGGATGTTCTCTTTATTGACGAAATACATCGTCTAAGTCCTGTAGTTGAAGAATATCTGTATGCAGCTATGGAGGACTTCAAAATTGATATAATGATTGACAAAGGACCAAGTGCCAGATCTGTACAGCTTACATTAAATAAATTCACACTAATTGGTGCAACAACACGCTCAGGTCTTTTAACAAGTCCTTTAAGAGCAAGGTTTGGAATAAAATTTCATTTCGATTATTATGAAGCTGAAGTTCTGAAAAGTATTGTTAAAAGATCTGCTTCAATACTCAACATAAGAATAGAAGATGATGCTGCAGAAGAAATAGCATCAAGGAGCAGGGGTACGCCAAGAATTGCAAATGCTTTACTTAGAAGAATAAGAGATTTTGCGCAGGTTAAAGGAACCGGAATAATTGACCTGGAGATAACAAAAACAGCATTGCTGGCATTAAATATTGATAATAACGGACTTGACGAAATGGATAATAAAATCCTGTCAGTTATTATCGATAAATTCAAAGGTGGACCAGTTGGCTTAAATACAATTGCCACGGCAGTGGGAGAGGAGAGTGATACAATAGAAGAAGTATATGAACCCTTTCTGATAAAGGAAGGATATATAAAACGCACACCAAGAGGGAGGGAAGCTACGGAAAAAGCCTACAACCATTTGGGGAGAATAAAAGGAACAGAACAGATTGGAAAATTGTTCTGATTAGCTAACTACAGGTTTTGACTTATTTTTTCCAGGTTCTTGCGGTTAACTATCTTAATTCTTCTGCCGCTGAGTTCGATTAATTTTTCTGATTTGAACTCCGATAAAAGCCGTATAACTGATTCAGTTGCAGTTCCTACAATATTTGCGAGCTCTTCACGCGTAAGTGAAATTTTAAGAAAATTGTGTTCATCAAGACCAAAATCAGACGAAAGTTTAAGAAGAACCTCTGCAAGTCGTTCGCGAACAGTTTTTTGTGCTATGTCAGTAATATATGAATTTGCTTCTCCAAGTTCCTGGCAGATAAGCTTTACGAGCTCAAGAGCAAAATTCGGGTTGCTTTTAACCAGCTGGGGAAGAATGTCAGACGGTATAAAACATGCGGAACTATCCTCAAGTACTTTGGCAGTGGTACAGGCAGGTTCATTGCTGAGTACACTTCTGTATGCAATTATGTCGCCGGGTTTGGCAAAACGAATAATTTGCTCTTTTCCATCTGGACCTGTTTTGTAAATTTTTATAATACCCTTGTTTACACAGTAAAAGCCACTTATACGGTTGCCTTCTTTGTAAAGAATTGTACCTTTTTTGAAGACCCTGAAATCTTTAATGAAATTTATTTTATCTGCTTCGTCTTTATTAAGAAACTTGAAAATTGAGTTAATAGCAAATGCACAATTTTCACAAAACGGAACAGACTGAGAAGAATGGTCCATAAGAAATAATTTACATTAAATTCATAATCTGCAAAGAATTATAAAATTAAATATAACTGCGAAACTGATCAAGAAATCTTTTATCATTTTCAAAGAATAACCTTAGGTCATTAATCTGGTATTTAAGCATAGCCAGGCGTTCAATGCCCATTCCGAAAGCGAATCCGGTAAATTCGGTACTGCTGATATTGCATGATTCAAGTACATTAGGATGAACCATACCGCAACCCAGAATTTCAAGCCAACCTGTGTATTTGCAGACATTGCACCCCTTACCTTTGCAAATTCTGCAGCTGACATCCATTTCTCCTGATGGTTCTGTAAAGGGGAAATACGACGGCCTTATACGAATTTTTGTGTCACGGCCAAACATTTCATGGGCAAAATATAAAAGTGTCTGCTTGAGATCAGCAAATGAGACATTCTTATCAATATAAAGACCTTCAACCTGGTGAAATATACAATGGGCACGCGCTGAAATTGCCTCATTTCTGAAAACCCTGCCTGGTGATATCGTTCTGATGGGAGGTGGGGTGGATTGCATAACTCTTACCTGAACTGAAGAGGTGTGAGTTCTCAGAAGGATATCATCAGGGCTGGAATCTTCCTGTGATAACCTTGATATATAGAATGTATCCTGCATATCCCTGGCAGGATGTTCAGGCGCAAAATTAAGACTGGTAAAAACATGATCGTCATCTTCAATTTCAGGTCCTTCTGATATTGTAAAACCAAGACGGGAAAATATTTCAATAATCTCGTTCCTTACAATTGAAATAGGATGACGAGTTCCAAGGGATATTGGAAAAGAAGTGCGGGTAAGATCATTTTCCTTGGTGACAGATAAAGTCTTTTCAGATATGCTCTTAAGAAGCTGATATTTTGATTGAGCCTCCTCTTTAAGAAGATTAAGTAGCTTGCCAATCTCTTTTTTTTCCTCAGGAGGGATATTTCTGAATTCATCAAAAAGCAAAGAAACAAGACCTTTCCTGCTTAGATATTTTATCCTGAATTTTTCTGCGTCTTCACCTGATTCAGGAGTAATACTGGAGATTTCTTCTCTCAAAAGCTTAATTCTTTCTATCATAAAAGTTGAAACCTATTTTTTAACAACTCTTGCATGCAATATTTTTACTTCATCAACAGGCCTGTCCCTTGAATCGGTTTTAACCGATGCAATTTTATCAACAATATCAATACCTTCTACAACTTCACCAAAAACTGTATAAGTCTGGTCGAGGCGGGGAACACCACCTGTTGTCATGTAAATATCACGCTGATAATCAGGTATTTTATAAGGGCTAGATTCTGAAAGTAATTCATACATACGAATTGTAGCTCTTTCCTGGATTTGAGATGTTGTGAGATTTAATCCGAAAATTCTGTTACTGTCTTCAATTTGTTTGAAAAGACGCTGAAATAATAACTGGTTAAGATTTCTATTGATGATTTGTTCTGCTGCATCGAGTTCTTTATCGGTTAGAACAGTTCCCTGAACAATATAAAACTGTGTACCAGAGGAGCGCATTTCTGGATTAACATCATTTCCAAGACGTGCAGCTGCTACGGCACCTTTTTTATGGAAAAGCTCAGGATTTATTTCAGCAGGTAAGGTGTAAGAAGAAATTGTGTCGGCTCCATATGAATATGAATGAGTTCTGGTTGATGCATCACCTGCCTGAATCATAAAGTTATTAATTACACGGTGAAAAAGAATTCCATCATAAAAGCCAGAATTTACGAGCTTTTTAAAGTTATCTCTGTGAACCGGTGTCTGATCGTAAAGTTTAATTTTTATATCTCCCATATTCGTGGATAAGAGAACAAAATTTGAAATGCTTGAAGAGTCTCCAGCACAACCTGTAACCAGAATAAAAACAGATATAATTAAAAAAAGTTTATTTCTGAAATACGTGCTCATAAGGAAATAATAATGTTAATAATTATGATAAAAATATGAATGCAAAGATATTTAACTTTGGACGATAATATAAGTAATCTTAAAAAATTATAAATGACCGTTTAAATATATACGCAAAGTCATTGATGAATTGGTTGAATAATAAACTGAAGTGAAAGAGGTAAAACAGCTTGCAGGACAAACAATAATTTACGGTCTGGGGACCATTGTTCCAAGGTTCTTGAATTATGCTATAATGACTTTTTTTTACACCCGGATATTCAGAAAAGAAGAATATGGTGTAATTACGGAACTATATGCGTGGATGGTCCTTTTCCTGATTATTCTAACGTACGGTATGGAGACCGGCTTTTTCAGGTTTTCACAAAAAAGAGATTATGAAAAAATTTACAGTACATCTTTAATCAGTCTATTTATAACATCAAGTTTATTTTTGCTATTAACAAACATTTTCGTTGAACCTTTTTCTGAACTTTTAAAATATAAAAACAATCAGGATTACATAAGAATGTTTTGCGCAATACTGGCTATTGACGCATTTTCAGCAATTCCGTTTGCCAGACTTAGAAGAGAAAATAAAGCCTTGATATTCAGTATAATAAAAATATCAAATGTAATAATTACAATAGGTGTAGTTGTATTTTTATTAAAAATTGCCCCAGGTTTATATAAATCCGGAACAGGTGTAATTACAGAAATATTAAGAAAATTCTATAATCCTGAGTATGGCGTTGGATATGTTTTCGTCGCTAATCTGATAGGTAGTGGTGCTACACTAATTATGTTATTGCCATATATAGTAAAAATAAAAAATGGTTTTGATATTGAGATATGGAAAAATATGATAAAATATTCTTTTCCTCTCCTTGTTGCGGGAATAGGTGGTTCTCTGAATGATGCAGTAGATAAAGTTCTTTTGCGTCGGCTTATTGATCAAGATAAAGCACTTTATACTGTTGGTGAATACGGAGCAGGATATAAGATTGGAGTTTTAATGGCTCTATTTATTCAAATGTTCAGATTTGCTGCTGAACCTTTTTTCTTCGAAAGGGCTGACAAAAAGAATGCTAAGGAAATATATGCATATGTGATGAAATATTTTGTAATATTTATGCTATTGTTGTTTTTGATAATTAATTTATACAGGCCCATAATTCAGTATATTCTGGGACAGCCGTACAGAAATTCACTTGTAGTCGTTCCAATGATCAGTTTTGCATATCTTCTGTATGGAATATATGTTAATCATAGTATATGGTATAAAATTAATGATTTAACACGTTTCGGAGTATATATAACTCTATCTGGAGCAGTGGTAACAGTAATAATTAATGTTTTATTTATCCCGATATACGGGTATATGGCATCAGCCTGGGCACATGTAGCATCTTATATGACGATGATAATCTTATCGTTTGTTCTGGCTTCAAAATATTATCCAGTCGATTATAAAATGAAAAAACTTATTCCATATTTCATTGTTGCTGTAGGAGTAGTAATATTTGATAATATTTTTAAATATAAAAGTATTACAGAAGAACTTATTGTTAATACCATTTTTATTGCGGCATTTATAATTTATGCGCAGATTAAAGATAAAGCTTTGAGTGCGATATTAAAAAAATAATATTATGAAGGTTAAAATAGTTAATAAGTCTGCAAATAAGTTACCGGAATATGCAACTAGTTTTTCTGCTGGTATGGATTTAAGAGCTTTTCTTGAAAAGGATATTGTTTTAAAACCGATGGAGAGATTTGTAGTTCCGACAGGAATATATATTGAATTGCCTGAAGGTTACGAAGCACAAATAAGGCCTAGAAGCGGAATGGCAGCAGAGAGAGGAATAACAGTTCTTAATACACCGGGAACTGTAGATGCAGATTACAGAGGTGAAGTTAAAGTAATATTGATTAATTTATCAGATAAGGATGTAATAATTAAGAATGGAGAAAGAATTGCGCAAATGGTTATATCCAGGTTCGAAAAGGTCGAATGGGAATTGACCGATAAATTAAATGAATCAACCAGGAATAAGGGTGGATTTGGGCATACTGGAAATGAATAGTGACTTAAAAAATGTATATGAGGAAGGTATATATTGCGATATTACTTATTTGTTTATCATGCTCAAAAAGAATAAGTGAAAATCTTTTCATTAAAAACTTGAATGAGAAAAATCATGATGAATTTAATTACCTGTTTGTAGAAGGATTGAGATATAAGTATCAGAGAAACAATAGTGAAGCTCTGAAATGTTTTGAAGAATGTTTAAAAAGGGATGAAAGCAATGATGCGGTTTATTTTAATATGGCTGAAGTAATGTTGAAAACAGGTAATCCTGAAGAGGCAAAAAAATATCTGATAAAGGCCTGGAAAATTTCACAGGATAACATATGGTATTGTTATACACTTTCAGAAGTATTTCAGGAAATTGGTAAACCCGACAGTGCTTTATTTTTCCTGGAAAAGGCAAATAAAATAGATTCTGAAAATCCAGAAATAAAGTTGCAACTTGCTCAATTATATTCAAGTTTGGGAAAATCGAAGGAAGCAAGCATAGTTTATAAAGAAATTGAGGAAAAATATGGATTAAATGAAAATAATAGTCTGATAATTGTAAAGAGTTACATTGATAGCCAGAATTATAAAGAAGCTCAGAGAATATTGACAGGATTAATTAAGGAACACCCGGATGAAAACTTATATGTTACTCTTTTAGCAGAAGTTTATAGGAAGACGGGTGATGTAAAAAAAGCTTATGAAATATATGATAGTGTTTATAAAAAGGAATCAAACAATCCTCAGATTTTATTATGGATGGCAAATTTTCTGATTGAGGAAAATAATGATGATGTATTGCAAGATATTCTTATTGAAGTTATTAATCATGAAGCTATATCGCCAGAAGAAAAAATATTAACTGTTAAAAACTTAATAGAGAAAACAGCTTTATATAAATCCGAAAAACTTAAAATAGAAGAGATAATTTCAGAGGTTGAAAAGAAAATAAAAGGAAATTACATTAGTGAAATTTTGAGAGCTGAGTATTATGAAAAGGCAGGAAGAATAAATGATGCAAAGGAATACTTAAAGGATATTATTAAAAGAAACCGGCAAAACTATTATGCGTGGGAGAAATTATTGATAATTCTGTCTGATAATAAGGAATACAATGAATTATATAATTATTCAAAAGATTGTGCTACTGAATTTAATATGTCGTTTCTGGCAAAAATAATGTATGCTAATGCTGCAATAGAAATTGGAAAATTAGATGTTGCATTGGAAGAACTTAAGAAAGCAAAAATTTTAGCAGGAAACAATCTGGAAGCCAATATTCAAACAAGAGTACTTGAAGCAGATATTTATTATCGAATGAAAGAATATGAAAAATCATATGAGGTATTTGAAGAAGCACTTAAAATTGACCCTCAAAATAGTGTTATTTTAAATAATTATAGCTATTACCTTGCGGAAAATGAAAAAGACCTTAAAAGGGCGGAAAAGATGATAATTGAAGTAATTTCCAGGGAACCAGAAAATACTGTTTATCTGGATACATATGCCTGGGTATTATACAAACAGGGAAAAATAAAAAAGGCATCAGGTATAATGAAAAAGATAATTGAGGAATTTAAAGGTGAAGATCCTGAATATTTTGAACATTACGGTTTTATTAAAAAGAAGGAAGGAAAATGTAATGAGGCTGTTAAATATTGGGAGTTAGCAATTGATAGAGATAGAAATAAAGAATATCTAAGAAAAGAAATTGAATCTTGTACAGGACGAAGAAAATAATAGCTTTTACACTGATAATTTTAATCTTAGTAACTGGTTGCACTGTTTCACGACAGATAACCAGTGATAAGGATAACAATTTTGATATTAATAAAATACTTTTAAATACATATAGTAAAAATTTAACTGATATAGGATTTTATATTCAGAAAGGGAGACTAACTGTGAAAGAAGGAAAGAGAAAAATTAACTTATATTATTCAATAAAATATAAACGGGAGAATATTTATCTGATATCCATAAGAGCATTAAATGGTTACGAAGCAGTAAGAATATTTCTAAATAATGATACGATTCTGGTTAATGACAGAATAAATAATGAGCTATTATATGGAAAAAATACAGATTTTGAAAGGCTTACGGGAATACCCGCAGAGTTTTTAAAGGTATGCGTAGGAGATATTTTGAATTATAGTAAAGGAATAATAAGTGATGTTAATATTAATGGTGGAGAGGTTGTGATAAAAGGTTATATTAATGGGCTCGAAATTACTACGGAAATTAATTCCGACAGGAATAAGGTAAGCAGTTTGAAGATGGCAAATATATCAAACGAAGAAGAAATAAGTGTAGAATACAAAAATTTCAAAGGCGAAAATCATGTAATACCAAAGGATATCAGAATATATGATTCGCAGCGTAAGGTAGAATTGAAAATGAGGAACCTGAAATATATTATACCATGGTATGGTGATATTGATTTTATACCAGGTTTAAATTTCAAAAAAAGACATATATGAATTAATAAAATGAAAGAAAAGGTTATAATCTGCGTTATATGCTTTTATTTAACCAGTAGTTTATTAGGACAAACAAGAAAAGAACTGGAGGAGCAAAAGAAAAAGACACTTGAAGAAGTCGCTTATGTTGACAATATGATAAAGGAGACAGCCAAAAGGAAAAGCAGTAGTTTAAATGATTTAAGAATACTTAATAACAAAATAATTCTTCAACAAAATATAATTAACGATATACAAAAAGAAAGTGAAATTGTAAACGAAAGAATCAAATTAAATGAACTTGCCATAAAATTGATGGAAGAGGATTTAAAGAAAGTAAAGAAAGAGTATGAAAGGACTGTAATTAACACATACAAAGCAACTAAAGGATATCCATGGATAATATATGTTTTGTCTGCAAAGGATTTTAATCAAGGATACAAAAGGCTGAAATACTTGCAGCAATTAAGCAAATACAGAAGAAATGAAGCTGAAATAATAATGCAATTAAAAATAGAAATTGAAAGAATTAAGGAAGGACTAGAAAATGATTATAATGAACTGAAAAAGTTAAAAGATAGCGAAGAGGGTCAGAAGGAGCTATTACTAAAAGAAGTAAATAGAAAGAAATATTTAGTACAGGATTTAACGAAAAGAGAAAAAGAATTAAAACAGGAACTAGAAAAGAAGAAAAAAATCGCACAAAGAATTGAAAATGAAATTCTAAAAATTATAGAGGAAGAAAGGAAAAGGATAAATAAGACAGAAATTACACCAGAGGTAAAACTGGTAAGTGAAAATTTCGAAGGTAATAAAGGAAGATTACCATGGCCGGTTGAAAACGGAATAATTACCGGTAATTTTGGGCTTCAAAAGCATAAAGAACTGGCTTTTGTTACGGAAAATAATCCTGGAATTGAAATAACAAGTTATGGACATACAATAGCAAGGAGTATTTTTGATGGAGAGGTTTCGAGAATTTTGACGATACCAGGAGCAAATATGGCAGTTATTATTAAGCATGGAATATATTATACAGTTTATCAAAATCTTGTAAATGTTAAAGTAAAGGTTGGTGACAAAGTTAGAACCAGGCAAGAAATTGGAGAAGTATACTGTGATGAAGAAAAGGGTAAAAAAGCAATATTAAAATTTATGATTTTCAAGGATAAATTAAAACTCGATCCTGAACAATGGATTGTAAAGAAATAAATAGAATAAGGTTCTTTGAATGAAAGTGAAACAAAAGTTTAATTTTAAAGTATAAAGTACTATGTATTAATATTTAAAAATGCACAAAAAAATAAAAATAAGATCAGAGATAAAAAATTTGAGAATAGTTGAAAAAATAGTTGATGATATATCTGCTGAGATGGGTATAGATAGCAACTATTACGGTAAAATAATGGTTTCTACAATGGAAGCTGTAAATAATGCCATAGTACATGGGAATAAGTCGGATATAAATAAAGAGGTTGAAATTGAATTTGAATATAAAGGGATGGATTTGAAGGTTTCGGTTGAGGATGAAGGTAATGGATTTAATTATAATGAAATACCTGACCCAACACTGCCTGAAAATATTGAAAAGTTAACAGGAAGAGGAGTTTTTCTTATGAGAAAGCTCGCAGATGAAGTTAGATTCAATGAGAAAGGAAACAAGGTTACATTGATATTTAATAAAGTTAAATAGTGAGATTTTTCTATTATCAAGTAAAGTACAGAATTAAAAATAGCAGGAAGTTATTAAAGAGTTTGGAAGAGGTCATCAGAAATTATAATTATATACCTGGTGACCTCAATTATATTATTACAAACAACAGAGAGATAAAAGAACTTAATAAGAAATTTCTAAAACATAATTATGCAACAGATGTAATAAGCTTTAAATATGATGAGGGAAATGTTATAAATGGTGAAGTTTATATAAGCATTGAAAAAGTAAAAGCAAATGCCAGGAAATATCGAGTATCTGTTAAGAATGAGTTAGAAAGAGTGTTAATTCACGGAACTCTTCATTTATGTGGATTCCTTGATTATAATGAAAAGGAAAGGGAAAAGATGAGAAGTGAGGAAAATCTGTGGATAGAAAAATTTGGAGATTAATTATGGAATTCAATTATGATATTGTAGTAGTAGGTGGTGGGCATGCTGGATGTGAAGCAGCTCATATTGCAGCAAAAATGGGTGCTAGAACTGTGCTGATAACGATGGACATGACGAAATTTGCTCAAATGTCATGCAATCCTGCAATGGGTGGAATAGCCAAAGGCCAGATTATAAGAGAAATTGATGCATTAGGAGGAATGAGCGGGATTATAACAGATAAAAGTATGATACAATTCAGGATGTTGAATAGATCGAAGGGACCTGCAATGTGGAGTCCGAGGGCGCAATGCGATAGACAAATGTTCTCAAGAGAATGGAGAAAGGTACTTGAAAATACTGAAAATCTTTATATATGGCAAGAACCTGTAGTTAAAGTCATTATACAGGAGAATAAAGTAAATGGAATAGAAACAATATCAGGAACAAAATTTAATTCAAAAGCTGTTATTATAACTGCGGGAACATTTTTAAATGGTTTAATACATGTAGGATTAAAAAATTATCAGGGAGGAAGAACCGGAGAATTGGCGTCAACTGGTTTAAGTGATCAATTAAGAGATGAAGGATTCATTGTAGGAAGGTTAAAAACAGGGACAAGTGCAAGAATTGATGGTAGGAGCTTGAATTTTTCGAAAATGATTGAGCAAAAGGGTGACGGAGATGGAAGATGTTTTTCTTTTATGCATAATAAGTTATTTATTAAAAATGAAAAAAGTTGTTATATAACTTATACTAATGAAGAAGTACATGAAGAGTTAAGAAAGGGATTGAAATTTAGTCCTTTGTATACAGGAATAATAAAAGGAAGAGGTCCAAGATATTGTCCAAGCATAGAAGATAAAATCGTAACGTTTAAAGAAAAGAAATCACATCAAATGTTTATAGAGCCTGAAGGATGGGAAACAAATGAATATTATATAAATGGATTTGCTAGTAGCTTGCCGCTTGATGTTCAATTGAAAGCGTTAAGAAAAATACCAGGTCTTGAAAATGTTGAAATTTTCAGGCCTGGATACGCAATAGAATATGATTATTTTCCACCAACGCAATTAAAACATAACCTTGAAACGAAATTGGTTGATGGATTATTTTTTGCAGGACAGGTAAATGGTACCACAGGCTATGAAGAAGCCGCAGCGCAAGGATTAATAGCAGGGATAAATGCTGTTTTAAAAATTAAAGGAAAGAAACCATTTGTGATGACAAGAGATGAATCATATATAGGAGTTTTAATTGATGATCTGGTCATAAAAGGGATTGATGAACCTTATAGGATGTTTACTTCAAGAGCTGAATACAGAATACTTCTTAGACAGGATAACGCTGACGAAAGATTAACACGAAAAGGATATGAACTGGGAACAATTGGAGAAGATAGAATAAGAAGATTAGAGGAGAAAGAAGAAATGGTAAATGAAATTATCGAGTTTGTAAAAAAAGAAAGCATTGAACCAGAAAAGATAAATGAATTTTTAACGCAAAAGGAAACCTCATGCTTAATACAAAAAACAAAATTGATAAATATAGCACTAAGACCTCAAATCGGTTTAAAGGAATTACTGGAAAGGGTAAGGAAAGCAAAAGATCTAAAGGCTTTAAAATCGGAAAGAGTTGATGAAATATTTGAATGTGCCGAAATTAAGATAAAATATGAAGGATATATTAAAAGAGAGAGACAAATTGCTGATAAAATAAAGAGGCTGGAAACATTAAGAATTCCAGAAGACATAAATTATAATGAATTATTATCAATATCAACAGAAGGAAGACAAAAGTTGAACCGGATAAGACCAGAGACCATTGGTCAGGCAAGCAGAATTAGTGGTGTTTCACCTTCAGATATCAATGTTTTGCTTATGTATCTGGGGAGATAAATGTTCCACGTGGAACATTTTTTTAAATTTTAAAATTTATTTTCATGATATCTGGCAATTTGATAGATATTTTCGAAAGAACAATATACCCTGCTGAGATTGAGATAGAGAACGGCAGGATAAGAAAGATAAAGAGAAAAGAAAGAAATGAGGAATTTTACATAATACCCGGACTAATTGATTCCCATATCCATATAGAGAGTTCAATGTGTACACCGGGGTCATTTTCTGAAGAAGCTGTTTCACGTGGAACAACAGCAGTAGTTTCTGACCCTCATGAAATAGCAAATGTTCTGGGTATTGCTGGAGTTAATTTTATGATTGAAGATGGACTGAAGGTTCCCTTGAAGTTCTTCTTCGGAGCACCTTCGTGTGTACCAGCCACACCTTTTGAAACTTCAGGAGCTGAAATCGGAATAAACGATATTGATATGCTCCTGAGCAAACCAGAGATAAAATATCTGGCCGAAATGATGAATTTCCCAGGTGTTATTTATGAAGATAAAGATGTATTAAGCAAAATAAAAATTGCCCATAAATATAAAAAGCCAGTTGACGGACATGCACCCGGATTATCAGGAGATAACCTGAGAAAATATATTGAGGCTGGTATTTCTACCGATCATGAATGTGTGACCCTTGAGGAAGCTAAAGAAAAAATAGGCCTTGGAATGAAGGTCATGATTCGTGAAGGAAGCGCTGCAAGAAATCTGGATTCTTTAAAGGAACTAATAAGAACAAATCCGGATATGGTCATGTTATGTAGTGACGACCTGCATCCGGAGATGCTTGCAAGAAGGCACATTGGACTACTTGTTGCACAACTTGTAAATGAAGGTTTTGACCTCTTTGATGTTATACGACTGTGCACCTTAAACCCTACCCGGCACTACAAACTTGAAACCGGACTTCTCAGAGAAGGCGACCCGGCAGATTTTATTATTGTTGATACTCCTTACAGAATGAATGTTCTGGAGACCTGGATAAACGGGGAGAAAGTCTTCGATCGTGGTAAACTACTTTATGAATATAAAGGAGGAACTCCTGCAAACAAATTCAATTGTTCTGAAATAACAACCCAACAAATTTCAGTAAAGATCAGCGGAAACCAGATCCGTGTAATAGAAGCATTTGATGGACAAATTTTTACAAAAGAAGTAATTGTGCCGGTAAGAAATGATTCATTTATAACTCAAAATCCTTCTGAAGATCTCCTGAAAATTGTTGTTAAGGACAGATATAATGACTCTTCCCTTGCGGTAGGTTTTATAAAAGGCTTCGGGCTCAAAAAGGGTGCGTTTGCAAGCTCTGTAGCACACGACAGCCATAACATCATTTGTGTTGGTACAAATGATAATGATATAGTAAATGCAATAAACGCAATTATTAAACTACGGGGAGGACTATCTGTTGCAGCGGGTAGTAATATAGAAACGCTTTCGCTACCCATTGCTGGAATAATGTCTGACAGACCGGTAAAAGAGATAGCTGGAAAATACGAAATATTGTCGGGAATCGTAAAAGAACTCGGCTGCCAGCTTGAAGCACCCTTTATGACACTATCTTTCATGGCACTGCTTGTAATACCTGAACTTAAGTTAAGTGATCGTGGCCTGTTTGATTCAAAACAGTTCAAATTTGTTCCCCTCACAGTTAGCTGATATTTTCTGATATTTTAAAGATTAATGCATTGTAATTCAACATAATAACAATTAGATGCTGAATTACAGGAAAGTAATTATTTTAGTATTTTTGCATGCAACTGGTTAATAATGACAATAGATCCGAAATCAATACTGCCAGTGCTTCCTTCAAAGCCAGGAGTATATCAGTTTCTGGATTCCTCGGGCAGGATATTATATGTAGGAAAAGCACGTAATCTCAAAAAGAGAATAAGCTCATATTTTTCAAAAAGACAGCCGGGAAAAACAGCTGTAATGCTGAGCCACGCAGCTTCGCTTCACCATATTGTTACAGAAACTGAATCAGATGCCCTGCTGCTCGAAAATAATCTGATTAAGAAACATCAACCCAGATATAACATTCTTCTTAAAGATGATAAAACATATCCATGGATTTGTGTTAAGAAAGAACCGTTTCCAAGAATTTTCAGTACCCGCAAAGTTATACGCGACGGGTCGGAATATTTCGGTCCTTATACTTCAGTTCAAATGGTCAAAACAATACTGGACCTTGTAAGACAACTTTATCCTTTGAGGACCTGTAATCTGAGTCTTACTGAAAATAATATAAAAAAAGGAAAATTCAAAGCATGTCTCGAATATCATATTGGAAGATGTAAAGCCCCATGTATTGGATTGCAGACGGCAGAAGATTATAGTTTCAGCATTTCACAGATCCGGGACATTATTAAAGGCAATATTTCCGAGGTGATAAATCATCTCGAAGCTCTTATGAAATCTTATGCCTCTGAGCTTAGATTTGAAGATGCTCAGAGGGTAAAAGAAAAAATAGAACTGCTTTCAAGATACAGAAGTAAATCAGTGATTGTAAGTACGTTTATCAGAAATGTTGATGTTTTCGGATATGCTGAAGATAATAACAGGGCTTATATTAATTATTTGAGAGTACATAATGGCGCTGTAATACAGGCTTTTACACTAGAAATTCAAAGTCGTCTGGAGGAGGAAAAGGAGACTCTTCTCGGGCTTGGTATTACTGAAATAAAACAGAAGATATCAAGTAATGCCAGAGAAGCAATAGTGCCTTTTTTACCTGATTTTCCTGAGCCAGGTATAAAATATACAGTGCCTGCGGCCGGTGAAAAACGTAAACTGCTTGAACTTGCTGTCAGAAATGCTATGTATTACAGGCAGGAGCAACAAAAGCGAAGGGAGGAAAGGGAGAGGGAAAAAGAAAAAAAATCAAAACTTGAAAAGGTTAAAGCAGACTTACACCTGCCTTTAATTCCCAAACATATTGAATGTTTTGATAATTCCAATCTCATGGGAGAAAACCCGGTCGCAGCATGCGTTGTTTTCAGAAACGGAATCCCTTCAAAATCAGAATACCGGCATTATAATATAAAAACAGTGAAAGGTCCCGATGATTACTCTTCAATGGAAGAGATCGTTTATCGGCGGTATAGCAGAATGCTTGATGAGAATCAGTCTTTGCCCGACCTGGTAATAATTGACGGTGGAAAAGGACAGTTGAATGCCGCATTGAAAAGCCTTGAAAAACTTAATCTCGAGACCAAAATACCAGTTATAGGCATTGCTAAAAAGCTGGAAGAGATATATTTTCCAGGTGATTCACTTCCTTTTTACCTTGATAAAACTTCATATACCCTGCGCCTTATTCAGCAAATAAGAAATGAAGCCCACCGGTTCGGATTAAGTTTTCACCGGAAAAAAAGATCCATGCAAATGATATTTTCAGAACTGGACAATATAAAAGGAATAGGCCCTAAAACAAAAGAGATTCTAATGAAACATTTTAATTCAATTGATGATATTAAAAGTGCCCCTGGACAGGAAATTGAAAAACTTATAGGCAAATCAAAAGCCAGAATATTACGAAACCACTTTTCAGCTAATACCCGGAATGAAACATAATTCGACTTTCGACCAGATAGATACCAATATACCGATTAAGTATATGGAAATATTATAAGATTAAATGAATGGTCAATTATCAGTTTTGCACTATAAATCAACTAATCTTCAATTTTATGCCAAGAGCTTCCTCAAGCTTTTCTTTAAGAACTTCTGGACTGTCAAGATGAATTGCTTTAATGCCAAGTTTTTCAGCTGCCCCTGCATTAATATCTGAATCATCAATAAACAGAGACTCTTCCGGTTTGAGCATATATTTATCAAGAAATATTCTGAAAATTCTTTTGTCGGGCTTTGAAGCGTTAAGCCTTGCCGAAATTTCTCCACCGTCAAAAAACATGAAAAAGTTGTATTTGTTTTTCACCTCATCGAAAATATCATCAGGGAAGTTTGACAGATAATAGAGTCTGTAGCCTCTTTTTTTAAGCTCCGGAAGGAGTTTGGCATTATTATGGATGGGAGATATTATTTTCAGCCTTAAATCAAATATGGCCCTTATTTCGCTTTCAGAAAGGGTAGATTTTTTTGCTATTATTTTTATTGCCTGTGGAGTGGTTATATCTCCATTATCCAGCTTAAGCCACTCCTCACTGTGAAAAACATCCTTAAGTATGAGGCTAATTTCTGTATCTTTATAACCTGCATTTTTCAAATAATCAGCTGGTTTCCAGTTTATCAGAACATTACCTAGATCAAATATTATTGCTTTTATCATGGGTTCTTCATAGTTGAAGGCTGACCTGTTGCTTCGAGCACATGCCACCACAGTTCACCGTTGACGTCTATTTTCTTCCGCTGTGAAGTGGCAAGCGGAATGGGAATAAGCGTAAACATATCATTCCAGTAGCCGACAACAAAGTCTGTTCTACCTGCCATTGCCGCATGTACGGCATTTTGTGCCAGAAGGTTGCAGAATTTGCTGTCATTCGGGATGGCAGGCGCGCTCCTTATTATATAACTTGGATCAATATATCTCAGGCTAAAAGGAAAGCCTTTATCGGTAAATTCTTCAGTTATCTTTTCTTTCAGATAAACACCTATATCCCTGTGTTTAATATTTCCTGAAGCATCTTTGATTTCTTCGGTTTTTTCAAAAAGATCCTGGCCGGCTCCTTCTGCAACAACAATCACTGCATGATGTTTTTCTTCGAGTCTTTTTCTTAAAATCTTGAGAAAACCTCTGGGACCATAAAGATCAAATGGTACTTCGGGTATAAGCACAAAATTCACTTCCTGAATTGATAAGGCAGCGTGAGCAGCTATGAAACCCGAATCGCGGCCCATTAGCTTAATGAGTGCGATGCCGTTATATGCTCCTGATGCTTCATTATGAGCATTTCTGATTATGTCATTTGCAATTGAAAAGGCTGTTTCAAATCCAAAGGATTTTTCAATAAAACTTATGTCGTTATCAATTGTTTTTGGTATTCCTGCAACTGCAATTTTAAGGTTTCTTTTTGTGATTTCTTCGTGAATTGCATGAGCTCCTCTCAATGTCCCATCACCGCCAATGCAAAATAGAATATTAACGTTTAAAATTTCGAGGGTATCAACCATTTGAGCCGGATCCTGATGCCCTCTTGATGAGCCCAGAAAGCTACCGCCACTGAGATGTATATTGCTTACCAATTCAGGAGTCAGCTCAACAACTGGATGATTGTATTTAGCTACCAGACCTTCATAACCATACTTTATGCCGAGAATCCTGGTAACTCCATATCTGTAATAGAGCTCATGTACAAGACTTCTAATTACATTATTTAGTCCGGGACATAATCCGCCACAGGTTACTATAGCAACTTTTGTTTTTGCAGGTTCGAAAAATATATTTTCGCGTGGGCCTGCTTTTTCAAAAGAAAGCGGGTTTTCACCTTTTTCAAGGCAGCGTTTGAAATTAGAAAGAGAAACGTCATAGAGAATTCTTTCGTCCTCTTCCAGAAATTTGAATAGAGGAGTATAATTTCTTACGGTCTGAAGTAATGGCGACTTTATATTTGTTCGCCCAAGGGTCTTAACAATAAAATCCTCGTGGGTCATTATTTTACTTTTTATGGATTTACAGCTGATGCTTTTACATTATCTGATAACCTGTATCTTAATAAACTCCCTTTACTTTAGTTTTTATAGCGTAAAGACCTGTGCTTGCAGTTATGAATAGAGTTTTCCTGTCTTTGCCTCCGAAGCATACATTTGCTGTCCATTTTTCAGGTACAGGTATGTTGAGAATTCTGTTTCCTGACCTGTCAAATACTGTTACACCGTTTCCTGTAAGGTAAAGATTCCCTTTGTTATCTATTGTCATGCCATCTGAACCCATTTCACAGAAAAGGGTTTTGCCCGAAACGGTCCCATCAGAGTTGATAATATATTTCCATGTCTTTTTGTCGCCTATGTCGGCCACATAAAGAATTTTACCGTCAGGAGTTCCGATAATCCCATTAGGCTGAACCAGATCATCAATAATTCTTATCGGTTCTTTTCTGCCGGGAGGCAGAAAATATACACATTGTTTGTCCTGAGGGCGCTCCGTATGATCCCACCATGTTCTTCTGTAAAAAGGGTCTGTGAAATATATTCCTCCGCCGGGTGCAATCCAGAGATCATTTGGTCCATTGAATACTGCATTATTATACTTTTGGACAATAATTTCAATTTTTTTGTCAGGAGATATTTTCCAGAGTTCGTTTTTCTCATCAGCACATGCCCATAGATTACCGTCTTTATCGAAAAACAGACCATTGGCTCTTCCGGCAGGTTGCATAAATGTTTCAAGTTTTCCTTCGATAGTCCATACCATTATTCGGTTATTAGGCTGATCGGTAAAGTAAACGTTACCTTTTCTATCTGCTGCAGGACCTTCAGTAAAAGAAAAATCTCCTGCCAGTTTTATAACTTCAGCGCCTGGAGCAATAATAATATTCTTGTTTTTATTTTGACCTTCAGCCCGATGCGAAAAGTTAAAAACGCATATTAATAATAACAATAGCCTGTATGTTTTCATGGCTGTAATTTTACAATACCTTATTTTTCATTCTGTTTATATAATCATCAATCTGTTCAGGTTTTTCAAAGCCTATAATTATCATATCCACTGTACCCAGTCCGAGAACAAATTTAAGTGAAGCATTAATCTTTTCCGGATCATTTCTGAATTTTCCGTTACCGATAAGTTTCATTCCAATAACTCCCTTTCCTGAATCATGAATCTTTTTTATTACAGGTAAAACTTCATCAGGATCTTTACTGTCCATACTTTCACCAAAAGGATTTATTCTAACATGGATAACATCAACCCACGGGCTTTCTGCAGCTGCTTTAAGTGCTTCGAGTGAATGTACCGAAACACCATGGGCTCTGATTATTTTCTTAGCCTTAAGATTTTCAAGGCCATCCATAAATCTTTTCTGCTCGTCGGTCCATGTTCCGGAAGTCATGCAATGAAGTTGAACGATGTCGATATAGTCAGTATTTAGTTCTTTTCTGAATCTGTCTACAACTATTTCTGCATCTGGTCTTTCCGGTTCCGGGATTCCTCCCCTAAGTACCCACATTTTTGTTCCAATTACGTAAGATTCACGAGGATACGATTTGAGTGCCTCTCTTGTAAATGGGTGGGTACCATAGCTGTCGGCACAATCAAAGTACCGTATACCCTTTTCATATGCTGCCTTTATTACAGATTCAGCAACTCCGGCTCTTGTAATATTTGAAGAGCGGTTGTAACCACTGTAGCCTGTTCCCATGCCGAGAAGTGTTGTCCGGATACCTGTTTTTCCAAGTGTTATTATTTTAAACGGGTCAGCACCAGAAAACTGGTTAAGGCCAGCGGCAAAAGATAAGTCTTTATTCAAAAGAACGGTACCGGTTCCGGCAGCAGCAATTGTGAAAAATTGTCTCCTCGAAAACCTTTTTGGCTTCATCAGTGTAAATTATTATGGTTCATTGTAAATATATAGAAAATTTATAATAGAGAAACTATTATAACACAGATTCAGAATATCATTCAGATTGCAGACAGTTCTGTTTATTTTACAAATCCTAATATAGTAAGAAGTCTATTTGAGAAGTTTATGAAAATATGTAAAAATCATCAATTCAATAATGAGTTATTTTTCCTTAAGTACAAGTACTTTAAGATTAGTAGGATATTTCAAATCATGATATATTCTGTGAGTGGCTTTTTGAAAATCTTCCTCACTGCATTTATAAATATTCACAAATTTCTGAGGATTTCTGTCAACCAGAGGGAACCATGAATTCTGTATCTGTATCATTATTCTATGTCCCTTTTTAAATGTGTGAGCCACATCGGGTATTGTATATTTGACTTCGGTCACTTTTCCGGGTATAAAAGGCTCAGGCTTTTCGAAACTGTTTCGGTATCTACCTCTGAATACTTCACCTCTGACAAGCATCTGATAACCTCCAAGGGGCACGT
This sequence comes from Bacteroidota bacterium, assembly GCA_029552825.1. Classification (GTDB taxonomy): domain Bacteria; phylum Bacteroidota; class Bacteroidia; order Bacteroidales; family VadinHA17; genus LD21. The sequence goes on from JAKPDL010000151.1 coordinate 46,089, forward strand.
TAATCTTTTTATCCTCAGGATTTTTCATATCGGGCGGGAAAACATCTATAAGTTTAACTACGTAATCTGCATCTGTTCCGGTGGTGGACACAAAAAGATCTGCTGTGAGGGGTCCTGTAAACGTAATATCTTCAGCCAGAATATCTGTTGCGTAAACCATAACATCAGGCCTGCGGGAGGCAAATCTCTGATCATCAGTCATATATTCTGCGGTTCTGGACGCGTGGACATCTTCGGTATATGGCACTGGTTTCATCGGGTCCGACACATATTCATCAAAACTGGATTTAACGGTAGGAGCAGTAAATGAAAGTTTTCCTCCTGGTTGCAGATATAATTTTTTCTCTTCCGTGTTAACAGGGGGCCATATATCAAATTCCCGCCATGTATTGGAGCCTGTTATAAATATGGTCGCTTCTGCAAATTTTCCGTTACCTTCACCTTTCAGGTAATAATCAAAAAATTCTTTTTCAAGTTGAATAAATTTTTCATTTGCATCTAAACCCCAATAAATGTTGCCAAGGTTTTCTGCCTTTCCAAAAGCCCACTGGCTATGTGACCATGGTCCCATAACGATGGTGTTTGGAAGTGTCCTTGGGTTCTGTTCCTCAATAGCCTGGTATGTATGCAGGGTTCCGTAAAGGTCTTCGGCATCGAACCATCCACCTACTGTCATTACTGCAGGTTTAATATTTTTAAGATACTGCCTGGGATCCCTAGCTTTCCAGAAATCATCATAATCAGGATGTGCAAATGCATCATTCCAGAATTTGACGCTGTCGCCAAAATATTTTGGCGATATATTTCTTATAGGGCCTAGTGAAAGGAAAAACTCATAATTGTCGGGAACAGGCCATTTGAATGATGGAAATCCTCTGCGGCTTGGAGTGCGGTGCTGGTGGCCATTGCTGTAAAAGAAACTGAAACAGTCGAGAAGGAAAAATGCTCCGTTGTGGTGAAAATCATCACCAATAAACCATGCAGTAACAGGTGCCTGGGGTGAAACTGCTTTTACCGCAGGATGGGCATTTATAGCTCCCATGGTGGAATAAAAACCAGGGTACGAAATACCGAATATTCCAACCCTGCCATTGTTACCTGGAACATTTTTAACAAGCCAGTCAACCGTATCCCATGTATCAGTAGTTTCATCAATGTCTTTGTCAGAGGTTTTGACAGGTATAACCGGTCTGATATCCTCAAAAACACCTTCACTCATATATTTACCCCTTACATCCTGAAAAACCATAATGTATTCTGATTCAGCATATCTTGAGTAAACCTGCATAAAGTAATTAAAGGCATCAGGTCCTCCTGGTTCAATATTGTAAGGTGTCCGGTTTAACAATATCGGATGCAGTACGGTTTTATTCTTAGGTATATAAATTGATGTAAATAATCGTATTCCATCGCGCATTGTTATATAGACTTCCTGTTTTTCATATTTTTCTTTCAAAGCTGCCTGACTGCCAGGAGCAGCAGCAACAGGACGTCGTGTGAATGTAAGTTCAAACTTTTGTCCTCCCTGAAATAGAGTACCTTCAATAGCCGAATAGTCTGGCGTTACTTTCCCGGAGTATCTGAATCCTGCCTGTGAATGAGAGAATGAAAAATCAGGGTAAGTGAAAGTTGTAGTAGTTGAGGGAATACCTATTGCACCCTGATCCGGGCTGTCCCAGGTTGAACTATAGCCATTCTCTGAACGAGTTACATGAAGGTTAATACGGAGTGAAATACCCTGTACTGAAATTGATCCATACCAGTCACCTGTGATTGACTGGCTTTCTACCGGAATTACGATAACTGCTAAAAATAATGCAGCACATAAATGTCTGATAATAAATTTTGAAGGTTTCATTTGGGTATATTTTAATGATTTCAATTTAATCTATGTACATAAATAATTTTTCAATCTGGTAGCTTGAGCTTTTTTAGTACAAATTCAGGGGAGACGGGTCTTCCGTTTTTTGTTGCAGCACCCATCACAACTGCGTGAACAATGTGTTTGTAATCAGGAAGTCTGAAAATATCCTGTTCGAATGCAATTCGAACATTTCCTTCCTTTCTTACATTAAGGCATACCTTGAAAGTATCCTTGCTTCTTAGAGGGAACTTGTAATCAATTTCAATGCGGACAATAATAAGATCTGTACCTTCATTGTGAAGATCTGAAAAACTTATTCCTTTCGACAGAAGAAACTCATGACGTGTGTGTTCAAGATAATGAAGATAGTTTGCATTATTAACAATTCCCTGAAGGTCACATTCATAATCGCGCACTCTGAAATCAAGGCAGAAAATATATTTATTGGAATGCATGTTGATATTATGGTTGTTCAAAGTTTGAGTGTTTTAATAATGTTAGATTTTTCAGCTGTTACGTGATGTTGTATAATGAATAAATTCTTTCATTGAGTTTTTCACCTCGGAATCTGGATAATAGTCAAGTATTGCCAGAGCTTTATCACGGTACTGGTTCATTTTGGTTTCAGCATATTCAATTCCACCGGTATCTTCGACGTATTTAATTACCTGGTTTATCTCATCCCTGCTTTTTTTCTTTTTCTTAACGATATTGATCATGTGTTTCTTTTCATTAACCGGTGATTTTTCCAGAGCATAAATCAGGGGTAGAGTTATTTTGCGTTCCTTGATATCATTTCCGGGTGCTTTTCCTGTTAATCCATTTCTTTCATAATCGAGTATGTCATCCCGGATCTGGAAAGCTATTCCAATGTTTTCACCGAGTTCTTTCATCATCTGGACAATATCGGGATCCTTTGTAACAGATATAGTGCCGCAGGCAGTGCAGGCTGCAATGAGTGCAGCTGTTTTTGAACTGATAATTTTGAAATAATCATCCTCTTTTATGTTCAGTTTTCTTGCTTTCTGGAGTTGAAGCAGTTCTCCCTGGGCCATTGATTTAACAGCTTCGGAAACAATTTCCAGCATGTCATAGCGGTTATTCTCGATACTCACAAGAAGTCCTGTCGCCAGCATATAGTCACCCACGAGAACAGCAATTTTTGAATTCCATAATGCATTTACCGACAATGCACCCCTTCTTTCCATTGCATCATCTACAACATCATCATGTACAAGGGATGCCGTGTGAAGCAGTTCAATCAGTGTTGCAGCAACATATGCAGATTCATTTATCTCCCCGTTAAGCCGTGCAGAGAGGAATACAAGAAGTGGCCTCATCTGCTTGCCTTTTCTTCTGAAAATGTAATTCAGTATTATTTTCAGCAATGGCACTTCGCTTTTAAAGGACCTGTTGAAAAACCGTTCAAATTCAGCCATCTCTTTTTCTACAGGTCGTCTAATTTCTGAAAGCGCAGACATAGATAAAAAACAATGAATAAATGATTATTAATTTTCAAACTTACGAAAAATAAATGGCAGAATGTCATTTACTTTGTAATATTTCTTATCGACGCAAGGAAATTATGAAGGAAAGAAATTTACAGAAATCAGCTAATGTTTTTGAACATTTTTTTCTGGAAAATAATAATTGAAAAGACTCCACAGGTTATTGCAGCATCAGAGATATTGAATACAGGCCTGAAAAATATAAATTGCTGACCCGGCTTTATTGGCGACCAGTCGGGCCATGTAGTATTTATTACAGGAAAATAGAACATATCAACGACCTTACCAAGAAGCAATGATGAATATCCACCTTCTGGAGGGAACAATACTGCAACTTTATCATAAGTACTTTCACTAAAGATAATGCCGTAAAAGGCGCTGTCGATGAAATTGCCGGAAGCGCCTGCCACTATTGCACTTACTGCCATAATCAGGCTCCAGTTTGCATTTTTTTTGATAAGTATTGAAAGGTACCAGCTTATTCCAGCAATAGCTATAATTCTGAAGATGCTAAGTAAAATTTTACCCCCTTTGCCCCCGAGCTCCATGCCGAATGCCATACCATTATTTTCGATAAAATGCAGCATTCCATATCTGCCAAAAATTGGTATTTCCTGGCCTATTGTCATATGTGTTTTGACCCATATTTTTAGCGCCTGATCAACCAACAGGATGAGGAGGATAAACAGAATAGCTTTATGACCCGTCGATAGTTTCATTCTGAAACTGGAAAATAAATTCATGGCGCAAAATAAGCAAAAAAAGAATTTATTAAAGAAAATATTATCTTTCTACTTTGAATTAATAATTTGAAGAAGTATGACTTCAAAAGAAATTATTCTTGCAGCCCTTGACCATAAAGAAACAGGAAGAATACCTGTAGATTTCGGAAGTACCAGCGTAACAGGTATTCATGTCAGGGCAGTGGAAAACCTCAGAAATTATTACGGACTTGAAAAGAAACCGGTAAAGGTAATTGAGCCTTTTCAAATGCTGGGGGAGATTGATGAAGATCTTGCAGAGATATTGGGGACGGATGTTATCGGACTAACATCACGAAAAAACATGTTTGGAATTCCACAGGATGAAGGGTGGAAAGAATTCAGAACATTCTGGGGACAGGTTGTATTATTGCCAGAGAAGTTTAATACAACATTTGATGAAGATGGTGCTTTGCTGATTTATCCGGAAGGAGATACTTCTGTGCCTCCATGTGCAAAAATGCCAAAAGCAGGGTATTTTTTTGATGCTATTATCCGTCAGGAACCAATAGATGAGAATAATCTCAATGTTGAGGATAACCTTGAGGAATTTAGCCTGATACAGGAAGAAGATATTGCATGGTGGAAAAAACAATTTGACCTTGCCAGAAAAAGCAATAAAGCAGTAGTTGCAAATTTTGGTGGAACTGCAATTGGAGATATTGCACTTGTTCCCGGGCTGAATCTCAAATGCCCAAAAGGTATAAGAGATGTAGCAGAATGGTATATTTCTACTGTTGCCAGGCAGGATTATCTGCATAAGATTTTTGAAAAACAGACGGATATAGCTTTGCAAAATCTTTCGAAGCTGCAAAAGGCGGGAGGCGATGCTGTTGATGTTGTATTTATCTGCGGCACTGATTTTGGAACTCAGACTTCAACATTTTGCAGCGGTGAGGTTTTCGATAGACTATATGCTCCCTATTACAAAAAGATGAATGACTGGATACACAGCAACACAAGATGGAAGACTTTCAAACATTCATGTGGTGCAGTTGAACCCTTTATAAGGAAATTTATTGAATGCGGGTTCGATATACTTAATCCGGTCCAGATTAATGCAGCAGGTATGAATCCAGTTCAGCTGAAAAAGAAATACGGAAAAGATATTGTATTCTGGGGTGGCGGTGTTGATACCCAGAAGGTTCTTGCTTTCGGAACACCTCAGGAAGTACGCAGACAGGTAATAGAAAACTGTAGAATTTTTGGAGAGGGAGGAGGTTTTGTTTTTAATACAGTACACAATATACAGGCCAATGTTCCGGTTGAGAACATTGTTTCGATGGTGGAAACCCTTAAAGAGCTTAACAGTTAACTACCTGCTCGGGCACTCAGTATCGTTATAGTTACTATCCCAGCAATGCCAGAGGTCGTCACCGAAATAGTCGGGAGCTTTTATCCTGCCGTGATGTCCAGTAGTACTCCATTTAATTTGTACATCAATAAATTTCAGCATTGAGGTGGATTCATAGTAATGAACATTATAGTAGGCATTTAAATCACCTGTGGTAAGGCCGTACTCAATATAGCTGTCTTTCATTGCGCTCCCGGTTTTTATATAAGTATATTTTACTGAATTGACCTCAGTGCCTGTTATTTTCCAGTCGATCTGCAGAACAGGAACCTGTTCCTGCCAATTATGGTACAATACCCACTGCCCGCTTTTACCATCAGGTGCAGAAGTGCCTTCAAACCAAAGGAATTCAGCAAAACCTCCTGCTCCTTCACGTGAAATATACATCTCCCATTTGACTCCTGTTGAAGAAATCTGTCCGGTTAATCTTGCGGTATATTTTACGGATAGAACATCAACACTATATTTCCATTGCCACTTTTTGTTATCCAGGTAGCTGGGCTTCGTTTCAAGGGCTTTTTTAAATGCCGCTACCGGAACCGCCAGATTGACGAAAAGAAGAGTATTCCAGACTCCTGCTACGGTTGCCGCTATGCTCCAGTTGAGATTGGGAACTGCAACAGTACTTTTAGGTAAATCAAACTGCTGGAAAGATTTTGTCTCTGTTGAGAAATTGCTGAAATCAATAGCCATGGTCTCAAAAGGAGGAATTACTGGTGGATTTCCCTTCTTCTCACAACTCTGGAAAACGGGAACCAGAACCAGAACCAGAAAAGCAACAAATAACTTTTTCATTTTCCAATTCATTTTTATTATAAAACGGTGATTCCAAATAAAATATTGCAAAAACACTCAAAAAAGTATTGCCAAATAATTATTTGATATTCAATTTAATAATATAGTCAAAGTATAAAAAGTTGTCTAATTTTTTCTGCTTGTTTTGAACAAACTTAAGTATTGTTTTGTTATTATCTGTGAATTATTTAAATTGTAGATGTAAAATTACAATAAATAAAAATAATGAACAGAAGAAAATTTTTTAAATCAGCCGGAGCAGGTGCCTCTTTGTTTCTTCTTACAGGGAATGCGCTTTTAACCGGCAAAGAAATAATTAAATCTGAAACTATGGAACAGATGAGTACAAGTAAAATTTTATTTCCGGCATTACCTTATGCCTATGATGCACTCGAACCCTGGATTGATGCCCGTACAATGGAAATACATTATGATAAACATCACAGGGCTTATTACAACAACTTTGTTGCCGCAATCAAAGGGACAGAATCTGAAAATCTCACGGCGGAAGAGATTCTGAAAAATGTATCACGATATCCTGTTGCGGTAAGGAACCAGGGTGGCGGATATTTTAATCATGTTCTTTTCTGGGAGAATATGGCAAAAGGATTATCCACACCATCATCCGAAATGGTTAAAGCATTAGAATCAGCTTTTGGATCTTACGACAGGTTCAAAGAACTATTCAGTAATGCTGCAAAAACACACTTTGGAAGTGGATGGGCATGGCTTTATCTTACAACCGACAAAAAACTGGCTGTGGGGAGCACTCCAAATCAGGATAGTCCTGTAATGGATGTTTCGACAATAAAAGGAACGCCGCTTTTAACAATAGATGTCTGGGAACATGCCTATTATCTCAAATACCAGAACAGACGTGCTGAATATGTCGACAATTTCTGGAATGTTGTTAACTGGCAGGAAGTTGAAAAGCGTTATAGAAAAGCTTTAACGCTTTAATGAGAGTTTTTACCTGTTGTGCTGATAAAAATATCAGGTTTTTAAGAGGCTTTCTAAAAAGCCTCTTTTTTGTTTTAACTCCTGAGTCCCCTGAGAAAGGACATATTGATATACAATATTTTATCTTTATTTATAAATATATCTTTTTATTTTCTGGGTGGCTGTTTTTTCGAATGGTAAAGGCTGATATACAACTTTGCTTATTCGGCTGAATTTATTGACTTTTGAATTGACATATTCCTGAATCTCCCTGAGAATTTCTTCCTTTTTTTCTTCAAACCGCCTTGAAGCTTCATTTTTCATAATGTTGTATTTCTTTTCAATCTCCTCAATGTTAAGGTGGACAAGGGCAACGAGTTTGCCCTTTTGTTCGATTACAATAGATTCTACAACATGTCTGAAGCTGTTAATCAGTGATTCGATCTCCTCAGGATAGATATTTTCTCCGCTTGCTCCTACAATTACATTTTTTGCCCTTCCTTTAATGTATAGATTATTCCTTTTATCAAACACATCAAGGTCTCCTGTCTTAAACCACCCATCTGAAGTAATAACTTCTGCTGTTAGTTCCGGATCTTTAAAGTAGCCAATCATTACATTTGGGCCCTTTGCCCATATTTCACCTTCTCCTGTTACTGGATCAGGATTGTGAATTTTAAGTTCAACTCCTTCAATAGAAGGACCTGTTGATTCATAAACAGAATTCGCAGGGCCGGCACCAGCTAGAAGAGGCGATGTTTCAGTAAGTCCATATCCAATTGCATATGGAAAAGATGCTTCTATGAGAAATTTTTCAACGGTGCTGTTAAGCTTGGCTCCACCTATTCCGTAAAACCTGAGCTCTCCTCCGAATGTTTTCATTAATTTCTTGCCTGCCAAACGGTTGAGAAGTTTTCGAATAGGAGGTATTTTGTAAATAGAGCGGATCATTATGTTTTTACGAAGAGATGGCAATATTTTATTGAAATATATCTTTTCGATAATAAGTGGAACTGTCAACATGGCTGTTGGTCTGACCTTGCCAAGTGCAGGAAGAAGTACTGCCGGGGTTGGTGGCTTTCTAAGGTAATAAACACAGGCCCCCCTGAGCATTGGAAGAATGAGGCCGAGGGTGTTTTCGTATGTGTGCGACAGTGGAAGTACCGAAAGGAACCTGTCGTTTTCGTCAAGATAATGGATTTTGCTACCCGCAATGGCATTAAATGTTATGTTACCATGCGAAAGCATTACTCCTTTAGACTTTCCGGTTGTTCCGGATGTATAAATTATTGAGGCAAGGTCCTCACAATTGACGGAATAATTTTCGGATGGCCTTGAATTTTCTGAGTAAGCGACAAATTCTCCTGAAGTTTTGACTGGTAAAAAATTTTCCATCAACACAACTGTCTTCAGTTGATTACCCTCCAGGTATTCAATCTTTGGCAAAAGTGAAGATGATATTATTAAAAGTTTAGATTCAGAATGATTTATCACATTCTGAATTTCTGATTTAGAAAATTCTGGCAATATAGGGACTGCTACGGCGCCCTTAAAGGTGACCGCATAAAATGAAATACCCCAGTTGGGCATATTTGTTCCAAGAATAGCAACTCTGTCACCTTTTTTGATATTATTCTTTTCGAGAAAATTAATGAGTGAGTTGATTTTCTGATCTACTTCTTTGTATGTCAATGGCTTTTCGTCTATGAAAGATAAAGCGTTTCTGTCGCCATGTTTTTTCAAAGTTTCTGAGAACAAAGAAGGGATTGTGGTGGGAATGATAAAAGAATTCATTAAACTATTTAAAATTGCAAAGATAAGTTTTTATTTTTAATTACCTTGAAGTATAAGGAAAATATTTATGTGAAGCACATGAAAAAGCGTCAAAATCATTTTCTTTCCTTTCAACCAGAATAGTTATTTTTGTAAGTGTAATTCAATATTAATACCTATGCCTGTAATCAGGATAACACGCGAATTCACTATCGAAATGGCTCATGTACTTGAATTTCATTATGGACAATGCAAAAATGTTCATGGACATTCATACAGGCTGTTTGTAACTGTGGCAGGAACTCCTTTGAATGAACCGGGAAGTCCAGGAGACGGAATGATAATGGATTTTGCTGAATTGAAAAAAATAGTGGAAGAAAAAGTTATAAATATTTTCGACCATTCACTTGTAGTCAGTAAAAGCTTTGAAAAGAGGTACAACAATATACGGGGGATATTTACCAACCTTGTAGTACTGGATTATCAACCCACATGCGAAAATCTGGTTATTGATTTTGCAGAAAGGATTAAATCTGGTCTGCCCGACGGAATTTATCTTCATTCATTGAAGCTTTATGAAACGTCAAAATCTTATGCTGAGTGGTACTCTTCTGATAATTAATATTACCTGTTTATGTCGGAATCCGGTGAAAAGAAACTATTCCTGCTTGATGCTTATGCATTAATATTCAGATCTTATTACGCATTTATCAAGAATCCGCGGATAACTTCAAAAGGCCTCAATACGTCTGCAATTTTTGGATTTCTTCTAACCCTCGAGGAAGTTTTACAGAAACAGAAGCCAACGCATATTGCAGTAGTTTTTGACAGTTCTGAGCCAACATTCCGCCACAAAATGTACAGCGAGTACAAAGCTACGAGGGAAGAGACACCTGAGGATATTAAGAAAGCGGTTCCATATATTAAACAGCTTGTTGAAGCATATAGAATTCCCATTCTCGAATGTCCGGGTTTTGAGGCGGATGATATTATAGGCACACTGGCAAACAAAGCGGCCCAAAAAGGCTTTGTAACTTATATGATGACACCTGATAAAGATTTCGCCCAGCTTGTCTCCGACAGAATTTTTATGTACAAACCTTCGAGGGCAGGAAATGAATCGGTTATATGGGGTATTAAAGATGTGAAAAGGGAATTCAATGTTAAATCCCCTGAACAGGTCATTGATATTCTGGGACTTATGGGGGATACTTCAGATAATATTCCTGGTGCTCCGGGTGTGGGGCCCAAAACTGCAATGAAACTTATTTCAGAATTTGGAAGTATTGAGGAATTGCTAAAAAATACTGATAAGTTGCAGGGCAGGATAAAGGAAATACTTGAAAAACATAAGGAACAGGTACTGTTGTCGAAAAAGCTGGTAACAATAAATACAAATACCCCTGTTGAATTTGATGAAGAGAGCCTTAAGCTGGAACCGCCTGATAAAGAAAAACTCAAAATATTGTTCGATGAGCTTGAATTCAGGCAAACGGCTTCAAGAATTCTTTCAGAGTCAACTGAAAATAAAGATACTTTAGTAGTTGAACAGGAGACGAAAACGTCTCCTGAAACAATCCAGGGAACACTTTTCGGAGAAGCTGCTGTTTCAGAAACCAAACTTAATATTGAACTTGTACCACATTCTTACAATCTTATTCAGACTCGGGAGGATCTGAAGAAACTGGCAGAAGAACTTAGCAAACTTGAGGAATTCTGTTTTGATACAGAAACTACAAGTATTAACGCACTTGAATCTGAACTTGTTGCTATTGCATTTTCATGGATTAAGGGCAAAGGTTATCTTGTATATTTCCCTGAAAATGAGAATGAAATAAAAGAAATGCTTTCTATTCTGAAACCCGTGTTCGAGAATGACAGGATACGTAAAATAGGTCAGAATATTAAATTTGATATCCAGGTTCTCGCAAATTATGGAATAGAAGTCAGGGGCGCACTTTTCGACACAATGATTGCTCATTATCTCCTTGAGCCTGACATGAGACACAACATGGACTATCTGGCTGAAACATATCTTTCTTACAGACCTGTCTCAATTGAAAGCTTAATAGGTGAAAAGGGGCGAAATCAGAAAACCATGCGTTCAGTACCGGTTGAGAAAATAGTTGAATATTCTGTTGAGGATGCCGATATAACATTGCAGTTAAAAGAGTTGTTTGAGCCAAAAATTATCAAAGAGGGCATGAAGGAACTGGCAGAAAATATTGAGATGCCCCTGATCAGGGTTCTTGCGTGTATGGAGAGAGCCGGCGTTAAACTTGATGAAGAAAACCTGAAATCAATTGCTGTAGGTTTGAGGGAAGATATTATCAGACTGGAAGAGGAGATTTATGCACTGGCAGGTGAGGAGTTTAACATTTCTTCTCCCCGGCAACTGGGAAATATTCTTTTTATTAAGCTAAAAATTGATGATAAAGCAAAACTTACCAAAACAAAGCAGTTTATTACAAATGAAGAAATCCTTCAGAAGCTTGTGAACAGACATCCTATTGTTGGTAAAGTACTGGAATATAGAGGATTGAAAAAATTACTTACAACTTATGTTGAAACACTGCCATTGCTAATTAACAAGAAGACGGGGCGGATACATACATCGTTTAATCAGGCGGTTGCAGCTACAGGCAGGCTAAGTTCAAACAATCCGAATCTCCAAAATATTCCAGTCAGGGATGAAAGAGGACGGGAAATAAGAAAAGCTTTTGTACCTGATGAAGGTTATATTTTCCTGTCTGCAGATTATTCCCAGATTGAATTGCGATTGATGGCACATCTGAGTGGTGATAAAAATATGATTGAGGATTTTATATCGGGGCACGATATTCATACTGCTACTGCTGCGAAGATTTTTGGTGTCAGTTTTGATGAAGTAACAAGGGAAATGCGAAGCAGGGCAAAGACAGCTAATTTCGGAATTATATATGGAATTTCATCGTTTGGACTTTCTGAGAGGCTAAATATAGGGCGCAAAGAGGCAAAGGAACTTATTGACGGATATTTTGCATCATATCCTGGTGTAAAGCAATATATGGAAGAAAGCATAAAGCAGGCCAGGGAAAAGGGGTATGTAACGACAATGTTCGGAAGGAGAAGATATGTAAGGGATATTAATTCACGCAACCAGGTGGTAAGGGGAAATGCTGAACGTAATGCTATTAATGCTCCAATTCAGGGTTCAGCGGCAGATATTATCAAAATTGCCATGATAAGGATTTTTAACCAGATTCGCAATAAAGGCTTAAAGTCGAGGATGATACTTCAGGTACATGATGAACTGATTCTGGAGGTTGCCCATGATGAGCTTGAGCTGGTAAAAGAAATTGTTATCAGTGAAATGACCGGAGCAGCTTCATTGAAAGTGCCTTTGAAAGTTGACTGGGGTACAGGGTCAAACTGGCTTGAAGCACACCCCTGAGCAAAATTATCTCACTGGCTTTCCTTCGAGAATTGACCTGTATAGTGATTTATTATTGAGAACTTCTATGGCTTTATGTACTTGCTCATCATATTTTATTGACCATGCTATTGCCCCTTCCTCATAAAAATACCTGCTTATTATTTCATCGCATAGGAGTTCTGAAATCTCTTCCTTGAAACTCTGGAGATCTCTTCTGAGATTGTGAGTAATTTCTTTCTGGAGGGTATTGAAAAGTTCTTTGTTGGGTTCGAAGTATTTTTCTTTCTTTGCATTTTCAACCAGTTCAGAGAATGATTTTTCAGTAAATGTCTGATAGTTGAATCCTCTTTCATCAAGGAACTTTATAAAATCCTCATATTCGTTATCGGTTATTTTCACATCTTCAATGCTTTTTATTTCAGGATGTGACCAGTAATATTTTGTAGCATAATCGAAAATCAGGTTACGGGTATACAATTCAGTTGCGAGCTGACTGAGGTTTTCGGGTACAACTTCGATGTCGGGAGTAATTCCGCCTCCATCTTTTACCGGCCGGCCATTACGTGTTTTGAAAGTTTTTATGAGTGAATCGGGGATATATCCTACACTACCATCTTCATTACGGTGTGTAAAATCTATAGCCTGAATACAACGTCCGCTGGGTATATAGTATTTTGCCGTTGTAACTTTTAACTGTGCATTAAAGCTAAGCGGACGTGTGATCTGCACAAGACCTTTTCCGTAGGATCTTTGACCGACAACGACACCTCGGTCGAGATCCTGAATGGCACCGGCTACGATTTCCGAAGCTGATGCTGTCATCCTGTTTATAAGCACAACCAGAGGAATTCTGTCATCAACAGGCTGATTTTTTGTTTTGTACGAGGCATCAAATTGTTTTACTTTGCCTTTTGTGCTCACAACCTCAGTTCCGGGACCAACAAAAAGGTTGACAATATCGACTGCCTCCAGCATTATCCCGCCGGGATTAGACCTCAGATCTAGAATAATACCATCAGGGTTGTTCTTTTTAAGTTCAATAAGAGCCTTTTTAACATCTTCGTAACAGTTCTGGGTGAAATTTGTAAATCTGATATACCCGATATTTGAATCAACAATTCCATAATAAGGAACAGGAGGAAGTGAAATCCTTTCTCTTTTCAACTGAAATTCAATTTCTTTCCCGTTTCTTTCGACAGTAACCGAAACAGTTGTCCCCGGATCACCTTTTAAGTTGTCGCTAACTTTATCAACAGCAAAACCTTTAAGTGATTGTCCGTCAATCTTTTTAATAAGGTCTCCTGCTTTAATCCCTGCCAGATCTGCAGGAAAACCTTTGTATACTTCTGTTACTATTGCATAATCTCCATTATTTCTTATCAAACAGCCTATCCCACCATATTTCCCGGTTGTCATAAAATTGAAGTCATCAATTTCAGATTCTGAATAGAATGTAGTATATGGATCAAGAGATCTGAGGATGCTTTCTATTCCTGTCCGGATAATTTTATCAGGATCTATTTCATCAACATAAAAAGTATTCAGTTCACGGATGAGTGAAATAAAAATGTCAAGATTTTTCCCAAGCCTGAAATCCCTGGATTCCTGGTTTATCAGAAATGCAGTGGTGGTAACGGCAAACAGAACAATTGTAATCAGAATTAATATTTTCTTTCCTTTCTGCTTTTTCATGATCTGCTTCATCGTTAACAAATATATTTTGATAAAAGACGAAAATAGAAAGAAATTATTTCAGATGGATTGTATTTATGTTTTATAAGAAAACTTTAACATTGATGTGTTTGGGTTTTTATTCCTTGCTTGTACTTACAGATGATACAAGTTTCCGGAGTACATCATCAACATGCTTTTCTATTTCCCGGAAATCGGGAATTCTCCTGTCTCTGTAGATTAAAATGAAATTTATACTCTTACCTGTCGATGTCAGAAAATCATAAAGAATATATTTTTTCCTTCTATATGCTTCTCTGATTTTTCTTTTTATAGCATTTCTCTTTACAGCAGATCTGAAGAGCTTTTTTGAAACGCTGATTGCAATCTTTGCCGGCGCAGCTGAATCCTGATTGCTAAAAGTCCATATTACCTGAAAAGGATAACTTGTTACTGAAATGCCTTTTTCAAATAGTAATTCTATAGCTTTTTTACTGCATAGCCGCTCATGTTTTCTGAATGTTTCAGTATGTTCAGCCATTGCTGAATTAATAAAGCATATGTATTTACAGTTTATGCTATGAAGAGTAAAAATATACGGACAAAAAGAGCTATTTGTTATGGTTCTTGTTGTATTCCTTCAGGTATTCATCAAGAGCCATTGTCATTGACGGGGATTTTGGATTTGGTGCCTGGATGTCGACTCTGAATCCTTCCTGTTCGAGTGCCATTACTGTGTTTGGTCCGAAAGCTGCAATTTTAATATTTCCCTGCACAAAATCGGGAAAGTTTTCGCGAAGTGATTTTATGCTTGAAGGGCTGTAAAAAACAATTATGTCATAATCAAGCAAGTCATTTATACTTTCAAAATGATTGCTGATTGTTTTGTAAAATATTCCAATTGTATGTTTAATGTTGTTTTTCTTAAGCAGTTCAGGTATTTCTGAATTGTGGGGTTCAGGAAGAGGTACCAGGTAATTCTCGTCTTTGTGTTTAATTATTACATCAATGAGGTCCTGAAATTTTGATTTTCCATGGAAAATTTTGCGTTTGCGGTATACGATATATTTCTGCAAGTAAAATGCAACGTTTTCGGTAATGCAGAAATATTTCATTGTATCAGGAACAGCAATGCGAAGTTCATTACATATCCTGAAGAAATGATCAATTGCTGTTTTACATGAAAAAATTATGGCAGTATGATCCAGAATGTTTATCTTCTGCTGCCTGAAATCCTTTGCAGTAACTCCTTCAATCTGAACGAAAGGCTTAAAATCGACTTTCAGGTTATATTTCTTTGCCAGTTCATGATAAGGAGACTTTGGATTCTGCGGATCTGGCTGCGACACTAAAATTTTTTTTATTTTCAACCCCTTACAGATTTAGTTTGACATCTGTATCATTGAATATTCTGCAACAGTTGCTTTAAAAATTTAATAAGTATAGCGACTGGCAGAATTTCCAGCGCACAAAGGTATAAAATTAAATACAAAATTGATGCACTTCTCTTTATAAAAATTGTAAAAAGGTTGACTATTCGTATAACGTAGATAAATATCACAATGAAAAATCCTGAATAGATTATTGTTTTCGTATTGAAAAAGTTAGTATAAAGAAGAATGATTATTATAAAAAACAGGATTAATCCGGTGCTTCTGTAAAAGCAGGAAATAGCCCTGCCATATTCCATAAAAATTTCTTTTTGTTCACTTATTTCACCGGTAAGAAAGGTCACTGATTGTCTGGCAAGTGAGAGAAAAATTGTTGAAATAAAAATTATTATCCATGCAAAGTAACCTTTTATTACACCAGTACCGATATTGAAATATGTGAAGAGCAGATACCCGTAAAGGCTGATGTTTACATATGATATCAGTTCGAGAAGTGTTGATGAAAATCTTAAAGTTTTTGTTGTACCTGAGTCATGAGCAATCCTGAATGTAAAAAATTTCTTAATTAATTTCATGGAATCTGAAAATGCTCTGCCCAATATTATATAAACCAGCAATGAAATGAGCATCACTGGCAGCATCCAGTCAGATTTCAGTGTATCTTTCTCGATTTTGATGCCATCTTTAGCTACTTCAGAAATTTTTATTTCCAGATCTTTTTTAAGCTTTTGTGACGATTCAATGAAGGAATAAGGGAAGCAAATATTTGGCCCTTCTGATGTAATAGACTCATAATCAGATAAATAATAGTTTATTATATCAGAAGTTTTTTTATTAGTGAAATCAGTACTTAATTTTTTGTTTTCAATAGAAGTGTCGATTTTCTCCTTGTTTTGTGCTTTTACATCTTGATGAATTTTGGAAATGACTTTTTTTACTGTAGTGTCGGGTGATATTGTTTTTACTGTATCTGCATTTTTTCTGGAAAGGGTATCCTGTTTCTGTCCGGTGAGGTAGGTTCCATCGGCCTGTTTAAGTTTTAGTGTATCCTGAGGTACCATTTTTACCGGCATTATTAAATAATTTTCACCGGCTTTTATGAGTTGCCGGCTTCAGAAATAATCTACTCTTGAGCCAATTATTTCTGAAAGGACATCATTGGCTAGACGGCTTGATCCTATGCGGAAAAGTGAAGGATTCATCCACTCTGCACCGAGATTATGTTTAACAATATTGTAATACACGATGGCATCCTTGGATGATGCTATACCTCCTGAAGGCTTAATCCCAACACGTATGCCCGTTTCATTATAAAATACAGAAATGGCGCGGCAGATTACAAAAACGGATTCTGGTGTAGCAGAGACACTTGTTTTACCGGTTGAAGTCTTGATAAAATCTGCCCCGGCATCCATCGCAATCATCGAAGCGTTAAATATCTGCTCAATGTTGTGAAGGAGTCCGGATTCGATAATCACTTTGAGGTAAGCCTTCCCTATGTTACTTTTGATTTCTCTGATTTCATCTGCAACTGTCTGATAGTCATTGCCGAGGAAAGCTCCCACATTGAAAATAAAGTCTATTTCATCAGCTCCGGCATCTACGGCCATCTTACATTCGGCTACTTTGATACTTCTGAATGTTTGTGATGCTGGAAATCCTCCGGCAACAGCGGCTATTTTTACATTTCTTGCGGTAAGCTTTTCTTTTACCAGGGGTACGAAATTCGGATAAACACATATTGCAGCAACAGAAGGAATATTGGAATATCTTGCATTAAAGCTGTTTATTTTTCCGGTGAGTTGTAATATGCTGCTTTTATTATCAGTAGTGTTGAGGCTTGTCTGGTCAATTACACTGAGAATCTCCATCAGTGTTTTTCTGTCGGGGGCTCCAGAAATTCCTGAATATACCTTTTTCAACCCCTTTTTGATTTCTCCTTCAGAAGGACACGATTTAAAAAGTTTTTCATACAGTTTTGTCATAAGGCATCTGATTTAAAATAAGTTAGATATTATTCAACGATTAAAAAGCCTGATGGCAATATATAATGTTTTTCTGATTTATTATGTTGTATCTGAAAATTTATGATTTTCTGTTAAGGCTTTTGTTCCTTGCCAGTGAAGCAAAAATACCGATTATGGAAAGAACAGAAAAAATCATAAAGCCTGTTCTCATACCTGCCATAAGTCCTTTGTAGGTGGATGGCAAAATTTGTTGTTTTCCTATAAATAATGCTAGTAGCATCATTGCAATACCCATACTTGTCATCTGGCCTATCATTCTCATTGTGCCGACAGTTGCAGAGGCAACACCCAGATATTTTTTTTCGACTGAACTCATAATTGCATTTGAATTGGGTGATGAAAAAAAAGCAAATCCCGTACCTGTTATCCCGAGAAGGATAATTATTAAGAAAAGAGGTGTGTTATCCCGTAAAAAACAAAGAGATACAAGACTTATTGCGGTAATAGCCATACCAATGGAAGCAATAACTCCTGGATTTTTCCTGTCGGATAGTTTACCTGCAGCTGGTGAAAGAATCATCATGGCAAGTGGTTGAGCGATCATGATAAATCCCGCACTTCTTGCATCCAGATTTTGAATATACTGAAGATAAAGACTCATGAAAAACCCTATTGCAGAAGTTGCAGCGTAATGTATCAGAGCTGCAATCCCTGAAAATGTAAGGACTCTGTTATGCAAAAAGAGTTTTATATCGAAAACAGGATAGTTTACAGATTTTTCAAAAAGAATGAACACAATGCCCACTAAAATTCCTGAAGAAAGACAGATCCAGCTACAAAAAGAAGGAAGCTTTGAAAAACCGTACATGAAAAGGGCAAGAGAGATCCCGTATAAAATTGAACCTTTCCAATCAAATTTTTCACCACTTGCTTCAGCCCAGTCGGTTTTAATTTTTCTTGAGATTAAAATCTGGGCGATTATACCAATCGGAACAAGAAAAATGAAAATACTTCTCCACCCGAATTCTTTTGTTAAGAAGCCTCCTATTATAGGGCCTGCTGACAGACCGAGGTAAACAGCTGTGATATTTATTCCCATTGCCTTTCCCCTTTCGCCCGGGGGAAAAACTGATGTTATGATTGCCAGACTTGTACCGAAAAACATTGCACCGGAGAGACCCTGAAAGATTCTCATAATAATCAGGGAGTGGAAATCCCTGCAAAAGATTATGAAAAATGTTGAAAGAGTAAATAAAAAGATGCCAGCTCTGAAAATTTTTATTCTTCCCCGGATATCTGCAAGCTTACCCATTGGTAGCAGAAAAATAGCGGAAGTAAGTATAAAACTGCTGGCTATCCATCCCAATTCCACAGCATTTGTATTCAGATCCTTTTCTATAGCCGGAAGAGCTAGATTTATTGCAGAACCAAGAAAAGGATTGAGAAATGAAGCAAATGTTGCTACCAGAAGAACCGATTTTTGAAGTGATTTATCCTCAGGAATGCCTGGCTCTCTTTTGGTCATTTAGAAATCTTTGTTTTTTGTGTCAATAATTATTGTAACGGGGCCATCGTTTATAAGTTCAACATCCATCATTGCACCAAATTTTCCTGAAGCTGTTTTTCTACCCAGCCGTTCGGAAAGAGCTTCAATAAATTTTTCATACAAAGGCATTGCTTTATCAGGATGGGCTGCCCTTATGTATGAAGGTCTGTTTCCCTTTTTTGTCAGTGCATGAAGAGTAAACTGGCTGACTACCAGTATATTACCTCCTGTTTCTTTCACTGAAAGATTCATTACGCCTTCATTGTCGTTGAATATACGGAGGTTAACTATTTTATTGCTCAGCCATTCAATATCTTCTTCTGTGTCTGCATCTTCAAAGCCTGCGAGTACGAGCAGACCGGGCCCGATCTGTGAAATCAACTCACCATCCACTGTAACTGAAGACCTTTTGACTCTTTGTATTACAACTCTCATTTATAAGCAAATTTTACAGAGCCAAATATAAAAACATGTTTAAAAAATGAGGATTAACTTCTTATTTGCTTTTTATTGTGATGAAAATCTCTTCACCCGGAATCAGTTTTAAAGGCATGCCTTCAATAAGTTCCCTGCCGGAGAATTTTTTCATCTTATTACCGGGCTTGAAAAACACTTTATATACTTTGTCATATTCAGGGATAAACCACTGTTGAAACTGGTTAATTCTTGGATAGTCTACCGGGAGATGCATTTTTTCTTTATACCTTGGGATGCCGAATTGCAATTTACCTTCCCATACGTTTTCACAACTCGCTGCAATTATAAGTTGGCCAGATTCATATACAGCGCCAATTTTCAGTTTTTCGTCCCAATGGTCAGGGATTATTCCCTGTGTTTTCCAGAGGCAATACATAATTGTTGTTCTAGCAAAATTACCGTCGCCGTGCCAGCCTTCTATAATGCCATCAGGTTTCTGGTAATTCCACATAATCCTGATTTCGCTGTCAATCCATTTTTTCAGTTTGGGCAATGGAATTCTGTTGTACAGATTAAGTGCACCTTCGATGGCATCAGCATATCCGTCACATCCACCATTTTCCCAGTTGAAATTCCTGTAATTATCGTATAGAATATCAAGTGCTTTAATTACAGCTTCTCTGTATTCTGGAACGGAATCAATATCCGCAATAAAATAATACGCATTGAGAGTATATCCAAAGGTGTCGGCAATACCATCAGATATTATCTCGCCTGTTTGAGGGTTTATTTCGTTGTAAAATAAACCATCTTCATTTCTTCCGACTTCAAGTATTCTATTGAGCATAATATGCAAGTTTTTTCGCCATTGTGCTCTTTTTTCCGGCCATACATAGTAAGCTGCAAGGTAGGCTTCGCAAAGCCCAGATAAAATTTCACAGCCGTGATCCCTAATGCGAATATGGTCATAATGTTGTGTGATAAGATTTTCATCACTCAGGTAATAGTCTGCAATCTCGGCAGCCCATTCAAGGTATTTCCGGTTACCGGTAAACCAGTACATTCTCGAAAGAGTCTGCAATAGATCCCCGTTGACCTCAACAACTGCATTCCTTCCAAAAGAACTTCCCTTTAGTTCTTTAACCACTGTTGCAATTTTCTGGAAATCCTCCAGTATTTCAAGCATCCTGTCACTCCATATACTTTTTCCCAGCCATTCGGTAATAGGTATGAGTCCGTCTTTCATGTATTCAGCAGATCCAAATATTATTTGTGAAGTATCAATTGCCTCGTTTCTGAAACCTTTCCTGGAAAACGAATATGTATCGGGCAGTTTTCCGATCCTTGACGTTAGTTTTCTTTCATTTTCAAGCATTTTTACTGCAGCAGTATTGAAAAAATCGGGCATTAGCAACGATGACGTAAGAACCATAAAGGGATAATTATCTGCTGCTGCATCCCATGCATTCCAGTAGTCTATGCTTTCTCTTAAATTGCGTGGAATTAGGCCACTTTCAGGATCAGCATGACGACTCCATGCATTAACATAAGCTATGCAACGGTTAAAGCCTTCATTTGAAAGAATACTATTGTCTGAAGCTTCTTTGAAAACCGAATTATCAGATTTTTTACAGGACAATAAAGAGATAGCGATAATCAGAAAAACAGTTAAACGTACCATGGTTAAATTTGATATTGGAATTTGGAAAATATCATGAGCAAACTTAATGATAATAATAAAATAATTTTGTGGAATTTCAGAAAGAGTGTAGACTTTTCCGGTATATTTGTCCAATTTTTTTTGTGATGGATTTTGTTACAATTCTTTTAATTGCTCTCGGTTTGTCATTTGACACATTTGCTGCATCAGTGGTTTTCGGTATAACATGCAGCAGGATTGTTTTTGCTCAGGCAATAAGGGTGGCAATTGTAATGGCATTGTTTCAGGGAGGGCTAACCGTAACGGGATATTTTGCAGGGACAGTGGTTAGTGGACCTTTGAAATTACTGGATCACTGGATTGCTTTAATACTTTTACTTGTTATTGGCATTAGAATGATTGCCGGAGGTATCCAGAAGAAACAGCATCTTAAACCAAGGGACTACACACGAACGCCTGAACTTATAGCCATAGCATTAAGTACCAGCATTGATGCAGCTGCGGTAGGTATAAGTTTTGCTTTACTGCAGGCAAGAATATGGTTCTCTGGAGCTGTAATTGCGATTGTTACATTTCTTGCCTCAATGACAGCTATACGAATAGGTAAATCAGCAGGAGAAAAAACTGGAAAATATGCAGAAATAATGGGTGGAGTTATTCTTATAGGGATAGGAGTTAAAATATTTACTGAACACCTATCAGGTGGATAAAAGACTGAAATCAGCAGGTATCATATATCTTTCCCTTCTGTTGAAAGTACACATCTCAGTATATCCTGCGTCTTTAAGCAACTGGTAAGCTTCACTGAAATATTCACCTATTCGCCCGGGATTATGTGCATCTGAATTGACACATACGGGTACATTCTCTTTTTTGAATAAATGGAGGAACCTTACATCAGGATAAAATTCCCCTAAAGGTTTGTTTTTTCCGTTTGTATTTATCTCCAGTGCTACTTCATGCTTTGCCATAAGATGAGCAAGATGCCTGTAAAGAGGCTCCGGATTTCCCTGATATTTCAGGCCGAAAATCCTTATAAGGTCACAATGAGCAATAAAATCAAACAGTCCTGATTTAATTGCCTCAAAAACAATTTCAAAGTAATGAACGAAAATATCATTAAACGATTTACCATTATAAAAGTCCTCACTGCTGTCAACGGTATTTTCACCTATGAAATGGATTGAACCAATTGCATAATCGATATTCAGGGATGAAATAATATCATTAATTTCCTTTTCCTTGCCAGGGTAATAATCTATTTCGAAACCTGTTTTGATTTTAATATTATCCAATTGATTTTTCAGACTTGATATGTGGCTGATATAATCGGGAACTTTCTGCATATCAATGCACCACGTCAGATCTGTTCTGAACAGGTTAAGGTGTTCTGAAAACCCAATTTCTTTAAAGCCCTTTTTAATTGCAGTTGAAATATATTCTTCAGGTTCTGCAGTACCATCGCTGTAATTTGTATAGATGTGATAATCAGTAATATATAGCATAAATGTTATTTTACAGTTTATTTCTATTGGATAAATCTGAAGCAAATATACACCTCGCTATTTAAACAGCAAGAAATTTGATTATAGTATAAAATAATTTAAATTCAGGCCTTAAAAAACGAGATGAAAAAGATAATTCTTTTGATAGTATTACTTTTGACCAGCAGATTTCTGATAAGCCAGAATTATAATAATATTGGCTCTCAGGGTGACTCAGCAACTGGCAGAGAGAAAAAGTCGAATTACCTGTTGACCGGTTTCAGACATGGAGTAAGTTATTTTCCTGAAGTAATATATAGAGGTGTTGAATATGAAGCAGGTGAAACATTGAGTTTTGACAGGTATCATTCTCTGGAAGTAATTTACATGTGGCTTGAAAGATGGGCAGAAAAGTATCCTGACATTTTTCAGCTTTACGAAGTTGGACGCAGCTATGAAGGAAGGCCTATATATCAGGTAACTATTTCTGCCAGGAGTAGTGGGAAAGACACTGAAAAGCCTGGGGCGTATTTTGAAGGTGGGCGTCACAGTGGAGAGATTACAGCTTCAGAGAGTGCTTTATGGCTTATTAAATATCTGGTTGAGAATTATGGGAAAGATCCTGAAATAACTCATCTGGTAGATACGCGAACTATTTACATAAGACCTGTAAACAATCCGGATGGACATAACCTTTACCTGAAAACTGCTCAAAGCAATCGGAGTACAGTAAGGCCATTTGACAACGACGGTGACGGATTACTGGATGAAGATTCGCCTGAAGATCTGGACGGTGATGGCTTAATATTAAATATGAGATGGAAAGATGAGAAGAGGGGAACATATATTCCCGATCCGGCTTATCCAACGGGCAGATTAATGAAACAGGTACCAGCAGGTAAGGGGATCTATCTTGTTGCACAGGAAGGTTTTGATAATGACGGCGACGGAAGGGTGAATGAAGATGGCATCGGAGGGTTGGACCTGCACAGGAATTATCCTGAAAACTGGAGGCCGCAATCAGAAGAAACCGGTCGTGGTTATACCCAGTCAGGTGCAGGTGAATATCCGCTCAGCGAAACAGAAACAAGGACGGTGGTTACTTTTTTACTGTCACATCCTAACGTTTACGTTGTAAATTCAATGGATACAAGCGTCCCCATGCATCTAAGAGCACCTTCAACATCTGCGTCGGAAGAAAGAATGTATCCTGAAGACTTGAGCTGGTATAGATATTTTGATGAGCTCGGCAAGAAAATAACAGGATATTCAAGAGCAGGGGATGTATTTAATGATTATAACCGTGGTAATCCGCTTTTTGGACACGGCCCTGATTTTGGATACTGGTACTTTGGCGCAATCTGGTATGGTGATGAAATATGGAATGGGGGGAGGAACAAAGATTATAACGGAGACGGTACAATTGACCAGAGTGAAATACTTGAATGGGATGACGAAGAAAACAACGGTGATGGATTTATTGAATGGAAACCTGCCAGGCATCCAGTTTACGGTGATGTTGAGCTGGGCGGATTCAACCCAAAATTCTTTTCTCAGAATCCACCGCCCCGATATCTTGAAAAATGGGTATCAAATCAAGCTCTATTTAATCTTGAATTAATAAAAGCTCTGCCTGAGCTTAAATGGGAAAATATTGAAATAAAAAAGATAAAATCATATAGAAAGGATTCAGCAGATTATCAGATTAGAATTAGCTATAAGAATACCGGTTTACTTCCAACAGCTCTTAAACAAGCGCATCTGGTGAAGATTGTGAGGGACGACCGTGTTGTAATTGAAATTGATTCAGCTGCTTTTAAAGGGGATAGACGAATATTTAAAGTATTGAGTCCGTCGCCTGAGCAGGGAAGAGAAAACCGATCTGGCAGAGATGCTTTTTCAGATAGTCCTGTACTACAGCAAAGAAGTGCGTTGAGGAGCATTTCACAAAATGTTCCGGATACAAAAGGAGGTGCTGTTTCTACTGTGATTTTTGAAGTGAGAGTTTATGGTAACAGTGATCTCAGTGGAAAAGCGAGTGTTTATTCCACCAGAGGAGGAGTTTTAAAAAACAAGGAATTTTATATAAAACAATCTTTTTAATAATTAAATTGATATAACTATTTTCACAACTCAGGAAAAATCAGAAAAATCATTAACAGAATAAATATATGAAAAGAACCTATGTTTCCGATATTCCGAGAAGAAAGTTTCTTAAGCTTGGGATTAAGGGAGGTATTATAGTGGCTGCCTCGCCGTATATGATTGAGTATCTTACTTCATGTTCGGGAAAACAGAATATGTTTCCTCCGCCGGAAATAAATCGTGAGATGCTTGATAAAGTTATTGCCCATGCTCTGAAAAAGGGCGGTGATTATGCTGATATTTACATTGAGAACCGGATAACAAGACAGATCTTGATGGAAGAGTCAAAATTCAAGAGTGGTTTATATGGGGTCAGTCAGGGAGCAGGAGTAAGGGTTATATCAGGAAACCGTACCGGTTATGCTTACACGGAAGAGATAAGTTATGATAAGCTGTTACGGGCTGCTGAGATAGCTTCATACGTTGCACAAAACGGTAACCTGGTAATCCCCCGACCGGTGGAAGTTGCAGAAAACCCTTCATATATTACAGTGAAGGTGCCATTGCAGGATGTTGCTGATGAAAAGCGCCTGGAAATCATTCAGAGAGCTGATCAGGCTGCCCTTTCGTATGACAGGCGCATAAAAATGACCATTATTGAGTATAATGATGAGATAAGGTCAAGGATTATTGCAACAAGCGAAGGAATTTACTGCAGAAACGAATTACCTCTTTTGTTTTTCATTGTGCAGGTAATGAGTGATGATGGTAATTCAAGACATATGGCAAGAGAGAGGTTAAGTTATCATTCGGGTTTTGAGATGTTTGATCTTGTGACACCAGAAAAAGTGGCACAAAATGCTGCACGGGAAGCAATTGCAATGCTGGAGGCAAAGGATGCTCCTGCTGGAGTGATGGATGTGGTTATGCAAAACGGATGGGGAGGTGTTCTGGTGCATGAGGCAGTGGGGCATCCTCTTGAGGCTGATAATATTGCCAAAGGTGTAGGAGCATTTACAGGAAAGCTTGGTAAAAAGGTTGCAAGCGATTGTTTTACAATGGTTGACGATGGAACATTGCCCAACTTCAGAGGCACAATCGATTTTGATGATGAAGGTACTCCGGTGCAACGTAACGTGTTGATTGAAAATGGCATATTAAAAGGTTACATGACTGATGTACTGAGTGCAAAACAACTTTCATTGCCAAGAACAGGAAACGGAAGAAGAGAATCATTCAGAAACATTCCAATTCCTAGAATGACCAATACTTTTATTGAGAAAGGGAAAGACAAACCTGAAGATATTCTGGCTTCAACCAAAAAAGGATTATATGTGCAAAGCCTGAGCGGAGGCAGTGTAAATCCAGTAACCGGAGTATTTAATTTTACCTGCCGGGAAGCATATTTAATTGAAAACGGAAAAAAGACTTACCCGGTTAAAGGTGCCACACTAATAGGCTCATGCATGGATGTTATAACAAACATTGATGCAGTTGGGGATGACCTTGATTTTGGTCCTGGTATATGTGGGAAAGGGCAATCAGCCGAAGTTACTGCTGGGCAGCCTACAGTAAGAATAAGAGGAATAAACGTTGGAGGTACAAGGGGTTGAATTTTAAAAACATATGAATATGAATTATATAAATCTTGTTGAGAAACTGCTTAAAAAATGCCTGAAACTTGGGGCAGATGTTGCTGAGGTATATTTTCAGTCGGAAAGAAATCTTTCAATACAGATTCTGAATTCTGAAATAGAAACAATTGAAGAGGCCTCAACACAAGGGGTGGGTTTCAGGGTTTTTACAGGTAACAGAATGGGTTTCAGCCATTGTAATAATTTTTCTGACAGATCAGTTGAAGAGGCAATTTTAAGGGCAATTGAGTTTGCAAAACTTTCTACGCCTGATGAGTATAATGTTCTGACCGATGACAAAACTGTTTCAGAGGTTAATGGTTTATACGATCAGAATTTGGGGAATATCCCGGTTGACAATAAAATTAAAATGGCAATTGAACTTGAAAAGGAAGCTTTAAAGGATCAGAGAATTACAAAAAGTTCAGGTTCATCATACAGGGAGAGGGAGACAGAAATTTATATTGCCAATTCTAATGGTATACTGAAGAATTACAAAACAAGTTCATGCTCTTTGGGCGTAAGCGTTGTGGCTGAGAAAGGTGAGCAGAAAACCACTGGAGGTGAAAGCTGTTCGCGTGTATTTTTTGAGGATCTTCTTCCTATCGAAGAGATTGCAGCAGTAGCTGCTCGGAAAGCTTTTGAAATGCTCGATCCCGTTATGGTCAGCACACAAAGGGCAGCTGTAATATTTGATGCTGATGTCGGCCGGTCTCTTCTTGGAGGGATTATCTCTGCAGTTAATGGGGAACGAGTTATTCAGGGAGCAAGTTTTCTGCGCAATTCACTCGGCGAAAAAATTGCATCACCCCTACTGACAATAGTTGACGACGGAATAAAACCAAAAGGACTTGCAAGTTGTCCGTTCGATGGTGAAGGTGTTCCAACAATAAAAAATATTATTGTTGAAAATGGCATTCTAAAGAGTTTTATATATAATCTTAAAGCTGCAAAAAGGGCAGGTGTAAAAAGTACTGGAAATGCAACAAGAGGTGGCTTCAGTTCTCTGCCTGGAATAGGCGTGCATAATGTATATGTTCCGGCTGGGAAAAGTCTGAAGAACGAAATAATAGCAGCTACACGCAGAGGTTTTCTCGTGAAGGAGGTAACTGGTTACGGAATTGATCCTGTAACAGGTAACTTCAGTGGAGGAGCTTCAGGGTTGTGGATTGAAAATGGAGAAATAGTTCATCCGGTTAGAGGGCTAACCATAGCAGGCAAAGCAGATGAAATTCTAAATGCAATTGACATGGTCGGGAACGACCTGGATATGAACCGGACTTTTGCCACACCTACTTTCAGAGTGGCTGAGATGCAGATAGGAGGAAGATAAAGTTCTGTTCAGGAACCTAATATATTTTTAAGAGCTTTATCCATGGTGGGAAAATCGAAAGTAAAACCCGCTGAAATTAATTTTGAAGATGATACTCTGCTTCCTTGAAGAATTATTTCAGACATTTTTCCGAAAGCAATTTTAAGTAAAACCGCTGGTACTTTTGTAATAATCTTCTTTTTTCCTGTAAGCTCAGCGTATTTTTTAACAAAATCAATAAAAGTAATCTGTTCGGGGGCGCAGGCATTAAAGGCACCGTTCATCTGGCTGTCTTCAACAGCTTTGATATATATTCTGCAGAGGTCATTAATATGTATCCATGGGAAATATTGTTTTCCGCTTCCAGGAACAGGTAGGATACCAAATGGCTCAGTTAGCTGAAGCTTTTTAAGAACAGCACAATTTTTTTCCAGTACAACAGCAGTTCTTAATTTTACAGTTCTTATTCCTGATTTTGCAAATTTTTCAGCAGCTTCTTCCCACTTCTGGCATACAATCCCTGTAAAATCTTCTCCCGGACCCATTTCTTCAGTAAAAATTGTCTCTGAGGTTATAGAACCATAATAGCCTGTTGCCGAAGCTGAGATAAAAGCTTTTAATGGAAACCGGTTTATTATTACAGTATTTAAAAGCAAATTGGCCGAATCCACTCTGCTTCTAATAATTTCTTCACGTCTTTTTTCCGTCCATCGTTTCTCTCCAATATTCGCACCTGCAAGATGAATGATACAATCTGTATTTTCGAGGGCAGAAGGATCCAGTATTTCCTTTTCGGGATCCCAGCGGAAGACTCTGACTTTCCCAAATAGATTAGAAAATCTTGATAGGTGTGATACTGTATAACCTTTTTCAAGCAGAAAAGATGTAAGATATCTTCCAACCATACCGCTGCCGCCAGTAATCAGTACGGAGTAATTATTACACGGTTCTTTTTTATTAGCTATCATGTGTCATTCCTGAAGAATCCATGAAACAATAGGCTTAATAAAATTAAATAAATTTAACTATTTTCCGATATTTGCAATAATATGAAAATGTTTTACTTTAGCGGTTTGAAAAAATTATGGTAAACATAAAAAACTGAATCTATGGCAAACATAAAAACAAAAAGAGGAGTGATAGGCATCCTGACAGGTGGAGGTGATGTTCCTGGATTAAATCCTGCAATCAGAGCTGTCACAATCAGGGCAAACCGTGAAGGATTTAAAGTAATCGGCCTGAAAAGAGGCTGGGCTGGTCTCACTGAAATTATCAGGGACAATAAAGCTGATAACAGCCGATGCTACCAGGTTCTTACAAATGAAATAGTGAACAAGGCAGGACGTACCGGGGGTACATTTTTGCATACTTCACGAACCCGTCCAAGCCATATGTCGAAGAATGATGTACCTGAACATCTTAAGAGTACATACAATGCCGACATAAATGATCTGACACCTGAAGTACTTAAGAACCTTGAATGGCTAGGTATAGATTACCTTATACCGATAGGAGGGGACGATACTTTAAGTTATGCAGTTCATCTTTACACCAAGGGAGTGAAAGTCGTTGCAATACCAAAAACAATGGATAACGACGTTCCAGGTACTGATTATTGCATCGGATTCAGCACTTGTGTTACACGTACGATTAACATGACGAATTACCTGAGAACCTGTGCCGGCTCACATGAAAGAATTCTGGTTATTGAAGTCTTCGGAAGATATGCTGGATTCACTTCAATACTTCCGACAATGGCAGGTGCAGCAAACAGATGTGTCATTCCGGAATATAAATTTGATATCGAGCATCTTACAAAACTTCTTGTTGACGATCGGAATGAGAATCCGAGCAGGTATTCAATAGTGCTGGTATCGGAAGGTGCAATGTTTAAAGGTGGGGAAATGGTATTTGAAAATATGGAGAAAGACGCCTATGGCCACGCAAAATTGGGAGGAATTGGTGATCTTGTTTCGGCAAAAATAAAGGAACTTTCACCGAAGTTCAATAAGGGGAAAACAATAAATATTATAAACCAGAAGCTTGGATATCTGGTACGTTCTGGAGATCCTGATGCTGTTGATTCTATAGTACCTATGGCATTCGGTAATCTTGCCCTTGATTTGATTCTTAGAGGCATCCATGGCAGGCTGGTTGTTCTGAGAAATGGAAGATATGATAATGCTCCGGTTGATATTGTTACTTCACAGAAAAAGTTTGTGAATGTGGAGGAATATTATAACACCGAACGCCTCAGGCCTCATTATCACAGCTTTGAAATGAAACCATTCTTCCTGATGGCAGCTGAAGGTTAAAAAGTATAACCAAACAGAAAGGGGTCTGAATATTTAACAGACCCCTTTTTTTTCAGATCAGTGGGTAAATATAGAAAATTTAGTAAGGGAATAAATACAATAGTAAAAAAAGGGAGATTGTCAGGATTCATTTATACCATAAAAATTACAATTAATATATTGAATTTTAATACTTTTAGTTACATTTGAAATAAAATTAATAGCTTGGAAACAGGAGTTGTAGTAAAGTCGACGGGAAGCCGTTATAAAGTAATGACACCTGATGGAAGGAACATTGAATGTACTATAAAAGGACGGTTCAGAATAAAAGATATTCAAACCACTAATCCTATTGCTGTTGGGGACAGAGTAAAGTTTTCTTTATTACCCGGGAAGGAAATAGGAATAATTTCTGAAATTGAGGAGAGGAAAAATTATATAATAAGAAAGGCATCGAATCTTTCAAAAAAATATCATATTATAGCAGCTAATATCGACCAGGTTTTCCTGATGGTAACCATACGTATGCCAAAAACACTTCAGGAATTCATTGACAGATTTCTGGCAACATCAGAAGCTTACAGAATCAAAAGCATAATTATTTTCAACAAGATTGATTTATATGATGAAGAGGACACGGCAAAAATGAATTACCTTGCCTCACTTTATAGTGATATAGGATATAATTGTTACTGCATTTCAGTTAAAACCGGAAAAAATGTTGAGCTCGTAAAGGAAGCAATGAAAGATAAAGTTAATTTAATTGCAGGAAATTCGGGAGTGGGTAAGAGTTCATTGTTAAACTTGCTTAATCCTTCACTTAAACTTAAAACGGATGAATTATCACCTTATCATGAACAGGGTAAACATGTTACCACTTTTCCGGAAATGCATCCAATGCCGTTTGGAGGTTATGTGGTGGATACACCCGGGCTAAGAGGATTTGGAATAATCGATATGGATAAGAACGAAATTTACCATTTTTTTCCTGAAATATTCAGAAAATCAAAAGAATGCAGGTTTCATAACTGTTTGCATGTTAATGAGCCCGGTTGTGCAGTCATACCAGCAGTTGAATCAGGAGATATAGACATTATGAGATACCGGAGTTACTTAAATATTCTTGATGATGAAAACCGAAAATACAGGTAATTTTAATGGGAAATTATATTAGATATATTAATGAAAATTAGGAGTAATGAAGAGGATTTTGATAATAGCCGAAGTAGTATTGTTATTGATTCTGTTAATTAATTTCTTCTATTACAGAAACCTGTACCGCAATCAGATAAGCTATATGATTGAGCTCCTCGACAGGCAGGTTAGAATAGTTGGACTTGAGGTGGACAGTATAAATTATGCCTTTACAAGCGATCTCGGCCAAATAACTTTTACAAATGATGCTTATTATTTTTTTGACAGAACAAAACCTGAAATTAAAAACAGAATAACAGAACAATTGAAGCTTTTTTACTCAAAGTATCGTGATTTTGTTGTCAAAATAAGGCTGTATGATGATAAACAGAATGAGTATACTTTATCCAAGGATGAAACTAAGAATGAATGGATTGAAGGAGAGTTTGTTTCACTTGATCAACGTCCGATAGAACTCAAGGAAAAACTTATTGAAAATAACGGTGAGTTTAATTATTACATGGTAATTTTTAAAGGCGGCAAAGCAAGCGGGAATATTGTTACAACTGTTGATTACAGGAAATATTTCGGAAAACTTTTTTCAAAATATAACCTGAAAGACTATCAGTGGCAATGGGTATTGACAGAGAACGGGGAAGTTGTATTTGACAATAATGAAAATTTACCGGAATATACAGAAATAGGGAAAATAACAGAAGGTTTGAAGGAAGGGATTGTTTCCAATTTGATACATTATGCAATAATCAATAACGAAAGGGTTGAGGTACTTTCTTCTTTTTACTCAACACAGCTTCTTGAAAGGGATCTGGGAGTTATTTTCTCAGCTCCTGCAGATTTCTTTCAGAAATACCTTATAAGGAATTCGGTATTTATTGTGACAGCTACAATTTTATTAATACAGTTAATCATTCTGGTTTTCTGGAGAGTGTTAAAGATTCAGGAAAACAAAATACAGGAGCTTCATGATTCAGAGAATACCCTTAGAAGACTTATTGAGGAAATGCCTGTAGGTATAATT
Organism: Bacteroidota bacterium; assembly: GCA_029552825.1. Taxonomy (GTDB): domain Bacteria; phylum Bacteroidota; class Bacteroidia; order Bacteroidales; family VadinHA17; genus LD21. Next base: position 78,132 of record JAKPDL010000151.1, read on the forward strand.
ATTTATAACGACAAAAGGGAAATTTTAAAAGCAAATAAAGTGGCAGCAGAATATTATTCTTACGAAAATGAAGCTGAAATGACGGGTAAAATATTCCCTGAAACAACTCTTAAAATTGATAATGCTTATTTTTCAAAATATCTTGGTAAATCATTTAATCCGGACCAGTTTCTTGTAATTAAAAAACCTTTTGGGGAATTAATTCTGTACCATACCAGCATACCGGTAGTTTATCAGAGGGAAAAAGCCTCCCTTGAGGTTCTTATAGACGTAACTATGCTGGAATCGGCAAGAAAACAAGAAGTTAAAGCAAATATTGCAAAAACAGAGTTTCTCGCAAGGATGAGTTATGAGATAAGAACTCCTTTGAACGGAATAATCGGAATGTCGGACATCCTTAATAAGTATGATCTTTCACCGGAGGTGCGAGATATCGTCTATCTTTTACGAAGATCTACTGAAGTTCTGCTAGGAATCGTAAATGATATACTCGATTTTTCTAAGATCGAATCCGGTAAAATGATACTTGAAGAGACAGCTTTCAATATCAGGGAAGAAGTTTATTACGCTATAGATCTTGCAAAGCCTCTTGCTAAAGAAAGAAATGTTACAATTCTTTGTGAAGTTGATGATAGCGTTCCTGAAACGGTAATTGGAGACCCTTACAGATTGAGGCAGATACTGGTTAACCTAATTAATCATTCGACAAGCAATACAGAAAACGGAGAGGTTCATGTTAGAATTCTGAAGAAATCAGAAAAAAGCGGAGTAATTACCATTGGTTTTGAAATACTGGATACCGGAAAAGCATTTGACAAGGCTGAGCTGAAAAAAATCTTTGGTGATATTGTTAATATTGAGAGTATAGTTCCCGGGAATTACAATGAATCAATGTTTTCCACCCTTATTGCAAGGCAGCTGATTGAACTGATGGGAGGAACTCTTACTGCTGTTAGTCCCTCAGGTATTTCAGGAGATAATGGAACAAAAATAACATTTACCATTCAGGTGCATTCAAATGAGAGAATTAAAAAGGATATCGACACTTCAACAATCAAGAGCATTGACCAGATTAAAACTCTTGTAATTACCGGACCTTCAGGAAGAGATGAAGAACTTCTTTCAATTTTTCACAGGGCAGGCCTGCAGATTTCAGTTACTTCTTATACAAAAACCACATTAAACCAGATTCTTGTAAACTCAACAATCCCGAAAATAAAATATGATCTGATTATTATTACAGACGATGAAAATTTTGACGGCATTGAAGTAGCACAAATGCTCTGGGACAATAACCTCTCTTCAAGATACAGGGTATTTATGGTCAGTACCAACGACAGAAAGGGGAACTACCTTAAATGCTTGACTTTTGGTGTGGATTATTATCTGGTTAAACCTTTTGATGTACATGAATTTCAGAATGCTGTGAGTGAGGTTTTCCATATTGAACCTGTCGGATTGATGCTTCATGAGGGTGAAGAGGCCAAAAGTCTTAATATTCTGATAGTTGAGGACAATAAAATGAGTCAGAAAATTCTGGCAAAAATGATTGAAAGCCTCGGATATAAATGTGATGTTGCTGAAGAAGGTTATGAAGGATATCAGATGGCTTTCAGCAAAAAATATGATGTTATTTTCATGGATCTCTTCATGCCGGAAATGGATGGTTATGAATCAGCAAGAAGAATATTTGAAGCCCGACCTGAAGTGCTGATTGTTGCTGTAACAGCTGACAATATGCCTGAAACAAGGAAAAAGGCTGAAATGTACGGGATTAAAGAATTTATTACCAAACCAGTGAGATTAGATGACCTGAAAAGAATTATTCTTAAATATTTTATAAAATAACGGATTGGTGCATAAATTTTATTATTCTTTATCCCTTTCTTCCCATTTGTAGACTTTATCAGACCGTCTTAAATAATGATCTGTTTTAATGGAACAGAATGTACCCTTCAATGCTTTTTCAGTAATCATGTGTTCTGAATCACGAATTTCTTCTACCCGATATTCAAGGGTCCCTGTTGTTGGACCGATTATAAGAATTGTATCACCTATCGACAAATCGCCGTTCTCAAGCTTAATCTCAGCAACTCCTATTTTGTTGTAATAGTTGGTGATTTTTCCGATATAAGTCTTTTTCATGGTTGCACTGGAACCATATTTGTTAGTCCACTCACCCATTTTACGTCCCAGGTAATAACCATCCCAGAATCCCCTGTTAAAAACAGTAGAAAGACGTTCTGTCCACTTTTTGATGTTTTCAGGAGTATATGTGCCCAGTTCAATGGCTCTTAGTGCTTCGTCATAGCATGATGTCACCGTTCTGACATATTCAGGAGAGCGTGCCCGGCCTTCAATCTTAAGTATTTCAGCACCGGCTTCTATTATCCTGTCAAGAAATCCTATTGTACAGAGGTCTTTTGCTGACATTATGTACTGATTGTCAATCTCCAGTTCAAATCCGGTTTCTTTATCAGTCACAATATAAGATCTTCTGCAAATCTGATTGCATAAGCCCCTGTTAGCAGACTTATTGTATTCATGCAGACTCAGATAACATTTTCCTGATATAGCCATACATAAAGCACCATGTGCAAAAATTTCAATTCTAAAAGGTTTACCGGAGGGGCCACATATTTTTCTCTTCTTTATTTCATCTGATATTTTTTTGATCTGTTCGAGCGACAATTCTCTGGCCAATACTGCAACATCAGCCCATTGTGAATAGAACTTCAGAGTGTCGGTGTTGGTAATATTAAGTTGTGTAGACAGGTGAACTTCCAATCCTTTTGAAAAGGCGTAATTGATAACTGATTGATCTGTGGCAATAATAGCTGATATCCCGCTTTTGGCTGCTGTATCAATAATTTTTTTCATTTTGTTAATTTCATCATCATATATCACAATATTAAGTGCGAGATAGCATTTAATGCCGTGTGATTTGCAGAATGAAACAATTTCAGGCAGGTCTGATAATGAGAAATTCTCAGATGATGAGGCTCTCATATTGAACTGTTCTGCGCCGAAATATACAGAATCGGCATTCCCCTGAACAGCTGCAGTAAGAGAAGCCCATGAACCGGCTGGAGCCGATATTTCAACTTGATGCCTTTTCATCCCCGTCTGGTTTTATCAAGTTATAATTATCAGGTAAAATTCAGTTTTTTCTCAGCATTATACGGATGCAGGTTCCCAATCCGGGCTCAGAATATTTAACAAATATTTTTCCTTTATGATACTCTTCAATAATTCTTTTTGAAAGAGAGAGACCAAGGCCCCATCCTCTCTGTTTTGTTGTATAACCCGGACTGAATATTTTTTTATGAGCCGACCTTGGTATTCCTTTGCCGTTGTCCCTGATATCAATGATAACGTAGTTACGCATTTCGGTAACTGATATATTAATTGTTCCCTCACCATTTGTTGCATCAATTGCGTTTTTACACACATTTTCTATTACCCAGCTAATAAGGGGTGGATTAAATTTAACCACTATTTCAGCCAGAGGATCATATTCGTTAATAAAAACAGTTCTTGAAGAAGCCCTGGATCTCAAATAATCAATCGTTTGACGTAGTACCGGAATAATGTTTGTACTTATAAGTTCCGGACGTGAACCAATCTTTGAGAAACGTTCAGTTATTTTTTCAAGCCTGGCGATATCAGTTGCAATTTCCTCGGTGAAGGGTATTTCGGGATATTTGCTTCTGAGCATTTCAACCCACCCGGTAAGTGACGAAACAGGTGTACCAAGCTGATGAGCAGTTTCTTTTGACATGCCAACCCATACCTGGTTCTGTTCTGCTTTCCTTGAAGAATTGAATGCCAGATAAGAAACAAGTATAAACAGAATTATAATACTGAGCTGAACAATGGGATAATATATCAGTTTTCTGAGAATAATACTGTCTTCATAATATACCTTGTTAATATGGCCATCGGGCAGGTATATTATTACAGGTTCCGACTTTTCCTTTATTTTTTTAAGCCTTGTCTGAAGGAAGTTCGGAGCAGTAAGTTTCATGGGATCATAATTTCTTGCAGAAATTATTGAATCCTTCCCATCGGCAAGAATAACAGGTATTGTTGTGTTACCTTCAATAATTGAAGATAAAAATTCAAGTGTCTGTCCTGTATCAGCAGCAAAATTCAACTGACGTATTGCTTCAGCCCATATTTCAATTTTTTTCCTTTCTTCTGATTTAAGATTTCTGACAAGTAAGTATGTATAACAGAATGAAAACATTCCTATCCCTACTGCAAGAAACAGTAAAATAAGTTTCCAGAGAGTCTTATGTGAATAAATGTTCAATTTACAGTGATTAAGTTATCTTTTTTATTTTTTTCTAAAAATACGATTTAAAATATTATTTTTTTCCTGGTTGCCTGATGTATCCTTTTTAATTTCAACATTATTTGTCTCTTCCCATTCTATGTTAAATTTTGGCCGGGGTGCGGGCTCTGTTTTCATAGCAGTATCTTTTTTGAATAAACCGTGTTCTTCATTAAGAATTTTTATCAGATTACTTTTTTCATTATTAAGACTTTCCCTGATTCTTACACCTGTAGCTTTTAAATCAGGTGAAACTTTGATGTTGTTTCCTTGACCGGTTATTTTCAGAAATACAGATGTACGCCCGAGCCCGTCATCTTCAACTGCACCAAAATCAGTTATTGTCTGGTTTTTTTTCATTTTTCCTGATAATAATTCGGAGAGATAAACTTTTACATGATATTCATATGTGTTGTCAAAATTATGTCGGCCGCTTACAGTGAAATTAACAGCAGAAGAATTAATCTCCATCTGTGGTATAGCAAGATAGTTGTTTTTAATGTAGAAATTATTTTCCAATCTGGAAAATGAAATGTTTTCAAGCTCATTTATATTTATAAATTTTGACAGAGCTTTTACCGGTTCAAAATTAGTAAGAGATCCGTTCTCAATCAAATAGTTGCCTTCAGCATTTACTGACCTGATATCAGGTTTCAACAGCGAGTCGTGTTGCATCATTATTTTTAACGTACCTGAAAGATTGCCCGAAAGATGTTCAGAATGAATAAAGTCCTGCCCGAAGTTGTCAAACGAGCTGAAACACTTATTAATGTCGATATTTTCAATAAAAAAATTGCCCTGGGAAGCAAATGGTAAACCTGTTTTTTGACGGGACAGAACAAAAATGCCTGAAACTAATCCGTCAAGCGTTGTTGCAGAAAAATTGGTGAAATTGAGCAAACCAGGTTTATAATTTAAAGTCCCACTTATGTTAGCGGCAGTAAATTTTCTCCATTTGAAATTGTTTAAAACAAAAGAAATATCAGCCTCAATTCCTTCAGGCATTTTTAAGGCTCTTTTGATGTTACTTTTATCTGTAGAATTACTGGCAGAAAAGTTTATTACGTCAATGTTATCAGCTGTTATACTGGCATTGATTTTAATTATTTCTGGTTTTCCTGCCAGCCATGCTGGCAGATTACCAAATTCTCCTGTAATCTTAATACGCTGGTTATTATAGGAAAACACAAGGTCGTCGGTCCATAATGATGAAGCGATAAAAATGTTACCTGAGGCATCATTGAATGAAAATCTTTCATTTTTGTGATTTATTGAAAGGGATTTAAACTGAATATTTGCCTGTGGATTAAGATTGAAAATATCAGCCGCATTTAGCTTTTTGGTTTTTCTTGGCAATGGACCTTCAAGTTTCAGGTTTAATCGTGCAGACCCTTCTCCGGATATGAGCCATGGTATGCTTACAAGTTTTTTTAAATCTTCTGGAACAATTTCTCCGGAAAAGTTAAGTTTGATAAAAGGATTTTTAAGATTTTCTGCAGAAAAGGAAATATAATATTCTGCATTTCCAATCATAAATGAACATTGCTGTATATTAAGTTTGCCTCTCGGGTAGTCAGAACCATCTCCACCTGTAAAATTTCCGGAAAAAGAAATATTTTCCACCAGTATATCTGTTTTTCTATTGTAAAGCTTTCCTTTATCAATTGAAAATGCCATTTGGGTGAATAAATTCTTTGTGCGGTTTAATGGACCTGATAAAATGCAGCTGGCGTTCAGTAATCCACCTGCAGTAAAATCAGTATATTTTTCAATAAGCTTCTGTGGGAGGTATTTCTTTGCTTTTGAAAGGTCAATGTTTTGTCCCTCAATTTTCAGTAAAAGTTCATTTTCTGGTTTTATATAACCTGTTAGCCTGAGAGAAAGGCCCTCAAATTTTAGAATACTGTTTTGAAAAGTTAATTGTTCATCTGATTTTCTCAGACTAATGTCTGCATATACCTGAATGTCAGGTTTTATATTTAATGAACCAATATTGAATTGATTAACAAGAATTCCTGATGTGCATGAAAAGTCGAGATTTTTTCCACCAATTCTGCTTCGTAATTTTCCATTATTTATAACACCGGAAATTGAAATGTCGGTGGCCTTGTTTAAATAAGTTGCTTTAAGATTGCGTATTACAATTTTATCAAGGTCAATTTCATTATCATAGTTCCCTTTATTTGAATCTGATATTTTAAAATTAATTCCTCCAATGCTGTCGGTAATAAGAAAAAGTTCTCCGTCGCTTATTGTTATGCTTTCAATAGAATATTTTTTTTTGAGTATATCGGTAATTTTAAATTCAAGTGATGCAGTACCAGCCCTTAGCAGAGTGTCAGTATTAATTCCTGTCCATTGAGTCCTGTCGAATGATTCGGAAGAAAAAACGGTAAGGTTCAGTAGTTCAAATGAAGCTTTTGGGAAACGTTTTATCAGAGAAAGTCTGTATTTTTCGAACTCGAATTTTGTTGACAGATTCCTGTTGATTGAATCAATCACGGCAACTACTGCCTGGTTCTGGAAAACAAATGCGGTTACTATCATTGCAGTCAGAGTAATAATTATTCCTGCTACAATCCATGCAAATATTTTCACAACCAGCTTCATTTGGAAACTATTTTAACTGACAGTAGTTTACTTTATTGTTAAATCAAGATTATATGTTCTTTTGAAGGAGAAATGAGAGGTCATCATTATTGCCTGCTTCAAAAGGTTCTGCATTTTTAATGAATATTCGAGCGCTTTTGGGTCCTATAAGTTTGACATTTTTGCCTTCAATCAGCAGCATTGTGCCTTCTCTCAGGCCAGCCACATAAATTCCCGGATTTAATTCTATAAACTCCCGTATTCTTTGTTCGCGGGTTTCACCGGCAAAACCTTCGGGATTAACGTCGAGGTAGTGAGGATTAATCTGAAATGGAATAAGGCAGAATGCTTCAAAAGAATCCGGTTCAGTAATCGGCATATCATTGGTTGTTCGGATTGTCGGACATGCGACATTGGCACCAGCACTCCATCCAATATATGGAGTCCCTGAGAATACTTTCTCCCTTACCGGTTCAATTAGTTTGTTCTCCCTTATCATTTTCAGAAGTTTCCAGGTATTTCCACCTCCTATGGCAATTACTTCAGCTTTTTTTATTGCAGCAACTGGATCAGTGAAATGATGTATTGATTTGATTTGGTAACCTCCTTCAATGAACTTCTGACTCACCTTTTTTTCATATTCATCGTATGAGAAAGTAACAGCTGCATAAGGTATAAACAGAATTTCTGCTTGTTTGCTGCCAAGAAAACTTTTTATATGGGGAAATGCATGTTCAAGATAACCCTCCCCTGCATTGGTTGAATTGCTTATGAGTAACAGTTTCATTAGATTACAAATGAATATATGACGCAAAGATAATCATTCTTGCTGCTGAATTTTGAGATGTTGTTCTATTATCAGATTATTTTAGTAAATTGGATAAAATTTCAATAAACAATGGAGTTAAAATACAGTGCCCATATTTACATTGTCTCATTACTTTTGTTATTATGTCTTTCCTGTAATTTATTCAGAAAGCCTGATAATATAATCGTTTCGGATAAGTTTAAAGAAATTTCAGATGATTCACTTCTTTCACTTGTTCAGTATCAGACCATATTGTATTTTACTGAAGGAGCCGAACCTACATCGGGCATGGCAAGGGAAAGGATACATATGGATGGCATTTATCCGGAAAATGACATGAATGTAGTTACCACAGGTGGTTCCGGATTTGGTATAATGGCAATAATTGCAGGTATGGAAAGAGGTTTTATCCCAAGAAACAGGGGTATAAATCAATTGAAGAAAATAGTTGATTTTCTTAAGAAGGCTGACAGGTTTCACGGAGCATTTCCTCACTGGTTATATGGAGAGACGGGAAAAGTGAAACCTTTCTCAGAGAAAGATAATGGAGCTGATATTGTTGAAACAGCATATCTGATGCAGGGTCTGCTGGCTGCGCGGCAATATCTTAGTAATGGGAATGCTGAAGAGCAGGAACTTGCTGCAACAATGGATACACTGTGGAGGGAAGTTGAATGGGACTGGTTTACAAAAGGAGGAGAGAATGTGATTTATTGGCACTGGTCACCTGAATTTCAATGGGAAATGAATCATCAGGTTCGCGGATACAACGAGTGTCTTATACTTTATATTCTGGCTGCATCATCGCCAACACATCCTGTTCAGGCGAGTGTTTACCATGAGGGATGGGCAAGGGGAGGCGCAATAAATACTGTTTCAGGCCATTATGGGTATAGTTTAAGTTTAAGGCATAATGGTGCAGAAGAATATGGCGGACCTCTTTTCTGGGCACATTATTCCTATCTGGGGCTGGATCCAAGGAATTTAAAAGACAGGTATGCTAATTACTGGCAGGAAAATGTGAATCATACGCTTATTAACTGGAAGTGGTGTACGGAGAATCCAGGAAAACATGTCGGTTATAGCGAAGCTTGCTGGGGACTGACCGCTAGCTATTCCCCGTCTGGGTACTTTGCACACAGACCTGGAGATAAAACTGATCTGGGAGTTATTTCTCCTACCGCAGCATTATCTTCAATTCCATATACCCCCGATAAATCAATAGCAGCTCTAAGATATTTTTACTATAACCTTGGAACCAGAATCTGGGGCAAGTATGGTTTTTACGATGCCTTTTCATTGGAAAAAGAATGGTTCCCTCAACGTTATCTGGCAATAGACCAGGGGCCTGTACCTGTAATGATTGAAAATTACAGATCGGGTTTATTATGGTCTTTATTCATGAGTTGTCCTGAAATTATAACCGGACTCAATAAACTTGATTTCGAGACCGGTTATTGAAACTATATGGTCATAATCAGTTGATTCAGTCGTTAATTGTAAAAGCAAAACCTATTTCAAAAGGATGTAATGAATATCCACCAGGGCTTTTTCCTGATTTAAAAAGCGCAACAGGATAGTATGTTGCGTAAACATGAATATTTTCAAAACCCACTCTTGCAGTATAACCGTATCTTAACATGTTAAGACTGAAATCATCATCAGATTTAACTTTATCTCCATTATCATACACCATTTTGGTATGGGAACCTGCTTTAATACCTCCAATAATACCGCAAGCCAGATTGATTTGCTTGCTGTCAGTCGGTATTTGAAGTTCCATCATAACTGGCAATGTAATATAAAGGGTTGTGAATTTAGATTTTTTTAAAATACCATCCGGATCGAGTCTGGTAATTACACCATTTACTCCTTTGATTATATTGTTGTTTCCGTCGAAATGATAATTATTCCAGTTCAGCCCTAATCCGGTTACAAGACCTATGTGCCGGGTAAAACCAAAACTCTGCTGTGCGAAGTTGAGATTAAAGCATATTGATTTTCCTGTATGGAGCGACATGTAATCTATATCGTCGGGAATAACAAAACTATAATTATCAGTAAGAAGATTATTGAAACCTATATCGAAGCCTGCCCAATGTCCTTTGAATCTTCTGAAACGT
>JAKPDL010000165.1 GCA_029552825.1 Bacteroidota bacterium
TCTTTTACTTTTTTACTTTTTTTTTCACAGCGACATCCCATGTGAAACGTTCCCATCTCTCCAGTATCCTGTCACAATTCCTTCCAACACTCTTTCATAACCTGATTACATATGAAATCATGACAATTACCATGCTCACGAACGCTGTGGCGAATGTGAATATAAGCTTATCGATTTTTGAGTCTAAAGACTGGATCATCTGTCTTAAACGCTCGATCTCCCGTGTTGTAGCCCCGTTCATCGACTCCTTAGCCCCTATGAACTTTTTCATCTCTTCCCGGAACTTTTGATATTCTTTCCACTCTTCTGAATGCTTACACACATGATAATCATGATCCGCCACTGCACATCCACTCCCTCATTGAGAAATCTATGCTACTGGTTGCACTGGGTTTTTCTGGCTCACATAACCCGCAATAGCACCAATACAAGCCGCTGCCAACTCATTATTCTTCGTAACAATACACAAGGCCCCAAGCGCCCCAAGAATAACTATAACACCGAATAATTCCTTATCCATCATCTACCACCACCACAAATTTTTTTTTTCAAATGTGAAAATACCCACTCCCATAAGGGTGATCCAATCCATCAAAATTTGAGGATGCAAGAACAAGGCCACACTCCCTGCAAACAATAAATCCATCATCCAAGAATTCGACATCCTTTGAACCGCATTCAGGACATTCCCATACCAATGGACCACCCCCATGGAACCATTTACCTCTCACAATAATAATGAGGCACTCTCAAAGTATTAGGGTAGCGAATCTGAAACAACCAAACCATTAAGCGGTATAAGGTTCATATAGAAGCGTAAAAGGTTGGTTAAGACTGTGCGATGATCTTCCTCAGTTAAACCGAATTCCTCAAATATCCGATATTCTTTCCATTTGATACGACGCTGCAAATGCTTCTCTTTCACGAAAACGGCTAATGATAATATGATTTGTTCAACGGAAGCACGACGATTCAGATTTTTCACACCAACCTTCTCGATAATATATTCTACTTGTTTGCGGTCATCATGGGAAAGATTCAGTTCATATGCAATTGTGTCAAGAAAACGCTTGTATTGAGTTTTACGCCATCTCTTTTTATCCCCATGCTTTTTATCAATGAAAACAAGCTTCTGGATTTTCGAACTATCCATATTATCACCTCACGGCGGGGCATACCCCTCTAATAAAGAATTTTGTTCGTAGTAATATATAAAAAAGAAAAAAGCAAATAATTCTTTTCCAAAAAAAAATTAATTAGATGCAATCTTTGAATCTCTCTGATAAGGCGTAAACCCTTATCTTATGCCTGAATGATGGAGTGTTTTTTCTAAAACCAACACATTCCAAAACCCCTTTCCTGTGCATAATTCTCATACGGGTTATAATATCCTGTTGGGTCACCATAACCTGCCTACCCAAATTCTCATGAAATAAAATACGGTCAAAAACCTCATAGTAGGTCATGGGACCCTCTTCCATTAAAATAACAATTATAAGGTCCTCAATTAGTTTTTTTGACCGTATTATTTTTTTAGTCTGTATCTTCACCATTTTCATCTACCTTCTCAAAATCTGTCAGCCTAACATGTGCTGAGATAGAATGCACCACAATAGGCCCCGGCTCGCATCCAACCTTATACATCACTGTTTCAGCAAGATAAGCGAGTGCAAGCACATTAGGATACCAAGCCCGCCCCACATCATGCGAACGCCATAAAGCAGTCGTGTGAAGCTGATTACTTCTTATCTTGAAATCTATGAGGATCATACAAGGCACTTCATTGCTTTTAGCATCTACAAGCGGGTCCCAAGTCGTAAGGGTAGCTCTACGGGTTTCCCTTGAATTTTTAAGCCTTTTTATCACCGCTTCCACTTGGTCAAGGCCAAAATGCTCCCTAAGCCGATTCCCATAAGTATAAGCAAAACCATCATTTGTTCTGCCCATAAACTGATTTATATATGTTTTTATGCGTAGACCAGACCAGAAACCACGTCCTTGTATTGCAGGAATGTTCTGAGGGTTTTTCGAATAAGGATAATCGATAATGACAATCGTATTCAAGAGTTCAAAGGTTTCATCACCCCTTTCATCATAAAAAGTTCTACCCTCACTTAAAACAGTTTCTAACAGCTTCTCATAGGCACATTCAATATTATACGCTCTTATAACCTTCACCGTAAACACCACCTGCCAGCACGAATTGCCTTGCGAATTTCCTCCTCTTCCTCAGAAACCTCCAGATCAAAATCTACCCTGAAAGCTAAAAGCACAGCATCCTTCAAACTAAGATAAAAATTACCATCACCCCCATTTTGGATTTTAGGCTTGTCTTTGAAAGGATTCCCAAAAGCAGACATGCTAAACCGACAATCCTTGCAAATATAAGAATACATTGAAATATTCCCATTAGCATATAGCGGGAACTCACCAGCCTCCTTGAATTCCTTACAAAGACCACATAATATCCTGTCTTTGATTGAAACACATTTTTTGCACAAGAAACCATCTGGGGTTTCACGCAGATACTCAGAACTTCCACACCTTTTGCATGCAAAACCACTTGTGTCTTTGTTTTGTCTTCACATCTACCACCACCTATTTTTTTTAAAACTCTTTAATCACCCCACTATCGATAAGATAGGGTAGCTTAACCTCCGAAATCCGAAGATGGCCAAGATACGGCTCCTCTATAACCTTTCGCATCTTTAGATCATTAATAGTGCCCCAAACATCTTCCTCAGTCGCATCCTCCAAACGGTCAAGCACCATCCTCGTAATCGTACCAATCCCACAAACACCTTCAGAATTATTCATTTCATGATATATCACATCGATGACAGTTTCTTCAATTTCGGAAAAACCAACATTCCCAGAATTGTCTTTCACAAGCTCTTCATCCTTATCATCCCTATCAACTGGTTTTGTATCAGTTTCAACACTATCAGTATCATCCTCAACGAGTAAGACCCTACCATCCTTCATTCCCACCTTACCAAACTCAACAAGATCTAATATTACATTCTCGGCCTCTATAACCGTTATACCAACAATGAGGGAGAGGACTTCGGCTAAATTCCTCAATCTCGGCGGTTTGGGGTCTTCCTCAAACCTTGAATAGGCCCTTTTCAAATCATCGTAATATCTTATGGTTTGTTTCTCTGGAAACATGTCATCATCATGATCATCATTATGCTCATTGGATGTTTCTCTACGCTTCTTATCCTCAATGGCCTCCTTTAAGACCTCCTTTTGCAAATCATCGAATTTTTCATAGTCCCCGGTTACGATGGCTTCTTGATATTCTCCTTTGATTTTGTCATTGTCATCCCTATCAACTGGTTTTGTATCAGTTTCAACACTATCAGTATCATCCTCAACGAAAATCCCATCATCACCCGGCAACAAGCCACGAATGACCGCTTTCTTCTCAGCCATTTTTAGATCGATATAATAGGTCTGTTTCCCATCAACACGCTTCTTGTCCTTCACAATCCCTCTAAGCTTCTGCATTATCGCAGCAATCTTTTGGATATTGAATTCCTCATCCAATTCATATTTCAGATGATCCTGCATATCTGAAAGTTGAAACTCTTTCAGCTGCTCCTGAATAATGATTTGCAGCACGATATCTTCCAATTCGATCGAATCCTGCTTCCTCATCTTTGAATAGGTCACACCATACTCATACAACTCTTTCAGATGCGAATCAGTCTCTTTCTCTTCGTCTATGACCTTTGCAAGTGCCAGCATCGGCGAAAGCTTGTTCCAATCCCTGCCTTGAATCGCCTCAAAACCATCATCCATAGAAAGCTCATTATAAACCTCATATACCTTCTTCGCATATTTTAGCGCGATAATATGGCCTTTCACAAGTATTTCATCGAATTTCGGGTCTAAAATCATCTCTTTGAACTTCTTCGAGTACTGGCGGGTGTTTGGGGCCTCCTCCATCACAATAACGATTCCTTTTTCATCCAGCACATCGCTCGGTGCACGGGTCCCCACCGCAATGCACGCACTCGTATTGAATGATTCGACAGACATCGTATCATTGTTCATTCTTTCAACCGTACTATCCTTATACCAGCTGTTCTCCAAAAACTGGCGGTACATTTGGTCTTTCACAGGGTTTTCCCTGATTTCTTCATAGTGCTCTACAAACATTATGCCTTTCAGGGCATCGGCTTTTCGAAACATCACAGCTTCGCTTGAATCCCCTGCAATTTCACCTGGGCATTGGAAACATGTTTTTGAGAGGAATGAGAGTGTTGTTGATTTTCCAACATTTCTCAACCCATACAAAACAAGATAAGGATACCAAATAAATACCTGCCGCATGTATGTCCCTGTAATCCATAATGCGACGAGACTATACTCTCTTTCATCTGAAAAATAGATATATTTTTTCAGAAGCTGATAAATTTCATCATAGAAGCGTGATAGGGTTAAATCTCTATTCTCTGGCAGTCCTTTCATGGACCACTCTTTCACCTTTGGCAAAATCAAATTTTCAACCCTTTTAGGCGGTTTTATCTTCGCACCTTCAACCCTCACAATTTCTTCAGGGACCTTTCCCCAATCCCCTATATCAGCATCATAGAGGCCTACACGAACCCCATCCTCAGAAAGAACCACAAAAGCATTCTTTTTCGAATTATACCAAGCATAATACAGCTTCTGATCCTCCATGTCAAAATACTGGCCAGTATGAATTTTAGGCCGTTCTTCGACGAAATCTTCCAGAACATCTTCTGTCGAAGGCAATTCTAATTCGCCTTTCTTTCTGCTTTTTTTATCAGTGATCTTATCATCATCATATTCGGAACGCCTAATGCAACCCCTACAAATCCCCTTATCAACCCTAAAATACTCCCTAAGCTTCTCACACCGATACGGCTTAATATCTTTCTCTTTTATTTCCCTTGCAACATTTTTAAGCCGTTTCACAATTTCGTCTTCCTCATAATCCCTGCAAAATTTGAAGAAATGTTTTGCCTCCGAAACATGCAAACCAGCATGCATAAGAAAATTCATGAATATATGTTTCCTGTGATAATTTAGCCCATTCACTTCACCCCTCAAAGCATATTTCACACATTCATACTCAAAGAAATTTAATTTTGCAAGCGTTTTTTCAAGAAATTCAAGCAAATCTTCAACAATATTGTTATCACGGCGAATATCCTTCTCAAAATCAGGAATATACGCTGTTATGCCAATAGCAGAATCAACCCACCCACTAACAGGGGCATAACCCTCCATAACAATATTAACATGCAAATTATCCACAAAACGGTCAATATTCTCAGAATAGCGGTTTCCTGTGAAAAAGAAAAGCACACGACCATTATTAGGGGTTCTCACAGTGAAAGTATCGAACCTTTCTTCAAAATGTTTCTTAGCAAGGAAGTACACAAGCGGTTTTTCAAATTCAACAGCTATAAGACCGTTCCACCCACAAACATAACCATATGTGGACGCATTTGGGGTGTGAAGCAATTCTATCTCATTATCCGTTTGTTTTTCATTTAGAAAATGTTTCCAATCATGAACAGAATTTCCATCAGCATCAAGAAAAACAACATTTAACCCGTATTTTTTCCTATAAATATCTTTGACCGCTCTGTCTACGATTTCAGGAGTTATCATAATCTACCACCACCAAAGAGAATATAAACCCTGAAAAAATATAAAATAAGGGTTATAAATCCCCTTTAGTTTTCAAATACGCTTTCAAAGTATTCACATCATCCTGTGTCATTTCTCCTTTTTTGAGTTTTTGCATGGCACGCATTACAACTGTCCCCTTTGTAACATTCTTGCCTTCTGATTTTAATTCATCTCTAACTTTCTGGAAGATTGCCGCACCCACGCCATTCTCCTCTTCTGGTTTAACATCCTCAGAATCAGAATCTGGGTCTACAAACCAATCGGGTGTCGTTTCACCCTCAACGGGTTCAATCTTAACCGTGGATATTGGTTTAGAACCCTCAGATTCTTCCAAAGAAGATGAAGAACTAACAGAATCAAGAACAACAGCCTTTGCAGGCTGTTTTACTCTTGAATCCACATTTGCAGGTGGCACTCTCACATTATCCAGCTCTTCACGAATATACAAGCCAGATATGTTAAACTGCCGCCTTAAAGCAGCCACTTCTGCAACCTTTTGAATCATGGCAGACGGATACTGCTTCCAGGATTCAGAACGTGGTTTGGCATATTCATTGAAGTCGACAAAAACCGCGCATGGTTTATAGCCCTTACGATGAGCTATTGCCCAAGCCCCAATAATACGGCCCCGCTTAGACCCAAAGCGATGATAAACTTCCCCTTTATCAGCTCTGATCTCAAATTCATCACCTTCCTTCACTACAAAACTGTTTAAACCTTCAAATTCGGGGTTCATCATTGCAATCTTTAAATATCCATCTCTGGAGACTATATAATTGGTTTCACCCCGTTTCGTCTTCATAAAATAGATTTCCCCGGCGAAAGGGTCTAATCTGAACTTCCTCGCCATATAAAGGAACATAACAAGCTCCTCCTCAGTAGCCCCCTTCGCCACTGTTCTTTTAAGCAAATCCACTATGCTTTTGGGTTTGTTTTTTAATTCTTCGGCCGCTGCAGCCATGTTTGAGAGCATATCACCTTCCACCATTATCACCTCACATTTTTTTATTTGTATTTTTTTTT
>JAKPDL010000179.1 GCA_029552825.1 Bacteroidota bacterium
GCCAGATACTGAAGCAGGTCGAATTCTTTTCTGGTCAGCTCGACTTCCTTTTCTTTATAATAGAGTTTGCGCGACAGTACTTTAAGAGTGAATTCTCCAAGAGCAATGTCATCTGTTTTAACATTGAATTTCCTCCGGGCAACAGCATTTATTCTTGAGAGAAGTTCGACAAGTGCAAAGGGTTTTGCCAGGTAGTCGTCGGCACCGAGGTTGAGACCTTTTACTTTGTCTTCCACGGCACCCCGGGCGGTAATTATGATGAATGATGCTTCACTGTTTAGTTTTTTGGCTTCTTTTATAAGTTCGAGTCCGTCGTAATCTGGAAGACCGAGGTCGAGTAGTATGAAGTCGTAAAGGTTAACTGCAATTTTTTCCGAAGCATCTCTCCCCGTATGGGCAATTTCACACAGGAAGTTCTCTTTCTCGAGAAACGATGCTATTTCACGTGCAAGACTTTTTTCATCCTCAACAATCAGGACATTCATTTGTTTTTTATATTAAAATATTCTAAGATAAGCGCTTAAAAGGAAAAGAAAACCTTTTGTTCCAGGGTATGCTGATTCTTCGTATAAAGGATATATGTAACCAGGTTCAGCTTCGATTGTTAGTCTTGACGAGTTGAAAGCGACAGGTATTCCGAAATCAGCTTCTAAAATGCCGAAGATACTTTTGTAGGTTGTTGAACCTGATGTTTGCTGATTCATGCCCCGTTTACGGAAAGGAGGCGTAAACACTATGCTTGAGGAGTTTGAGGTTTCAGTTTTCGTAAGTGTGCCCAGAATAAGATTTACATACGGATCAAATGAAAAGTAAAACTTTCCTGAACCGAATTCGGGTGTCTGGAAATATCTTGAATTCCTTATCTGGTAATAGCTGCTGCTCTCAGTTGAGAAAATCCTGCCGGCAGATAGTTTTGTATAGAGGACCTTCCAGTCGATGCCAAGGGAGATCTCTCCATATGTAAAACTTTCAAAGAGGGTATCGGTAAGCGACTTATGCACCTGGTAACGTGATAAGCCTGCTGAGATATCGAGCCAGGAGTTGAAAGTATGGCTGAAGCTGGCTGAAGCAGTATAGAAAGCAACATAAGGAATAGTACCCGTCAGATGGACAGCTGAACCACTGAGATAAAATTTGTCGCCGATACCGTATGTAAGTGATGCATATCCGTAAGGTTTATCCTGAGAAATTGTTGAACCCAGATAAACCATGTTGCTGCCGTAACCGGTACCTGCATAGAGGGAATGGATGCCCTGATTTCTCCCGCCGTTTGACGAAGTATCGGCAGTGGAGGCTTCAGCTACTGTTTCCTGAGCGGATGAAATATGAGGAAAAGCAGCCATGATGAGTACTGGAAAGATGGTTACAGCTTTCATATTATCTTATTTATCTCCCTCCTCTTCCCGGTGCTCCTCCGGGCTTTCCAATCCCTTTGGGCGGACCTGATGGTCTTGTAATCTGAGGAGGTCTGGCACCTCTTGCCTTGCTCATATCGGGCCGGGCACTGGTTACCTGCTTAACCTGCTTTCCGGTATTCTGTCCCTGAGGTTTAGCCTGCTGACCTGCATTTTCAGCCCCCTGAACCTGATTTCTCTCCTGAACACGGTTCTGAACCTGCGCCTGATTCTGTTCTTTCTTCACCGTAGCTACCTCTGTTTTTTTCTGTCGCGTGGTATCAGTGCCAGCAACATTTTCCTGGGAATAAACATTTACAAGGGAAAAAACAAACAGAACAGGTATTGTTAATATGAGTGTTTTGATTTTCATTTTATTTATATCTCGTTTCTTAATCATCTCTGCAGCAAATTTATGAATTCAAAATGAAGAAACGATGAAGAAGAGATGATTTGTATTTACTCACCCCCCGACCCCCCTGGGAGGGGGGCACCCCCCGACCCCCCTGGGAGGGGGGCTTGACATTGAATAAATATTTATCTTTATCAAGCTGCAGACTAAAAATAAATTAATATGAAAGAATCAGACCGGCCCATGTATTATGGT
>JAKPDL010000180.1 GCA_029552825.1 Bacteroidota bacterium
AATTCCGGAATTGGTACAAGCATATTCCGGCGATGATAGCCAACCTTGTTTTCTACAGAACCCTTTTCATGACCACTGTTAGGATTGCAGAAATTGCTCTGAAAACCATAATGCATCATGAATCTTAAAAATCCTTTGGTCAAATCCCGCTCTCCATACTCCTTGATTTTCTTAACAATTGTAGACATATTATCAAACCAGATGGTTGTCGGAACACCGCCGATGTGTTCAAAGATTGCCTTCATGCCTTCCATCAGGCATTCCTGGTTCATACTTTTGAATAATTGCATGTGGCCGCCGTTACTGTGAGGATAGGACATGTTTAAGTAATATCCGTCATATGCAATACCGTTCTCAATGAAACGAGCCTCTCCAAAGTCTGCCTGCGCTTCTCCCGGAGGATGTTCCAACGGAAGAAACCCATTCGTATTTGTCTCCAACTCCTTTCGGATTTCTGCAACGAATTTCCTGACCGATCTCTCACTGGCATCAAATTCAGCACCATACAGTTCTTTTAACCTGTCATACACCCTTTTTGCTGTGTGCTGCTGTTTATGTGGTGCTTTTTTATCATTGATAAGCCATGTGGTGACTATGCTCCTATATGGAGATAATTTGCCTTGTCGCCTTTGTTTTGGATGGATCATCAGGTTAAAGTCTTCTTTTTCGACATACTTCTTGACAGTTTCAAAATCATGTCCGGTAATTTGAGATATTTTCCTTAAGCTCTTGCCTTCAAATTTCTTCATGTTTCTGATACGATATATTTGCTCCATTGTTAGCATCCTTTCTTTACCCCCTTCAAGTGTGGACAACTTAAAGGGTATTATTTTTTAGGGGTGCCCGCAATGGAGTTTCCAATTTATGCAGGGATTTTTAAGTTCCGCTCCGCTCGGTTTTTATTGTACCGAAAACAGGTTATTATGTCTTGGAATGATCTTATAGTTGATTACGGTGTTTTTTTAAGCAGTTTTAATGTAAAGCCTAATGGTGCAATGAGCTTTTTAGTGGGCTCAGGTATATCTGTGCAGTAAGGTATACCTACTGGTGGACAATTGGTTTGGGAGTTTAAAA
>JAKPDL010000192.1 GCA_029552825.1 Bacteroidota bacterium
AGGGTTGCTCTTCTTAATTTCCTGGGCAACTTTTGTACCTGCGTCTATTCTTTCCATCATCATATCACATAAAATGAGATCTGGTTTGCTGCTTGCAACCGCATCAACACCTTCTTTCCCACTCATTGCAGTAACAACATCAAATCCATTTGCAGAAAGAATAGCTTTGATAGAATCTAAAATATCAGGATCATCATCAATTACTAAGATAATTTTCTTATTTGCCATACTATCACTCCTGGTTAGTAGTAAAATTAAATGCCTTTACCCGCCATACAGCGAGCAAAATAGTTTTCAATAAATTTTGTTAAAAATGTATATGCATCATCTAAATTACACTTTGCCTTACTGGTCATAGGTAAACCCATTTCCCACTCATACCCGCGAATAGCCATGATATAGCTTTCAGGTTTTTTATTATATAAATCCTGGCAAAGTGCAAGTATAGATTCAGCCGACAGCTCGTGCGTTGTAAATGTAATTGTATGTGCCGGCTGAATCTTTGTAAGTTCATACGGTTTATCAATGTTAAGTGCCGCATCGGCAAAGATTACCAGATCATATTCTGATATGGTCAATGCATCTTCAATATTGAGCTGATAATTATAATCCACATCAACATACTTGCTCAAATGTTCATCATTTTCAATCCTTAATGCCAGCTCAATACCCAGGCCATCATCCTGCCTTCCAGGATTGCCATATCCATACACCAGGCACTTAACATTATTCAACATACTTACTTCCTTTTCTGATCTACAACATTGCCTTCAGCATCAACCAAGGTAACTTCCAGAGGCATCTTCCCAATAGCATGCGTTGCACAGCTTAAACATGGGTCATATGCACGTATTGCTACTTCAACAGCATTAAGCATGCCTTCAGTAATTTCCTTTTTACCACTAATCTGATTAACCGCTACCCAGTTAACTGCTCTATTCATTGGCTCATTATTATTGGTTGTAGAAACAATAAGGTTAGCCATTTCAATCTGATCATTATCATTTATGCGATAGTGATGGAATAAGGTACCTCGTGGTGCTTCAATTAATCCAACGCCTTCTTTAACCTTTGTACCCTTAGCAACAAGCTTATCACCCTGCAGATCAGGGTCATTTAAGAGCTGCTCAATCATTTCTGCTGAGTGCAATAATTCAATTAACCGTGCCCAGTGCATGTGCATTGACATATTATTGGGTTTGCCATTGGTATATGCTTTGAACTCTTCAAATTCTTTCTGTGCCAGCGGTGTTGGAATGAAATCAGCAGTATTGAGTCGAGCCAATGGCCCTACGCGATACCATCCATCTTTCTTGCCTAACGACTTAAGGTATGGGAACTTCATGTAACTCCATGATCTGACTTCCTCACCTACATACTTCAGATAATCCTGATAATCAACATCATTTAATATCTTCTTTCCATCAGCGTCAACCGCTCTCAAAACTCCATGATAAAGATCCAGAGCACCATCTTTACGAACAAGGCTTAAGTGATTTGATGGAAATGCTGCGAAACTATCAATAAAATCCTTATTCTTTTTGTGATAATCTTTAAAAAGATTAACTGCAGCCTGCGCCCATTCAATCATCTTCTTTATGTTCATTGGATCAGCACCCTTGAGGAACTCATCCCTTTCCTGAACACTTAAGTTCTTGTTGATACCACCAGGAATTGCACCGGTACCATGTATCTTTTTACCTGCAGTTACCCTGATTATCTCCTGACCAAATTTACGCATCATAACACCCTGTACAGCTAAATCAGGGAATTTCATAGCAACACCTATCACATTTCGTATTGCTGGATCTGCGTCAACCCCAAACAACAAATCAGGTGATACTAAATGGAAGAAATGCAATGCATGTGACTGAAACATCTGCCCATAATGCATGAGTCTTCGCATTTTTTCTGCAGTGGGTGTTAATCCATCCGGGCCAACACCAACAATGACATCCATCGCTTTAGCTGCTGCCAGATGATGGCTGACAGGGCAAATTCCACAAAGGCGTTGCACCAGAACCGGTGCTTCCCAGTATGGTCTGCCCTGAACAAATCGTTCAAATCCTCTGAACTCAACAATGTGAAAACGTGAATCGAGTACATTGTTCTGAGGATCAAGCTGAATGGTCACTTTACCATGACCTTCAACCCTTGTTACAGGTTCTATCGTTATTTTTCTAGCCATAAGCTTTCTTCTCCTAAAACAAAATTAGTCAAACTTTACAACTTCGTATGGTAATTCTAACTCTTTTCCGGTTAGAAGTGCTACAAGTGCTTCCCAGATTAAATCTGCACGAGGAGGACATCCCGGCAGGAAATAATCTATTTTAACTATCTCATGACATGGATATACCCTGTCCAGAATCATTGGTAATTCATCATCATTGGGAATGATATTATCATCAACAGTTGGGCACTTTAAGTATGCTTCTTCCAGGCATTCTTTTACGGGAATACCATTGCGCATTGCTGGTAATCCACCCATAATGGCGCATTCACCAACTGATATAAGTATTTTACAATTTTTGCGGAACAACTTCAGGTTTTCAACATTTTCACTATTACAGCATCCACCTTCTATTAATCCAATATCACACTGTTTGGTGAACGTTTTAATATCATCAATTGGTGACTTGTTAAATTCAACCAATTCAATTAACTTTAAAATTCTATCATCAATGTCCAGAATGGACATATGGCATCCAAAACATCCTGCCAGTGAAGCAGTTGCGACAACTGGTTTACTCATTGTATTCCTCCATAGATCTTCATTAAAATCAGGCTTTTTCAATTTCACTGCCAATTGGCTTGCTATCAAATTTACGCTTGCCAATTGGGATAGCAAAACCAACTTCTTTCTTCAATATAGCACCAACCGGGCATAAATCCATAGCTTTCTGTGCCATTTCATCGGTCATGCTTGCAGCTAAATCCTTATCAACCGTAATTTCAACATGGCCACCCCTATTGACAACGCCAAAAATACGCTTGCCATCAGCTGTCGTTATACCCCGCACACAACGTAAACACTGCACACACCTGTTTCGTTCAATCACAATCTTTGGTAATGATGCATCAAGCGTTCGTCTGGGGAAAAGAAACGGAAACCGTGGCGCCATCATCATATAACGGTATCCCAGCGCCTGTAACTCGCAATTACCGCTTTTTTCGCATGTTGGGCACATATGATTGCCTTCAACAAATAGCATCTCAATTATAGCTTTGCGGTAATCTTCCAGATCAGCAGTTTTGTTTTCTACCACCATACCTTCAGTTACAGGTGTTGTACAGGCAGCCATATTCCTGCCTCCAACTTTAACAGTACAGATACGGCAGGTACCAGCTGGTTTCAACCCTTCAAAATGGCATAATGTTGGAATATATATGCCATTATCCTTTGCTGCTTCAACAATTGTCTGGCCGGGTTTAGCCTTACATGCTTTTCCGTCTATAGTAAAATTTATAGTACTCATATTAGTGTTCCTCTACCTTTGGGATTCTTCCTGCTGCTTTGCATGATTCTTCAACAGCAGCTAAAAGATCGAATGTGGATACATAATCAGTATCCTTCTTAACTTTTGCCTCATACATTTCTCTAAAATTCTGAATAGTTGTATATATTGGATTTGGTGATGTCTGTCCCAAACCGCAGCGACTGGTGGCTTTCACTATCTTACACCAATCTTCAAGCTCCTGAACATCTTTTGTTGATGCTTTCCCCGACATTATCTTTTCTAATTTCTGCTTCAGGATAACATTACCTGCTCTACAGGGTACGCACCATCCACAGGATTCCTCCACAAAGAAATCCATGAAATTATGGACAATTTCAAAGAGATCTCGATCCGGGCCAATAATAATAATTGAACCACCAGTTGCCAGATCATCAAAGCAAATTCGTCGGCCAAAATCCTTTTTACTAATACAGGTACCGGAAGGACCGCCAACCTGAACTGCCTTTGCTGTTCTGCCACCAACCATTTCCAGCAATGTATTTACCGTTGTACCAAATTCAACTTCGTATATACCGGGATTCTGACAATCTCCAGAAACACTTAACAGTTTTGTTCCCTTTGACTGTGCGGTACCCATTTTGGCAAACCATTCACCGCCTTCTAACATAATGCGAACTGCACAACACAATGTTTCAACATTATTGACAGTGGTAGGATAGCCCAGGTAGCCTTTCTGTACCGGAAATGGTGGACGGTTCCGTGGTTCACCACGTTTACCTTCTGCTGATTCAATGAGTGCTGATTCTTCACCACAGACATAAGCACCTGCACCCATCTGAATTCTGATATCAAAATCAAATCCTTTGCCGGCTATATTTTTGCCAAGGATATTTTTTGCCCTTAAATCTTCCAGCACCTTTTCAAGGTATTTCTTTAAATAAAGGTATTCAGCCCTGAGGTAAATAATACCTTCTTGTGCCCCTACTGCATAACCTGCAATAGCCATACCTTCAAATAACATGTGGGGTAACTCGGTTAAAATTACACGGTCTTTAAATGTTCCCGGTTCACCTTCATCTGCATTGCAGATAACATAATGCTTTGCACCTTCTGCCTTTCTACAGAATTCCCACTTCATACCGGTAGGGAAACCTGCACCGCCTCTTCCGCGTAAGTTTGCAATCTTAATTTCTTCAATGACATCTTCAGGTTTTTTAGAAAGTGCAGCTTTAATTGCAGAACCTTGCTCATACGGTGCAAAGAGTACGGGGCCTTTTCGCATAATATTATTCTTTACCATTGCTCTAATCAAATCAGACTGATTTGCACCATCGCCATACTCTTTGACAAGGTCTTTAACATCTTTGCCAGCTTTCATTCCTGTTACTATCTCTTTTACCTTTTCCTGAGTAAGGTTGGTAAAAACAACACCATTAATAATAGCTGCAGGCTCCTGATCATTCATGCCGATACAGGAAGTATCGTACAATCCAATAAGGCCATCAGAAGTTGTTCTTCCAAAGCTGCAACCCACTGCATCTTCAAATGCTTTTGCAATTGCAGCACGGCCTTTCATATTAGCAACCGCACTGTTATTCAGATATACCGTGTACTTGCCTCGAGGGGTTTTTGTGAAGAAGTGGTAAAATGTTATCACCCCTTCAACATCAACCTTTGAAAGATCAAGTATCTTAGCAATCTGAGCAACAGCCTCATCCGACACACACCCTAATTCTGTCTGCACATCAGTGATGATGTCCATTAAACGGGTCCTGTCGTTACCGTACTTTGAAACAACCTGTTTAACAACCGCATCTAAGCTTGCCATATTACCTCTTTTTGATATTTAATAATTAATTTATGATTAGTATAAATTTAATAATTGTTACGCAAAAAATATAATGATAAATAGTAATCAGTACAATCCTTCAATATGGAACTTTAATTTCAATAAAAAAATTTAGATTTAACGCATTTTTACCAACAAGTGCTATTATTATAATAATATTATATTATTATTGCTATTATTTTAACAATATATATTCATAATATGCCATTATAGAATACAATATATTAAAAATCCCAGTATATAATTTACAATTTTAATATATCATTTTATATATAAATATCCATAGATTTGTATAGTAAATACTAATTTATTATTAATCAGGATTATAATTTTTTATCCTGTGTCTAATCAGTATGGAAAAAAATAGTTGGTTATTACCACAATCAGCAATAATTACTAAAAATGTTTTATCAGAAATGAATTATATACTCCTGTTGACAAAAGCATTAGAAGTAACCAGGCATTTGTTGCATGAAAAAATAAATTTATTTCATTATAAACTTCCATAATTTAGATTTATTGTAAATTTAAAAAATTTGAAAAATCCATATATACTCTTAAAAAATTCTTGCAAAAACTTATATTAGAACTA
>JAKPDL010000205.1 GCA_029552825.1 Bacteroidota bacterium
ATGATGATAACCGACACATTCAGGTTACAGGCTATTACTTCGTCGGGTTTGCCTGTTTCATTTGAAAGCAGCAATACGGCTGTAGTCTCGGTAAGTGGTAATACACTTACTGCCTTAGCAAAGGGGACTGCCTCCATAAGGGCATTCAATAACGGCAACAGTAATTATCTGCCTGCTGAAACTTCATTTTCAGTAGAAGTGACAACCACTCACAAAGAGATAATGCATCTGTTCACACCTAACGGCGATGGCATCAATGATTACTGGGAACTTCCGCAACTTTCGGAATGGGGCCGTTGTGAAGTGAAAGTTTATAACCGATGGGGCAAACTGGTTTACGACAATCCCGATTACAATAACCTCTGGGACGGTACCTCAAATGGTAATCCCCTCCCGGAAGGAGCCTATTATTTTATTATTAAGACGCAGAATGCAGGGACTGTGAAGGGAACGGTAAATATTATAAGATGACAGAAATCGGGTAATAGGTATTCGGTAACCGGTACCCGATAACTATCGGGTCGGTATTCGGTTATAAAAAGAATTAATGGGTTGGAAATTTATTAAAATAATAGAAATATGGAGTATGTTAAAAGTTTTCGGGATCTGGAAGTTTACAAGCTTGCTCGGGAGGTTTCAAAAGAAATATTTTTTCTCAGTAAAACATTCCCTGACGATGAACGATTTTCGTTGACCAGTCAGATAAGAAGGTCTTCACGTTCTATTGGCGGACAGATAGCAGAAGCATGGGGCAAAAGAAGATATGAGCTACATTTTATTTCAAAACTTACAGACTCAGATTCAGAACAACTTGAAACACAACACTGGCTCGAAGAAGCAACAACCTGTGAATATATAGACCCTAAAACTGCTAATAAACTTGTTTATAAATGTGAATCAATAGGAAAAATGCTTCAATCAATGATAGATAAGGCAAGTGCTTTTTGTAAAAAATAAACTTCATACAAACCAATTTACTGAATACCGATTACAGAATACCGAATACCGGATGTAAAAAATAAACGAAATGAAACGATACCTATTATTATTCCACCTAATCCTCCTATCAACCCTTCTTTTAAGGGCTCAGCAGACGCCTTTATCGGAGAATTACTTCATGGACAGTTACAGTCTTTCTCCATCATATGCCGGACAGGTTAATCCCGGACTGCTTGTTGCGGGTTACCGCAGCGACTGGAGTGGTATTGCCGGTGGGCCGAAAACTTTGACGATAACATATAATGACCTACTGCCGGTGGTTAACAATGCAGGAATTGGCGGTAAAATCATTTATGACAGGGCGGGCATTTTCACGCAGCTTTATGTAATGAGCTCATATTCATACAAGGTAAAAGTGGCTGATGACCATTTCATTATGTTCGGCCTTTCCGCAGGGATTTACCATAATACCATCAATCTGACAGAATATTATAATGATCCTGGTTATCTTATCGATCCGTCACTTGTCAATCTGGATGTGAAGTCGAAAATCAAATTCATGTCCGATTTCTCAGTTGCATATAACTGGAAGAACCTGAACGCAGGATTTCTTTTCTCAAACATAAGTTTTGGGGATGCCTCGTATAAGGAAGTTGAACTAAAATATAATCCCCTTTCAAATTTCAGGTTTCATGCCTCTTACAAACATGATTTCTCTGAAGAGTGGTCGGTTGTTCCTCTTGTAATTATAAGAGGCGGGAAGTATGTCAGGAGCCAGTTTGAGGCTGCTGCTCAGGTTATATGGACCGGCAGGGTGTGGGGTTCTCTGGCATTCCGTGATCCGGGTATTTTCGGAATAGGCCTTGGTGGAAGAATCATCAGGGGTTTATGTCTGGGATATAACTTCAAC
>JAKPDL010000213.1 GCA_029552825.1 Bacteroidota bacterium
GATATGACATTTGAGGGAGTGCTTGAGCAGTACTATAAGAGTTTGTGAGGTTTGCAATGGGAGAAAAGATAAAGATTATTGATTTCGTAAATAATCAACTAAAAGAACGCTACAAATCCTTTGTGGTGTTTGGCCCGGCCATGAGCGGCAAGTCGAAGCTTGCAAGGAAATTAGCCGAGAAAACTGAATCTTTATATATTGACCTGTTGGCTGATTTTCTTTCAAAACCTGAACTTAGTGGCAGTATTGATACTTTTGAGCCACAGGATTTGAAAAAATACTTGAGAAATATTCCTTTCGGAGGAAAGCTCATTGTTATCGATAATATCGACTTTTTAATAAATACATGGAATGATTTGAACAAGGAGCATTTTTTAAATTTTATTGAAAGGGATGAATTCCGGATAGGGTACTGCTTTATACTTCAAGCCGCCAAATTTCTAAGGGACAGACGAATTGAAAACAGCATTGGACAGAACAGGGTTTTGAATATTTACAATGTTGAGTGAGGTGTAACAACGGGATGAACATGATTAAGGACATTATTAAGATACATGGAGGTTACTCCGCACAGGTCAAGCTAAAGGAAGAGTTCGAGGACAGAAGCCAGAATGTGGAGCGGATGTCCCACTATAAACCGATTAAGGCTCACAGGAAAGCCTTTGAAACTATTGCTGAAGGAATTTACAGAAAAGACTCAAAAAGATGCTTTATACTTTCAGGTTCTTACGGTACAGGCAAATCCCACTTGTGCCTTATGACTGCCAATTATCTTGAAAGCCCGTCGGATATGCCTGAGATGGAGCAGTTTTTTCAGAACTACGCAGAGGCAGAAGAGGAGGAACAGATTAAAAAGGCCGATCAACTTAAGAATATCCGGAAAACAGGAAGATATCTTGTCTGCATATGTGATTACGGATTGGAGACCAGCTTTGAAACTATTGTTCTGAGAGCTATAAAGGAAGCACTGGAAAGGGAGGAAATCAATCCGGATGAACTCGATAGTCATTACCTTCAGGCGTTAAAGAAACTGGAACTCTGGGAAAGCAAGCACACATATTTTTACAATATGTTTCAGGAAAAGCTTGAAAGTACTTATCCTAACTGGACGATGGCCAAATTTAAGAAAGCGCTCAAGGAATACAGCAAGGAAGCAGTAGACATATTCTGCAGGTTCCATAAGGATATTACCACCTCTGAGTTTGAATATGAAAAAGACAACCTTGTCGAAATTATAAAGCAGATGGCAAACAGCAGGGTTATAAGGGATAAATTTGTAGGTATAGCCATACTCTTTGACGAATTTGACAACCAGATAAAGAACAAAAGGTTTGATGTTACTGTTTTTCAGAAGTTCGGGGAGATGTGTGAAAACTCATTTGCAGGCGGTTTTGTCACCATGTTCATTGCAACAATACACAGGTCTTTTTTAAGCTACAGGAGCATTTACAATGATGCCGATTTTCAGGTTGCCAGCGACAGGGTGAAGGAAATTCCTCTTGAAACTCAGGGGATTGAGGATATTATATCCGCCATTGTAATTCCACAGAAGGACTCTGACGGGTGGAAGAACGAAGTTGAGGCAAGAGTGGATGTGTTTAACAGCCTTGCTTCCAGATGCGAGTCGTTAGGCATATTTTCCTGGCTTTCTGCCCCGAAGAGAAGAAAAAAAATTATAGAAAACATTTATCCCATGCATCCCATGGCAACCTTTGCCCTTTTAAAACTGGCCTCTGATGTCGGATCGAATAACAGGTCGGTATTTACCTTTTTTGCGGATGAGAAGAATGATCCGGGTTCTTATGACTGGTTTGTCAGAAGCCACAGCATCACCGGGCAGAACGGCGAACTGCAGTTATATACCGTCGACTTGCTTTTCGACTATTTCGGCGGAAAAATCTCTACCGATAATACCGAGTTAAGACCGAACATAAAGGAGTATGTCAGGGATTTTGAAACATCCTTGAGGGAATTACATAAACACAGGCATAATCGCCGGGATCTTGATATAGAAAGTAAAGTATACGATAAAATACTTCGTACCATGGTTATATATAATATAATAGGCGTGCCGGTCAATATGGATAACCTGAAGTTTGGTTTAAACGCAAACACACAAGCGGAAGAGAAACAGTTGGAGTACTACCTTAAAAACGCATGCAGGCTCAAAATAATATATTTAAATGAAACAAACAGCTGCTATGAGTTCAGAAAAAGCGATGCCCATGATATTGGAGGTTTAATAAGGGAATACAAGCAGGATCCTGCCAACATGCCGGCAGATGCAATAAAGGAATTGAGAGAAGAGCTAATCAAGCACCCTGACGTAAAAGGTATTCAGAAATTTTTCAAGAACGAAGAATTTCTGGAGCCTAAGGATTATAACTCTTTATATAACGAGGACAAAAGACTAAAGAGGTTTTTTGTGACTGTTAAAGAGGCTGAGACAGACGGCTACTTTGCTAATTTGTACAAGCAATTAACGGAAGCAAAAAAGGACATAAAAAATGGGTTCGAAGGCGCTGCAGTTTATATAATCTGCGAAACTCCCGATGAGGTCAGAAGAGCATCTTCCGTGGCTGCGAGGAATTCTTTTGATGCCATTATGGTAGGTGTTCCTACCGAAGAAATCCCGGTTTATGACTTGATATTTTCTCTTAAGGCTTGTATTAATATCAGCCTGGAAAATTTCTCCGCACAGGACATGGGTGTTTTGAAGGACTATATAAAGGCATACGATACCCAACTGGAAGAAGCATTTAACAAGTATATTTCGTCCAAAAACCTTATTTACTACGGAAAGAACGGCATTGAATTGACAAGAAACAATTCTGATAACAATAAGGCAGCATCCAAAATCCTTGAAGGAATATATGAGCATAGGAGAAACAAGCTAAAGCATGAGGATTTGAACGTATGCCACGAGTTTAAGGAAAAGAAAAACACTGCTTTGAAAGAGGCGGTTGAAAGTCTCCTGGATTTTTCCAGTGATTTGGGATATAAATCTAACCTGCCGGCAGACCGCGGTGATAAAAGATATATTGAGAAAGCTCTTCTCCAATCGGGTGTTATTATAAGGGTAGCTTATGCCGGCGACAGGGCTATTTGCCAAATGGAAGCACAATATGACAAGTATAGGAGCTTGCTTCCGGCATTGTCCGACATTATCGGAACGGTAAAGGATTCGACGGGAGAAATAAATATCGTGTCACTGGTTGAACGTATGACATCACAATACGGTATAGGCTACAACGCGTGTATACTGTTCTTTGCAGTAATGCTTAGGTATTTTAAAGAAAGCATATTGATCAAACAGGATATTAATGAAATAGGAAGCATAAGGCCGTTTTCTTATGATGAAATTCTTGATCTGGTATACTATAAAAAATATAAAAATGCCGTTATTATATACAAAAAGATATCTGACAGAGATGAAGCGTTTATAAAAAAGATTACCCCGATTTTTGTTGACAGCAGTAAGAGCATAAAAAATGAAGTCTCGCTTTCAAGCCTTTTTGAGGCGATGAAGGCCTGGTACAAAGGCCTTCCTCCGGTTTGCAAAATAGAAGAAATTTATAATAACCATACATTGGATGCATTTATCCGGGTTTTTGACAAGATTGACAGGTCTAATCCGGTTGAGTTTATTCTTGAAGAGATTAAGACTATTTATGGATATGAAAAAGATGAGCTTTTGCTGGAGGAGAAGGCAGAAAGCATTGCCGTTAAGCTTAAGTCGGATAAAGAAACCATTGAGGAAGGATATGAAATTGTCAGAAATGATATAATCAACAAGGTTAAGGAGATTTTTGGAATTAGCGACTCTACTTATGAGGCCATCCTTCAGAAATTAAACCAATGGTATGAAGGGCTCTCAGACATTCAACGGGAGACGGGCAAGTACTATGAACTGCATAGTGAAAATAGTTTTCCTATAATTGAGAATCTGGGCAAAGGATACTCCCTGGAAGAGTTGCTGATGGTCAGATTGCCGGGGGATAAGGGATATAAACTATCTGCGGTCAAGGAATGGACGCTGGATAAGAGGGAGATATATATTGAGAAAATCCGACTGGGGAAAAAGCATATTGAAGAGAATATGTTTCTTGTCGGAGCGCCGGATTTCAAGTGTTTCGGGCATGATATCCAACAGGATGAAATAGACAGCAGCACATGGCGGATATACTACAGGAGTAATATAAAGGTCACAATAAAGCCACTTGCTGTACATTCCACAGTATATATTACATCCAATGGGGATGACCCAACAAAGTTTGAGTCTCAGAGAGAAGCAAAACATGAAGAATACACCTTTGAAACAAAGGAAAACAAGACCTTGAAATTTGCTGCTGCTGATAGGGAAGGCAGGTACAGCAAAATTATAACTCTGTATCTTGAAAATGAAGATAAAAAATATGAGGTTCAGTACAAAAAACCTGAATACAAACAAAGTTCCATCTGGGGACAGGATAAAAAAGGGACAAGAGAGTATGATGAACCAAAAATTGAAGTAACCCTTCCCAAGGATAAAAATAGTATGAAGAAGTGTTTAATGAGCCTGCTTAGTAAATCTATGGAGAGGTATAAAATTGATAAGGAACAGCTTCTTCAATGCCTGGATGAGGTCAGAAAAGAGTTGTAGGTGAGGTTTTTATGGGCGTAGTACATATATATGACGACACGGATGGAATTGTGGAGAACTTTGAAGGGCTTGTAGTTAATAAGCCTGATGAATATGTAAAGGCTTATGATGCTATACGCAGCGCACTTTATTCAAATACCGGATTAAAGGTACTGGTGAGAAACAGGTTCTGTCTTGAGGCTTTCAGGGCAATGCAGGCAAATTACGGCAGTCAGAATATTGAAATACACAGATATTCGCCGATGGAAGAATTCTACAAACTTTATGGGATTTCCGTACCTGATTATATAAGCAGTGAAGATATAATAAAGTCAGGTATTCTTAAAGCTGGGGATTTGTTAATGCATGTGCCCGGTATGGAATTTGAAGCCTTTATTATGGCAAATTATTTCTCAAGTCTTCTTGTCTTCGAAAGGTTTCCGGTAAACGACCTTGTAAATATATTGTCTTCTATAGATTTTGAAAAAATGAAGAAGAGTCTTTCCATTCAATTGGTGAACAAGGTTTTCAGGCGGAGAGTTGGTCAATGGAAAAGGAATGCGGCAGAAAGCTGGACTGCAAATATTATAGACAGTTTTTATGCGAATCCTTCAAAACTGTATGATGACTTATGTAAATACTTACTGGTTGCCGGATATCCGATAGACATTGCTTGCAGTATTGCAGGCAGCAATGCTTACGACTTCAGCAAGGTTAAATTTAAAGATGAAGACTACTATGATGAATCATTGGACTATTCGAAGCTTCGAAAGGAAATTGAAATTTATTTGAATACTCTCGATAAAGACTTCCTTGAAAACGAGGATATTAGAAAGTACATAGAAATGGTTTCGGGACGTTTTATCGAAGAATATTATTTTATATTGAAAGTTTTGGAGAATAATACCGGGGTTGTTGACCAACAGATTATAAAACAAGCTAAAGATAAGTTCAAACACCTTGAACACATAATAACGGATTATGACGAGAAATTGGATAGGATTATTCCTCCTGCAAGACCAAGCAGGCCGCAAGCATCTTTTGATATAAAAGATTGGCTGGAATGGGCAAGAAATGAGTATTTGCCTTATCGGTTCTGGATGGAGGATAATGTTAAAAACGATGAAGAAATAAACAGTTATTCCGTATTATATGGAGACTGGGTATATAATAATTATGCCAGGCTGATTTCTTCCGGAGAGTACCTGGTTTATAGAGCGTTTTCCATGCTTAGCAGTGAGCTGGCGAATAACGAACTTTCTCTGGTTATAATTATTGATAATTTTAATTATAAATATTCAAAACTTTTAAAAGATTACTTTTTAAAGCAGGGTTTCAGTTCGACAAGTGAGAAACCATTACTTGCAATGCTTCCAACTGTAACCGAGGTGTCAAAAGGAAGCTTGTTTACAGGTGAACCGTACAGCAATGCGAAAAATATCAGCTATAAGCAGGAAGTTAAGAAGTGGGCGGGTATGCTTGGCCTTAGCATGCGATATCTTGAAAATATAAGCGAGTTGTCAAAAATTGATAAAAAGGACGAGGACGTATTAATACTAAATTACCTTGAAATTGACGATATACTGCATAAAGGGCAAAAGGAATCTGCATTATCAATGAGATCAAAAATAAAAAATGAACTTAATGCTTTGAGTCGGGAGATTCTCGCTTTTGCCAAAAGAATCGGGTATGAAAATAAACTGAAAGTGTATGTAATGTCCGATCATGGAAGTACTAGCATATTGAGCAGCCAGGAAAATCTGATTGATCAGGTGTATTATAAGGGTCGTGTAGAAAAATCGGATCACAGGTATGTTTACGTTGCAGATGAGGATATGAGTAAGCTGCACAGCAATATTGACCGCTATTGTTACGTTATTGACAGGAATAGATTTGGAACGAAGGAGAATTACCTGATTGCAAAAAAGTATTATCGCTTTAAGGAAACAGATGAAAGTTTTTATGTTCATGGCGGAATAACTCCTGAGGAGCAGATTGTGCCTTTTATTAGATTTGAAAGGGTGGATGTTAAAGAAGAGGCTTTGATCATTACCCTGGTATCCAATGAATTCAGGTTGTCTGTAAAATCAAAAATTCAGATGATTATTAAGAATCCGAATGAATACGCTGTGCAAGATGTTGAAATAAGCATATTGAATTCTAATGTCAGGTCAGATTCTAAAAGTGTGAAATATGAGAAATTTGATGAACTTTCGGTGTCTAAAGTATATATGGATAATATTCGTTTTGTTAAAAATGAAGGGAATGAAGAATTGCTGCTGAAAGTGACGTATAAGTTTCTCGGAAAAGAATACGAACATGAATATAAGCTCCCGATTATTGTTAAGAGTGTTCAACAAAATATAGCGAACTTTGATGATATTTTTTAAGTGAGGTATGGAGCATGTTGCAGTTTGAACAAAAAGCGTATGACTGCTATGGTGACGTTGTAATAAATAAAAGCTTGATACATAAGGCAGGGTTCTCCTCCAGGGCCATTCCTGCATATGTTGGAGAATGGATTCTTTATAATTTTTTGGAGGACGGTGAGCTTACCGAAGAGTCCAGGAATAAGATATCTGAATTTGTTAACAGGTATCTTCCTCAGAAAGGACAAAAGGAAGAAGTTAAAAACAGACTGCTTAATATGGAAAATGTTAAGCTGCTGGACGATTACAGCGTTTCAGTGAATCTTAAAACAGGCAAGAGAACGTTGAAAATTCCTTTCCTGGATATGAATGACGCATTTATCAGCGACGATATTGTGGAAAAAAACAACTTGCTTCTTACCAGTGGGGTTTGGGGTGTTGCCGACCTTTTTTATGTCCCTCCGGCGTCGCCAAATGAAAAGGGACAGCTGTGGATGCGCAATTTCAAGCCGTTTCAGGTAGGAAGCATTGATATTGAATATTATAAGGAATGCAGATCGAACTTTACTACAGAGGAATGGATAGATCTTATTATATCGAGCATGGGGTTTAATCCGACAATTTATAACGAAGAACAGAAAAATGTACTTATTACCAGAATTCTTCCAATGGTTGAGCCGAGGATTAACCTTATTGAACTTGCACCCAAGGGGACAGGAAAATCCTTTGTATACAGCAATATATCAAGGTATGC
Organism: Bacteroidota bacterium; assembly: GCA_029552825.1. Taxonomy (GTDB): domain Bacteria; phylum Bacteroidota; class Bacteroidia; order Bacteroidales; family VadinHA17; genus LD21. The sequence continues at coordinate 7,745 of JAKPDL010000213.1, forward strand.
AAGAGTTATTGGCGGCGGCAAGGTTTCTCCTGCAGTTATGTTCCATCACAACGGAAACAATACTCCCGGACTTGTAACTAGGTATGATGTTGTTGTACTGGATGAGGTCCAAAGTATTCAGGGAGATTCAACAGGTGAACTGGTTGCCGGTCTGAAGGTGTATCTGGAGTCCGGCAGATTTAGCCGGGGTAATACGGAAGCAAGTGCTGAAGCCGGATTTGTTATGCTTGGAAACATTACATTGGATGAAAACCATCAGCCTGTATATAAAGATGAGGGTTTATTCCGGGAAATACCCAACTTTCTTCAGGAAACTGCGTTTATTGATAGGTTGCATGGTATCATTGCTGGTTGGCTTATGCCAAGAATATCAAAGGATACTCCCTCAAAGTACCTTGGTTTTAAGGGCGATTTCTTCTCAGAAGTGCTTCATAATCTTAGAAATGAGCCGCAGTATACCGATTATGTAAATTTAAATATGAGACTGCAAAACTGTAATGACCTGAGAGACAGGAAAGCAATAGTGCGTTTGGCAACAGCTTATCTTAAGGTATTGTTTCCAGACTTACAAGTTACAAATGCGGATTTTATAAAGTATTGTGTAAAACCGGCTGTAGAGCTAAGACAGCGGGTTAGGGATGAACTCCATAAGATGGATAGAGAGTATGCAAAGGTGAATATTGAAGTTGTTGAGGAATAATACCTCAGACAAGACAAAACATTTATTTGTTAAAAAAGTTATAAAGGCAGAGGATTTTATTATATGGAGAGATTTGATTTATTTGATGATGACTATTATGCAATTGAAATTGCACGAAACACTGTCCGACGTTTTTTAAAGAGTCCTCTTATTACACCAAAGCAGGTTATTGGACTTGGGAATGCGCTTTATGCCCTTGAAAGATTACCTTTAATTACCGTTGGAGCATGCTGTGAGTTTGGTATTATTTATCGATCTGGTACAGATGTATTTGAAGAAATGAGATATATTACATTTAGAATTTCAGACTCTTCATTTGAAATATCAAAGGGCGGTAGTGTCTATGATTGTGCAGTGGGAGGTGATAGTTTTTCCGAACCGGACTGGTTAATTGAGGTTAGTGGTTATAGAGAAACAGAAATGGAACTTTTTGACCTTGAAGAATCTATAGAGGAATATTTGAAATTGGGTGCTGAGATTATCGTTGACGATGAATCGGAAATTGACTTTGATCAAGATGAATAAAGAATTATATAACACTATATTATGATCATACCTCCGAACTTACGGATTATATATCGGAACACCCGAAACTTGGCAAAATAAAGGAAGACTGTATTGATGCGCTTTGCCTGGCAGTAACGGGTATGTTGGGATTAAAAAACGGTTTCAGGTCTATACCGGAGAAACCAGCACTGGATAGTCGGGGACTGGCGATGCAGATGGTTTATGCAGAAAAATCAGACGAATAAAATGTTTTGCAAACAGCTGTAAAGATTCTAAAATTTGAGGTATACATATGGCAAAAAGTTCAAACCAAAAACTGAAAATACTCTACCTTATGAAAATCCTTCTTGAGAAGACCGATGAAGAGAATAGTATAACCCTCAATCAGATGATTGCAGAGCTTGAGCGCTATGGTATTACAGCTGAGCGTAAATCCATCTATGACGATATCGAAGCTCTGCGCCGGTATGGCATTGACATTGCCACCCGGAAGACAAAAACTACTGACTATTTTGTGGCAAACCGGCTTTTTGAACTGCCGGAGCTAAAGCTCCTGGTTGATATCGTCCAGTCATCAAAATTCATTACTCATAAAAAGAGTAACGACCTGATAAAGAAAATTGAAAGCCTTACAAGCATACATCAGGCCAAAAAGCTTCAGAGACAGGTATACGTTGCCAATAGAGTCAAGACCATGAATGAACTCATTTACTGCAATGTTGATACCCTGCATACTGCAATATCTGAAAATTGCCAGATATCCTTTAAATATTTTGAGTATAACATTGAAAAAAAGAAACAATTCCGGAATTCCGGGCAAGCCTATATTGTGAGTCCTTATGCACTTTCCTGGGTGGATGAAAACTACTATTTAATCTCTCATTACCCCAAGAATCCGGATCTGACATATTTCAGAGTTGACAGGATGACCGAAATAAAGCTCCTGAAAGAACCTCGCCGGGATTTGTCGGAAATAATTGGTGAAAAAAGCCTGGATATCGCCGAGTATTCGAAAAAGGTATTCAATATGTTCGGAGGCGAGGAAGAAACGGTGAAACTTCAGTTTGACAATTCCCTTGTGAATGTTGTGATTGACCGCTTTGGTAAGGATATATCCTTAGAGAAAGCCGATGAAAACCATTTTAATGTGAGAATCAATGTGGCCGTGAGCTCTACTTTCCTGGCCTGGGTGTTCCAGTTTGGGAATAAGGTGAAGATATTGTCGCCGGATGGAGTTATAGAAAAATATAGGGAGATGCTGCAAAGTGGTCTGGAAAATCATATTATTTAACTATCCGTTTTAATGTACACATTGTGTGATAAAATAGTTAGATGAAGATACAATTATTTGGAAATTCCGAATAGTGCGTAATGAAATGAATGGAAGGGTATATAAGTATTGTCAACGCCGGAATATTTTTGACCTAAAATCGCCGGTTAAGATTTGACCCAATCGCCGGATTTCAACCGCCGGTTTTTGATGGTCGGTTTTTCATACCGGATCGTCTTTTACTGGAATATCAGCTGGCGGCACGACCCTGAAACCGCTTTTCACCCTGTCTTTCAACCTATAACTGTCACCCCTGATGTTTATGATATGCGAATGATGCAACAGCCTGTCCAATATGGCCGTTGCTATGACCGTATCGTTCATTAGCTCACCCCAGTCTCCGAAGGATTTATTGCTTGTGAGTATTATACTGCCGTTCTCATACCTTGCGCATGCCACACGGAAGAGAAGTTCCGCCGACGCCGATCAAGCTGCATATATCCTACCTCATCAATGATCAATATGTTTGGTCGGGTATATACATGCCACCTGCGTTCCAGCTTGTCCTGGCGGGCTGCTTTCTGAAGATCCGATATGAGATGTGCCAGGGTTGTAAAATATACTGTCATACCGGACCTGATAGCCTGCATTGCAAGACCTACCGCGAGGTGTGTCTTTCCCACGCCAGGAGGCCCCAAAAAGATCACGTTTTCAGCCCTTGCTGCAAAAGCAAGTGTTGACAGTTCCCTGATCTGCTTTACGTCTATGCTGGGCTGAAAGCTGAAGTCAAACTCTTCCAGTGTTTTTCTGTGGGGCAGCCCGGACAGCTTGATCCTTGTCTCTTCGCTTCGCCTCCTCTTTTCCTGTATCTCCGCCTCCAGAAGCTCGCTTATGAACGTCAGGTAAGTAGCGTTTTTATGTATCGCATCTTCAATCTTTGCTTCCAACAGCTCGGAAGCCGTGTCCAGCCCAAGCTCGGAAAGGATGTTGCGGGCATGCTCCAGTTCAACCATTGGATATCACCCCCGCCAGTATATCGTACACACTTAATGAGCGTATTTCGACCGCCTCTGCCTCTTTTTTTCTGGCAAAGGGAAGTGGTAATGCCATACCGCCTCTTTCAGCAAGACCCTGGTACTGGCCTTTAGACCATACTATCCGGCCTGACGCATAATTTATCTTGTGACATACTATTCTTATCTCGCCATAGAAGACTTCAAAGCAATCACCGCACACTCTGACCCTGACCTCTCTGCCGCTGTACTGCCATGGTACCCCATACTTAGCACCGTCGTAACTTACAAAACCATCCCGCGTTACTTTCCTTGTTTCCCATCTGTATTTGTCCCGGACAGATTTATCCGGCAGAGGAAGAAGAGATTCTTTCCTTAAGGCTTCAAGTGGTATTTCTCCAGTAGTTCCGTGGACTTTGCTGTCTACCTTCCTGCACCATTCAAGAGCCTGCCGGTTTAAATCATCCAGGTCCTTAAACTGCCTTCCCGGTAGGAAATTATCCTTCACATAGCTTACCAGTCGTTCAACTTTCCCTTTTGTCTGGGGTCTCCTTACACGGCATACCTTCGGTATGAAACCCATGTCCGCGGCAAAGTCTTCGAACCTGCTGTTCCATATCGGCTTTCCAGCCTCGCTGCCGTCTATTACAGTCTTCATTCTGTCGGTCAGAACTGTTTCCGGAACACCGCCGTAATACTCGAAGGCGTTTACCATACACCTCATAAGGCTGTATATATCGCATCGCTTAGTAAACTCAATATACTTACATCTTGAATTGCCCAATATCATTACGAAGGCTGGTGTTTTATGTATATTTCCTTTCTCATCCATGTAATGGGCGATACCCCAGTCCATCTGCGCCTGCTTGCCAGGCAATGTTTCATACCTTCGTACTGCCGGTAGATTTCTTGCAGGTCTATATGGCTTTACATAATCCTTGATTATCGTAATTCCTCCAGTGTATCCCATAGCCTGCAGCCTTTCCATGATCACAACGCAGTTGAATATCCCGTTCTCCATCATTTCTTTGATCTTAGGTTTGAAAGGATCAAGTTTTGATGGCTTTGTCCTGCCCTTAAGTCCATGCTCGGCTTTTGGTTGCTTTATGTACTTTTTTGCTGTGTTTTTTGATATGCCAAGTTCTTTACTTATGGCATA
>JAKPDL010000229.1 GCA_029552825.1 Bacteroidota bacterium
AAAAAACTTTCCCAATATTTACAGGCATTGCCTTGAAAGGGGAATAGACATCACAAGGGATATGATTCCTGTAGTTCCTGCAGCACATTACTGTTGCGGCGGCATTAAAGTTGATATCCACGGGCAGAGCACTATTGACAGGCTTTATGCAATTGGAGAATGCTCATGTACAGGGCTTCATGGAGCAAACCGGCTTGCCTCCAATTCACTTATTGAAGGAGCAGTTTATGCTCACCGCGCGGCTGAATATGCAGGACAAAGAATAGGCAGCATTGATTTTGAGGAGAGAATACCTGACTGGGATTACAAAGGTACCACCCATCTCGAGGAAATGGTTCTGATTACTCAGAGCACCAGGGAACTCCAGAGTATTATGAGCAATTATGTTGGAATTGTAAGGTCAGACTTACGTCTTGAAAGAGCATTGAGAAGACTTGAAATATTATATCAGGAAACCGAGAGTCTTTATAAGAAATCGCTGATATCAAAAAAGATTTGCGAACTCAGAAACCTTATCAATGTAGGGTACCTGATAATTAAAATGGCAAAAAACAGAAGAGAAAGTGTAGGCCTTCATTATTCAATTGATTATCCGCGGCACTCACCATCTGAATTCTAAAAATTTCTCTGATGAATCACCTTGAATCTGCCTTTTATGGGAAGAACGCTTTCTGGCGTTATCTGGTAATGTTTGCAGCTGTATTTATTGCAGCGAACACAATTGGAGCCATTCCTCTGGTAATTGTAATGGTTTTGAAAACAATTTCGGATCCGAACACTCTTTCGGAACTTGCAGCAAATCCATCAGATTATGGTATTTTAGGTCTGAATTCAAATGCCGGTCTTGTTGTTATGCTTTTCCCTTTCATTGCCGGATTGATTGCATTTGCTTTGCTTGTAAAGCCACTTAATGCAAGAACCCTTACTGAAACAATTAATGGCACCTCAAGAGTGAGATGGGGAAGGATTATAATTTCTGGTTTAATCTGGATGATAATTTCAGCAATATATTTGTTTATACAAATAGAGATCAACAGGGAAAATTTTGTTTTGAACAATCTTAGCAATACCCTGATAATGCTGGTGATTATTTCGGTAATTTTCATTCCCTTTCAAGCTGCTTTTGAAGAGATTCTTTTCAGGGGATACCTGATGCAGGGTTTTGCGGTGTTAACACGAAACAGATGGGCTCCTGTATTGTTGACATCACTGTTTTTTGCGCTGATGCATATAGCTAACCCGGAGATAAAAGAATTCGGTGTTCTTACAATGATGCCACAATATTTTTTG
>JAKPDL010000197.1 GCA_029552825.1 Bacteroidota bacterium
GAATAGACTGCACCTCCGGCGCACGGACCAAGAATAACAGATATCTGGGGGATTATCCCGCTTGCAAGAGTGTTACGGAAAAAGATCTCACCGTATCCGTAAAGGCTGTTCACTCCTTCCTGTATTCTTGCACCACCTGAATCGTTGATTCCAATCAGAGGGATGCGCATCTTCAAAGCATAATCCATGATTTTAGTTATTTTCCTTGCATGCATTATACCAAGTGAACCGCCTGCTACCGTGAAATCCTGTGCAAAAACTGCAACAGGAGCGCCGTGTATAGTACCAGTACCTGTAACGACACCATCTCCCGGAAGTTTCTTTTTATCCATGTCAAAATCGCGGGCATCATGCTCCACAAACATGTCGTATTCATGAAATGAATTCTCATCGAGAAGTGCCTGGATACGTTCGCGGGCAGTCTTTTTACCCATCGCTTTCTGCTTCTCTACAGCTTCAGCCCCACCTCCGGCAATAACCTTTTTGCGCCTCTCATTGAGCTCATTAATCTTTTTTTCAATAGTCATAAGTCATAGTTTTTAAGTCCGGCTTACTTTTTTAAGGCAGCAATTTTAAAACTTTTAAAGTTCTAAAAGAAAAATATTTATCATGTTAAACCATGAAAATCCATTTTTTTTGAAATCAAAACCTTTTCCTGTACTGATATAAGTTTCCAAACTTTTTTCTTCTCCTGTTATACTATTTCATTGCATGTGATAAGTCCCCCTGCCAGGGGGATTAGGGGGTATATTCAAAAAAGGGGGATCAGGGGGTGGAAAAATAGATTCAACTTTTTCAGGACGAAGTACTTTTTATTATTTTGGTGCGAGGCGGTAAAGGAAAAGTGCAATTGCCAGATAGAGTATATTGGGTATCCACATGGCCAGCATCGGGTCGAGATTTCCTTTCAGAGAGAATTGAGATGCAAACTGCATGAAAAGTATATATGAAAAACTGAGTGCCAACCCTATACCTATCTGCATTCCTATGCCTCCCCTAATTTTCTTCGATGAAAGAGATACCCCGATGAGTGTCAAAATAAAAACCGAAAAGGGATTTGCAAACCTGCGGTGTTTTTCTATCAGAAACAATTTCAGTTCATCAGAACCCTGAAGCCGGAGGAGTCCTATATAATCATTCAGCTCTTTATATCTCATCGTCCCTACGTATTGAGGATCTCTTGAGAAATCCTCAGGCCTTATGGTAAGTGCCGTATCAATCCTCAATCCCCTGCTGATAACCTCCACGCTGTCCTTAAAATCTCTTATGTAATATGTCCATGCACTCCATTTTGATGTGGTGGTATCCCATGTTACACGTGTGGCAGTTAATTTCGACTCAAGCCGGCCGCTATCGTCAAACCTTTCGAGAGTGAAATTTGTACCTGTCTGAATTTCAGGATTATATCTTTCCATGTACATGTAGACATTTTTGTACACCTGCCTGTGGAAATTCACCACCTGACCTCTCTTAACCCTTGTAATTCGGTAATATTTGTTCTCGAAGTCAATTCTCTTAAGATTTGCCTGAGGGATGACAAAATTGGTGAATGTAAAAGCGAAGATAGCAATCACCAGTGAGGCAATAAAATATGGCCACATCATGCGTCTGAAACTCATTCCCCCGCTTAGAATGGCAATAATTTCAGTGTTGACAGCCATCCTTGATGTGAAAAAAATAACAGAAATAAAGACAAACAGAGGTGAGAAGATTGTGGCAAAGTATGGAATGAAATTTAAGTAATAATCAAAAATTATAGCACGCAACGGAGCTTCTTTCTCCATGAAATCGTCCAGTTTTTCGGTCAGGTCGAATACAACTGCAATAACGATAATCATCAGGAGAGAGAATGTAAACGTTCCCAGGAATTTCCTGATAATGTATCTGTCAATAATTTTAATGCTCAGCCTGTTTAAAGTCTTGACGATACCTTTTTTATTATTTGTTTTTTCCATTCTGAAAAATTACCCTCTTCTATTTTTTTTCGTGCTTCTTTAACAAGATTAAGGTAGAACGACAGATTATTTATGCTTGCGATCTGAGCGCCAAGCATTTCGCCCGATACAAAAAGGTGGCGAAGGTAAGCTTTTGTATATGTACGGCTTACTTCTGAGGCTCCTTCGGGGTCGATAGGACTGAAATCATCTGCCCATTTTCTGTTGCGAATGTTTATAATGCCTGAATTTGTAAACAGCATGCCGTTACGGCCGTTGCGTGTCGGTATCACACAATCAAACATATCTATGCCAAGTGCTATTGATTCGAGTATATTTTCGGGAGTTCCAACTCCCATAAGATAACGTGGTTTCTCTGCAGGAAGTATTTCATTTACAACCTCAATCATTCTGTACATCTCCTCCGCAGGTTCTCCTACCGAGAGCCCACCTATTGCCATGCCTGGTAATCCTGTTGACGCGGCTTCTTCTGCCGACTGCCGGCGAAGATCTTCCCACGTACTTCCCTGAACAATTGGGAAAAGAGCCTGCTGGTACCCCCATAATGGTTCCGTTTCGTTGTACCTCTTCACCGCTCTCTCAAGCCAGTGACTTGTTATTCTAAGCGACCTCAAAGCCTGCCTGTGATCGCATGGATAAGGTGTGCACTCATCGAGAACCATCATTATATCGGCTCCAATAACGCGCTGAATATCAATTGTGTTTTCAGGGGTAAAAAGATGCTTCGAACCGTCAATATGCGATCTGAAAGTCACACCCTCAGCAGTGACCTTTCTTATCTCACTGAGTGAAAAAACCTGGTAACCACCGCTATCGGTCAGCAGCGCCCTGCTCCAGCTCATAAACCGGTGAAGACCTCCCGCAGCTTTGAGTATCTCCATACCCGGACGAAGATACAGGTGATAAGTGTTCCCAAGAATTATCCCTGCACCAATATCATTAATGAGGTCACGGTGAAGAACACCTTTCACCGTGCCTGCAGTACCGACAGGCATAAATACCGGAGTAGGCACATCCCCGTGTGATGTCTTCAATATCCCGGCCCTTGCCTTGCTATCCCTGTCGTTAGCAGTTACGGTAAACATCTTCTGTGCTTTCAGGAGCACAAAGGTAATATTTATATGTTGCCTCTCTGAAAAATATCCGATTCTTTTTTGCTGCAGGCTGTTATTAGTTAACCGTCTAATGTTGAAAAAAAACTAAATGAGTAAATAATTATATTCTTATTTTCGCTCCTGATATCTATAAAACAGATGCACCAATCCTTCAGTCAGTTAATTCTGACTCTATTTGTTATATACTGCACAGCAGTGTCAGTTCAGCTTTTTTATTATCTATGGTTTTATCTTGCAACACTAAAATACAGGCATCCTGAAACTGATGGAAACCTTCCGCCCGTATCGGTAATTATCTGTGCAAGAAACGAAGCTGAAAATCTTAAAAAATTCCTTCCTCTGGTACTTGAACAGGATTATCCGTCGTATGAAGTTATCGTTGTAAATGACTGTTCAGAAGATGATTCTTACAAGATACTCGGTGAATTTCTGGCAAAATACCCGCATCTGAAAGTCTCCACACTTACAAAAGATCCTCTCTTCCCTCACTCAAAAAAATTTGCTCAGTTTATTGGTATTAAAGCTGCGTCACATGATATTCTGCTTTTTACCGATGCCGACTGCTACCCTGTTACTAATCAATGGATTAGAACAATGGTTTCAGGATTTCAACCAGGCAGGGAGTTTGTTCTGGGCTATGGGGGATATATTAAATCAAAAGGACTTCTTAACATTTACCAGAGATATGAAACTCTTTTTATTGCCATGCAGTACATGGGAATGGCAATAAAGGGGATACCGTATATGGGAGTTGGGCGCAATATGGCTTATTTGAAAGAGGTTTTCATCAGGAATAAAGGGTATGGTAGTTACACCCATACCATATCGGGCGACGATGATCTTTTTGTAAACGAAAATGCTAAACCTTCAACAGTAAGTGTGGAATTCAGGCCTGCAGCCCATACACGATCTGTACCATCTTCAAGCCTCACCGAATGGGTTAAAAGAAAACTAAGACACCTCAGCACTGCAAGATTCTACAAACCTGTTCACAAAATCCTGCTCGTTGCTGAACCATTTACAAGAATAATTTTTTATACCCTGTTCATCTATCTTATGTTAACAGGTTTCTTTTGGCAAATAGTTCTGGGTCTGTTTATTTTAAGATTTCTGGTGACTCATACTATATTTTTCCTTAATGCGAAAAAGTTTGAAGAGAAAGGTATTTTACCTCTCTTTCTGATTTTTGATATATTTTCACCGGTAATAAATTTAATATTGTATTCGGGTACCATCAGAAGTAAAAGCCATAGTATGCCATGGAAATAGACGAAGTAATAAGGGACACTTCTGAGCTTTCGGAGAAGGCCCGGCAGGATCTCATCCTGGTGGAGCAGGCGAAAAACGGTGATGAGAAGGCTTTTGCAGCTCTTCTGAACAGGTACCGCGACTCAATATATTACATGTTGCTGAAGATGGTCAACAATTCCTCCGATGCCAAAGACCTTACTATTGAGGCATTCAGTAAAGCATTCCAGAGCATTAATACATATACTCCAGATTTCGCATTCAGTACATGGCTCTTCAAAATTGCAACAAACAATTGTATTGACTTCCTCAGGAAAAAGCACAAAACCCCTCAGGTATTGGAACAGACAGATGAAGATGACGACGAAGGGTATGAAGCCCGCATTGAATCAGATTCTCCAGACCCTGAGGAAATAATGATTAACAACCAGGATATTGACAATCTGCATAAGGTTGTAGAACAGCTCAAACCCAAATACAGAAAGCTTATAGAACTGAGATATTTCAGGGAATATTCCTATGAAGAGATATCTGAAGAACTGAAAATCCCTATAGGAACTGTGAAGGTTCAGCTTTTCAGGGCAAAGGCAATTCTTTATGAGTTACTCTCGCGGAAGGGGAAAAAATGATAAGGGATACTCTCACAAAATATTTTCCTTCTCTTTCAGGTGTGCAACTGGAAAAACTATGCAGGCTGGAGGGGTTATATTCGGAGTGGAACAGTAAGATAAATGTGATAAGCCGCAGGGATATTGAAAATTTCAATATTCATCATCTGCTTCATTCACTGTCGATTGCCAGAGTAATAAGTTTTGTTCCCGGGACAGAAATTCTCGATATCGGAACCGGCGGAGGCCTACCAGGTATTCCGCTTGCAATAATGTTCCCTGAGGTGCATTTTGTTTTACTCGATTCGATAAGGAAAAAAATAAAAGTCGTGACGGAAATTGCTGCCGCATTGCAGCTCACAAATGTTAAGCCCGTGTGGGAGCGAGCCGAGAATCACAGAGGCAGCTACGATTTTATTGTCAGCCGTGCCGTGGCAGATTTCCCTGAACTGGTAAGAATTGCCGAAGGAAAAATAAAAAAAGAAAGTAGAAATGAATTGAAGAACGGTATTATTGGTAGTGTCCAGAATTTTGTGTAAATGAAAAGGCAGCTGCATTTGGGACACCAACCGGGCTGGAGCCGGAAAATGAGCTCAAAGTCCGGTTGGTTAGGAAGAAAAAAATTAATTTTAACCTTTTTAAATGCAGCATTATGA
>JAKPDL010000064.1 GCA_029552825.1 Bacteroidota bacterium
AGTTGTTATTTTCGCAGGAAATAAGGCTGGTCAAACAATGGCATCATCAGGCCGACTTTGGTGGAGAAATTTCTCATTGTCTTCTGGACAAAGATAATGATCTGATTGTAGTTCATCGCCCGGGCATTTCTATGATCAATGAGAATAAGTTCACAACCTTTGCTACCTGGGGTCAAGGTCCCAACGAAATTGATAGCATCTTCGCCATTTGTGATGCCAACGGTGACCTGGCTGTATTTGAATACTATAATGAAGTTACCCTTTTCGAGAAAGACGCCCGGGGCTACCATGAGAAAAGCCATAAATGGTTAAAAACTGAACCAGGCAGTTTCTATTTGAGAGACGCGTTTTTTGCCCAAGACTGCTTTTTTCTCGCCGGACTGGTTATAAAAGAGCGGAATAAAGACAAGTCAATCGGCGCTTTAATAAGGGTTTATAACGATAAATTGCAAAAAATAGAAAAAGACTTAATCACGGTGCAATATACTGAGCCGTCATACTTTGAACAGATAAGAAAGCATTTTGCGGTTGATGGCCAACGTCTTTACTTTATGTCCCAGAATGAGCTAAAGCTTTATCAGATCTCCTTAGAGACGATAACACTGGATAAGAATATAGAATTAAAACCACCTGATTTTTATGTGCCAATGCCCAGGAGCTTTTTCACTTACAATAAGAAATATGATAATGATCGTAGCCTATGGAGCGACCTCGTTACCTGGTATACATCCTATTCAGCTGCCACCAGAATGGCTATCCTTCAGGGAGGATACTTAGTAATTCAGATACGGACCTGCCACCCAAACATGAAAAAATTTGCACTTCTTTTTTATAACATTAGAAACAATTTCTCGCTGGATAAGATTATTTTCCAGGATGATTTGCTGCTGGCAGGAAAAGGAGATCTCTTATATTGTGTTCATAATGGAGATCCAATAATTGATCTGGAAGCTAATCCAGTAGTTATCGATTTATATCAGGTCAGTTACTGAGCAGCATAAACAAAACATGACTGAAAACCCGGTGATGAAAGACCGACAATTTTCTTGACAGCTTGAGGCGCCAGGCTAGAAAATATTAGCGATAGGATAGAGTAAATCCAGCCAGAAATAGGAAGGTTTATAAAGATGGTTAAAAAGGCACCGTTTCTTAACCTTAACCAATCGTCTTTAGCGGCCAGGATCAGGCGGAAGAAATTAGAGCCAGTGCTACTGATTTTCTCAGCCATCTGCCTGCTGTTTGTTTTATTTATATTTGCCATGGCCA
>JAKPDL010000015.1 GCA_029552825.1 Bacteroidota bacterium
GCTTTATGTAAAAAATCTGCAGGCACATGACCAAGCCGGGCAATGTCAGTTATTTTGCCCCTGATGTTGAAACCTGAAGCGCATTTGACCTGACATACTTCACATTGATTGCATGGATTTTCTTTTAATTCAGCCTCAGCCAGAGTATACCATGCCTGTTCCAGATTTCTGTACCCGTAAGCATACATATAACTTCTCATGATGGTTGGTATATCCAGATTATACGGGCATTGTGGTATACACTCCCTGCACTGCTGGCAATATAATCCGTATTCTTTTTCGGTTGCAGCAATCCCGAGTTCCTTTTTCTCCTGATCAGTCATCCTTACATCTTTGAGCATTGCCAGATTCTTTTCAAGCTGGTCGAAAGTGGTCATGCCCGAGACAATTGTAGCTATATTTTCGTTTTGCAGAACCCATTTAAGAGCGGCACTGGTATTTACAGCAGATCCATTTTTGCTGTTCATCGCACCGCTTAGCGTCTTCATAGCAATGATTCCCATTCCTTTCTTTACAGCATAACTAATGGCTTCGTCAAGGGAGGTTTTATTTGCTATTTTAAAATTGTAGGAGATCATCGCCACATCATAAATTCCTGCGTCGGCGGCTGCTTTAAGTGCCTCTTCTGTTCCACCGTGTGATGCAATCCCGACGAATCGTGTCTTCCCCAGTTTTTTCAACTGTTCGAGTGCTTTTAAAAGACTTTCGTCCATGATTGTCTCTTTTCTCGAAGCATACGGAAAAAGGAGAAAGTCTACATGGTCCATCCCGAAACGTTCCAGGCAGGCATCTGCTTTTTTGATGTAGGCATCGATGTCGAAAGGTGACGTGAACGCCCCTGAGCGGCGGTCAAGTCTATCTTCAGGCACCGCTGTTCCTACAATAAAAGAATCTCTTGGCAATCCTTTTAACCCCTGTCCAAGAATTCTTTCATTGTTTCCTTCGCCATAATATGTTGCTGAAAAGAAAATCTTAATTCCAGAATTATATGCGGCTTTTATTAAGCCTGTATCGTTAATCCCTGCTGTTCCAAAGCTTATCAGGGGTGTTTTAATACCAGTTCTTCCAAGAACACGCGAGGGTAATTCAGTCACAGGGGTAGCATAGTTACTAATGCGGTCTTTTAAAGAGACAGGTAAAAATGTTGCAGCAGAAGCGCCCAGCAGACCCTTTCTGATGAAATTGCGACGGTTATCTCTTCTCATAGCTAAATAATTTTTTATTTGAAGCCTCTTAATCCTGATGCTAAATTAAATAAATTTATCCTTTCTATGATAGCATATTACCATGAAAAACCTGCTGTACATTCTTAAAGTTATTTTGTTGTATTTTATTTCATTAGCATCTTTCTCATGCAAAAATTACAGAGATGAAGTAACAATAACAGTCAGGCAATTTCAGGTGCCTGTGCTGAAGAACAGGGAAAATAATCCTGTTCTTCAGATAAAGATCTCAGTACCTGATAGTGATAAAAATCTGAATGTCAGGAGGTTTAGAATAACATCTTCAGGCTGTGACAATCATGAAGATATTGAAAACGTCCAGATACTTTTCACCGGAGTTGATTCACTCTGGCCGGGCAACAATACTGTTAAAGGCATTTTTGGAAAAGCAGAAAAGATCTCCAGGGTTTTAAATTTCAAAGGGGAGCAGACACTCTCAACTGGTGACAATTATTTCTGGGTGGTGTGTAATCTGAGCCATAGTACCAGTTTGTATAACAGGATTGATTTTGGATTTAGTTCTGTGAGAATAACCGGATGCAGAAAGATGGAGGTTATAGAAATAAACACTGGCATAAGGCAGAGGGTGGGGGTGGCAGTACGCAAACATCTTGATGACAATGTGCACACTTACAGAATACCTGGACTGGCGACTACAAAAGCCGGCACACTTCTGGCAATATATGATGTGCGAAGGTTAAGCAGCAGGGATTTGCAGGGTGATATTGACATTGGACTGAGCCGCAGTACTGATGGTGGGAACACGTGGGAGCCAATGCGGATAGTGCTGGATATGGATGAGTGGGGTGGCCTTCCGCAGAAATTCAATGGGGTGAGTGATGCCTGCATTCTGGTTGATGAAAACTCCGGGAAAATATTTGTCGCTGGTCTGTGGATGCATGGTGTACTCGATACTGCCGGTCGCTGGATTGAAGGACTTACCGAAGAAAGCAATGCATGGGAGCATCAATGGAGAAGGAAGGGCTCACAGCCCGGTTTTGACGTCAGGCAAACATCGCAGTTTCTGATAACAACAAGCACCGATGACGGCAAAACGTGGAGTGAGCCGGAAAATCTGACCAGAATGTGCAAGAGACGGGAGTGGTGGCTATTGGCACCGGCACCGGGAAGGGGTATAACAATGGATGACGGCACTCTTGTTTTCCCTGCTCAGGGAAGGGATGAGAACGGAGTGCCTTTTTCAAATATCATCTACAGCCTTGACGGCGGGCTGACATGGAAAACAAGTAATCCGGCCTTTTCAGGCACCAACGAATGTGCAGTTGTGCAGTTGGATGACGGAACCCTGATGCTGAACATGCGTTACGGTCAGCG
>JAKPDL010000073.1 GCA_029552825.1 Bacteroidota bacterium
TCGGTGGTAAATGTACCGCCTCAGGGCGGAAGAAAACACCCCGAACAAAAGATGATACCAGTTGATACCACAAACATCCTTTTTATCTGCGGTGGCGCATTCGAAGGTATAGAGAAAAAAATTGCACAGCGTCTCAACACAACAATTGTGGGTTACCGGGCAACAAAAGACAGGGAAAGAATTGACAAAGACAACCTGTTGCAATATATTGCACCTCAGGACCTTAGAGCGTATGGCCTTATACCCGAGATAATCGGCCGCCTGCCTGTGCTCACTTACCTTCACCCGCTCGACCGCAAAGCCCTGCGGGAAATTCTTACAGAACCAAAAAATGCCATCACAAAACAATATATAAAATTGTTTAAGATGGATAACATTGACCTCACATTCACTGAAGAGGTACTGGATTACATAGTTGACAAAGCTATTGAATTCCGGCTCGGGGCAAGAGGACTGAGGGCAATCTGCGAGGCTATAATGCTCGATGCAATGTTCGAAATGCCTGCCTCAGAAGACAGAGAGCTTGTGATAACAACCGATTATGCAAAACGCAAGCTCGAAAAAATTGATATGAAAATACTTAAAGCATCATAAAGAAAGGGGCTGAATTC
The DNA here is from genome assembly GCA_029552825.1 of Bacteroidota bacterium. Lineage (GTDB taxonomy): Bacteria > Bacteroidota > Bacteroidia > Bacteroidales > VadinHA17 > LD21. The sequence continues at coordinate 612 of JAKPDL010000073.1, forward strand.
ACAGCCCCTTTCTTTTTCTTGTCAAATGTATTTTAAGGCATCAGCCTGTGTCTGTGTCGTAATGTTATCTGCTTGCTGTACTCTCCCCTTCTGACTGTTGCATATGCATCACATTCACCGTCACCGTAATCCAGCTCAAAAGGTTCTACACCCTCCCTCTCAATCTTTATAACGCCACTTACAAAGAATTCGCAAACTCTCTTCCAGTGAAGTGCCGTTGTAATAGTATTCGAATATGACTTCCCGTCAATTGTCTTACCTGTTGCAGTACCGGTCACCAGACACTCATCATCCCAAATATTTCTTGTTAACCACCCCGCAATCCATTCCCTCTGGTGATTAACTGAACGCTCAATCGTCTTTCCGTCAGGCAGGGTCAGCTTACCTCCTGTAAGCTTCACTTCAATAACCACATTCTGGTTCTGATTCGGGCCAAGATTGGTAAACTCCTTCGTTCCTTCAACCTTTATACCATTAAAATAATAGTTGTCGAATGTTACTGTTCTCTTTGCCCCTGTAACATTCCTGCGCTGTGTAATGGTAATGATAATTTTCCCCGAGCGTGTGCTTCCGTAAAATCCTGTGCAACCTGCACCGTAATCAATTGTGATGGTTTTTGGCCAAACATTTGGCACAAGATTATCAACCGTTACTACCGGACACGAGTCTGCCAGAACAAATGCCTCCGATTTTGTTTCACCTTTTCCCAGGGCATCATCAAGTAGAACCGAAGCATAATCAACAGTATTGAACACATCATCAAACAGCACATTTACCACAGCATCGTCATCTGCTGTATTAATGCTCGACTCTTCGAGCGGAGCCGTATCCTTCTGGCATGATGCAAAAAACATAAATGAAAGCATTACAATAATTGAAGAAAGTTTTGTTTTCATAGTAATCTCGTTTTTGATTAATAATTCTGATTTCTCACCTTTTTAGATAGAATTTATTCCGGAAGGTTTAACGGAGAAATCTGAAAAAAGTTACTTTTTTCTGTAAATTCGGTAAGTATAGGAAGGACAATAACCAGGTATTCCATCGTGAAACTCTTCTGAAATAATCTCCCACACCGATGGGTCTATTTCGGGGAAAAACGTATCAGCCGGGGCTTTATCGTGCACATGGGTAATATAAAGCCGGTCGGCAAGCGGCATAAACTGTCTGTATATGCTACCGCCTCCTATAACAAACACCTCCTCTTCACCTTTGCATGCTTGCAAAGCCTCTTCTACTGAAAAAGCAGTACAGTCGCAGTTGAATCTGTCACCGGGATTATCGGTAACTACAATATTTTTTCTGCCGGGAAGCGGTTTCACAGGAAGAGATTCCCATGTTTTCTTCCCCATAATAACACACCTGCCTGTTGTAAGCTTTTTAAACCTTTTGAGGTCTTCAGGTATGTTCCAGAGTAATTTATTATCTTTCCCGATACCGAGATCTTCCGAAACAGCAGCTATTATTGAAATCATAAAAATAATTAAACTGAAATCTCTCCTTTTATATGAGGATGGGCAACATAATTAACAAGTTCAATATCTTCATATCTGAAATCCCGTATATCTCTCACATCTCTGTTAAGCCTTACCTCAGGGAGAGGATAAGGCTGGCGTGTCAGTTGCAGCTTCACCTGCTCTATGTGGTTGAGGTAAATATGCGCATCTCCAAGAGTATGAATGAATTCACCTGGTGCCAGATCAGTCACATGTGCCACCATCATTGTAAGCAGGGCATAGGATGCAATGTTGAAAGGTACGCCCAGAAATATGTCGCAGCTTCTCTGATAAAGCTGGCATGAAAGTTTGCCTTCAGCAACATAAAACTGAAATAACACATGGCATGGAGGAAGAGCCATCCGGTCGAGGTCGCCTACGTTCCATGCACTTACTATATGCCGTCTCGAATCTGGATTTTTCTTAATATTTTCAATAACATTCATCAGTTGATCAATCTTTCTGCCGTCGGGGGCACTCCACGACCTCCACTGGTATCCATATATGGGTCCGAGGTTTCCTTCAGCATCGGCCCATTCATCCCATATTCTTACACCATTATCATTCAGGAATTTAATATTGGTATCTCCTCTGATGAACCACAATAGTTCATACGCAATAGATTTGAAATGAAGTTTTTTTGTTGTAAGCAATGGGAAACCTTTGCTTAAATCAAATCGCATCTGGTAACCGAACACACTTATTGTACCGGTACCTGTGCGGTCGTTTTTTCTGACGCCGTTTTTCAGGACATGATCCAGAAGGTCGAGGTATTGTTTCATTTCGGAGAAATTTTTGCAACCCATCCACCACCAGGAGCCATATAAATTTTATGCTTTATACCCGGTGTCACTTCCAGGGTAAGGTGTTTGTAATCCTGGGCATGCCTGTCGGCATTAATACCGTCCTGAAATACTTCCATTATATATTCCCCCTTTTCAAGGAATGAAAGGTCAAGCTCCAGCTCCCGGGCGTTCCAGTCGGTCATACCACCTACATACCATACATTTCCGCTACGTCTGGCAAGGAGAATATAATCTCCCACCTTTGCCTGAAGCACTTTCAGGTCGTCCCACACAACAGGTACTTTTGCAATGAACCCTGTGCATTCCTTTTCACGTTCATAGTTTGACGGGCTATCGGAAAGCATCTGCAGTGGGCTTTCGAAAACCACATACATAGCCATCTGGTGCACACGTGTTCCCTGACTTGATGGCCTTGTGAACATGGGCTGGAAATTTGCCCTTTCCATATTAATCATTGCCCCCGGAGTATAATCCATTGGTCCGGCTACCATACGCGTGAAGGTAATTGTAACATCGTGTTCGGGTGACACATCTTTGCTCCATTTGCTGTGTTCCATACCCTTAACGCCTTCGCGTGTGATTGCGTTTGGATAAGTACGTCCTAAACCGTCGGGTTTATATGCCCCATGAAAATCAACAAGCATGTGATAATCAGCAGCTCTGGCAGCAGTTTTGTAATAAAACTGTACCATCTTCTGGTCATCCCTCTGCATAAAATCAACCTTTATTCCTTTTACGCCCCACTCTGCAAATTTTGCGAGGGCTTCATCCATTCTGTCATCCAGCGCTTTAAACACCACCCAGAGTATAATGCCAACATTTTTTTCAGCCCCGTATCTGCATAGTTCCGGGATATCAAGGCCGGGTATCACATCGAGCACATTCCCCTGCCGGTACCATCCTTCGTCGAGTATAACATATTCCAATCCGTACCTGGCAGCAAAATCAATATAATATTTATATGTCTCATTGTTGATGCCAGCCTTGAAATCAACGCCGTACAGATTTAAGGCATTCCACCAGTCCCATGCCACCTTGCCGGGTTTTATCCAGCCGGTATCTTTTAATCTGCAGGGAGCTGCCAGGCGGTATACCATGTCACTTTCAACAAGCCCACCATCATCGGGAGTAATAATGAAAACCCTCCAGGGATACACTCTTTTGCCTGTAACCTTTGCAATATAATCTTCTGTTTTTGTCACTCTCAGATTACGGTCGCCCGAAAGCCTTTCTTCTGCAGGATAGGGGGGCCAGACGCCAGTTAACCGGCCATTACCCTGCCCACGAAGCCACATCCCGGGGTATTCTTCAATAGCCGATTCAGTAATCAGAACATTTATGTTGCCTGGCTTGAAAAGAACCGGCAGGCTTGCAAGATGTTTTGAGGTTATAGTATCAAGGAGAGAATAAACAAAAGTGTTTTCGTTGTGCGACATGAAGCCTGACTCATAGGGAAACCACGAAGTTGTTCCGTCAGGAAAAGAGAGTTCCGCAATTTCATTCTGTATTATGAGCGAATCTTTCAGGTCCGATTCAAACCTGTAAGCGACTCCGTCGTTATAAACTCTGAATGTAAGCGTAAAACCCGATCTGAAGACAATTGACAGATAATTGCAGTTGTCGGTGATAGTTGACCTCTTGTGGGGAACTTCTGGGCGTAAAATCTCATTAATTCGCCCTGTCACCGGCCTTCTGATGCTCTGGTTCTCCACCGGAATGGTTCCATCGCCCAAAACAATGGCTGTACGTGGCGATGCCAGGATTTCATTACCGGAGTATGTAACCGACCAGGTAATCTGTTTTCCGGTACTGATTGTTACAGATATGTTTCCATCGGGTGAACTTATCTTGAAATCCCTCGCGAAAAGGTAATTGCAATAGACAAGTAGCAGAAGAATAATAATTATGTTTTTCTTCATAAGTTATTGAATTTATAAAAGACGTAAATTATTTCGATTTTCGTTTCTTTCTCTTCTCGAGTTCATCTCTTATTGCGGCAGCCCGTTCATAATCTTCTGTTTTGACTGCTTCGTCAATCATGTTATAGAGTTCCTCATCTGTATATCCTTCGAATATTGAAGCTTCTGTCTCCTTTATAGTCTTGTCAGCCGTAAAATCCTGGGTTCCGCCTTCCGATTGCGGAATTGTGATCCCTGCTTTCTCCATTATTTCCTCGGTTGTATATATCGGACAGTTAAACCTGAGGGCAAGTGCCACTGCATCTGAGGTCCTGCTGTCGATAATATACTCCTCATCGTCCTTGTAACATATGAGCTTTGAGAAGAAAATGCCGTCTTCTAGCTTGTGAATAAAAACCTCAGTTATTTCAATCCCGAAGGTATCCGCAAAATTTTTAAAAAGATCATGAGTAAGGGGACGCGGTGGTTCCAGGTTCTCAAGTTTTATTACAATTGACTGTGCTTCGAATGCGCCAATAATAATTGGAATCCTCCTCTGTCCCTTTTCTTCCATCAGAACCAGCGCATAGGCACCCGACTGTGTCTGACTGTATGATATCCCCAGAACTTTTAACTTTATCCTCTTCATAAACCACGTTCTGCTGTACGAAACTAATCAAACTACGTATCACAACAAATATAAAGATTATAGAGCACAATACCCTTCTTCAATGGTCATTTTTTATTAACTTTATAATCATTATTAGACTGCATAATCAGAAACTTCTCATTGTTAAGGTGCTATACGATATAACATAAAAATAAAAAGATAAGAAAATAGCTTGCATATATTTGAAATTTTATATCTTTGCAGTCCGAATTAATAAATTAAATCCGGCAGGGCTTGTAAAGATACCGACGTAAAAACGGTACGCCTCACGGAATAACAAAATAGATTAAAAACTATGTATGCTATTGTAGAGATTGCCGGGCAGCAGTTTAAGGTGGAAGAAGGAAAAAAGATATTTGTCCACCGGCTTAAGGCAGAAAACGGAAATAAAGTTGAATTTGACCAGGTCCTTCTGATTGAGGACAATGGCAAGGTAACTGTAGGAGAACCTGTTATTAAAGACGCAGTCGTAGAAGCCAAGGTTCTTGAGCATCTGAAAGGCGACAAGGTTATAGTATTCAAAAAGAAGAGAAGAAAGGGTTACAGGGTTAAGAACGGACATCGCCAGTATTTCACGCAGGTTGAAATAGTAAGCATAAAGGAGAAAGCTCCGAGAAAGTCGGCAGCAAAGAAGGCAGAAGAGGCATCTGAAAAATCAAAGGAGGTTGCACCTGTTGAGGATAACACAGTGAAAGCCAGAACTGCTCCTGCAGAAGCTGCTGAAGTGGTTAAAAAAACTGGAAGGACTAAAAAGGCTGAAACCGCCGAAAAAGGGGAAGAAACTGAAGCAACCCCGAAAAAGAAAACCAGATCAGAGAAGGAAGAATAATCTTTAAAAAACATTACAAATGGCACACAAGAAAGGTGTAGGAAGTTCCCGAAACGGAAGGGACTCAGAAAGCAAACGGCTTGGTGTGAAACTTTTCGGAGGTCAGTTTGCTAAAGCCGGCAATATAATTGTTCGGCAGAGAGGTACGGTTCATCATCCCGGAATGAACGTCGGGATGGGCAGGGATCATACTCTCTTCGCCCTGGTTGATGGCATTGTTGTTTTCAGCAGAAAGAGGGGAAACAAATCATATGTGTCGGTCAAACCAGTAAATGAGCAGTAATTCATCCGCAAGTAATTTCAATATTAAATACGTTCATACAACTTTTTTAATAATTTTACAGCAGGCTGATTTATGCCTGCTTTTTTATTTTTAATAAATCTATGCTTACATTAAATCTTATACGAGAACAGAAGGATTTTGTTGTTGAGAGGCTGAAGATCAAGAATTTTGATGCAGCGTCCCTGGTTGATAAAATTCTCGAACTCGATGCTATCCGCAGGGATACTCAAAAAAACTATGATGCAATTCTTGCAGATATTAACAGGATCTCAAAAGAGATAGGAGAGTTAATACGGAGCGGTAAAAAAGCTGAAGCGGATGCTGCAAAAACAAAGACAACTTCACTGAAGGAAGAATCACGCAGGCTGGCTGAGAGGCTTGACGAAATTGATAAAGAGCTGAGAAGTGAACTTATAAAACTTCCCAATCTGCCTCACGAATCGGTTTCTCCCGGACATGGTGCGGAAAACAATGTGAAGGTCAGGGAAGGCGGCGTTATAAAAGAGCTTGAAGAGACTGCACTCCCACACTGGGAACTGATAAAGAAATATGACATTATAGATTTTGAACTTGGAACCAAACTTACAGGTGCTGGTTTCCCTGTTTATAAAGGTAAAGGCGCCAAGCTCGAGAGGGCACTTATCAATTTCTTTCTCGATGAAGGCGAAAAAGCTGGATATAAGGAGGTCCTACCCCCTATAGTGGTCAATGAGGATTCGGCCTTTGCAACAGGTCAGCTACCCGATAAAGAGGGGCAGATGTATCTAATAGGTTCCGACAATTATTATCTGATCCCCACTGCAGAAGTACCCGTCACAAATATTTTCAGGGATGTTATTCTGGATGCTGCCGACCTGCCCATTAAGACCATGGCATATACTCCCTGTTTCCGCCGCGAAGCAGGCTCGTGGGGTGCACATGTGAGAGGGCTCAACCGGCTCCATCAGTTCGACAAGGTTGAAATTGTCCAGATTGCTCATCCCGACCATTCATATGAGGCTCTCGAAGAGATGGTGTCGCACGTGGAAGGGCTGGTCAAAAAGCTCGGCCTGCCCTACAGGATTATGAAGCTCTGCGGTGGAGATATGTCGTTTACTTCAGCTCTTACATACGATTTTGAAGTGTGGTCAGGCGCCCAGAAAAGATGGCTTGAAGTGAGCTCCGTCTCCAACTTCGAATCGTTTCAGGCCAACCGTCTGAAATGCAGGTTCAGGGAAAAAGGCGGGAAACAAAACCGGCTGGTGCATACCCTTAACGGAAGCGCCCTTGCACTGCCCAGAATAGTAGCTGCCCTGCTCGAAAACAACCAGACCCCCTCAGGCATCATAGTACCTGAAGTGCTCGCAAAATATACCGGATTCAACATCATCGACTGATAACCATTAAACTACCTTGCTGAAAAATGAGCCCGTCCAGACAATCATATCTCTACGCCGGGCTTTCGGTTCTGTTCTGGTCAACTATCCCTACTGTTTTCAAAATTGGTCTGGGTGAACTCAATGTTCTTACAATGCTTACTATTGCAACGCTGACTTCCACCTTTGTACTTTTCGTGTTGATACTGGCAGAAAGAAAACTTTCACTTCTGGGGAGAACCTCTATAAATGAACTGCTGGTATCGGCACTTCTCGGATTTATTAATCCGTTCATCTACTACATTATTCTTCTTAAGGCATATAGCCTTTTGCCAGGACAGGTAGCCCAGCCGCTGAATATGATCTGGCCGATAATACTGGTGTTCCTGTCTGTGCCGCTGTTGAAACAGAAGATACCCTCAAAAAGCTTTCTCGCACTATTCATCAGTTTTGCCGGTGTCTATATTGTATCATCCCAGGGGCATCTTACAAAACCCGGCAGCTCCGACCCCATCGGTGTGTTACTTGCCACCGGAAGCTCATTCTTCTGGGCACTATATTTCATCTTCAACCTGAGAGATAAACGGGATGAGGCTGTCAAATTATTTACTAACTTTCTGTTTGCTTCAGTTTACCTTCTGATAATAATGACACTGACAGGAAAATGGAACGCCGAAGTGAGTCTTAAAGGTGCCGGCGCATCAGTTTATGCAGGCATTTTTGAGATGGGAATCACATTTTTTTTCTGGCTCAAAGCACTCAGTCTTGCCGAAACAAGCGACAGGGTAAGCAACCTTGTATATATTGCTCCTTTCCTTTCAATGGTTTTCCTGCACTTTATTGTCAAAGAACCCGTTTATTATACAACCCCACTTGGGTTGATATTTATTATTACGGGAATTTTTATTCAAAACCGCAATACACATGTGGCACGTTAATTGTAATGCTGCAATGAATTTATTATTGATGAAAAATATTTCAAAATGTTTAAGTATGAAAAGAATCTGGCTTGCAATAGTGTTGATCTCCTTGTTATTAAGTTCGTGCAAGAAGGAAGAGATAATACCAGTAACAAATACCTCTACCAATCAGGAAGCCAATGAAGCTCTGTATGAACTGATGCAGGATTGGTATCTGTGGTACCAGTATCTTCCTCAGGTAAATCCGGCAAATTACAAAGATCCCTACGAACTTATGAACGTCCTCAGGTACAAAAATTACGACCGCTGGAGTTTTGTTGCAGATTACGATGAATTTATTGCCTCAATGCAGGGAACCTTTGTGGGTCACGGAATACGCATGGGACTTGATGCTTCGAAAAAAGTAAGAATTGTAATGATATATAAGAATTCACCACTTTATTCTAAAGGAGTGAGGCGTGGATGGATAATCAAGCAGTTGAACGGGGTGGATCTTGCTTCAGTTTTTCTTGCTGGAGATGCTGCAACATATAACCAGCTGATAGGCCCAGCCGAGGAAGGCGTTACCAATACTTTTCTTTTTCAAACACCCGCCGGAAAAGATTCCACCATCGTGACAACCAAAGCCAAATTCACACTCAATTCCGTTCTGGCTGATACAATATACGACCTTTCAACGGGTAAAACAGGATATCTGGCATTTAACGAATTCATTGAACCTTCACCCGATGAGCTTAAAGCAGCTTTTGCAAAGTTTAAGCTCAACGGCGTTAAAGACCTTATTCTGGATATGAGATACAACACGGGCGGAATACTCAGTGTTGCAGCTGACCTTGCAAGTTTTATTACAACACGTTCTACTACAGATACACTTGTAAAGTGTATGTATAACGACAAAAAATACGAGTCAAACTTTTTTCTCTATTTCAAAAGCAAGACAGAATCATTGAATCTCAGCCGCCTTGTGGTTATATGTACATACGAAACTGC
>JAKPDL010000070.1 GCA_029552825.1 Bacteroidota bacterium
TCAACGTGGGATTACGACTGGGTACTTCCTTACGGCTGGTCGGAATACTGGAGATACGGTAATATGATATCAGTTAACACGAATGATTATCCGTACGGAATGCTTGAGGTGTGGGGGAAAACCTGCTGCGAAAGTCAATCAAGAATCAAACTGAAAACACAGTATTTTTATGACTACTATGAATGTGGTGAATATTTCATGGCGTTTCCCAATCCTGCAAACAGCTATGTGGATATAGATATCAACAGGGAAAAGATGGCTGAAGAAAACATAAGAACTGATGAAAAATGTATGTTAACTTTGTATGATAAAACAGGTCTGGTAAAGTATAAGACCGAGTTCAGGGGATTTCCCTTCAGGATTGAAACAGTCAATTTGCTTGAAGGAGTCTATTTGATTAACCTTCTTTACGATGGAAAGATATATTCAATGCGTGTTGTAATTGAACATTAAAAGTGTTGAGTATGAAAAGTTCATTAATTCTTCGACTACTACCGCTTCTGATTTCATTCGTTTTATTTACTGCCGGATGTGAATTTGAAAGAGATAGTGGATTGCCGGTTGATGGTGACGGAAATGTTTACGATACGGTTGTCATTGGCACTCAGGTATGGCTGAAGGAAGATCTGAAAACAACCAGATTCAGAGATGGGACTCCTATCCCTCTTGTTACTGACAGTAACAAATGGGCTTCAATGACCTCGGCTGCATATTGCTGGTATAATAATAATCCTGTATACAAGGAGAATTATGGTGCGTTATATAACTGGTATGCTGCAGGCTATGCATGTCCTGAGGGCTGGCATGTACCAACAAAGGAAGAGTGGGAGACATTAAAGAACTATTTAGGAGGATGGGGTGGAGGAAAACTAAAAGATCCAAAATTCTGGTCTTGCCCGCCCGGATATATGATGGATTGTAGTGGAAACAATGAAACAGGTTTTTCAGCTCGACCCGGCGGTTTCCGGACTATAAATGGAGGATTTTTCGACATCGGACATTCGGTTAACTGGTGGTCTTCTACGGCAAACGAATATGGGGCCTGGTACATATATTTTTTGTCAGAATCTGAAATGATAACTTTAAAAGCTATTCCGAAAAAACCTGGATTATCAGTCCGTTGCATAAAAGATTCCAATTGACTTAAGTTGCTGGTTAGTTAATGCTTATTACTGTTTAATACATTTTTTAAAAATATAGGACCGGGTGGCGTTAGGGATAGCTTTGATGGCGATTTTGTTGGAATTGAATACTATGGATGTGGTGGACTTCTGAAGGCTATACTTGACTCTTCGGTTATTATACACATTGGAAGTTATACCAAAAAAATGAACTTTCTGGGTATTGCATAAGAAATTAATGATAAAAATGGAATCAAATTTTTCAAAAACTTAAAGAGCCATCTATAATTATTTCGATAATTCTGATACTTCTGTAAATTGTTTGTTGATAAATGAACAAGAGTCAATTTCGATATATAAAAAGACGAAATTTCATTTTTTAAAGAGAGGGTAAACTATTAAATGTTTTTACATAATTTTTTATAGACAGGTTCTTTACTAAAAGAGGGCGTTTCAGAAATAACGCCCTCTTTTAAAGCAATTTTGTACATGATTATTTGCGGCCTGTGCCTGCAGATTTCTGAACTTTCATAGCGTTTCTTGCTGTATTGCCGCGTGCATTCCTGTTTATGTTGCCGTTCTGGTTCTTAGCAGAGGTTCTGTTCTTGTTTTCGAGCTGCTGAGCTGCTCCCTGGTTTTTTGCCACCTCTCTTACAACTTCACCTTTACCCGGGCCTGATTCGGTTGTCCTTGCGGTCTCACTTACCTGCTGGCCGTGGGTTGAAGGATCCTGAATCCTTTCTCGTGTCTGTGTCCTTGCCTGGTCCTGTACTTTTGACTGATCCTGAGCACGGGTTCTGTCCTGAGTTCTTTCCTGAACCTGTGGTTGGACCTGCTGCTGAGTCTGAACCTGTGTCTGGTTCCTGTTGCCCGATTGTGCCCTGGTCTGAGCCTGAGCCATCAGTGCTGCACTTAACATAAGTGCTAAACCGGTAAGTAAAATTGACTTTTTCATAATCTTCATTTTTTAAGTTTTAAATTAATTCTGAACCAAAACTAATACCCCGAAAATGAAGAATCTATGAAATTTCAGAAAAAAATGAAAGAAAATTTTGTACCCTTACCTTGTTCTGAGGTGACATTTATTTTAATATCATGAAAATCGGCAATGGTTTTTGCTATTGCAAGCCCTATTCCGGTGCCATCGCCACTGTTATGGTCGCGGCTTTTGAATCTTAAAAAGATATTTTTAAGCTGTTCCGGAGTCATCCCCCTGCCCGTGTCGGAAATATTGACAACCGGTCTGCCTTTTTCTGTGATGAGTTCAATATTTATATTTCCCCCTGCCGGAGTATTCTTGATCGCATTGTTGACAACGTTATAAAACATGGAGAAGATAAGTGACCTGTTAACAGTTTCAGGCTCTGCATAGTCAGATAAATCAGTGTTTACCGATATACCTTTGTCTTCTGCTATCGGTTTTAATTCGGTTACCACTTCCTGCAATACTTCTTTTATTTGTACCGTATCGTTTTTAATATATTGCCGGCTTTCGATGCGGGCTATCATAAGCAGTGAGTTGATAAGCATCTGCAGACGTTGCAGTGTCTTCAACGATTCTTCAATTTTTTCTTCAATCTCAATATCAAGACCTTCCTTCATCAGCAGGTTCTCGAGCTTGCTTCTGAGAACAGAAACAGGAGTCATAAGCTCATGCGAGATGTTTACGGTTATCTCTTTTTCCTTCGTAAAGAGTTCACTGAGCCTTTCCATCAGCTCAATCAATGCCCTGTCGAGCTGTCTGAAATCAACAGTGCTGGTCTTTATCTCATTTCTGTCGAAAGTGGAAGGTGTGGATATGCTTTTTAATTTATTGATTATCAGATCCAGAGGTTTTAACAGACGCTGAGTGTACCGTAAATCGGTAATAAAAGTGATAAAAATTATAAACACGATAAACATCATTATGACCTTGCGTATATTACGCTCTGTCTGTGATATGCTTTCAAGGCTTTTGCC
>JAKPDL010000144.1 GCA_029552825.1 Bacteroidota bacterium
GTGACCCGAGAGACATGTCGAGCTTTCAGCAGCCACGCAAGAAGACCTACGAGGGAAGATGCATCGCAGTTATTAAACCTGGCAAGGAACCGGGGAAAATACGTGTACAGGCTACTGCAGAAGGTCTTAAAGGAGCATCGGTTGTGATGACAGTTAAATGAGGATAATTAATTTGCTTTAGGTCCATCATTCGGGCAAGCCCGGTTCGGTCGGTCAGGAAAATCTTCGGCAGTTATTTTATTGTGCAGTTTTTCAGAATCTTAAAGCCCCCCTGCCAGGGGGGTTGGGGGGTGAATAACATCAAGCCCCCTCTTTACGAAGTAGAGAGGGGGTTGGGGGGTGAACCACATCTCAGCGCTAGCGCGTTGAGTCGGTCTTTTTTATCTTCCTTCCTCATCAGGGTAAGCCTTGTGTTATTTGTATGAATTAATCAATTACTCCAGTTATAACTTAATTTTTAGTTGTGTCATAACTTCCCTTTTATTGAGCTTCAGAAAGCATACAGGTGCTGGAAATGCCGAAAAAATCACAGCTGCAGATCCAGCACATTAAAAAGTTGCTGAAAAATTTGGAATTTTCGAAAATTTTTATTATATTTAATTTGAAATTACCAGTTGCGGTTAATTTCAAATCAGGAAACAGAATTGTAGGTAAGCCTGTTTTACCTGCGGGCAAAAGCAGATATTAGGAAAATATCTGATTAAAGATTTTTTGGCTAAATCTGAATGAACCTGCATTTTGCAGGGTGGTTAAATTTTTAAAAAAAAGGAGGTTGAGCAAATAAAAAAAATAAATTAAATATGAACAGAGAGATAATACAACAAAAAAATCTTCTTGACAACCTGGATCTGATTGCAAATGCATCGAAAGGATCAGGATTAAATCTGGAGAAGTTGAGTAAAATTCACGAAAAAATCTGTGAGCTGGCAGATTTTCTTGGCATCTCGTTAAACCAGGCAGTAATCCTTTCCATTATTGCTGACCTAAGTTTTAACCGTTCTGCCACCATTGAATCAATGGCAAAATATCTTAAATGCAGTGTTCTCAAGATAATCAGGCAGCTTGATGATTTAAGGGATCTGGAGGAGAAAAGATATATTGTGAAGACTTCCAGGGGGAGAAAAGGAAAGGAATCGTATGGTGACTTGTCGTTCACTGTACCGACAAATGTGATTGATGCCATCCGTACTGGAGACATTTCGCATTTGAATAAACCCCACAAGTTTGACCTTCCGAAGTTTCTGAAGCATATGAACGACTTGCTTGACGAGCGTTCAGAATGTATTTTTACCACCAGGGAATTGCTTGATGAGGTAGAAGCTTGCATAAATGCCAACATCGATCTGCCTTATGTTTTTTTCATTGACAGTACGCTTTCATTCACAGAAAGCAAACTGATTGCTTTTATAACGAGCTATTACAGGTTGAGGGGTCAGCCTTTCTGCGGTGTTGTCAGCCTTTGTAATGAGTTGTTTGATGACTTCGGGGATTATTTAAACTTTGAACAGGGAATATCGGAGGGTACGCATGAACTTATAAAACGAGGAATTTTAAAAGTTACCTCAGGTAATTTTGATGGCGACACAGCGTTTATGCTCACTGAAAAAACCCTGAAAAAATTGTATAAAGATTATCCTTCCCTGATTAATTCAGGGATGGATGAAGCAGGCGTAGTTTCATGCAGGTCAATTATGATGAAGGAATTATTTTTCAACAGGGAGTTGTCGGCTCTGCTAGGGGAGATTGAAGCAATACTGATGCCTTCGGCATTTGCAAAATATTGCCATGCACTTGAAAAAGGTAATTTTCTGCCGGGTGTTGCAATAATGTTTTATGGCGAGCCCGGGACTGGCAAAACAGAAGCTGTTTACCAGATTGCAAGAAAGACCCGCAGGGATATTATGGTGGTTGACCTGAGCAAGACAAGGAGCAAATGGTTTGGCGACACCGAGAAAATTGTAAAGAAGATATTTACGGATTATGAGACTTTGCGGAAAAGCAAATCTCCCGAGCCAATATTGTTTATAAATGAAGCAGACGGATTTATGGGCAGGAGAATGGTAAGCGGCAATGATGTCTCACCAGTTGATCAGACACTGAACACAGTTCAGAATATTATTCTTCAGTCGCTGGAGAATTTCAGGGGTATTCTTATTACCACAACAAACCTTACCTGTAATCTTGACAGAGCTTATGAAAGAAGATTTTCATTCAGGGTAAGATTTGACAGGCCTGATGCAGAATGCCGGAAGAAAATTTGGATGAGTAAACTTCCTGAACTCACAGAGGAAGAAGCTGAAAGGCTGGCAGAAAAGTATGAAATGACAGGTGGTGAAATAGATATTTATGTCAGGAAAGTGATTATGAA
>JAKPDL010000002.1 GCA_029552825.1 Bacteroidota bacterium
CAGGGCGGCAGCCTTGAGGAAGTTACAAAATACGGACTTAACAATACATGCGGCCTGCTTGTAAACTCATCAAGGGCAATTATTTTCGCCGACAACTCTGAATTTTTCCACCGTGTGGCAGGAGATAAAGCAAGAGAAATGCAGGTTGAGATGGAAAAATATCTCAGCCAGAAAAAACTTATCTGAATTTTAATAATAACCGGAAAATTTATTATAGCACACGGTTGATATTCATCCCGGGCTGGTATTTTCACACAGGGATATTATTATATAACCATTAAAAAATCCGTGAAAATCTGTTGCATCTGTGTAATCAGAGTGGTATTATTTTATCTTCCTTAGAAAAAATTTTTCATATATTTACTTCGCTGCATTTAAACCGTGCTAAAATGAAAGAGGAATTTCTGCATTTCATCTGGAAATATGGTCTTTATTACAAAGAAAGGCTGAGAACCGCCGAAGGAGAACCTGTAGAGGTCATCCACCCAGGGGAATACAACCGTGATGCTGGTCCAGACTTTTTCAATGCAAGAATAAAATACAGGGGCATTGAATGGGCCGGTAATGTGGAGATACACACGAAAGCTTCGCATTTCGACATGCATGGCCATAACAGAGATCATGCTTTCGACAATGTTATTCTCCATGTGGTAGCAGAAAACGACCGAAAAGTGTTCAACGCATCAGGCATTGAGATAACAACAGCAGAAATCTCCTTTGAGGAGAAAATGTTTGAAAGGTATATCAGTCTGGTTAACAACCCCTGCACCATTGCCTGTCAGGAAAATATCACGAGCATCGACAGGTTCCGCTTCAGACACTGGCTTGGAGCTCTGGTGGTAGAAAGGCTGGTTGAAAAGTATGAAATGATCAGAAAAATGCTCGATGATACCGGAAATGATTGGGAAGAAGTTTTTTACAGGATGATATCACGTTATTTCGGTTTTAAAGTCAACGCAGAACCCTTTGAGATGCTCGCTACGGCTCTACCTTTCAGAATTATAAGAAAACATAGCGACAACAGGCTGCAGGTAGAGGCTCTTCTTTTCGGCGCAGCAGGAATGCTCAGCGAAGGTCTCTTCAAAGAGGCATTGAACGACAGCTATTATAAAGATCTCCTTAGAGAATTCAAGATTTTAAAAACAAAATATTCGATTAATCCTGTACACGGCTGGATCTGGAAGTTCAGTAAACTGAGGCCTGCAAATTTTCCCACGATAAGGATTTCACAACTTGCTGCCATGCTTTCAGTAACAGGCGGGCTATTTTCAAGAGTTGCAGAAGCAAAAGACACCGGAGAAATTAGAGAAGTTTTCAATGTATCAGCATCGGAGTACTGGGACACTCATTATGTTTTCGGACGAAAAACAAGGTATGAGAAAAAGAATACAGGTGATACGGCGACTGATATACTACTGATAAATACGGTGGTACCTGTTCTTTTTACCTATGGAAAGGTGAAGGACAGCAACAGTTTCTGCTTGAAAGCAATAGATTTCCTTGAAGAGATAGCACCGGAAGATAACAGGATTATTAAAGAATGGAGAGATGCAGGTATTGAAGCTGTTTCAGCTTTTGATACCCAGGGACTTCTACAGCTGAGGAATGAATACTGCTGCAGAAGAAAATGCCTTAAATGCAGGGTGGGCAGTGAACTTATTGCCCGCGGAATTGTTCTTAAAAATGAGGATGAGATAATGCTCGAACCTTATTAAACAGCAAGTAAATTTAAGAGTATGATAAAGATTTAGAGGGTGTATTAGCAGGATGATAAAAAAATATGAAACTTATCAGAGTATTCTGATTGATAAAATCAATCCGGATTTCTAAAGACTTATAAAATTAAAGGAAAATGTTTTGGTTAGAATCATTTTGATAAACAATGCAAAATATTTGACAAACAGTTGATTTATTTCTGCGTTTATACGCAACCCGGGGCATGGTTTTTGCGTCATTATTAAAAAAGGATTAAAAAATTATATCTGTAAAAATTGCTGAAAAAGAAAAATTTATAAAAAATATTAAAAAAAAGTGCGATTACTTGAGAGATTAAATAAAAAAGTCTTATTTTTGCGTTCCAAATTAAGTGATACGATTTACATTTGGATTAACAATATTTTTGTAAAGAACATGTATTTGACATCAGAGAAGAAAAAGGAATTTTTTAAGACTTACGGGAAGTCGGAACTGGATACCGGTTCAACGGAAGGGCAGATTGCACTTTTTTCATACCGTATTAATTTTCTCACCGAGCATCTGAAGAAGAATAAGAAAGACTTCAGTACCCAGCGGGCTCTTATTAAGCTTGTAGGTAAACGCAGGAAACTTCTCGATTACCTTCGTGAGAAAGATATAAACCGGTACCGCGAAATCATCAAAGCGCTTAATATCCGCAAATAGGAAAAAGGCAATGTCAAATTGCCTTTTTTTATGCTTTTTATTTAGTAAATTCGCTTCTTATTAAATCAGTATTAAATAGTATTAAAACAGTATTAAATCAGTATCATGTTTAACATTTTCAGGAAAGTCATAGATCTTGGTGACGGACGTACAATAACACTTGAGAGCGGCAAGCTGGCAAGGCAGTCCGACGGAGCAGTATTGCTAACAATGGGTAAAACAATGCTTCTGGCAACTGTTGTTGCTGCAAAGGAGGTGAAAGAGGATACTGATTTTATGCCTCTATCGGTAGAATACAGGGAAAAATATGCATCGTCGGGCCGGATACCGGGAGGTTTTCTGAAGAGAGAAGCCAAGCCTTCGGATAATGAGATACTGGTTGCACGCCTGGTTGACAGAGCTTTACGGCCTTTATTCCCTGACGATTTTCATGCAGAGACCTTTGTAAATATTTATCTGGTTTCAGCCGATAAGGAGATATTGCCTGATGCACTTGCAGGTCTGGCAGCTTCAGCTGCACTCACCCTTTCGGATATCCCTTTCAAAGGGCCTATTTCAGAAGTAAGAGTTGCAAGAATAAATGGGCAGTTTGTAATTAACCCTACTGCTTCACAGGTTAAAGAGGCAGACATGGACCTGATTGTTGGAGCCACTTACGAAAATATCATAATGGTTGAGGGTGAGATGAAGGAGGTTTCTGAAGCCGAGATGCTTGAAGCCCTTAAGGTGGCACATGAGGCCATCAAGGTGCACTGCAAGGCTCAGATGGAATTTGCTGCTGAAGCTGGAGCCCCGCCGAAGAGAGAATATGCCAGTGAAGAAAATGAAGAACTGAGGAAAAAAGTTTGGGATGAAACATGGGATAAATGTTATCAGGTGGCAAAAAGTCTTATTCCCGTAAAACAAAAAAGGTCGGAAGCATTTGAAGCTGTGCTGAATGAGTTTCTTTCCCAGTTTACTGAAGAAGATGAGGTTAATGAAGCTCTTGTAAAGAAATATTATAGCGAAGTACACAGGGAGGTTGCCCGCAGGCTTGTTCTTGATGAAGGTATAAGACTTGACGGCAGGAAACCCGATGAGATAAGGCCTATCTACTGCGAAATAGACCCCCTCCCTGCCACACATGGTTCTGCTCTTTTTACAAGAGGCGAGACGCAGTCACTTACAACTGTTACCCTGGGAACCAAGCTTGATGAAAAAATTATTGATGAAGTGCTTAACCAGGGTACGGAAAAATTCACACTTCACTACAATTTTCCGCCTTTCTCCACAGGTGAGGCAAAACCCGTAAGGGGCATCAGCCGCAGGGAAATCGGACATGGCAACCTGGCACACAGAGCCCTCAAAAATATGCTTCCACCTGATGAGGAAAATCCCTACACTGTTAGGGTTGTTTCGGATATACTTGAGTCGAATGGCTCATCTTCAATGGCTACAGTATGTGCAGGCTCACTGGCACTGATGGATGCAGGTATAAAAATCAGAAAACCAGTATCAGGTATTGCCATGGGATTAATCACCGATACCAAAACAGGAAAATATGCCATCCTTTCGGATATTCTGGGTGATGAAGACCATATAGGTGACATGGATTTCAAAGTAGCAGGCACACGCGACGGTATTACAGCCACGCAGATGGATATAAAGGTGGAGGGACTTTCGTATGAAATACTTGCAAAAGCCCTTGAGCAGGCAAGAATAGGAAGGCTGCACATACTTGACATTATGGAGCAGACAATAGCTGAGCCGCGTCCCGAACTGAAGCCCCATGCTCCGAGAATAGAGATGGTGACAATACCGCGCGATATGATTGGCGCCCTCATTGGCCCGGGTGGCAAAATAATCCAGGAGATTCAACGCGAAACAGGGACAACAATAATTGTGGAAGAAAAGAACGGAGTGGGAGAGGTGGAGATTTTCGGCGAGAATAAAGAAGCCCTCCTCGATGCAGTGGAAAGAGTAAAGAAAATTGTGGCAGTTCCGGAAATAGGACACGTTTATAAAGGAATAGTTAAGTCGGTGATGCAATATGGTGCATTCGTTGAAATACTGCCTAACAAAGATGGACTGCTACACATTTCGGAAATCGACTGGAAAAAGACAAACAGGGTTGAAGATATACTTAAGGAAGGACAGGAAGTGGAGGTAAAACTGATTGACATTGACGAAAAGACTGGAAAATTAAGACTTTCGAGAAAAGCCCTCCTGCCTCAGCCTGAAGGAAATGAGGCTGAACAGACCCGCCCCAGATCAGAGAGAGACACGCAAAGAAGACATCCTCCACGGAAGAACTTCAGAAGAAGAGAAAGAGAATAAAATCTATCCATTTATTGAAATTTTATTCATCAGTTTATAAATTTGATTTGAACGAAAAACTACCTGCTTCTTCTGAAGATGGTGAAATATAATTATATCGTTATCGAAGGCAATATTGGTGCAGGAAAAACCACACTTGCCACAAAAATTGCAAATGATTTCAATGCTAAACTCATTCTTGAAAGGTTTGCCGACAATCCTTTTCTGCCAAAGTTCTATGCCGACCCCGAAAGATATTCATTCCCGCTGGAACTCTCATTCCTGGCCGACCGCTACAAACAACTCAAGGAAGAGTTCATGAAGCAGGATCTGTTCAAGTCATTTACAATTGCCGACTATTATTTTGCAAAATCTCTGATTTTTGCTGCCGCAACTCTGACGGGAGATGAATTCAACCTGTACAGGCAGATATTTTATATAATATATGGTATGCTACCAAAACCCGACTTGTATGTTTATCTTCACCTTGAACCCGACAGACTGATTCAGAACATTCAGAAACGTGGACGCGAATACGAAAAATTAATTACAACAGAATACCTGAAAAAAATACAGGACAATTATTTTTTATTCTTCAGGCAAAATCCTGAAAATAAATATCTTATCATCGATATAAATAGTATTGATTTCGTTGAAAATGAGGAAGATTACTCACTGATTATTGATAAAATATTTAATTGTGAATACACTTCAGGAATGAACAAAATCGTACTTTAGCGCAATTTTCGGATAAAGAATACTTTGTTATTAACGTTTTTTTATTAGATTTGCAGAAAGATAAAACTTTTAATATATTGTAACAGAAAATAATATTGGTTATAAAAACATAAACTATCTGACTATGAAAAAATTCGGAACTTTATTTTTAATTGTTCTTGCTGCACTTGCATTCACAGGCTGCAGCGGACTGAATAAAATGAAAAAGAATGCCAGCCTTGTAAAATATGATGTTACTCCAAAAGTGCTTGAAACACATGCCGGCATGGTGGATGTAACTATTAAAGGCACCTATCCGCAGAAGTACTTCGACAAGAAGACCATACTTGAAATTACACCGGTACTTGTATATCAGGGTGGAGAAACTGCATTTAAACCTGTTAAAGTTCAGGGAGAAAGTGTCCAGGCAAATAATGAGGTTATATCATATAACGGTGACAGCTTCACATACAACGATAAGGTGCAGTATAAGCCGGAGATGAAAAAATCAGAACTCTATGTAAGAGTGAAAGCCACAAGAGGAAGTACAACACTCGATTTTGATCCGGTTAAAATTGCCGACGGTGTGATTGCCACCTCAACACTGGTAGATGTTCACGGGAAACCAGTTTTTATGCCCGACAAATATCAGAGAATAATACCGGAAAGTGTAATGGCTGATATCCATTATATTATTAACCGGTTCGACCTGCGCAGCTCTGAACTAAAGGCAGAAGATATCAAACTTCTTAAAGAATATATATCAAAGGTCAATCAGGATCCGAAACGAAATTTTAAAAATGTCGAAATCAGCTCTTATGCTTCACCTGATGGCCCGTTCAATTTCAATGAGAAACTTTCCGGAAACAGAGGTTCAACAGCTGACAAGTTCATCAGAAGTGAATTTGCAAAGATTGAAGCTGCAAAAGCTGCAGGTTTCTTCAATGAAAAAACCACCGCAGAAGACTGGGATGGCTTCAGGGAAGAGCTTCAGAAATCAAACATCAAGGATAAAGACCTTATCCTGAGGGTTCTTTCAATGTACTCTGATCCGGAAGTCCGCGAGAAGGAAATCAAAAATATGGCAGAAGCATTTGAAGTTCTGAAAACTGATGTCCTGCCAAGACTGAGAAGATCAAAAATGTCAGTAAACGTTGACCTTATTGGAAGAAGCGATGAGGAAATTGTTGCCCAGTTTAAATCAGATCCTTCTGTCCTGACACTTGAAGAATTGTTGAGAGGAGGTTCCGTTGTTACAGATGTAAATGAAAAACTGGCATTTTTCCAGACTGCAGCAAAGATGTTCCCGAATTGCATACGTGCCCATAATAATGTAGGTTGCTGCTACATCGCACTTGGAAAGGCTGATGAAGCCCTGGCTGCCCTCGAAAAAGCAAAAGCAATTGACAACAACGATGTTGTAAAGAACAATATGGGTGCTGCTTACCTGCTTAAGAAAGATTATGCAAAGGCAGAAGAAGCTTATAATTCTATGTCAGCTGCTACCGCAGAGTCGAAGATGGGTCTCGGTGGTCTGGCCATCATGAAAGGACAGTATGATGCAGCTGTGAATTATCTCACAGGCGAGCCATGCTTTAACCTTGCACTTGCCCAGGTACTGAAAGGCGACGCTGCAAGAGCAAAGGTAACCCTCGACGGTATAAAAGAACTATGCAAATGCGGCAAACCTTCATATCTGAAAGCAGTAGTCGGTGCCAGACTCGACGACAGAAACTATGCAATGAGCGGACTTCGTGAAGCTGTTGGTTTCAATGCTTCATGGAAAGAATACGCAAAAACCGACCTCGAACTGGCTAAGTACTGGAATGACGATACATTCAAATCAATAGTCCAGTAAGAAAAGAAATTATATAAATCTAAGAAAACTGCCCCGAGCTATTGAGCCGGGGCAGTTTTATTACTGGAGGGATAGTTTCCTGTTAAACTCCCACAATACAATCCCTGCGCTTACGGCAATGTTAAATGAATGTTTAGTTCCAAACTGAGGAATCTCTATGCAGGCATCACATATATCCACAACATCCTGCGAGACCCCGCTTATCTCATGTCCAAAAATTAAAGCATATTTTCTACCCCTGTCAACCGGAAAATCCTGAAGTTCGTAAGAACCTTCAACCTGTTCAACAGCAACGATTGTGTAACCGTTTTTTTTGAGTTCCTTCACTGCTTCAAGAGTATCGTGAATATATAGCCAGTCGACTGATTCTGTTGCCCCGAGAGCAGTTTTCTGTATATCCCTGTGCGGAGGCGTGGCTGTGATTCCACATAGAATGATTCTTTCAACAAGAAATGCATCGGCAGTCCTGAATACCGAACCGATATTGTTATGACTCCTGACATTGTCGAGAACTATAATAACCGGAAGCTTCTCAGATTTTTTGAATTCACTTATGCTTTTTCTGCCAAGTTCGTCATTAAGCCTTTTCCTCATAAGCGAGTTTTTTTGCGAAATTAATGAATAAGATAACCGGATTTATGTTTTTGTTTCTTACTTTTAATCGTTATAAATTAACTTATTATAAAATCATGAACATACATGAATATCAGGCAAAGTCATTGCTAAAGGCGCACGGTGTTGAAATTCAGGAAGGTTTTGTAGCTGAAAACCCGGAACAGGCTGTTATGGCAGCAAGAGAGCTTAAGGAGAAGTTAGGGTCGAAGTATTTTGTTATAAAAGCTCAGATTCATGCCGGCGGCAGGGGCAAAGCAGGTGGGGTAAAGCTTGCAAAATCGGAAGAAGAGGTCAGGGAGATTGCCGGCAGGATTATAGGCATGCAGCTTGTTACGCCACAAACCGGTCCTGCAGGCAAAAAGGTCAACAAAGTTCTTGTTGCACAGGATGTATACTATGAAGGTGATACAGAGCCTGAGGAATATTATGTAAGCATACTGCTTAACCGTAGTACTTCAAAATATGAGATTGTTTATTCGCCGCGGGGCGGGACAGATATCGAAGAAGTTGCCGGACAATCTCCTGAATTGATTTTCAGGGAGGAGATCGATCCAGCATTCGGACTTCAGGATTTTCAGGCAAGGAACATTGCCTTCAGACTTGAAGTAAAGGGTGAGGCATATAAAAACATGATCAGGTTTCTTCATGGTATTTATGAAACTCATGTACATTGCGACACGCTGCTGCTGGAGGTGAATCCTGTGCTCAAGACGAGCGATAACAGGGTTCTTGCAGTTGATGCTAAGGTTGCGATAGATGATAATGCTTTATTCCGGCATCCGGATATAGCTGCAATGCGCGACATAAGTGAGGAGGATCCTTTTGAGGTTGAAGCAGGGGAGCAGAAGCTGAATTTTGTCAAGCTCAGTGGCAATGTAGGATGTATGGTGAATGGTGCAGGTCTGGCGATGGCAACTATGGATCTGATCAAGCTTTCAGGCGGTGAGCCTGCAAACTTTCTCGATGTGGGTGGCGGAGCCAGTGCAAAGACGGTAGAAGCAGGGTTCAGACTGATACTTAAAGACCCTAATGTCAGGGCTATACTTATTAATATCTTTGGAGGGATAGTGCGTTGCGACCGCGTTGCTAACGGAGTTGTTGAAGCCTACAGGGCGGTAGGGGAGATTAAGGTCCCTATTGTGCTGCGACTGCAGGGCACAAATGCTGAGGAGGCACGAGCCATAATAGACAAATCCGGAATTAAAGTCTATCCGGTAATCTCATTCAGAGAGGCGGCAGAGAAAATAAGGGAATTAATTAACTACTTCTCATGAGAGCCGTCACAATAGGGCTTGTTTTTCGAACGCCCACACCTGCAAAGATAAATTTCACCTTCGGGAGACTCGAAAATATCCCTTCTTACATCGCTGAGGATAATATTACCCTTTATCCTGATGGGACCTTCAGGTATAACCTCTATTTCAGCCTGCGGCTTTAATCTGGCTTTCTTTTCTTCCATTATATTAATCGTCTTTAAAATCTGATTTTCTGTGATTGCCATCGCAGAAGGGCATACGGCTGCTTGCTCCGCACCTGCACAGCGATACAGCACTTTCTTCAACTTCTTTGATTTTATTGTCGTATTTCAATGTAAATGTGCCGCTTATAATCAGCGGGCCCTGTGGCATTACCCTTACCGACACAGGCTCAGACTGGGCTTCCGTTTCGTCTTTCAATAGCTCAGGCCGTCGGAAATTAACATGGTTTGTATGAGATGGATCCACATCCCTGTTTTTCTCCTCATCATTCCATTTCCATGTTAGCGCATCAGTAGGACACATATTTACGGTTCTGATTATTTCAGCAGTCGTCGCACCATACATGTCGACCCATGGCCTGCGGCTCGGGTCAAAAACTTCAATCAGCTCACGGTAACAATATGAGGCATGAATACAAGATTCAGGCTTCCAGTATACCGTAATCTCACCATTTGTATATTTCCTGCCTCTGCCAGATTTTATACTGCTCTCCATAAAATAGAGATTTTAAAATCCAAATTTTAAGCTTGAAACCTTTAATATCCGGCTTCACGAAATTAACAATCAAAAATAATATAAGTTTATCAATTATTGTGTTTTATGTCATTAAGTCCTCTCAAAGGAATAATCAATCTAGACAATTTACAGGCAGCTGGCAGATAGGGATCAGGTGTTAAAAACAAAATGGTAAGCTTTTCGTCTTTTGATTTTTATAAATTATTACTTTGCACTAATAATTCCGGTAATGGCAGATCTTTTTGCAGATATTATTCTCCCACTTGCGGTAAGAAATTGTTATACCTACCGTGTGCCAGAACCTTTCCGTGAAAGAGCCGGCCCCGGAATAAGGGTTATTGTGCCTTTCGGAGCGAAGAAGTTATATACAGGCATCATACGAAGGATTCATAATGACAGGCCAGAATATCAAAATATTAAGGATATTACAGATGTGGTTGATACAGAGCCAGTTGTTAATGAAACGCAATTAAAATTCTGGGAATGGATGGCAGGGTACTATTTATGTTATGAAGGAGAGGTGATGAAGGCAGCATTACCTTCTTCCCTTTGTCCGGAGAGTGAAACCCTGCTACAGGTTAATCCGGAATTTGATGACTTTGATTCTCTCGATGAGCCCTCCAGGCATCTTATAAATATTATTGAAAAAAAGAAGGTTATACTACTGAAAGGATTGCCGGTGTTAATAGGTAACCAGAATAGCCTTAAACTGGTTAACAATCTGATTAAGAAAAATATACTGAAAGCCGGGGAAGAAGTAAGGATTAAACAGGGAAGGCCTTCAGAAAGGTATGTTGTTCTTGCTCGAAAATTTACGGTACAGGAAATAGAGACTCTGCTTGAAATACTTAAAAAAGCTCCTCGCCAGTATGCCTTGCTTTCAGCCTGGCTCGATATCACAGGCTATAAAAGGAGTTGTGAAATTATACCCGTAAGAAAAGAGGTTCTTTTAAGGAGGGCAGGTACTGTGAGTTCGGTAATATCATCTCTTGAGAAAAGGGGTGTTTTTTTACTTGTGGATTTTGAAGATAATAGAAATCAGGAGGAAGATGTCGGTACAATAATTCCCGAACCATTAAGTGAGGCGCAGAACGCTGTTTACAGATCAATAAATGAGCAGTTACAGAAGAAAAATGCCCTGCTTCTGCATGGAGTTACTTCAAGCGGTAAGACACAGATTTACATTCATCTGATAAGGGATTGCCTGAGTAAAGGCAAACAGGTGCTCTATTTGCTTCCCGAGATAGCTCTGACTGCCCAGATTGTTGAAAGGTTAAGAAAGTATTTCGGTAAGTCGGTAATGGTTTACCATTCAAGGTCGGGCGATAGACAGAAGGCTGAGATCTGGAAGGGCGTTATGGAGAAGAAGTATGACATAATACTGGGTGTAAGGTCATCAATTTTTCTGCCTTTTGCAGAGCTTGGGCTGATTATTGTTGATGAGGAGCATGACAGTTCATACAAACAGCAGGATCCGGCCCCGAGGTATCATGCAAGAGATGCTGCGGTGATGCTGGGGTCACTTACCGGAGCAGCGATAATACTTGGTTCAGCAACACCATCGGTTGAGAGTTTTTTCAATGCAAAGGCGGGGAAGTATGGATTTGCTGAACTGAAAGAGCGCTACGGAAAAGTAAACCTACCGGAGATTATTCTTGTAAATACGCGTGAAGCTTACAGAAAGAAGTTAATGATTTCACATTTTTCCCCTCAGCTGTATGAAGCAATTGAGGAGGCACTGAAAAAGAAAGAGCAGGTTCTTCTTTTCCGCAACAGGAGGGGTTTTTCACCATATCTTCAGTGTGCTGAATGTGGATGGATTCCTTCCTGTGAGAATTGCGCCGTAAAACTGACATATCATAAAGAAATAAACCGGCTGGTGTGTCATTACTGTGGACGGGCAAAGAGTGTACCGCAAAAGTGTGACATGTGTGGTTCTTCATTGCTGGAGACAAGAGGATTTGGAACGGAAAAGATTGAGGAGGAGATAAAGATGCTGTTTCCAGGTGCACGGGTAGCCAGGATGGACCATGATACAACACGCAGACCCGACTCTTTCAGCAGAATAATAAAAGATTTCGAAGCACACCGCATAGATGTTCTTGCCGGTACCCAGATGATCTCAAAAGGACTCGATTTTGAGAACCTTACCGTGGTCGGTATCATGAATGCCGACAGTCTGCTAAACTATCCTGATTTCAGGTCATATGAAAGGGCATTTCAGCTCATGGCACAGGTAAGTGGCAGGGCAGGACGACGACTTAAAAGGGGTAAAGTAATAATTCAGACATCCGACCCGGAGCACAGAATTATGAGACTGGTGCTCAGAAACGACTACAGGGGATTCTATGAGTCGCAGCTTGAAGAACGAAAAACATTCAATTACCCTCCTTTTTGCCGGCTGGTGAAAATAACCCTAAAACACAGAAATAAAAAAATTTTGGATGAATTCGCAGGATTCCTCTCTGATATGCTGAGAAAAGAATTCGGTAAAGGCGTATTGGGACCGGAATACCCGGTAATATCAAAAATTCAATTGTGGTACCTTAAGGAGATACTTGTGAAAATTAATCGAGACAGGTCACTACAGGCATCAAAAGATGCAATCAGGCAGGCTATCGAAAAGACCAGGGAATTGAAAGGCGCAGCAACACTCAGGATTGTAACGGATGTTGACCCGTATTAAGCTATACTACTACTCCGGGACTGGATAAAAATTTGAATATTATCTGGCAAAAATCACAGAAATCTTAGTGCGCTTAATTCTTCTGAAATTCCTACTTTTGAAAGAAATAAGAATTTATGAAAATTGAAGTATCGAACGGGGAAATAATTGATAAACTAACCATTCTGATGATTAAGCTCGAAAGGATCAAGGATGAGGAAAAGTTAGCCAACATCAGAAAAGAATATGAAATGCTTCGCGAAGCAGCCGAGTTAGTAATCAGCCTCGACGATCCACTCGTAAAGGCTTTGTATCAGGTCAACAGTGAACTCTGGGATATCGAGGATCACATCCGGGAGCTTGAGAGGAGAAAAGATTTTGGCGATGATTTCATTAACACGGCTCGTTCGGTATATTTCAAAAACGACAGAAGAGCTGAGCTTAAACGGGAGATAAATATAAAAACATCTTCCGGCCTGATTGAAGAGAAATCTTACGAAAAGTACTGATGCGTATTCTTGTCATACGTCTTTCTGCAATGGGCGATGTTGCTTTGACATTGCCTGCCGTTAAATCATTTGTAGAAAGATATCCCGGCCATGAACTCACAATTCTTACCCGGCCAGCTTTCAGCACCTTTTTCAGGGGAATACCCACACTAAGGCTTTTCACCCCAGACCTGAATCATTATAAAGGGTTGTACGGGATATGGAAAATCTACAGAGATCTGGCAGGTTCCGGACGATTTGATATGGTTATTGATCTTCATGACGTTATAAGAAGTAAGATCCTGAGGTGTTTTTTTTGCATTGCCGGGACTCCGGTTTTTTCTATTGACAAAGGCAGAAGGGAAAAAAGAGGACTGGTGTCGGGAAGGGAGAGAAAACTGTTGAGACACACTGTTGAGAGGTATGCTGATGTATTCCGGAGGGCAGGTTTTGAGTTAGCTCTTTCCGCAGGGAAATTTATTGAAGCGGGTTCTGAAGCAAGAAAAAAAGTTGACACGCTATTTTCAACCAGCACACTTTTGAATATCGGTATAGCTCCTTTTGCAAGGCATGAGCTGAAACAATGGCCAGTGGAATATATGGTTAGTCTGATGAGAATGATTTCCAGAACAGTTAGTGCCAGGTTCTGGCTTTTCGGTGGAACTGATGAGTGTGAAAGGCTTGCAGGAATTGAAAAGGTCACGGAAAGGAGTGTTAACCTTTGCGGTAAGCTTTCCCTCGAAGAGGAAATTGCTGTTATGGAAAGGCTTGACTTTATGATTGCCATGGATTCTGCAAACATGCATATGGCTGCTCTTGCCGGGACTAAAGCAGTTTCAATATGGGGTGGTACTGATCCGCTTGCCGGTTTCGGTGCATGGGGGCAGCCGCAGGAGTACTCAATACGTATCTCACCATCTGAACTCGAGTGCCGACCATGCACAATTTATGGAAAAGGCAGGTGCAAAAGGAAAGATCTTGCCTGCCTCTACCGCCTTACTCCTGAAATTGTGTTCGGGGAGATCGTTAAACTCGGTCTTCTTAAGGAAAAAAACAGAATATAAAAGTAATAGTATTAATGTTAAAAGTTCTTTAATAACTTTGTTTAAATCAGATAAATAAGAAAAAAGAATTAATGATATGAATTCAATAAGAACTTTATTAAATGTCATTGTTGTAAGCATTCTGACCTTTTTACCTGGTTGCACGGTGCCTTTTGACAGAGAGGCTAAGAAACCTGCTGAGATGGTAAATCCTTTAATGGGAACCGACTCTGATTACCGTTTATCACATGGTAATACTTACCCCGCTGTTGCAATGCCGTGGGGTATGAATTTCTGGACACCTCAAACAGGCCGTATGGGGAACGGCTGGATATATACCTACGATGCAACAAAAATTAATGGAATAAAACAAACCCATCAACCAAGCCCCTGGATAAATGATTATGCCGCCTTTGCACTGATGGCTGTTACAGGAAAGGAAGCTTACAGGGAGGAGGAGAGGGCTTCGTGGTTTTCCCATAAAGCTGAAAAGGCAAAACCTTATTATTATAGCGTTTATCTTGCCGATTATGATGTTACAGTTGAAGTAACACCAACAACACGCGCAGCAATTTTCCGCTTTACATTCCCTGAAAGTGATTCGTCATATATCATACTCGATGCATTCAACATGGGTTCGGGTGTGAAGATAATTCCCGGTGAAAGGAAAATCACCGGATACTGCAGGAACAATCATGGTGGTGTTCCGGAGAATTTCACCAACTGGTTTGTTGCAGTCTTTGACAGGGATTTTGATTCATACGCAACCTGGCGCAATGATACGCTCAGGAGGGACAGCCTGTCGGCTGAAGGTGAACATTCAGGTGCCCTTGTAAGGTTCAAAACAAAAAGAGGAGATAAAATAAATGTGCGTGTAGCATCATCGTTTATAAGTGCTGAACAGGCAATGCTAAATCTTGAAAGAGAGATTTGCGGAAAGGATTTCGAGCAGGTTAAGGAAGAGTGCAGGTCGGAATGGAACAGGCAGCTGGGAAAAATTACCGTTGAAGGTGGTACTGACGACCAGATAAGGACGTTCTATTCGTGCCTGTACAGGATGCTACTCTTCCCCAGAGACCTTCACGAGATAAATGATAAAAACGAAAAAGTCCATTATAGTCCGTATAACGGAGAGGTTCTCCCCGGTGAGATGTTTACCGATAACGGTTTCTGGGACACTTTCAGAGCGCAGTTTCCGTTCCTTACACTTGTATTTCCCGGGCTTAACGGCAGGATAATGAACGGATTGGTAAATACGTACCTCGAGAGCGGATGGCTGCCTGAATGGGCGAGCCCCGGGCACCGCGACTGTATGATTGGTTCAAACTCGGCATCCATTATTGCCGATTCCTACCTCAAGGGAATAAGGGGATACAATATTGATACTCTTTATAAAGCAATCATAAAAAATACTTTCGGGCCAGGTCCGGTCAGTTCTGTAGGCAGGCTTGGTGCCGACTATTATAACAGGCTCGGATATATTCCGTATGATGCAGGGATAAGGGAAAGTGTGGCGCGTACACTTGAGTATGCATATGCTGATTTCTGCATCTGGAAGCTTGCAAAAGCACTGGGCAGACCGCAGGAAGAAATAAAGCTCTATGAGGGTAGGGCAATGAATTATAAAAATGTTTTTGACCCTGAGCGGAAACTCATGCGGGGAAGGAATGAAGACGGAACGTTTCAGTCGCCGTTTAACCCGTTCAAATGGGGTGATGCCTTTACCGAAGGCAATAGCTGGCACTATACATGGAGTGTCTTTCAGGACATTGAAGGACTTGTACAGCTGATGGGAGGACGTGAAGCTTTCATTGCAAAACTCGATTCAGTTTTCAACCTTCCTCCGATTTTTGATTATTCTTACTACAGGCAGGTTATCCACGAAATACGCGAGATGCAGATTATGAACATGGGAAACTATGCTCACGGTAACCAGCCCATACAGCATATGATATATCTATATAATTATGCAGGTCAGCCATGGAAAGCCCAGTATCATGTACGGGATGTAATGGACAGGCTTTACAATTACACACCCGATGGTTATTGTGGTGATGAGGACAACGGGCAGACTTCGGCATGGTATGTCTTTTCAGCACTGGGCTTTTATCCTGTCACCCCTGGTACCGGCCAGTATGTGTTCGGTTCGCCACTTTTCAGGAAAGCAACCATCAGATTCGAAAACGGACGGGTACTTGCTATTCTGGCTCCGAAAAACTCAAAGACAAACGTGTACATCAGTAAAATAAAACTTAACGGTAAGAAGATAAAAAGAAATTATATTACCCATCTGGAGCTTCAGAAAGGAGGAAAGCTGGTTTTCAGAATGAGCTCAGAACCTGAAAAGAAAAGAGGAACGGATGAGAAATCTTATCCTTATTCGATGAGTCGCGAAAAATAGCCTGTCAGAATTTCAGTCTGACACCCACCCTTGCCATACTGGAAGTAATGAAGATAATCACAAAGGAAAGAAAAACTGATCCGGCGGTTTTTATCAGTAGTGAATCAGATGTTTTGTAAAAAAGGATATTAAGCTTGTTGAGGCTTATCAGACCTGAAACCAGAAAGAAGAGTATGTAGGCAGTGATAAAGTTTTTCCCCGCTGTTTCGGTTACCGGTAAACGTAGCGGAGTTTTACGCAGGTCGGTGAGCCACAGCAGTATAACGAAAAGCATTGAAGCAGCCCCTGTTGAGGTCAGAACCCATGCAGGATTATTAAAAGTTGTTCCTTCAGGAAAAAATTTCAGGATAAAAATTCCGGAAACAATAAGAATAATTCCGATAAAAAGAATAACCAGTGATAGTTTCGGGTATTCCGATTCGGGGTATCTTTTTAGCAGTACACCAGTTGTATGTCCGGCCAAAATTATTGCCGGGATGAACCCATCAATTAGGATACCTGCATATTTTCTGGCGGGGTCGAGATAGGGATTGAGTCCGAGTGCACCTATTATGTTCAGTGCCAGGAAAAATAGTAAAGCTAAGAGTGTTCCTGCGATTGAGTTTCGAAGTGCCAGCCATATCAGTGCCGATATAAGAAATCCCCATCCAAACATCCCCGGAAGTTCCCAGCTACCAGGTATCAGAGACCCGCTGTTTTCGAACGAACCGGAATTGAACTTCAGCACCAGAAAAACAAGAATTGCCAGCCCGAGGATTCTTAATCCGCTAACCGTGAAAAAAATATCTTCCCTCTCGGGGTATCTGTTCCAGACAAGAAATATTGCAATTACAAGCAGTACCAGCCACAGTGAGCCGCTGAAACCGGTAAGGCCTGAATTGACCCTGTCGTAATTTGAAAGCATCATACCCACAACAAGGAGTATAAGTGTACGGGCAAAGATCATTCTTATTATTTCCGGACTTGAATGTCCTTCGTTGATTTTTTTTGAAACATAGAAAGGAATTGTTATTCCCGAGAGATAGAAGAAAGTTCCGAATGAAAGTGTTGCGAGGATGTTTAAAAAAGGTGTTTCAAGGGTTGAACTGAACCAATCGTTTATAATTCCAGGTGAATAGTCGGTAAGGGCTACAATTACAAGCAGGGCTATTCCCTTTGCCATATCAACTGCTCCTATGCGGTCGGTGTGTACCATTTGCTGACATAAAGTGTCCAAAAATACGAAATAAATTGCTTGTGGTTTACGACTGGTTGTATATAAATAATCCGCACGGCTCTAAGAGTAGAAATTTTTATTACTTTTGTGCGCTGAACTGTTAAGTGCGGGGTGTAGCACAGTTGGTTAGCGCGCCACGTTCGGGACGTGGAGGTCGCTGGTTCGAGTCCAGTCACCCCGACAGATTTACCGGTGTTCGGGGCACGAACTTAACTATTCCCCTGCCTGGCAGAACGGTATTCAGTTGCTCAGAAGGGGAATCTTTTTACCCGGGAAAATAAAAAAGCAATCACTTCAGCAATTAGTGATTGCATTTTTTTTTGCATTTTATTTGAATATGTTTATTGTTTCTTTAAAGCACAGCTCCAGTAAATAAACATGTTTGTTAAGGTACCCGGCAGGTATTAAACATTCTGCCGGAAACTAAATATATTGAGAATTAATTTTTTATTCCATTTATTAAACGTACCTTTGTCGCACATTAATAATAATTTTATTTTATCATGAAAAAAGGAACAGTTAAATTTTTCAATGAATCAAAAGGATTCGGTTTTATCAGAGATGAAGATTCACTTAAGGAGTATTTTGTACATGCTTCAGGATTACTGGATGTCATCAGGGATAACGATGAAGTGACTTTTGATCTTGAAATGGGTAAAAAAGGATTAAATGCAGTAAATGTTAAACTAGCTTAGTTAACTATTATAGTCATTTAAATTTTTTAGTCCCGCCTTTAAGCGGGACTTTTTATTTTAATTATCTCATTTGATGCGGTTTTTTGCTTTTTTTAACAATTCTTTAAAATTTCTTTAAAAAATCCAAACCGCAATTAAAATAAATTTGCTGTCGCTAAATTATTAGCAATAAATGCAAGGGGGCTGTTATTTCAAGTAAATTCTCTTATTTTGCCCCTGTTTAAGAAAAAAATAAAAAATTTTACAAGGAGGAATTGATATGTCAATACGTATTAAAGAGTCTCTGATTTTTATTTTAATTCTGACAGCAACAACTTTTAACTTAAAAGCAGATGAGGCAGACAGTGTAAAGCTTTTCACTCCGTACCCGAGGGTATCAGTTTCACCGGGTGAATCGCTCGATTACACTATCACTGTTATCAATAATAGCAGTGAAATAAAGACTATTGATGTTTCAGTAACCGGTATTCCGAAGAGCTGGAATTATACCCTCAAATCAGGCACATGGAATGTAAAGCAGATTTCAGTGATGCCAAAGGAGAAACAGCTGATTTCACTGAGAATAGATGTACCGTACAATGTTAATAAAGGCACATACCGTTTCAATTTCATAGCTTCGGGATATGGAACTCTTCCTATTGAAGTGATAGTTACCCAGCAGGGGAGTTTTAACAGCGAATTCACTACTGACCAGAATAACCTGCAGGGCACACCGAGTTCCAGCTTCACTTTTAATGCAACACTTCGCAACCGTACCCCTGAAAAACAGCTTTATGCATTTTCAGCATATGCACCACGTGGGTGGATTGTTACATTCAGGGCAAACTATCAGGCAGTGACTTCGGTTAATGTGGAGCCTAATGCAAACCAGTCAGTTACAATTGAAGTCAAACCACCCGAGAGAGTTGAGGCAGGCAAATATAAAATACCTGTAACAGCATCAACAGGTAATAGTTCGGCTTCCCTGGAACTTGAGGTAGTCATTACAGGTACCTACGGCATTGAGGTGTCGACACCAACCGGACTTCTGAGCACCAAGATGACTGCGGGAGAGGAAAAAAGAATCGACCTTATTGTAAGAAACACCGGAACTGCAGAGCTTACAGGTATTGCTTTAAATTATTCTGGGCCTGTCAACTGGTCGTGTGACTTTGAGCCGAAGAAGGTAGACAAGCTTGCAGCCAATGACACTGCCAGGGTTGTTGCTAAGCTTAAAGCCGACAAAAAGGCAATTCCGGGTGATTATGTCGCCTACATCGATGCCACAACACCTGAGGCTACATCGAAGATTACCTACAGGGTTACAATAGAGACTCCGCTCCTTTGGGGCTGGGTGGGAATAGCAATAATAGCAGCAGCAATTGTAAGCGTATATTACCTGTTCAGGAAATACGGAAGGAGGTAAACCGTGAACGAAAACATTATTGAACTGGTTAATCTCACAAAGAAGTACGGGTCATTTACGGCGGTTGACCAGCTTGATCTGACTATCCGTAAAGGAGAAGTATTCGGTCTTCTGGGACCTAACGGTGCAGGAAAATCAACCACCATACTCATGCTTCTTGGGCTTACAGAGCCCACTTCCGGTTCGGTAAGAGTGTGCGGTATAGATCCTGTCACAAATCCCATTGAAGTCAAAAAGAAAGTAGGTTACCTTCCGGAAGATGTGGGATTTTACTATAACCTCAGCGGATGGGAAAACCTTATGTTTACCGCACGCCTGAACAGGATGTCGGGGAAGGAGGCGTCCATGAAAGTGGAG
This sequence comes from Bacteroidota bacterium, assembly GCA_029552825.1. Lineage (GTDB taxonomy): Bacteria > Bacteroidota > Bacteroidia > Bacteroidales > VadinHA17 > LD21. The sequence continues at coordinate 20,150 of JAKPDL010000002.1, forward strand.
CTTTTGCTGGAAAAGGTAGGGCTTACAGAGGCTGCGGGGAAAAAAACAGGCAAATATTCGCGGGGTATGCTGCAACGACTAGGTCTTGCAGAAGTATTGATAAAGAATCCCGAAGTAATAATCCTTGATGAACCCACGCTTGGAATCGACCCGGCAGGGGTGGTGGAGTTTCTTCAGCTTATTGCAAGATTGAGCAGGCAGGAAGGTATAACAGTGCTGCTTTCATCCCATGACCTGCATCAGGTACAAAAAATATGTGACAGGGTCGGAATATTTGTCGGCGGGAAGTTGCTCGCCCAGGGAGACCTGAAGACATTGTCGCAGGTACTGTTTGAAGGTAATCCCTTTGTGATTGAAGCCGGAATAGGCTTCGACTCATCAGGCTTGCAGCTGGCTGACAATAAGGCGCAGGAGGAGTGGGTAAAAAGAATCCTTGCCTCTGTAGTAGGAGTACAGGCAGTAAGCAAAAACGGTAATCTGTTCAGAATACACTGTACGCGCGACGCGACAGGGGAAATAGCAAAAGCTATAGTAGAATCAGGCGCACAATTGTATTATCTTAACCGAAAAGAGTACGGCCTGGATGAGATTTATTACCGGTATTTTGAAGGAGGAAAAAAGAATGAAAGAAAAGAATAATAACCTTATCGGCAGAATTCAGCAATATATTTCAAAAACAAAAGGACCCGGTTTCTATAGGGCAGACGACAGGGTCTATCATCCTTTTAACGTTATTGTTCAGAAGGAGATTTCTGATCATGTTAGAAGCTGGAGGTTTATAATACTGCTGGTTATTATATCACTTACATGCCTTGGCTCGATGTATACAGCCATGTCGAGCATCAAGGAGACGATAAAGCCCAATGACCCTGAAGGTTCATTTGTTTTCCTGAAACTATTTACATCGTCCGACGGTATTTTGCCATCATTTGTTGTATTTCTCGGATTTCTTGGTCCGCTGCTTGGAATAAGCCTGGGGTTCGATGCTGTTAATTCAGAACAGAGCAAAGGAACACTCAGCAGAATAATCTCCCAGCCCATTCACCGCGACTATATTCTTAACGCCAAATTCATGGCATCGCTTATAGTTGTGAGTGTTATGTTTTTTGCACTGGGTTTTCTTGTTATGGGTTTTGGGCTTATTTCTATAGGTATTCCTCCTACGCCCGGTGAGTTTCTCAGAATAATTATCTTCATTTTTATAAGCATTATTTATGTTGCTTTCTGGCTGAATCTCTCGATAGTTTTTTCGGTCAAGTTCCGCCAACCAGCCACCGCAGCACTGTCGGGCATTGCTATATGGCTTTTCTTTGCGATATTTTATGAAATGATCGTTGACCTTATAATGAAGGGGCTGGTTCCGCCTACCGGCCTGGTGACAGAAGCACAGATGATAAACTTTGAGAATTTCAGGCTGAATCTTCTGAGAATTTCGCCAAGTCAGCTTTTCAGTGATGCTACTACAACTCTGCTGATGCCCAATGTAAGAAGCCTGGGACCTCTATCTCTTGTACAGGTTATTGGCACCATACCCGGACCATTATCGCTGACTCAGAGTCTGATGCTGGTGTGGCCTCAGGTTACAGGGCTGATTGCAGCCACTATAATATGTTTTGTGATATCTTACGTCTCTTTTATGAGAAAGGAGATACGTTCAAGATAATAATTATCATTATTACTTTAACCTCCCAGTAGGGTTCTGACTTTTGCGGAAATTTCTTTGCCATCAGCTTTACCTGCAAGTTCTTTCATGGCAACACCCATAACCTTGCCAAGGTCGGCAGGTGTTTTTGCGCCAACTCGCTCAATTATTGTCTTAAGAACTGAGGTTAATTCTTCATCACTCATCTTTGCGGGAAGATATTTTTCCAGAACCCTGGCTTCAGCCATCTCCTTTTCGTATAATTCAGGGCGATTGTTCTGTTTGTAGATTTCAGCTGACTCCAGACGCTGTTTTACCAGTTTCTGAATCACTTTAGTCTCTTCATCGGGCGTCAGCACTGAATCAACTCCTTTCTCGGCACGGGCAAGTGTAAAGGCCGTTTTAGCTGCCCTCAGCGCGTCGAGAACAACATTGTCTTTCGATTTCATTGCTGCCATCAGATCGTTTGAAACTTTTTCTGCCAGTGACATAGCTTTAACTTTTAAAATTTATGTAAAATTAAATTATACCGGCTCAACGTGTATTGTAACATTAAGATTATTAAACTGTTCGTTCAGTTTTTCTTCAATCATGTCACAATATTTGTGGGAGTTTTCCACCGATTCATATTTGGGTACTTCAACATGAAGGTCGATGAAAAGGTAGTTGCCTGCTGCACGAGTCCGGAGTTCATGATAATTTACTCCCATCTCATCAAGTGTTTTTTTGAGAGTTATTAAATCTTCTTCAGGCCATGACTCATCCAGCAGGGGAGTAAAGGCTTTCTTAAGAAGCCGGTAAGATTCAAAAAGAATAATCAATGCAACCAGAATGGCAACTACTGAATCGATCCATTTTATGTTGGTGATGATAATAAGTCCCAAACCGGCTGCCACTCCAAGAGAGGTGTAGACATCTGTTTTAAGGTGAAGTGCATCTGCCTCAAGAGCCACTGAGCCGGTTCTTCGGGCAGTTTTGTATAGTCTCCACGACACAAAAGTGTTAATAATGCCAGAAATGACCATAATGACCAATCCGAGCCAGACCATATCAAGTTCTGGTGAACCGGCTATCATCCGTTTTATGGCTTCATAAACAATCCATACAGCAGCGATGAAAATCAGTATAGCTTCTATTACCCCTGAAATATTCTCAACTTTTCCATGCCCGTATGGATGTCTTTTGTCGGGCGGATTGTCGGAGACTCTCACAGCAAAGAATGCAATTACTGCAGCTATCAGATCCATGGATGAGTGGATAGCTTCTGAAATGATACTCACCGAACCGCTGATCAGACCTGCTACAAGTTTGAGAACGATAAGGAGAGTATTTGACATTACTGATAATCTTGCGACCTTTACTTTACCGTTCATCTAATAAGGTTGATTTATAGAAAAAATTAACGTAGAACTAAGTATATAGTTATACTTCTATTATTTCATATTTACGTCTCCCCAGTCCTATTTTTTCAGCATGTTCGAGAGCAGCCTGCCAGAAGGTATTGGGGTGTGTCATTTTGAAACGGTCCTGTCTGTCATCTTTTTGTTTTTCCGCCTTGCCGTATATTCTACTTCCTGGCAGAACAGGTGCAGCATTTACCATATCGGCAGATGCCTGGTCGAGTGCCACAGGGTCGAACGAAGCAGCAATACCAATATCGGGTACAATAGGATAGTCGTTGAAATCCCAGCAGTCACAGTCGGGCGAAATATCAACAAGGAAGTTGATATGGAAGGCTGGTTTATTTTTTACTGCTGCAAGCGCATATTCAGCTGTTTTTTTGTTGACAGCTTCTGATGCATTCTGCCAAACTACCCTTGCTGCATCGAACTGGCATACAGCAACACACTGGCCGCAACCGGTACATAATTCTTTATTAATATGTGCTATTCTGTCTTTCCCAACTTTAATTGCTCCATAGTTACAGTACTTTTCGCATATCCTGCACCCTGTACAGTTTTCCTCATATATTTCGGGAGATGAGCCGGAATGGAGAAAAAGCTTGCCTCCAATGGAAGCACATCCCATGCCGAGGTTTTTAATTGCACCTCCGAATCCAGTTATTTCGTGACCTTTGAAGTGACTCATGGAGATAATAACATCTGATTCGGCTATGGCTGCTCCTATTTTTGCACTCTTACAGTATTCAAGGTTAAGTTCTATTTCGCGGTATTCTGTTCCTTTGATTCCGTCGGCAATTATTACAGGGCAATTTACTGCCAGGGGGTTGTATCCGTTTTCAAATGCTGCTTCGAGATGCCAGGGAGCATTGGATCTTCTTCCGTAATATAATGTATTGCAGTCGGTTAAGAATGGAATAGCATCTTTTTCCTTAAGCAATTTAACCAGCCGGGCTGCAAAATTTGGTCGCAGGTAGGCAAGGTTCCCGGGTTCGCCAAAATGAATCTTTATGGCCGTGAGTTTTCTTTTAAAGTCAATTGTCTCAATTCCGGCTTTGCGGATAAGATTATCAAATTTTTTAAGAAGGTTAACTGATGAACTGGCTCTGAGATTTGTGAAAAATACTTTTGAATCTGCCATAGTTAATTAAAATTAGATGGAAAGTATTCTTACAAGAGTCAGTAGGTCTCTGTTGACATCTTTGTGCAGTTTAATTGCCTTGCTGAAGGGCACAAGGACTATTTCGTCGTTCTGCAAACCAACCATCACACTTTTTTGATCATCGAGCAGGGCTTCGACAGCTGCGCTTCCGAGCCTGCTGGCATTAACCCTGTCGATGGCAGTGGGTGAGCCCCCGCGCTGAAGGTGTCCAAGAACAGTTACTCTTATATTAATATCAGGGTATTCGTTTTTAAATTTTTCAGCCCAGGCAAAAGCACCTCCCTCTTCATCGCCTTCGGCAACAATTATCAGATTGCTCGATTTCTTTCTTTTATTTCCATCGAATAATATTTTCTTAAGGTCGCGTTCTTCCCCTTTAACTTCCGGAATTATGATTGCTTCAGCACCTGTTGCTATTCCGCTGAAAAGAGCGATAAAGCCTGCCTCAGCGCCCATCACCTCTATAAAAAACATTCTGTCGTGTGCACTGGCTGTATCCCTTATTTTATCAACTGCCTGGACAACAGTATTTAAAGCAGTGTCATAGCCAATCGTGTAATCAGTTCCGTAAATGTCGTTATCAATTGTTCCAGGCACACCTACGAAGGGGATATCATATTCTTCATTAAATAGCCTTGCACCAGTAAAGGAGCCGTCTCCACCTATCACCACCACACCATCTATTTGTGCTGCTTTCAGATTCTCATAGGCTTTCTGTCTTCCTTCCGGCGTTCGGAATTCTTCACACCTTGCCGTTTTCAGTATCGTGCCACCTCTCTGTATAATATCGCTTACACTGCTCGATACAAGCGGAATGAAATCCGCGTTAATCAGGCCTGCATAGCCCTGCCTGATGCCCATAACTTCAAGCCCATGATATATTGCAGTTCTTACAACCGCTCTTATTGCAGCATTCATACCTGGAGCATCTCCACCCGATGTTAAAACTCCTATCTTCTTTATTTTTCCCATCTTTAATTGATTATAATTCAGCCCGCAAAGGTAGTGTTTTTCTGCTTAGATTGTTAATTGGGAGATTAAATATTAAATGAAGAAATTACTTCACTTACTTTTCTGATAAGCCATCCTGGAGTGGATGTTGCTCCGCATATTCCTGCTTTCTGTTTTCCGATGAACCATTCTTTTTTGATATCTCCAGGTGACGAAACGAAATATGATTCGGGATTAACATTTTTACAGATTGAAAATAGCATTTTACCGTTAGAGCTTTCTTTGCCGCTTACAAATATTATTATGTCGTGTGAACGCGCAAATGATTCCAGATGTGGCTGGCGATGTGAGACCTGAGTGCAGATTGTCCGGTGCACGGTCAGCAGTTTCCCGGGGTCGGGTGCGCCATACTCTTTGATTTTCTTCCTCATTTTTTCAGCCAGAGCCTCGTATGCTTCTGGATTCATGGTTGTCTGGGAAAAAAGATGTATCTCCTTTCTGAAATCTATCCTGTCGAGGTTTATCTCTCCATCAGTTAGTATAGCATTATTGTCGGTTTGTCCTATAAGGCCAAGCACTTCGGCATGCCCTGGCTTGCCGTAGATAACGACTTGTCCACCCTTTATTTTTATTTCTTCCCATGTTTGTCTGATCTTTTGCTGAAGTCTTTTCACAATGGGGCAGGTAGCATCAATAATGGTGATGCCGTTTTCCTTTGCTATTCTGTAAGTTTCGGGCGGTTCTCCGTGGGCTCTTATCAGCACCTTGCAATCTCGAAGTCTCCGGAACTCATCATAATCAATAGTTTTAAGACCCATTTTGCTGAGCCGCTCAACTTCTATATCATTATGCACAATCTGTCCGAGGGAAAAAATTTTTTCGCCAGCCATTAATGCCTTTTCTGCTGTCTCAACAGCATTTCTTACACCGAAACAGAATCCTGAATTTTCATCTATCTCTATCACCATGCAATTTCTCCTGAATTATACCTCTGATCCATTCCATCTGTTCTTCAACGGTCATATTTGTATTATCAAGTATGATGGCATCTTTTGCTTTTCGCAGTGGACTGATTTCACGGTTTTCATCAGCGACATCCCGTTCAATGATATTCTTTTTGATTTCCCTGTAGTCGACAGGCTGTCCTTTTGCCTGCAGCTCGTCAAAGCGCCTCTGCGCCCTTGTATCAACCGATGCTGTCATGAATATTTTTATATCGGCATCCGGAAAAACAACAGTTCCTATATCACGACCGTCCATCACTATACCCTTAAAAACACCAATCTGCCTCTGAAGTTCAACCATCCTTGTCCTTACTTCGGGTATCTGGCTTATCCTGCTTACGAAGTTTGACACCTCAATACTTCTGATTTCATTTTCAACATTTTCAGAATTTAACCATGTTTCATATTCACCTTTATCAGGGTTGTACACGAAGGTTATGTGAATATCCTTAAGTGAGTTTTTTATTCCTTCGGTGTCGATACCGTTTTTCGTAATAAACCCTTTCCTCAGGCAGTAGAGAGTGACAGCCCTGTACATGGCTCCGCTGTCGATGTATATGTAATTCAATTCTTTAGCTATAGCCTTTGCAAATGTGCTTTTACCGCATGAAGAGTAACCATCAATTGCTATGATAAGTTTCTTTTTCATTTTAACTATAAAAATACCGGATCTGGATTTTATCTCTTTATAGAATTAAGTATACCATATCCGGGATGTTTTTAATTTTTTTGGTAAATTTAACCGAAGATATAAAAAACCTGAAAAGAAATTATTGACAGATGTCAGAATTCATTTTGTATTGTTCATAACAGATACTGGTTGCTCTGGGTTAGCTATAAATTTTCAGTCACCACCTTTACATTCCTGAACATATACTGATTGTCGCTTATTCGCAGGGGTTTGCCACTGGCTGTGGTAACATTCCTGAGAATCACTTCCCTGGTTATTACATAAGGAAATTTTTCCTGGTAGGTATCATCTGTCATTTTCGGATTGAAGTTTGCAAATATAGCCGGACCCGGATAATTATCAGGATGATTGGAATCGTCTATTTTAAGATTCTCGATAATTATCCTTTCAGGCATATAACAGACATATCCGAAGTCGTGTTGTCCGGTATACGAGCCTCCAATCAGGCTGGCAGTTACAGGTCTTCCTCCGGCTGGCACGAAGGTGCAATTGCGTATGATGAACTCGCCCTGCCATGTGCTTCCGTAATCGGAACGGAGATTGATTAAATTCCTGCCATATATGGTGGAGTTCTCAACTAAAAAGGTACCCGTACCTATGGCATTTATACCCTGATGCCCCAGTGTTGAATTGCGGATAGTGGCATTGGCAACCCCCATATGGGCATCGAAACGCGAAAAAATACAGTTGTCAAGAATGAGATTCTTACAGTAATTGGAGCCCATTAAACCCCAGAATCTGCTGTCTTTGATATCATTTGTCTGGGTGCAGTTTATAAATGACACATTAATTGCACTGTTAAGTGAAATGTCGTATGTCCCCATTGAGACACTGACACCTGCCGAACCAATTGTTTCATAGACTTTATGTCCGGTAAAGACACAATTTTGTACTGTAACAAAGGCGCAGTCGCCTATATTGATAAACCCACCGTACGGTGCGCCATGATCGCCTTCGCCGGTAATAAAGTGCTGCAGGCCGTCAACAACAACATGTGAACGCCTTATTGCTATACCACGGCTGTAATAATTGTATTTCGATTCTGCACTGTTGGCTATGGTGGTGAAACGGCCACCCCTTAAGGTCAGGGTAATCTCATCAATAGGAAGTGCAGTTATAGCTGTAACATGGTCGAAATCCCATATTATTGGGGCATTCATATCCACATTACCCTCCGCGTCAACAATAAAAATATCCGTTTGAGGGGAGCCGTTGTTTTGGTTGGGACCAAACCGTATATAGCGCCTGACGTTTGAATCGGTGACGGCAATAAGGCATGGCCCGGGCAGCCGGATATCAACCTTCGGCTGATTCTTTTTTAGGGAAGTGATACCCTCAGGCTTAAATGGTTTCAGAGTGGAACTGACCAGAAATATATTTGCATTGCGGTTCTGTACTTCAGAGTCGTCAATTATAAAGGCAGCATTGCCAAAATCAGTGTCTGTCTGTATAATAGCAGTACGGTTTTTGCCTCCGATATAATAGGTCGCTTTATCGTCAGCTTTTACTTTCAACCCATACAGATTTGCAAACGCATGAGCAGCCGCAATAGCATCGATATCATCGGTTTTGCCGTCGCCTCTGGCACCGAAATCGCTGTATCGAACAACCCCCTTCGATTGTAACCGTTTTGAATCTTTTGGTGATATGTTTATAATCAACTCTCCTTTTTCACCAGTACTTACCCGAATTTTACCTTTCCCGTTTATTATCACAACATCTTCAGATCCGGTCCTTGATTGTCCATAGGCTATGCTAAACAGACAGGCAAACAAAATGAGAAAAAAGATATCTTTCATAGAACTCTATTTTTTTAATTACCGGAAATCAAAAATAACTGATTGCATCAAATAATTAATATCATCTTTTGATGAGTCGGCCGGGCCGGAGTGAAAGGGTAAAATGATTTGAGGCACCGGCAAGGTGATATGTTGCCCTCCCGAAGCCAAAGCTCAGAAATGAGGTATTGAAGCCAAAACCCCATGAAAAACCTACTGTTGAAACTTTCGATTCGACCTGAAGTTCTTTTCTTCGCTGGTAATTGTATCCCAGAGAAAAATAAAAGTTTTTGTGCGGTATAAACTCGGCCCCGGCAATGACATGCCTTAATAGCTTTTCTGAAAAAACTGCTTTTTCATAAGTGCCGGTGTTATCGCTCCCGTATGAATTTGTAATATCAAATTTTTCGAGGTGCCGGAGTGTGAGAGAAAACCTGAAGGGACCGTGGGCAAGTCGGTGCGAGATCCCTGCAATTATTTCAAACGGAAGTTTTTCGTGTGTTTCACCTGTATAAGTAGTGACCTGGAAGCCAGCATTTTTTACAACAATCCCTGCCGAGGTAAGATTGTTCTTCGAATGCCATGCGGCACCTATATCAAGGGCAATACCAAAAGAAGAATATTTTTCAAGGTGGGACAGAACCGGCTTCAAACAGACACCTACTGAGAAAACGGTATCGAATATCTTCGACCATAGAAGCGACATAGCATATTCTGCCACTGAAAAGGAACCAGTTATGTTACCCGACTCGTCAGCTTCCTTAAAGGTACCATAATTAAGATATATTAACCCTGCCGCAAAATTTCCTGCCCGGGGAAGCGACATCGAATACATTGTCATTCCGTAATTTATGCCTGCCAGATAATTTACATAGTTAAGAACAAGACTTTTGTTCATATCTTCAGAAAGAAGAGCCGGATTGCCATGTGCCATGTTAAGGTCATCGTCGTAAATGGAAACATTCGTGCCTCCGAGCGAAGCTACACGGCTCGAATAGGTCAGGTTAAGGAATTCATATGTGTTGTCACCCCCGGTCTGAGATTTCAGAGGTTGGAGCATAAACACCAGCAAAATGGCAATATGTATTTTACGGGCTGTCACGCTATATTTAAAATGTATAATATATTCTAACGGATTTAACGTTTTAAAAGTATCAGAAAATCTTAAGATTATGCTGTTTTACCCGTAATAATCAGTGCCTCATCGATTTTTTTCTTCCTGCCATTTATTTGTGTTAGAAAAATACCGCAAATGACAATTATCATTCCTATTATATTCTGGAGATTAAGCACATTTCCAAAAATAATGAATGAAAAGATAGCAGTGAATATTGGAATTATGTTTGTAAAAGGATTTACCCGTGAAACACCAATCTGCCGCACTGAATAGGCAAAAAATATGAACGCACCGCATGATGCAAAAAGTGCCAGTTCAATAATTGGAATAAAAGACTTCAGGCTATGAGGTGTATTTGAAAATTCTTTCAGATCTGAAAGAAGAAAAACAGGCAGGAAAAGAATTACTCCTATTATGTTCTGGACATTAACTATAAATACAGGACTGTATGAACCGACAAGTTTGCCCAGTGTGATGTTAAACCCTGCTGCCGAACATACAGCAAGACCCAGCAGGAGTAATCCCTTGATATTGAATGTAAGAGAACCGTTTCTGTCAACAACAAAAACAATTATTCCTATAAATGAGAGAAGAATACCTGCATAATTTATCAGCTTCAGCTTTTCTCCGAAAAAGAGCCAGGCAGCAAGTGCGACCACAGCTGGAATTGTGGAAATTACAACTGAACCGGTCGTTGAAGTTACATAAGTAAGTCCATGGCTCTCTCCTATGAAATAAAGAAAAGGTTCAAAAAAAGACAGAATAAGAAACAGTTTCCGGTCTTCCTTTCTTATTGGAGCGAATTCCTTCCTGATCGCAAGATAGGAGGTAAGAAATATTGTCGCAAAAGTAAGTCGGAGAAAAATAATAGTCATCGGAGGGTAATTTTCGTTTGCCATCTTAAACCAGATGAACGAAAATGACCAGAATATCATCGCAAAAAAGACTGCAGCATAGGTTTTTAAAAGTTTCATTACCGGTTAAAAATAGAAGTAATTTTTACAAAAAAACGGGGTGAATTTAAAGCATATTTTCAACATTTTTGAATCAGTTGAAACAAAATTGGAAAAGCGGGTTTCGAACGGCTATTTTTAATTTTCCTGAAAAGCTATATAAATAGTTGAAATAAAGTATTATAGCAATGTTATTTATTTCGAACATATGAAAAAAATAGAGATATGATGGTTTGAAGGTGAATCATTAATTATTATATTTGCCGCCTCAAAGAAAAAACAATAGCAAAAAAATCTCATAATGAAAATTCTGGTTTGTATCAGCAATGTACCCGACACAACCACTAAAATTAAGTTGTCGGCCGACGGTAAAACCATTGACACTGCAGGTATTCAATGGGTGATAAATCCATGGGATGAGCTGTCGCTTACAAGGGCACTTGAATTAAAAGATGATCCTGCTGCAGGAGTTACTCTGGTCACCGTGGCACATGTGGGTACCTCATCTTCAGAGCCTACCATACGCAAAGCATTGGCTATAGGAGCTGATGATGCCATTAGAGTCAATGCAGAACCTGCCGATGCATATTTTGTTGCTGCACAGATTGCAGCAGTTCTCGAAAAGGAAAAGTATGATATTATTTTGTGCGGCATTGAGTCGAGTGATTATAATGGCTCACTCACAGGCGGTATAATTGCCGAATTTCTTGGCATACCTTCTGTTTCATCTGTTTCATCTCTCAGAATTGAAAATGGCAAACCAGTAATAGTAAGAGAGATAGATGGGGGCAAGGAAACCCTTACCCTGCCTGTGCCATTTGTTGCAGTTGTTCAGAAAGGTATTGCAAAAGAACCACGAATTGCATCAATGCGGGGAATCATGACTGCCCGTACAAAACAGATAAGAGTATATGAACCTGTGGCCGTAAATCCACTCACTGAGATCGTTATGTACGAAAAACCCGCACCGAGAGCAGCATGTAAATTCATCAGTCCGGATAATCCTGCCGAACTGATACACCTGCTCCAGAATGAGGCAAAAGTTATTTAATTGTCAAATCAATCAAAAAGAAAATCATGTCAGTTTTAGTTTATACAGAAAACTGGGACGGAAAGTTTAAGAAACTTTCATTCGAACTCGTTTCATATTCTGCTGCAATTGCAGAAATGATTAATACTGGAGTAGTTGCCCTTACAATAGGGCAGGTTGAAGATGAAGAACTTAAGAAGCTTGGCAACTACGGAGCAAAGAAAGTGATATGTGTTACCGGAGATTCATTAAAATATCTTGATAATAAGATATATACATCCATTATTGCCGGGATTGCAGAAAAAGAAAACTCAAAAGTTATTGTATTTTCCAACAATAATTCAGGAAAAGCTATTGCTCCGGGAGTGGCGGTTAGACTAAAGGCGGGAGTGGCAGCAGCTGTAAACGCTCTTCCTTCCAGCGTGGAACCTTTCACTATTCGCAAAAAAGTCTATTCGGGTAATGCCTTCGCCCATACTGTAATAAAATCAGAAATAAAAGTCCTTTCCCTTCTGCAGAATTCATACGACATAAAAGAAACAGCAAACAATGCCGAAATTGAAAGAGTGGCATGGAATGTTGAACCGGGTATGGTAAAGACAGAAGTGCTGGATGTACAGAAACAGACAGGCAAGGTATTGCTTACCGATGCTGAAATAGTTGTTTCAGGTGGCAGGGGGATGAAATCACCCGATAACTGGGGACCGCTGGTAGAACTGGCAGAACTTCTCGGCGGAGCAACCGCATGTTCGAGACCTGTTTCAGACGAAGGCTGGAGACCCCATGAAGAACATACCGGACAGACTGGTAAAATAATAGCCCCGAACCTCTACATCGCCGTGGGAATATCCGGAGCAACACAACACCTTGCAGGTATAAGTTCGTCGAAATATATTGTGGCAATAAACATCGACAAAGATGCTCCAATTTTTGAGGCAGCACAATACGGAATAGTTGGTGATGCGATGAAGGTTCTCCCAAAACTTGTTGAAGCCGTAAGGGAATTGAAAAAATAATTCCGTAAATTCATAAAATTAATCAGGAATAATCAAGGATAAATTTTATGAAATAACCATTAAATGACAGGACAGATTATTTTTATACTAGCCCTTCTTGTTACATTCGGAGTTTTCTACTATACAGTAAGCCGTATTGCAGCTCTTTTCCGTCTTACAAAACCGGCCTTTCCGGTAAAGGATTTCGGGAAGAGATTCAGCATGATGCTGAAAGTAGCATTCGGACAGTCAAAAATCTTGCGCCGGCCAGTGGTTGGATTTCTTCATGCCCTGGTGTTCTGGGGTTTCTGTATTATTCTCCTTGGAAGCATCGAAATGGTAATTGACGGTGTTTCAGGAACAGAAAAATCTCTCAGGTTTCTGGGTCCTGTTCACGATTTCATTATGGCTGCCGGTGATATATTCGCATTACTGGTTCTCGTTTCGGTAGTGGTATTCCTGACACGGCGTCTTTTCCTGAAAATCAAACGCTTTGAAGGAATTGAAATGAAGAAGAAATCCCACATCGATGCAATAGTCTCGCTGTCACTTATCTTATTCCTGATGATAACCCTGCTCGGAATGAATGCCGGATATATAAAGCATGCTGAGCTGACCGGAGAAAAAATTCACGGAGTCTATCCGGTAAGCGCTATTTTAGCAGGATTACTGTCTGGGTCAAATGCTGAACATTTCTGGCTGCTTCACCGCATTTCCTGGTGGTCGCATATTCTTACTATTTTCTTCTTTGCAAATTATCTGCCTTATTCCAAGCATTTTCATGTTTTCATGTCAATTCCCAATGTGTTTTTATCGAGACTTGAACCATTAGGGAAACTTGCGAATATGGAAAGCGTGACAAGGGAGGTGAAGCTGATGCTTTATCCTGAAGTGGCAACATCTTCATCTGACCAGGAAGCAGCACCAGGACGCTTCGGAGTAAAAGATGTTGAAGATGTCACATGGAAAAATTACCTTGATTCTCTTTCGTGTACTGAATGCGGAAGGTGCACTTCCGTTTGTCCTGCAAATCTTACAGGAAAGAAACTTTCGCCGAGGAAAATAATGATGGATCTCAGGGCAAGGATGAAGGAGAAAGGTCCTGAAATGGTGAGAAAGGGAAGGGACTACAACGACTGGAAATCACTGTTACGTGATTATATCTCGGAAGAAGAGTTATGGGCATGCACAACATGCAATGCGTGTGCTAGGGAATGTCCGGTAAACATCAATCACCCCTCATTAATTATTGATATGCGGAGGTACCTGGTGATGGAGGAAGGCTCAGCGCCCGGTCAGTTGAAGGCAATGTTCAGCAATATTGAAAATAATGGCGCGCCATGGCAATATTCGCCCGAAGATCGCCTTAACTGGGCAAAAGACCTTGAAATAAATATAAACTGATTAGCTCCAGAAACAGTATAATAATATTTTCTTATGGAAACCCGGAAGATTGAAATACCTGTCATGTCTGAACTTTTTGCCAGGGGTGAAAAGCCTGAGTATCTGCTATGGGTAGGTTGTGCGGGTGCGTACGACGACAGGTATAAAAAGGTTGTAAGAGCATTTGTAAAGATTCTTGAATATCTCAATATCAGTTATGCTGTGCTGGGAAAGGAAGAGACCTGCAATGGCGATCCGGCCCGCAGGGCTGGGAATGAGATGCTTTTTCAGATGCAGGCTCTGCAGGTAATAGATATTCTGAACCGTTATGAGGTTAAGAAGATCCTTACAATATGCCCACATTGCTATAATGTTTTCAAAAATGAATACCCCGACCTGGGAGGCCATTATGAAGTGGTGAATTATATACAGTTCCTTAATAAATGTATTGAGGAAAGGAAGCTTAAACCTGGTAAAGAAGCCTTTAAAGATTCGAGAATTACATATCATGACCCCTGTTATCTTGGGAGGGCAAATGAGGTATATGAAGAACCGAGGGAGGTTCTGAGGTCTGTTAATGCTGATTTCAGGGAAATGAAAAGAAACCGGAGCTTTGCCCTGTGTTGTGGTGCCGGGGGAGGGCAGATGTTCAAGGAAGCAGAGAAAGGCACAAAGGAGATCTTTATTGAACGTACGGAAGAGGCTCTCGAAACAGGTGCCAGTGTAATTGCCACTGCCTGTCCTTTTTGCATGACGATGATAACCGACGGGCTGAAATATAAAGGCCGTGAACAGGAAATAAAAAATCTTGATATTGCAGAGATTATAGCACAATCTCTCGGACTATAATCAAAAAAATCAAACAACCTGAAAGATGGAAAAAGACAAGCTTATACGTAGTGGCGAGTTTCTGATAAAGGAAACTTCAGCCAGTGATATCTTCATTCCCGAAGAGTTCAATGAGGAACAAAAGATGATAGCACAGACATGCCGTGATTTTCTTGCTGCTGAAGTTTACCCTGCCATACCTCAGCTTGAGAAGGGCGACAGGGAACTAATGAAGAGTATTCTGAAGAAATCGGGCGAACTCGGGCTTATGGGCATCTCTGTTCCTGAGGAATATGGCGGTTTCGGTCAGTCATTTGTTACACAGATGTTTGCAGCCGAGACCACCGGGGCCGGTTACTCATTCTCGGTGGCATTTATGGCGCATTGCGGAATAGGTACCATGCCGATAGTTTATTACGGTAATGAAGACCAGCGGCAAAGATATGTGCCGAAGCTGGCTACAGGCGAATTTCTTGGGGCATACTGCCTCACTGAGCCTGGAGCAGGCAGCGATGCTAACTCCGGAAAAACAAACGCCCGCCCCAGCGAGGACGGGAAATACTATATATTGAACGGGCAAAAGATGTGGATTACCAATGCAGGGTTCGCCGACACACTTATTGTCTTCGCAAAAGTTGAAAACGACAGAGTTCTCAGTGCCTTTATTGTTGAATCGTCATGGCCAGGTGTTGTCATCGGTGCCGATGAACACAAAATGGGTATAAAAGGCTCTTCCACCGCACAGATATTTTTTAACGATGTGAAAGTGCCGGCTGAAAATATGCTTGGAAAGAGGGGAGAAGGATTCAGGATAGCTCTCTCAATACTTCACATGGGAAGAATAAAGCTTGGAGCCAATGTTCTGGGCGCTGCAAAAAAATCTATCACTGATTCTGTAAAATATGCCAACGAGAGAAAGCAGTTTGGTGTTCTAATTTCCAGCTTCGGGGCAATAAAATATAAACTTGCCGAACAGGTAATAAGGTGCTATGCAGCCGAATCGGCAGTCTACAGGGTAAGTAAAGATATAGACGATATGATGGAAATCCTGAAGGCTGAAATGCCTGATAAAGGCAGGGCAGCGATTGAGGCTATCAGTCATTACGCCGTCGAAGCGGCTCTCCTGAAGGTTGCCGGCTCTGAAATGCTCGATTATGTTGTGGATGAGGCTGTTCAGATACACGGTGGTATGGGTTATTCAGCTGAAATGGATGTCGAAAGAAGTTACCGCGATTCAAGAATCAACAGAATATTTGAAGGTACAAACGAAATAAACCGCCTTCTCGTTTCTGATACCGCCATGAAGAGAGCAATGAAAGGAGAATTTGACCTCTTCGGACCAGCTGAAAAAATTTATAACAATCCGGATGAGTCAGTTGAAAAGCTGCAGGATAATGATGGTTATTTCAACCGCAAAAAGAAAATGATCAGAAATATGAAGAAGGCTGCACTGCTTTGTATACACGGTGCAACTAAAAAGTTCGAAAAAGGTCTTGTGAACGAACAGGAAGTTCTGAACAATATTACTGACATAATGATTGATACCTATCTGGCAGAATCACTGGCACTGAGGGTTGAAAAACGTGAAGGTATGAAAGGAACAGACCCTGTATACAGGGATATCATAGATGTATTTGTGTACGATGCTGCATTCAGGGTAAGAAAAAATGCTTCGGATGCAATATGTTCATTTGCTTCACCTGATGAGGCCGGCAGACTGCTTGAGGCGGTGGAGAAATTTACCAGAACAGACTGTCTGAATGTAAAGGATGCAAGACGAAGAATAGCCGATAAACTTATTGCTGATAACGATTATAAATTCTGATTTTTAAAATCAATTGGTTATCTTTACAGCAGAAGTAAAAACCATGAAAAAAGCAGGAGTTATTTTTTCTTGTTTAATAATTATATTGCTTGTATTTCAGGCATGTTCCACTGTACCGCTTACAGGAAGAAGGCAGGTTAATCTGCTGCCTGAGTCGGAGATGATTGCTATGGGACTCACAAATTATTCCGAATTCCTTAAGGAAAATCCCCCTTCTCCAGATGCTTCCAGTTCAGCAGTGGTAAAGGAAGTTGGTAACAATATTGCATCGGCAGTGCAGAAGTATTTTACGGATAACAGGATTGAAAGCCGTCTTGAGGGTTATGCCTGGGAATTTAACCTGGTAGAGAGCCAGGAAGCCAATGCATGGTGCATGCCCGGAGGTAAAGTTGTGGTATACAAGGGCATTCTGCCATATACTGTAGATAAAAACGGTCTGGCAGTGGTTATAAGTCATGAGATTGCCCATGCAGTAGCACGTCATGGCAATGAGCGGATGAGCCAGCAGCTTCTGGCACAGCTTGGAGGTATAGCCCTCAGCGAGGCCCTGAAAACAAAACCCGAGGAAACACGCAGCATTTTTCTTACAGCATACGGCCTTGGTTCACAGGTGGGAGTGTTGTTGCCTTATTCTCGCAGGCACGAGCTTGAAGCCGACCGACTGGGACTTATTTTTATGGCTATGGCAGGCTATGATCCCCAATCAGCTGTTTCGTTCTGGGAAAGAATGGCTTCAATGGGAGGAACAAAACCACCTGAATTTCTCAGTACGCATCCATCCGATGAAACAAGGATAGCAAAAATCAAAGAGGCTATCCCTGAGGCAATGAAATATTATAAAAAGTAGTACCAGTTTTATCAGCCTGAAGCCGCTACAGTAACGGCTGCTGAACGTGCAGCAGTAATTGCTGACAATACAGATTTCTGAATTTCAGCAACTTCCGGATCAATCAGACCGCTCTTGTCGTCGGTTAATTGTTTTATTTTGTTACGAAGAAGTCTCCTTTCTTCTTTAGACTCAGCAATCAGCTTTTCCGATTCCGTCATCCTGACCAGACTTACCAGCATAAGCACTTCCCTCGAAGGAGAATCATTATAAAGTAGAACACGCCTGATTTTATCAACAACATCTTTCTGGTTCCTTATGTCTGAAATAAAGTACCTGTTAACAGGTATGATGCCAAGAAAATAGTGTTTCTCATGCCTTAACAACCCCGATGAAGAGAGATATTTCATTGTTTCTCTGAAGATAAATCTGCTTTTCCACGAGAGCCGGTTTATCCAGTACCTGACCCTTCTCGGACGCTTCTGCTTTTCAAATATTTCAACAATAGTATCATGAACTGGCTCTCCGTTTTTTCTCAACGAATGATTTATCCTTTTATCTTCTATTTTAATTTCCTTCCTGGTTAAAAGCTCCATAAGATATGCTCCTGCTAATGCATATCTGAACCTCATGGAATCTATCCTTACCCTTCCTTTTTCCGGATGAAGTGCAAGGAATAAGAATTGTTTCAGAACGGAATCTGATATCATACCTGAATTTTTGATAATTGATTAATAAAGATAAACATTTTTCCTGTTCAGGAGTTTTATTAATTTTATCATCCCAAAATTTTAAAACTTAATCGTATGCCTTTATTAAGAAAACTGTTTTTTGCGTTTCTGATTCTACTTATGCCTCTTTTTGTTTTTGGACAGAAGAAGCCTGAACCATGGCCGGTTCCAGAAGAATATAAAAATATGGTCAACCCTGTTCCGAAAGACGAAGCAAGCATAAAGGAGGGCCAGGCCCTTTACACAAAATATTGTGCGTCATGCCACGGTAAAACCGGATTGGGTGATGGAGTAAAGTCGAGGGCACTCCAGACATATTCTGGAGATTTTTCCGGACCTGAATACCAGAATCAGACTGACGGCGAGCATTTTTACAAAACCAAATTCGGAAGGGGTGAGATGCCCAAATACGATGGCAGGCTGCAGGATGAAGACATCTGGAAGATTATTCATTATATGAGAACGTTTAAGAAATAACTGCTTTTTATATTTTCTGTAATAGTTCAACCATTAATGCTATATTAAACTTGCTCATTATCAGCAATTTTATCGTATTGTTAATTAGTATTTTGTTGTAAACTTGAACCATTCTGCAGACTTATAAGTTATCTATTGCTTAATATGTTATTGAATTAAAAATGATGAAAATTTTAAGGTTTCTATTTTCCCCTGTTCTGATGGCACTCCTGTTCTTTTTCTTTGCCCTGGCAATGGCGGTGGCAACATTTATCGAAAACGATTACGGAAGGGAGATGGCTTATGGTGTTGTTTACGGCACTAAATGGTTTGAGTTAATTATGATTCTACTTGCCGTAAATCTGGCAGGACAGGTGTTTCAGTACCGTTTGTGGAGGAAGGAGAAAATAACCATTATGGGGTTTCATCTGGCTTTTATAGTAATGCTTGCAGGGGCTGGCCTTACGCGATACACTGGTTATGAGGGCACAATACACATAAGGGAAGGAGAAGAAGAAAACAGAGTCTTTTCTGCAGAAAAGTACCTTGGGTATGCTCTTAAGGATGAAGGTGGTAACATTATAGCTGAGAGATACGAAAAATATTCTCCGGCGCTGGAGCGTGGCAGCTTCGAAAGGAAAATAAATGAAAACCTTGTACTTCGCCTTGCTCAGGTTATTCCTGACGCAATTGAATCGGTTGAAGAGTCTCCTTCGGGATCACCAGTTGTTTCGTTTCTGGTGAGCCTGCCCAACCGGGGCATGCAGAACCTCATAATCAAGGAAGGGGAATCAACTATTGCTGGAGCTCTTTCGGTGAGCTTTAACAGCGATACAGAAGCGGATGTAAGAATAACAGCCGACAGCACTGGCTTCTGGTTTACCCCTGCCCTTGAAACATCAGTCACAAACATGATGGGCGGGGATAAGATCACATTCAGGCCTGGTGAAAAGATCCCTTTGAAACAGATGCAGGTGATCTCAGCAGGAGATGTGAAGTTTGTTCCCCAGAGATTCACCCTCAAAGGGATAATATCGGTTGAACCGGCTGGCATGGAAAGAATTGAAGAAGGAAAGAGTGCGATGATCTTTCATGTATTTGAAGGATCCAATACTTACACAGTTACTCTCTGGAACAATCCAGGCGAATATGTCTCAGAAGCCTCAACCAGCATAGGTGGAAAAACATTAAGCATTTCCTTTGGCTCGAAAATTATCAAATTGCCGTTCTCTCTTAAGCTTAATGATTTTATTCTTGAAAGATATCCTGGCTCGAACACTCCATCGGGTTATAAAAGTGATGTTTTACTTAATGACCATGAGGCTGGGATATCGAAACCGTATCTCATTTACATGAACAGAATACTGAAATACAGGGGATACAGGTTTTACCAGGCTTCGTATGATTCTGACGAAAGAGGTACTATACTGTCGGTCAATCATGATATTGTCGGAATGATGGTTACTTATACAGGTTATGGTATACTTTTCCTGTTTATTATATTATCGCTTCTGAATAAGAACTCACTATTCCGCAAGGCAAACATCAGCTACTGGCATTCCCCATTCAGCAGGAAGATACTTGCCATTGCTGTTTTTGTTGTTCTTTGTGGCTTTTCATCACTTGAGGCACAGCAGAGGTTTATTCCCGACAGGAGGGCTGCCGATGAGTTCGGTAAGGTTCTTATACAGGACCAGAAAGGACGTACCGAACCGCTTTATACTCTCAGTAATGATATTCTGAGAAAGGTGGCACATAAAACAAGTTTTGAAGGACTGACATCAATGCAGGTTTTGCTGGGGATTTATTTCGACTTTCAGAACTGGCAGAATGTGCCCTTGATAAGGATTTCTAACAGGAATCTGGCAAAGAAAATCGGTTTAAATGGCAGGATGGCTGCTTTCAGCGACATTGTGGATTTCAAAAGGGATGGAAACTATAAACTCTCTGATGATGTAGAAAGGGCTTATTCAAAGAGGCCGGCCGAGAGAAATAAATACGACAAGGAAGTTATCAAAACCGATGAACGGGTAAACATTGTTTATATGGTCTATACAGGGGAATTTATGAAGCTGTTTCCCCTGAGGGATAGTCTGGGCTCATGGGGCAATGCCGAGACGGCAATGAAGAATGCCTTCAGCCGTGAAGATTCTCTTTATGTTGGAAGTATCCTTTCGGCATTTTATCAGGCGGCAAGCGTGGGAAACATTTCACAGGCGAAGCTTGTTACCCGTTCATTGCTTGAGTACCAGCGCCGGTTCGCAGGTTATAAACTGCCGTCTGATTCAAAAATAAAGGCTGAACTATTATTTATTAAGGCATCAGTTTTTGAAAAACTCTTTCCCTTCTATGCAACCACAGGAATCGTGGCGCTTGTTATCCTCATAATTCAATTGATAAGGGGACAGGGAGACAGCAGGTTAATTAACCTGCTGGTATTCTGGTTACTCTTTGTCGGTTTCATTGCACATACAACTGGCATCGCTCTCAGATGGTATGTTTCAGGACATGCCCCTCTCAGTAACGGCTATGAATCGATGATATTCATTTCCTGGGTCACATTACTTGCAGGTTTCATCTTCAGCAGGAAATCTTCATTTACCCTTCCTGCCACTGCAGTTCTCTCGGCCATGACACTGCTTGTAGCCCACATGAGTTTCATGGACCCCGAGATTACTAACCTTGTACCTGTTCTTAAGTCGTACTGGCTCACCCTTCACGTCTCAGTTATAACAAGCAGTTATGCATTTCTTGGTCTGGGTGCGGTTCTGGGGCTGATAGTAATGATATTGCTTATCTTTTCGAATGAAAAGAATATCTCAACGACAGGAGAAACAATAGAATCGCTGACAGTTATTAATTACCGTACATTGATAATCGGTCTTTACCTTCTTACCATCGGGACTTTTCTCGGAGCTATATGGGCAAACGAGTCGTGGGGTCGTTACTGGGGCTGGGATCCCAAGGAGACATGGTCGCTTATAACAATTATTGTTTACAGCTTTGTAGTACATTCACGCATGATGCCCTCTCTGAAAAATATTTATGCATTCAATCTACTGTCGGTTCTGGCAATATCATCAGTTTTGATGACATATTTTGGAGTAAATTATTATCTGTCGGGTCTCCATTCATATGCCGGAGGAGATCCTGTTCCTGTTCCGGCGTTTGTCTATTTAGCTATTGCAGTGATAGTTGCACTTGCGATTCTTTCATATGCAAAATATAAAAAGTGGGAAATGCCCGCTTCACCCAATGAGTGATTGTTATATAAGGCCGGCCTTTCAGGCCCAGCCTTTCTGACGGGTGGAAGACCGGATTGACCACCTTACGGTGGTCGAACCTTTTTGAAAGTTACTTCCGTCAGAAATTCTGTTTTGCCTTTGGCAAAATCGGCCTTATTTTTTAATTACTCGCACAGGCAAGCCTGGCTCGTTTAAAAAAAATAAGGCCGGCCTTTCAGGCTCAGCCTTTCTGACGGGTGGAAGACCGGATTCGAACCGGCGACCTCCAGAGCCACAATCTGGCGCTCTGACCAACTAAGCTACATCCACCGTATCCGGCTTGCAAAATTATATCCAAAAAGGGAGAATACAAAATTTTCAATATTTTTAACTTGAGCCTTTAACCCATTTTTTAACTTTGCCCTGTTTAAAAAATAAATGCTGGTGTTACAATTTTTAATCATTACCGAAGTTTTATGTTAAGTTTCAAAACTCCTTTTGAACTCATATTTACTTTAAAAAGAATCAACAGCTTCATCTCTGTAATGAATTGGAAGCTTTGATGGATAAAGGCCAGAATAAAGGAACGAGTTCAGGGGAATAATGATTATGCAACAAAAGGTTTGAAGAAGATAAAATTTATAGATAACATTTCGGGGCTTCAGCTCTTTCAATTGCTGAGGTTTACGGTTTTTCTGATCATCAGCATAGTTTTCACCAAAAGCCATCTTACAAAAGCTGAGATTGGTGATTGGGAGATGTTTCTTTTCATAGCAAGCCTTGTCAGTTTCTTCTGGGTGACGGGAATAATCCAGTCGCTTCTTCCTATTTACCACCGTAACCGCACATATGGGAAAAGAGGGGAAAATATCGGTGAAAAATCACCTGAAATATTCAATGCATTTCTTCTGCTTACCTTTTTCAGCCTGCTTGTTTTTCTGCTAGGATTTTCAATTAAAGGCTCTGTCTCTATTTTCGGTTTTTCGGGTAAAGATCCATTCATCAGGTTACTACTCTGGTACATACTTCTAAGCAATCCAGTATGCCTCATTGAATATATCTATCTTCTCAAGAACAGAGCCCACCGTATAGTTCAGTATGGTGTTTATACCTTCGCAGCCCAGCTGTTAATGATAATAGGCCCAATCGTTGCAGGGAAGGACCTTTTCTGGGCATTTTACGGGCTGCTTGCCATAACGGCAATAAGATGGGTATGGCTGATAGTTCTTTTAAAAAGGTACTCGGAGATGAAGGTTTCATTTGAATTTATGAAGGAACACCTTTATCTCGGAGCACCTCTGATACTAACTTCGCTTATAAGTGGTTCGGCACAGTATATCGACGGAATAATCATCTCGGCGTATTATAAGAATCCGGAAATCTTTGCACACTTCCGATATGGTGCAAAAGAGTTTCCGCTTGTTCTGATGCTTGCAAACGGGTTGAGCAATGCAATGCTGCTGGAGTTTTCAACCAGGTCGCGAATGAAAGAGGCACTTGGAAAAATTAAAACCAGGTCAAGAAAATTGATGCATTTTCTTTTCCCTTCAAGCATGGTGGTGATGCTGTTCACCCGCTGGCTCTTCCCGCGAGTATTCACACCCGAATTCATAAGAAGTGCTGATATTTTCCTTATTTACCTGCTGCTTATAATACCTCGCCTGGTATTCCCCCAGACAATCGTGATAGGCCGAAAAAAGACTCATATTACACTTATCGCTGCAGTAATAGAGCTGGCAATAAATATACCACTGAGCCTCCTGCTTATTGAGCCTTATGGAACAGTGGGAGTAGCACTGGCAACCTTTATAGTATACTGTATCGAAAAAATATTCCTTGTGTGGTATGTATGGACAAAAATGAATATTAACCCATCAGAATACATACCTCTTAAGGAGTATGTGACATATTCCGTTCTGATTACAATCCTCTTTGTTCTGATTGACCACAGAATTATAGATATTCAATAATAAGCTAACTCGTAATATTTAACTTTTATTTGCATATCTTTGTGTCAGTCTTTACGGTAATTTCCGAACTGTGAAGTCAATATAATTTTTGAACCACAGGTAATATGTCCTTCAGGGTTATAGAAGTCAAGACAAAAGCTGACAGGAAAGCTTTCCTGCGTTTTGCTAAAGAGCTATATAAAGGTGACCCCAACTGGGTTTGTCCTCTCGACGATGAATTAGAGGGAGTTTTTGATCCCGGAAGAAATCCCACCTTTCGTCATGGAGAAGCCACAAGGTGGATTCTTGTTGATGACAAAAATAAAGTTATCGGCAGGATTGCAGCTTTTATAGATTATATAAGATCTAAGGCAAACACGCAGCCGACAGGCGGAATAGGCTATTTTGAGGTGATTGACAACCGTGATGCCGCCTTCATGCTGTTCGACACCGCAAGAGAGTGGCTTGCACAGAGAGGTATGGAAGCAATGGATGGCCCCATTAATTTTGGTGAAAATGAGAGTAACTGGGGTCTGCTCGTTGAGGGCTTCATGCAACAGGGCATCGGTATGCCTTATAATAAAGAATATTACAGGAAATTCTTTGAGGAGTACGGATTCCAGAAATATTTTGAGCAGTATTCATACCATTGTACCGTAAGAGGGCCGGACAATAAGATTGTGATGTTTCCGGAAAGAATGGTAAAAATAGCGGAGTGGATTTCAAAAAGGCCGGGATACTCCTTTCAACATGTGGAATTCAAAAACCTCGAAAAGTATATTAACGACCTTATAGAAGTATATAATTCAACATGGTCCTCATTCAAGGAAGATTTTACACCTCTTGAGCCTCAGTTCCTGAAGGAAACATTCCGCAAGATCAGAGCATTTGTGGATGAAGAACTTATATGGTTTGCCTATTACAAAGACAAACCTGTGGCATTCTTCATTCTCTATCCCGACCTCAACCAGATAATAAAACACTTCAACGGCAAACTTCACCTTTGGAATAAATTGCGCTTTCTGTGGTATAAAGCTACCCATAAAATGACACGCATGAGAGCTGTGGTAGGTGGTGTTAACCCGTCACACCAGAACAGCGGAATTGAATCGGCAATTTTCCTTCAGCTTTATAATGTGTTTAAAAGGAAAAAGTGGTACAAGGAACTTGAGCTCTCCTGGGTGGGTGATTTTAACCCGAAGATGATTGCCATTCACGAGGCTCTCGGAGCAAAAAAGGCAAAGACACACTATACCTACCGGTATATGATAAATAAAAATATCCCTTTCGTCAGGTATAAAGAAGAAATTGCAATTAAACTGGACCGTAGAAAGGATGAGGGAGAAAAAGGGTGATATAAATTATTTTCAATGATGTTTTTTATTTAAAAATAAATAAGTAAATTTGCAACCCTGTTTTAATAATTAATATTTGAAAGATGAAGAAAGGTATACATCCGGGTAATTACAGGCTTGTTGTGTTTCAGGACATGTCGAACGGCTATGCTTTTCTGGGTAAATCAACAGCCCCCTCGAAGGAAACCATTAAATGGGAAGACGGAAAGGAATACCCATTGATTAAACTTGAGATATCAAATACTTCCCATCCGTTCTATACTGGTAAGATGAAACTTGTTGACTCTGCAGGTCGCGTCGACAGGTACATGAGCCGCTATAAAAGCCATCTTGAAAAGAAGAAACAATAATAGTTTTTACGATAAAATAAAAAGGGGGCTGACATTACCTGTTAGCCCCTTTTTTACGTTTTTTACAACGGGAAAGTCTGGTATAAATTTTGAAGGTGTTGATAACCTCGATTCTATAATGGTTAATTGCCAGAAAAATAATATGTAATTTTAAACGTACTTTTAAAACTATATGGACGAAAAGCAAAAAAAGTCGCTGATACAGGGTTTTTTCTTTCAGGAGATGATTAATGGGGAAGGAGAGATAATTCCTATTATTGCCGACGGAGACGACAGGGATCTTGAAGATATAGAGGTGCCCGAGGTGGTGCCTGTACTTTCATTACGTAATACAGTTCTTTTTCCAGGCGTTGTTCTGCCTATTTCCATAGCGCGTCCGCGTTCCATCCAGCTTATAAGGGATGCATACCGCACCGATAAGATTGTTGCAACTGTGGCACAGAAAGATCCCGATATCGAAAATCCTGCCTATGAAGACCTTCATACCGTTGGTACGCTCGGCCAGATAATCAAACTACTCGAGATGCCCGACGGTTCAACCACAGCAATAATACAGGGCAGAAAAAGAATAAAGCTTGAGACGCTTGTCTCATCCGAACCTTATTTTATGGCAAGGGTTAAAGCTGCTCCTGAAATTAAACCGGAACCTGATAACAGGGAATTCGAAACCATAGTCGGTTCCCTTCGTGACATGTCGCTTAAAATTATCAAGCTTAATCCCAATATTTCACCCGAGGCAACATTCGCTATAAAAAATATAGAGAACAGTTTCTACCTGATTAATTTCATCTGCTCCAATACCGATATAAAGATGCAGGATAAGCAGAAACTCCTTGAAGCTGATAGTATGCGCGACAGGGGTTATATGCTGCTTCAATATCTTGTGGAGGAGATCCAGATGCTGGAGCTCAAAACAGAGCTTCAGATGAAGGTTAAAAGCGATCTCGAACAGCAACAGAGGGAATATCTGCTTCATCAGCAGATGAAGAAAATACAGGATGAACTGGGAGTAAACCCGCTTGAGAAGGAGATAGAAGAGTTTAAAAAGAAGGCAGATCAGAAAAAATGGTCACAGGATGTACGGAAAATATTCGACAGGGAACTTGATAAACTCTACCGCCTCAACCCTGCTGCCGCTGAGTATTCTGTACAGGTGAACTATATCCAGACACTCCTTGACCTTCCATGGGGTGAATATACCGAAGATAACCTTGATCTTGCCAATGCCCGCAAGGTTCTTGACGACGACCATTACGGGCTTGAGGAAGTAAAGGAAAGAATTCTCGAACATCTGGCAGTGCTTAAACTTAAAGGTGACATGAAGTCGCCTATACTGTGTCTTTATGGCCCTCCGGGTGTAGGAAAGACCTCACTTGGCAAATCAATAGCAAGGGCACTGGGCCGCAAATATGTCAGAATGTCACTTGGCGGGTTGCACGATGAAGCAGAGATAAGAGGGCATCGCAAGACATACATAGGAGCAATGCCCGGCCGTATAATACAGAACATAAAACGTGCAGGCTCCTCAAACCCGGTTTTCATCCTCGATGAGGTCGATAAAGTTGGTCAGGATTTCAGAGGCGACCCTTCATCTGCCCTACTGGAAGTCCTTGACCCTGAGCAGAATAACACTTTCTACGACAACTTCCTCGAAATGGAATATGACCTTTCGAGAGTCATGTTCATCGCTACAGCCAATACTGTAGCTACTATAAGCCCTGCCCTGCGCGACAGGATGGAACTTATTGAAATAACCGGATACCTGCCTGAAGAGAAAGTTGAAATTGCCCTGCGACATCTTCTGCCAAAACAGCTCGAAAATCACGGTGTTAAACCCGATGAACTGAAAATAAGCAGGAAACTGATGGAGATTATTATTGATAAGTATACCAGGGAATCGGGCGTAAGGGAACTTGATAAACGTCTGGCCAAGATTGTGAGAATCAGGGCAAAAGATATTGCTTCTGGTACAAAATTCAATCCGGAGCTGACCGCAGAAGAGCTGACTGAAATACTTGGTCCGCCCAAATATACCCGGGATCTCTATACAGGCAATGAACAGGCAGGTGTTGTCACTGGCCTTGCATGGACCGCTACCGGCGGGGAGATATTATTTGTTGAAACAAGCCTCAGCAGGGGTAACGGTAAACTTACTCTTACAGGAAACCTTGGCGAGGTAATGAAAGAATCAGCAGTGCTTGCACTTGAATACCTTAAATCGAATGCTGATTTGCTGGGTCTGCCCGATAACTTCGCTGAAAAGTGGAACATCCATATTCATGTGCCTGAGGGAGCAATACCTAAAGACGGCCCTTCAGCAGGTATTACCATGGCTGTTTCAATAGCTTCAGCATTCACCCAGAGGAAGGTAAAGAAATACCTTGCCATGACCGGTGAGATAACCCTGCGCGGAAAAGTACTTCCGGTGGGCGGCATCAAGGAAAAAATTCTCGCAGCAAAAAGAGCAAGCATAAGAGAAATAGTTCTTTCATCAGATAACAGAAAAGATGTGGAAGCTATCGATAAAATCTACCTGAAAGGACTTAAATTGCATTATGTCGACACCATAATGGAAGCCCTCGAAATATCGCTTCTTAAACAAAAGGTGAAAAATCCGAAAAAAATAACCTTTGACTGAATATGAAAAAAATTGCTGTTTTCCCCGGAACTTTTGACCCCTTTACAGTTGGACACGAAGGTGTTGTAAAACGTGGACTCGAAATCTTCGATGAAATAATCATAGCAGTTGGTGCCAACCCGCTGAAGAAATGCCTCTATTCGGTTGAAACAAGGAAAAAAATGATATCTGAAGTCTTCCGGAATGAGCCAAGGATAAAGGTAGACCATTACGAGGGACTAACAGTGGATTACTGCAGGAAACACAATGCAAAATTTATTCTGAGAGGTTTGCGAACAGCGGCCGATTTTGAATTCGAACGTGCTATAGCCCAGATGAACCGTATAATGGCACCTGATATCGAATCGGTATTCATACTTACCATTCCCGAACATGCACCTGTAAATTCAACAATAATCAGGGATATCATAAAAAGTGGCGGAGATGCTTCGATGTTTGTGCCTTCGGCCATAAAACTGTCAGATTATAAATTTGATGAGGAGTCTTAAAATTATTTTCAGTTTATTTCTGCTTTTTCCTCTTATAAGTAGCCTTGCCCAGCCTGTAATCATTAAAGGCAATGGTGAAGGTTATGCAGGTGCAAAGCTTGCATTTTACCGGCAGTCCGATCCTGTCTCACGTAAACTCATTCCGCTTTTTATTACTGAATGCAACGAAAAAGGGGAATTTCAGACCGAAATTCCAGTTAAATCCATTGAGTTGGTTTATATTAAATCAGGCATTTACCGTTTTTTGCTTCTTGTCCGTGAAGGGCATACTTATGAACTGAAACTGCCGGCTTACAATCCAATGCCTCCGGAAGAAGAAAACAACCCGTTTTTTGCAGGAATAACCGTAATTCCTGAGGTTGTGAATAATCCCGGTGATATCAATAACCTTATAAGGACATTTGATGCGGAGTATAATACTGTATTCAACAGAGTCTCGGAAAGAGTTGATAAAGATGTGAGGAAAGATGAAATTCCGGGTTTGATTGAAAGCCTGAATAAATTGACGGGTTATTCGGATGATCCCTTTTTCAGGGACTTTGTAAAATACAGAACCATTATGCTTAATCTGGTAGCATGGGGTGAATATCCGGGTCGCCGTGAAGACTCGGTACTTATCAACCAGAAATTTGTGCCTGAAAACCCAGCTTACACCGATCTTCTTGAACAGTTGTATGAGAACTCGTTTAAGTTACTTTCTGCCGGACCGTTGAAAAAAGAGTTTGCGGGAGCTGTAAACAATTCATCGCCCTCAGAAATTATGAAAATATTGACCCGAGAGGGGAAAGTTGTAAACCCCCTTCTGCAGCAGTATGTTATTCTTATGAATACATATTACGGTTATTTCAGCGGTTTATTAAAAGAAGAAAATGCCCTTGCAATTTTTGACTCACTTCATACGGGTGGTAAAAACGAGTATATATGTAACCTGGCTCTTATTCTGAAGCAAAATGCAACAGCACTTGCTCCTGGCACCTTTCCGCCACCTTTTTACTTGCCCGATAGTTCAGGCAGGATGGTAACTGCCGGGGATTTTCAGGGAAAGTTTTTACTGCTTGTCTTTATCAAAGAGACCGACTATGCTTCACTGAGTGAACTTGCCCTGTTAAAGTCGTGGATCAGTAATTTTAAGGACAATGTTATCCTTGCTGCTGTCATTACGGGTAAAAATTACAGAGACATGTTATCATACTTCAGAAAAAGGGGTTATGACTGGCTCTTTCTGGATGGAACCGTTAATCCGTTTCTGGCCGATTTATACGATCTGAGAATTTATCCGTCCTTTATGCTTCTCGACAGAGAAGGCAGGATTGCAGTAAGATATTGCCCTTCACCTTCAGAGAATCTGGAAGGATTTTTGAAAAGTATTCTTGAAAAGGAGAGCCGGAAAATAATTAGTCGGTAAGTACGTGTTTGTAAATCAGGTCTGTAAGTGAGAGCCAGAGATCTTTTTTTATATCCGGAATCTCTTCAGGCAATAGCCAGGCAACCTCTGTGATATGTTCTCTTTCTTCCGGTTTCTTTATCATCTCCCCGCTGTAATCCATTAAAAACCAGCTCGTTTTTTTCAGGTAAGAAATACCTTCAATGGTATAGGTGTGATAACTTGGCTCGAGCGGCTTTATGATGGTACATCCTGTAATACCGCATTCCTCTTGCACTTCACGCAGTGCACACTCTTCGGGGGTTTCGTTTTTATCTACATGTCCTTTGGGTAAATCCCATTTACCTCGCTTTCTGATGAATAGGTATCTTCCAGAAGTATGCTTAACAAGTCCTCCTGCAGCTTGCACTTCAGAAAAATAAATCCGGAAAAGTTTCCAGATATGGGTTATGTCGGGTCCGTAAATATTTACTGAGTGGATGCTCTTGTCTTCCTGAAATGTGGCTATGAGCTTATAAAGTTCCGAAGTTGTGCTGTATTTATGGAATAAGCTGTACTTTTGTAACCGGTCGGGTTCCCGGCTCAGTAAAATGTACCTGTTTTCAAAATGAACCTTATAAGTCGTCATATGGAAAACGTTTCAAAAAAAATCGCGGAATATTTATTGCAAATTAAAGCAATAAAATTACAACCATCAAATCCTTTTACATGGGCTTCGGGGTGGAAATCACCTATATATTGCGATAACAGGAAAACCCTGTCGTTTCCCGAGGTCCGAACCTTCATTTGTGACTCGTTTATTCAGGCAGTTAAAAGCTATTATCCTGATGTTGAGGTTATTGCAGGAGTAGCCACAGGGGCAATTGCCCATGGGGCGCTTGTTGCTCAGAAGATGGGGCTTCCTTTTATTTATGTGAGGTCTGAAGCCAAAAGCCATGGGCTGGGCAATCAGATAGAGGGTTATTTTGAAAAGGGTCAGAAAGTGGTTGTAATAGAAGATCTGGTGTCCACCGGCGGGACAAGCCTCGGAGCTGTCCGTGCGCTGAGGGAAGCAGGATGTGAGGTGCTTGGTATGATAGCAATATTTACTTACGGATTTCAGAAAGCTGCGGAGGGGTTTCTTTCGGAGAATTGTGAACTTCATACCTTAAGCGATTATAATACACTTATCGACTGTGCCCTCGAAACGGGATATATCGGACAGGCTGATGTGGAAACCCTCAGGGAGTGGAGAAAAGATCCATCAAAATGGGGCGTGTAAGGCAATGATATATTCAAACGAAAGAACAGTAAAAGTATCTTGTGGGAAACAGGACTTTTACAACTTCGTGACCGATATAAGAAATTTTGGCAGGTTTATTCCGGAGTCTCTCCGGCAGGGATGGAATGCTTCGGAAGAAAAATGCTCATTTTCTCTTTCAGGCATGGGTGAAATGAAAATCGGTATCAGTGAAAAAATTCCTGAGGAGAAGGTTGTTTTCAGTGGTACGGCTCTTTCGAAGATAAGCTTCATTATCGAAACCATAATAACCGGTGGTGCAGAAGTAAATTCCTGTGATGTGCAGGTTACGTTAAGAGCAGAAATGGATAGGCTTACAGGCATTATTGCGAAGCCACAGCTCGATGCTGTATTCGGTGCGATAGTAAATGAGATGGAAAATTTTTCGGGATGGAATGATTAAAGAAAGTCTACCTCATTGAAACCGTATTCATAAATTCTTCCTCTTCTGTCCTCTATCTGGATTCTACCAGTATCGGTTACCGAAATGATCTTTCCTTCGAAAACACCCCTGTTATCACTGAATTCTGTGAACTGGCCGAAGCGGTAGAGCGAATTTTTGTAATCTTCTTCTATTCTTCCTATGCGATTATAAAGAAGCAGTTTGTAGCGGGCATCGAGCTTGGCTGCCAGTTCGTTGAGGCACTGCTCAAGGTCGTAATCCTTTCCGGTTAGGATTTTCAGTGAAGTTGGGTTGGGCAGATGGCGGGGAAAATGCTGCTGATTGATGTTAATCCCTATGCCTGCAATGGAATGGTCAATTTCATTTCTGATAATGGAATTTTCAATAAGAATTCCAGCAATTTTTTCATTCTTTACATAGATATCGTTAGGCCATTTTATTGTAACGTCATACACATATGTCCTCAGAAAATCACTCACACCCAGTGAAATAACTTTTGAAATCAGAAACTGTCTGTCGGCCCTGATTGTGGTGGGGTAGAGAATAACACTCAGCAGCAGATTCTTGTCCTTTTCACTTTCCCATCTGTTTCCGGCCTGCCCTTTACCTGCAGTCTGGAAACCTGTATATACTATAGTTCCTTCCAGTACCCTGCCTTTTCTCAGCATGGCTGCTGCATGAGTATTGGTTGATGATAATTTTTCAAAGTAGACTTTTCTGGAACCGATTATCATAATAATATTTGTTTGTAAAAGTTAATGTTTTTACAGTTAATTTAATACAATATGGTATTAATCTTGCAAAAATTGGCAGGCTTTTACAAAAATACTGATAATTGTTTGTACTTTTGCATTTGCAAAATAAAGAGAATTTTTTAATGAAAAAAAAGCCTGACGGAACAGAATTGCTTATAAAAAGTGTTGTGAAGGGTATTTTTGAGAAGCAGGGTAAGGATGTAATTAAAATAGACTTAAGAACTTTTGAAAACAGGATCACGGATTACTTTATAATTTGCCACGGGAATTCTGTTACTCAGGTAGATGCTATTACGAGTTCTGTTGAGGAAATGGTTAGAAAAGAGACGGGTGAAAAGCCGTCTCATATAGAAGGACTGGAGAATTGTTTCTGGGTGCTTCTTGATTATATCGATGTTGTGGTACATATTTTTCAGGAAGAGTACAGAAATTTTTACAGCCTGGAATCGTTATGGGCTGACGCAGAAATTGAAAAACTTGAAGATATTGTTAAGGTAAAAAAGAATTATGCCGGAAGAAAGAAGAGAAAATAGTAACCAGGGAAAGCAGGGTGACAAAAACCAGAAACCCAGGTTCAATTCGAACTGGATTTTTGCCATCATTGCATTATCCATTTTGTTTTTTCAGATATTTTACGGAGGTAAAACCGTTGAGAAAATCAATACCGGTAAACTCAGGGAATTACTTACCAGTCGTGAAATTGAGAAGATTATAGTTGTCAATAAAGACCAGGCAGAGATTTACCTGAATGAAAAGGCGCTGGAGTCGGATAAACACTCAAAAGTTGCCAAAAACACCTCCGCTACAGGTTTATCTGGCCCAAGACCTCATTATATTTACAATATTGGCGACCTGAGCCGGTTTGAAACATTTCTGATTGATACTCAAAAAGCGTCGGGTTATACCGATGATGAGATAATTTATCCCGAATATATTAACCGTAAAAATTATCTGGCCGACATACTTGGTTGGATGCTTCCTTTTTTGTTCCTGCTTGTTCTCTGGATTTTTATTATGAAGAAGGTTACAGGAGGTGCTGGAGGAGGTTCGGGAGGAATTTTCAGTGTTGGAAAATCGAGGCCGCAGATATTTGACAAAGACACGAGTGTAAAGATTAATTTCAGCGATGTTGCAGGTCTTGAGGAGGCAAAGACCGAGGTGATGGAGATAGTTGATTTTCTGAAGAATCCGAAGAAGTACACCCAGCTGGGGGGTAAGATACCCAAGGGTGCACTTCTCATTGGTCCTCCGGGAACGGGTAAGACACTGCTTGCAAAGGCTGTAGCGGGTGAAGCCAATGTGCCTTTCTTTTCAATCTCGGGTTCGGAGTTTGTTGAAATGTTTGTTGGGGTAGGTGCCTCACGTGTAAGGGATCTGTTCAAACAGGCAAAAGAGAAGGCACCATGTATTGTCTTCATCGACGAGATAGATGCCATAGGAAGGGCAAGAGGGCGTAATCCTAATTTCGGCGCAAATGATGAAAGGGAGAGCACATTAAATCAGTTGCTTACAGAGATGGATGGCTTCGGAACAAATATGGGAGTGATTATTCTGGCAGCAACCAACCGTGCCGATATTCTCGACAGGGCACTTCTGCGTGCCGGCAGGTTCGACAGGCAGATACATGTTGAGCTTCCCGACCTCAAGGAAAGGGAAGCAATCTTTAAGGTACACATGCGTCCATTAAAGCTTGAAAAAGATCTTGATGTATCCTTCCTTGCCCGCCAGACACCAGGTTTTTCAGGAGCCGATATTGCAAACGTATGCAACGAAGCAGCCCTGATAGCTGCAAGGAAGAACAAAACTGTAATAGAAAAACAGGACTTTCTTGATGCAATTGACAGAATTATAGGTGGCCTTGAGAAGAAAAACAAGATAATATCATACGAAGAAAAAAAGACCATTGCATACCACGAAGCCGGACATGCAACTGTGAGCTGGTTGCTTGAGCATGCAAGCCCGCTTGTAAAGGTGACCATAATTCCACGTGGGAAAGCACTCGGAGCAGCATGGTATCTGCCCGAAGAGCGCCAGCTGACAACACGCGAACAGATACTCGACGAGATGGCATATGCTATGGGCGGAAGAGCAGCAGAACAACTGGTGTTCGGGAAAATATCAACTGGAGCACTCAGCGACCTCGAAAAAGTTACCAAACAGGCTTATGCAATGGTGGCTTACTTTGGTATGAGTGAAAAAATAGGCAATATAAGCTTCTACGACTCTACAGGACAGGCCGACTTCAATTTCACCAAACCTTACAGCGAAAAAACGGCAGAACTGATAGACAAGGAAGTAAAGAAGATTGTGGATGAAGCCTATCAACGAGCACTCAATGTTCTGGAAAAGAATAAGAAGGGACTTGTTAAACTCGCCGAACTGCTCCTGGAAAAAGAAGTAATCTACAGCGAGGACCTTGAGAAAATATTCGGTAAAAGAAAAGCTGAAGTGGTAAAGCCTGCCGGCGAAACCGTTTCAGGGGAAAAGGAAAAGAAAGATTCAGAAATTACTGAGCCTGTTGATGAAACGGATGAGGGAAAAGGCAGGAAAAAGAATAGAAAGGCTAAGAAAATGAAAGATAAAACTGCTGTTAAGATTCCTGCAAACGAGAATCAACCGGAAAACAACAATGGAGAAAGAATGGGCTAAAGTTTACGAAACGGCTGAAGATGTTAAAATTGAAATTGCCAGAATTTTACTCAAGGAAAACGGTATCGATTCGGTGATTATCAATAAAAAGGACAGAAGTTACCGCTTTGGTGAGTTAGAACTTTATGTCCATCGCGATAACGTGATCAGAGCAAAACAGTTATTAAAAAATTTGTAGATTGAACGAATTCTTTAAAAGAACTTTTACGGGCATTTTTATCGTAATCTTTGTACTGGGTGGTTTCTGGCTACACCCGGTTTCTTTTTTCATTACAGGCCTGGTAATTCTTTCTTGCACTCAATATGAGTATTACAGGCTGATAATTAAAACCGGAATAAATCCTCAAATGATTCCGGGTTTAATTGCGGGAATTACAGCATATACTGTATCAACGCTTGCAGCTGCCGGTAAAGTCGACTTAAGATGGATTTTAATACTGGTGCCCATTATAATTTTAATTATTGTTGCAGAACTTTACCGCTCACAGGAACGGCCTTTTGATTCGCTGGCACATACGCTCTTTCCGCTTCTGTATATCGCACTGCCTTTTTCCCTAATGCCTCACACTGCCTTTTCACATCAGGGATTAACTTCACTCCTCAGGCACAACACTGAGTTTTCTCCGGGAATTGTGATCGGATTTCTATTGCTACTCTGGACCAATGACACTGTCGCATATCTGGTCGGAATTACTTTAGGCCGTCACCGTCTCTTTGAAAAAGTGTCACCAAAGAAATCGTGGGAAGGCTTTTTCGGCGGAATGGCTTTTACAATTCTGGTTGGTTATCTTATCTCAGGATGGCTGGGTATAATAGGAGTGTCGGGTTGGATTATTGTTGCTGTAATTATTTCCATATCAGGTACGTATGGCGATCTTGCCGAATCCATGCTTAAAAGAAGTGCCGGATTAAAGGATTCGGGCAGCATAATGCCGGGTCATGGAGGATTTCTCGACAGATTCGATGGCGTGCTTATATCATTTCCGATTGTTTACCTTTATTTTATGCTTTTTGGATGATTCATTTGACTTAATTAAGTTTGTGCAAATTTTCTAAAATGAGTATTCACAAGGAAGGATATAAGATACTTTTTTTCGGATTTCTTGTACTTGCCTTACTCAATGTTGTGGTAGGCATATTATGGCCCGGGCTTACCCTTTTCAGATGGGGCTTTTTGATATTCTCACTCCTTCTTTATATTTTCCTGCTCTTCTTTTTTCGTCTGCCCGAAAGAAAGATAGAGCCGGTTCACGGACTGGTTTATTCTCCTGCCGACGGGAAGGTGGTTGTAATAGAGGAAACATTTGAAAAAGAATACTTCAGGGACACCCGTCTGCAGATATCAATTTTTATGTCCCCTTTCAATATGCACAGTAACAGATATCCTGTTTCAGGGACAGTAAAATATGTAAGTCATTCACCTGGCAGAAATATAGTTGCCTGGCACCCGAAATCGTCTGAACTAAATGAACGGACAAGCGTTGTAATAGAAACGCCCGACGGTAAGGAGATACTGGTACGCCAGATAGCAGGTGCAGTGGCAAGGCGAATTGTAACCTATGCAAAAAGGGGACAGGCTGTACAGCAGGGCGATGAGCTTGGATTTATTAAGTTCGGGTCGAGGGTTGACATTTTCCTGCCAGTGGGTACAGAAGTGGAAGTACCTTTACTTCAACACGTCAGGGCAAACAAAAGCATAATTGCACGGCTATGAAAAGTGAAAGTAAAAGTAAAGACCGTAAACCCGATGACAGAATTATAGAAATTACTCCCGATGTAAAGTGGATAGGAGTACTCGATTACGATATCGTTACTTTCGATATTGTGATGGAGACAGAGTTTGGCACAACATACAACTCATATTTTATCAATGCTGAGAAAAAGGCTGTGGTTGAAGCTGCCAAGGACAGGTTCAGCGATGTTCAGATAAGCAAGTTAAAGAAGCTTTGCGATCCTTCCGAAATTCAATATATAATTCTTGACCATACCGAGCCCGACCATTCGGGCAACACCGGAAGACTGCTTGAACTGGCGCCCGATGCCACGGTTGTTGGCAGCGGAAATATGATAAGGTATCTTTCAGATATCATAAATAAGCCATTCAAATCAATTGCTGTCAAAGATGGCGATACCCTCAGCCTTGGCAACAAAACACTACGGTTTATAGCTGCACCGAATCTTCACTGGCCCGATTCAATATTTACATGGCTTGAGGAGGACAGGGTACTCTTTACCTGCGATATGTTCGGAGCTCACTACTGTTCAGAAGAGATGTTCAATGATTTTTCGGAGGATTATTTTAAGTCTTTTAAGTATTATTTTGATGTTATCCTGAGGCCCTTCAGCCGCTTTGCACTTAAGGCAATCGAAAAAATAAAACCGCTGGATATCAGGTTTATCTGCCCGGGGCATGGGCCTGTGCATCACAGGGATATTGAAAGGATAATTACGCTTACCGAAGAGTTGTCGAGGGAATATGTCGAAATTACTTCTGGAGGTGAAGTGAAGAACGTTTTGATTGCCTATGTTTCGGCTTATGGTTTTACAGGAAAGATGGCTGAAATAGTTGCTGAAGGAATAAAAGAAATTCCGGGGGTAAAGGCAACTTTGCTTGATATAGAGAACATTTCAGCAGGTGAGCTGGATAAAGAGCTTATGAAAGCTGATGCATTGCTTGTAGGATCTCCAACGATAAATCAGAATACGCTACTGCCTGTTTACAGACTCTTTGCTTTCATAAATCCTTTGCGCGACAGAGGCAAACCCGCAGGCTCTTTTGGTTCTTACGGATGGAGTGGTGAAGCTCCGGGTATAATTGCAGCTGCACTTAAGGGTCTGAAATTGGCCTATTTTGAAAATCCACTTACGGTGAAATTTTTCCCCGGAAACGAAAAAGCAGGTTTACTGAAAGAATACGGCAGGAGATTCGGAGAATTTGTGCTTTCCCAATGCTCCGGAAAAAACCTGAATAAGGAATAAAAAAAGAAAGAGGGCTTAGAGCAGCCCTCTTTCTTGTATCTGACATTCTCCTCAGAATTACGATATCTTGATCTGTTTCGTTACCTTCGATTTCTCTTCATGCATCTTTGGAAGAGTCACTGTAAGGATTCCGTCTTTATAGCTGGCTTCAATTTTTTCTCTGTCAACATTTTCAGGCAGAGAGAAGCTTCTGCAGAATGATGCATAGCTGAACTCTCTTCTCTTGAAATCCTCACGGCTCTCTTCCTTCTCCTCCTTGCGCTCCGAGGAGATTGTCAGAACATCCTCATTCAGCTCAATCTTCAGATCCTTTTTGTCAATGCCAGGAACTGCAAGATCAAGCGTGAATTTCTTCTCATCCTCTTTGATGTTTACAGCAGGCATCGAATGATACCTGGTTGTAAAGAACGGGAAGAAGAAATCATCATCAAAGAGGTCAGACCATAAGAACGGTTTGTCACTTCTTCTTGTAAGCATCGGTAACATAGCTCAGCCCTCCTTTCTTTTTTTATTATTTTTGGTTAGACATTTTTCTTGTTTAATTTCACCCTATATCTTGCAACTTCTGTTCCAATATATAAATCATGACAACATGTCATATTTTGTGACAAAACAACTGTCAATATGACAGTTATTTTAAGAAAATAACTCTATTATGACTTGTCATAATTTTAAATTAGGTTTGTAAAAAATCTTCAGATGAAGAATTTTATAAGAAATATTCTGATACTTGCAGGAATTGTATTTGTTGTTTTCTGTGTCTGGTACTTCAGGGAAATAGTAATCTACATACTTGTTGCAGGTGTTCTTTCCATTATGGGGAGACCGCTTGTTGATCTTTTTGACCGGATAAAGATCAGAAAAATATCTATTCCAAAAGCGGTTTCTGCACTTCTGGCACTTTTAATTATATGGGGTCTGATTTTTCTCTTTTTCTACATATTTGTTCCCCTTGTTGCCAGTCAGATACAGCAACTTTCCTCAATCGACAGCGAACAACTTGTTAAGATAATTGAGGAGCCTATCAGAAAGACTGAAAACCTCTTACGGGCTTTAAATCCTGATCTTGAAGAGATATCAGTGAGAGCTTACATTGCCTCGAAAATAACTGATATTCTGAGCATTGAATTTGTACAGGACATGATAGGCTCTGCCGCCAGAACAATGGACAACATAGTGATTGCATTCTTTTCCATAAGTTTCATCACATTCTTTTTTCTTAAAGACCAGCATCTTTTCTTTGAATCAATCGTTATGTGGGTGCCCGACAAATATGTGGATAATGTTACCCGTGCCCTTTATTCAATTAAGGCGCTTTTAACAAGGTATTTCGTGGGGATAGTGATTCAGAGCACCTGCATAATGATAATGATGACAACCGGAATGACTGTTGTTGGCATCGATTTCCATCAGGCACTTGTAATGGGGCTTATAGCAGGCATACTTAATGTGATTCCCTATGTGGGTCCGTGGCTTGGATTTTTCATAACAGTAACAATGGGCATTGCCTCTCATCTGGGATACGATTTTCAGTCGGTTATTGTTCCACTGGTATGGAAGATGGCTCTAGTGGTTGCAATTACTCAGGCAACAGATAATGTTGTTTTTCAGCCGGTTATTTTCTCCAGCAGCGTCAGAGCCCATCCGCTTGAGATTTTTGTTGTGGTTCTTGCCGCAGGCTTCGCAGCCGGTATACCGGGTATGATTCTGGGTATACCTGCATACACCGTGCTGAGAGTCTTTGCCCGGGAATTTTTCTATAACCTCAAAGCAGTACAGAAAATTACCTCAAGCCTTCCAGATACTGAAGAAATAATGGAGAAAATAAAAGAAGAAGAAGAAAAAGAGCACGGGAAAAATCTTTGAGTTTTTCAACGAAAGATTGCTATGTCATTTCTGAACATATTTAGAAAAATATTTGTTTTTTATCTCGATGGCTTCAGGAACATGTCAGATTGGGGCAGAAAAGTCTGGATAATAATACTGATTAAATTGTTCATTATATTTATTATTCTCAGGCTCTTCTTTTTCCCGGATGTTCTGAAAAAAAGTTTTCCTGACGACAGCAACAGAAGTAACTATATAAGGGAGCATTTATTATCAAAGTGAAATCTGATGATTGAGAACATTGATCTGAGTCTTGTCAGCTGGTCCAGGGCGCAGTTTGCCCTTACAGCAATTTATCACTGGTTTTTCGTTCCTCTAACACTTGGCCTCTCATTCATTATTGCCATGATGGAGACAATTTATTACAGGACAGGCAGTGAGGAATGGAAGAGGATAACGAAGTTCTGGATGAAACTTTTCGGGATAAATTTTGCAATTGGCGTTGCTACCGGGATAATACTCGAGTTTGAGTTTGGCACCAACTGGTCGGCGTATTCCTGGTTCGTGGGAGATATCTTCGGAACCCCTCTGGCTATAGAAGGCATACTTGCCTTTTTCCTTGAATCCACATTTATTGCTGTGATGTTTTTTGGCTGGAACAGGGTGAGCAAAAGGTTTCATCTTGTTTCCACGTGGCTCGTTGCTATAGGGGCGAGCCTGTCGGCATTGTGGATACTGGTTGCAAACGCATGGATGCAGAATCCTGTCGGTATGACCTTTAATCCCGAAACAGCCCGCAACGAGATGACTAACTTTCTGGAAGTACTTTTCAATCCTGTTGCAGCCGATAAATTCCTGCATACAATCACTTCCGGATTTGTCCTTGCCTCTGTTTTTGTTGCGGGAATAAGTGCATGGTTTCTGCTTAAAAAAAGGGAAACATATCTTGCTACACGAAGCATTCTTATAGCAGGTATATTCGGTTTTCTTTCTTCTGTTTTGCTTGCAATCACAGGCGACATGTCGGCCCGCTCGGTGGCAAAATATCAGCCGGTGAAGTTTGCTTCGTTCGAAGCACTCTATGAAGGGAAAAGCAGGGCTCCCCTTGTTGCAGCAGGAATACTCAAAAAGGGAGAAAAGGGAGTGGGAAGAAAAAACATGCCGGAGTTTATATTTGCAATAGAGATTCCCAACCTTCTTTCATTTATGACCGGCGGAAGTAAGGATGCTTATGTACCTGGTATTTATGACCATATTGAAGGGAACCCCCGGGCAGGAATACTTTCATTTGCAGAGAAAAAAGAGCGGGGGCAGAAAGCTCGTGAAACACTGCTGGAATATAAAAAGGCAAAAGAGGCAGGGGATGAGACAAAAGCATCGGATATTGCCGCTCTTTTTACCTCAAAAGACTTCAGGGAAAACTATTTCAGATATTTTGGGTATGCTTATATAGACAATCCGGAAGATATCATACCTGACATCCGGGTATCTTTTTACACTTTTCATCTCATGGTGCTACTGGGTTTCTTCTTTATACTTCTGTTTGCTCTTATGCTGTGGTTTTTGTTCCGAAATAATATCCGGAAGCATAAATGGCTTTTGTGGATAATGCTCCTTTCAATACCTCTGCCATATCTTGCCAGTGAGCTGGGGTGGGTGCTTGCAGAGATGGGCCGCCAACCCTGGATAATACAGGATCTCATGCCAGTATCAGTGGGTGTTACAAACCTTAAGTCAGGCAATGTACAAACCACCTTCTGGCTCTTTGCGGTTCTGTTTACTGCGCTTCTTATTGCTGAAATCTCCATTATGGTGAAACAGGTTAAGAACGGACCCGAAAAAACGGAGGAAAAGTTATGATGT
Source organism: Bacteroidota bacterium (assembly GCA_029552825.1). Classification (GTDB taxonomy): domain Bacteria; phylum Bacteroidota; class Bacteroidia; order Bacteroidales; family VadinHA17; genus LD21. Next base: position 62,065 of record JAKPDL010000002.1, read on the forward strand.
CACATGCATTTCTTCAGCATTACTGGTGGATTGTGATCTCACTGCTCGGCGGTCTGCTCGGTTTTCTTATGTTTGTACAGGGGGGACAGACTTTTATTTATTCATTGCCTGCAAATGCCATGCAGCGTAAAATGATTGTAAATGCACTGGGCAGAAAATGGGAGTTTACATTTACCACACTGGTTACTTTCGGCGGAGCTTTTTTTGCCTCATTTCCACTTTTTTATGCCACAAGTTTTGGCGGTGCTTACTGGTTGTGGATGCTGATACTCTTTAGTTTTGTCATTCAGGCTGTTGCATACGAATACAGATCCAAACCCTCAAATGTCCTCGGAAGTAATACTTATGATATCTTCCTGCTTCTTAACGGTTCACTGGGACCATTTCTGACAGGTATAGCGGTTGCAACATTTTTTACGGGTGCCCACTTCTCCCTCGACAACCTGAACAGAGTCACCTGGCAGACAAATTTACACGGCCTCGAAGCACTTGCCGACATACGGAACATTGCTCTGGGATTTGCACTTCTTTTTCTTGCCAGGGTGAATGGGTTACTATTTCTTTTAAATACTGTTGATGATGAGGAAATAATTTCAAAGGCCAGAAACAAAGTACTTTTCAACGCACTCTTCTTTCTTGTTTTTTTCCTTTATTTCATACTTACGATTTTTCTCAAGGAAGGATTTGCAGTTGAACCAGCGACCGGAGAGATTTTAGTTCAGAAATTTAAGTACCTGAAAAACCTGCTTCAGATGCCGCCGGTACTGATTGTGTTTATTGCCGGTGTGGCAGGCGTGCTTTACGGTATTTATATTACAGTGTTTGCAGGAAGCAGAAAAGGCATCTGGTTTTCCGGCGCAGGATCAGTTATGGCTGTTTTTGCCCTGTTTCTTACTGCAGGACTGAACAATACAGCCTTTTACCCTTCTGTTAATGATATTCAGAATTCCCTTACTCTGCAGAGGGCGTCCTCAAGCAGGTTCACGCTCGAAACTATGATGTATGTTTCATTTATTATCCCATTTGTTATTGCATACATCTGGTATGCATGGAGGGCTGTTACACAACGCAAAATTACAGCTGAAGATATTGAAAAGGATGGACATGCTTATTAATACAAAAAGATTATAGACCAATGTACCTTGATCAGCTCGTGATATACCTTACATGGCCGGCTTTTATAATCATAAGCTGGATAATAATAAAATCGGCACTCATTCTATACGAAAGAAAATACCCGTTCAGGGATGCCGAGAGATCTCATTCTTCAGAAAAGGAGCCCAGGCAAGGGAAAGAATAATATATGCCGGTATTATAAGTGCAAAGCCTCTGGCACCGAAAACTGCAACAAAAATAATACTCAGAGCTGCCATAATATACCTTGCCTCATTCCCCTTGATCTTCAAATTTTTTATTTTAAGCGAAATCATTGGCAGGTTGCTTACCATAAGCAGAGAGACAATGATAACGAAAAATATAGTTAAGAACTGATATTTTGTGAAAAGCGTCACAAAAAAGTTATCTGAATAGGCTGCAGCAAGGCAAAGCGATATAACTGAGAGGGCTGCTGCCGGGGTAGGAAGCCCTCTGAAAACAACCGACTGTGAGGTGTCGATATTGAATTTTGCAAGACGCAGACCGGCACAAACAGCATAAAATGCCGAAATCACTGCGTAAATTATGCTGTATACATTATTATCGCTGAAGAATATACCTGTACTGTAAATAATAATTCCCGGTGCCACTCCAAAGCTTACTACATCTGCAAGGCTGTCGAGTTCCTTGCCCAGGTCGGAGTATGCATTCAGAATTCGTGATGCAAACCCGTCGAGAAAATCAAAAACCATGGCAGCAAGCACCAGCCAGCATGCTGCTGCCGTATTTCCTTTAATGATAAAAATAATTGATAAAAAACCTGATGCAAGGTTTAAAGAGGTGATCATGTTTGGTATATGTCGCATTTCTGAGGATTTGAGAACAAAAGTATTGAAAAATTAATAATATATCATTTTATCCGTTCCAAACATTTTTCAGCATAACAGGGAGTATTAAAATGAAATCAGTTTTATCTTTGAAAGAGCTTAAATAAAATGGATAACGGATTCGATCTGCTGAATATCAGAATTGCCGTTGATTTTGACGGGACAATTGTCGAGAATGCTTATCCTTCCATCGGAAAGGAAAAGCTTTTTGCATTCAGTACATTGAAGGAGCTCGAGAAAAGAGGGGCAAAGCTTATACTTTGGACGTTTCGCACTGGAAAAGAACTTGAGGAAGCAGTTGAATTCTGCCGTCAGCATGGTATAGAGTTCTATGCAGTAAATAAAAATTATCCGGAAGAGGTTTTTAATGAACAAACGGTAAGCCGTAAAATTGATGTGGATATTTATATTGATGACAAAAACCTTGGCGGCTTTCCCGGATGGAGCCAGGTGTGGCAGATGCTGTTCCCTTATGAGATTCAGGAAGAGATGGCAAAAAGGAAAATTTTAAGAGCAGGTAATATTTTCAGAAGAATTTTCAGAAAATGGACAAGAAAATAAAGATGATGAAAAAGTGCCATAACTGCATTATTTACCCTTTGCTTATTTTGTTTGTTGCCTGGTTCTTTTCATGTTCAGGACGTTCCAATAAAAAGGATGTAGAAAATGAACCGGTTAAAGAGTTGTCAGAACCTGAGGAGATGGCAGCTGAGATGATAAAACTTGTCGCCCCGCCTGAAAATGCAGAGCTGAAGCTGAATGAGAAGATTAAAATTGTGCTGGAGCCTGATGCCAGGGTTCTGCCCGATTCGGTCAGAATATGGTTCGACGGAAAAGATGCGGGGGTGATCAGAAACAATATTTGGGAATATGAGATACCGTCATCTTTAAATTCTAAGACAGGGAAAAAAGCTATTAAGGTTGTTGCATATAAACGCCGGTACAGGTCTCAGACAATAAGCCGATTTGTGACCATTCTTTCTGATGTTGCACCCCGCCGCAACGGTTACAGGGTAATAAATGTTTATCCCCACGACAGGGAGGCATTCACGCAGGGGCTTGTTTATTACGGTGGTTATCTTTATGAGGGTACAGGTCAGGAAACGAGGTCGAATCTGAGAAAAGTGAACCTTGTCACAGGTGAAGTACTGAACCAGCATAACCTCGATTCAAAACTTTTCGGTGAAGGGATTGCAATATTCGATGGTAAAATCTACCAGCTGACATGGCAGTCGAAGGTGGGTTTTGTTTATGACCTTGAATCGTTCAGGATGTTAAATAGATTTTATTACCAGACAGAAGGATGGGGGCTTACCACTATGGACGACAAACTGGTAATGAGCGATGGTTCTAACATTTTGTATATCATCGATCCGGCAATGTTTTTACCTGTGGCTCAACTGGAGGTTTACGACAATAAATCCATGGTAAAGGATCTTAATGAGCTTGAATATATTAAAGGTGAAATCTGGGCTAACATCTGGATGACTGATCTCATTGCCAGAATAGATCCTGCCAGCGGTAAGGTACTTGCATATATTGACCTGAAAGGAATAATGAACGACCCCTCATTCGACACTGCGTCAAACGTTCTTAACGGAATAGCATACGACAGTGAAAATGACAGAATATTTGTCACCGGGAAGAACTGGCCAAAACTATTTGAAATAAAAGTTACTGAATGAGCCTTGATCCGTAAACTATTCTGATGCCCTCCGGTATCACTGAAAATTCGGCAGGAGTGTGTCCCAATAGTTCACCGTCGGCTTCAATCATCAGTTGAGGAACTGATTCAACCCTGAAGCTTTTAACCCTGTAACCGTCAACCTTTGGATGGCTCAGTATTGTTCCGTCATAGAGTATTTTGAGGTTTTTGATAATTTCAATCCTTCCTATTTCTTTTATTACAGTAACATCGAGCAACCCATCGTCGGGTAAAGCGTCGGGCGTCTGACGCATACCTCCTCCGCAATATCGTCCGTTACCGACATTAATTGAAAAAATACGGTTTTTAATAATTTGTTTTTCAATATACAGAGTTACTTCGGTATGTTTGTAAGCTATAAGGCTTGAAAGCAGATTATAAAGGTATATTGCCCTGTTGCTTTTACCCTTTTCTTTCTGGATATTTGTTTTTTTAACCACCAGTGCCTCGAAGCCGACTCCTGCTATATTAATAAAGTACCGGGTATTGGTTTCTTCTCCGTTTCGGTAACTTACCACTCCAACATCATGCATCAAAGTCTTGCCTTCTTTTATAATTTTTATGGCACCTTCGTAAATAAGGGGTATACCGAACATTTTGCCCCAGTCGTTTCCTGTTCCCACCGGTATCAGTGCAAGGCATACTTCAGACGGAGTGCAGGAATTTTGTGAATAAGCTCCGTTAAGTACCTCGTTCAGAGTGCCATCGCCTCCCACGGTGATTATTTTTCTGAATCCCTGCTCGATACCTTCCCTAGAAATCATTATCGCATCGCCTCTTTTGCCGGTAAAACGTGCCGAAAAATGTATCCCTGCCCTCACCAGCAGAGCAGCAATTCTTTCCCAGTCGTTTCCGCCTTTACCGCTTCCGGCATTGGGATTGACAATTACGAGCCAGTCGCTTCGGACTTCTGTGTTGTTCATTGGCTTAAACAAAGTGGGGTAAAGGTATTAAGATTTTTTATTTGTAATTAATTTCATACATCCCCGGGTAACAGACCTCCTTTACAGTTTCGAGCTTTGCAAATGTCTTTCTTTCCCCCATCCCACTATTTCTCAGGTGGGAAAAAGCGGAGAGTCTTGCCGGGAAAAACAAAAAAATGTAAAAACTCAGTGTCGGATTATCAACAATCTGGTTGTTAATATCGTGTTGATAACCGCGTGTAAAATGTTTACAATTACAACCCCTGCAGTCCGCAGCAATGGTTCTTAAATAGTAAATTTGGAACGCTAAAGAATAAAGGAAAAAACAGGAAAATGGGAAGGATTATTGCTCTGGCAAATCAGAAAGGCGGAGTGGGCAAGACTACCACTGCAATTAATCTGGCAGCAAGTCTGGCTGCACTTGAAAAAAAAGTTCTTGTTGTTGACAATGATCCACAGGCTAATGCTACATCGGGGATAGGTGTTGATGTCAAGAAGATAACTGTTACAATTTATGATTGTCTCATCGACGGCAAAGATCCAAGGGAAGCTTTTATGCCGTGCGGTATCGATAATCTGATGGTTATACCCTCAAATATAGACCTTGTGGGCGCAGAGATAGAGATGCTTGAGATGCCCGGCAGGGAAAAGGTGCTTAAAAAGGTGCTGGAAGGGATAAGGAATGAGTTCGATTACATACTTATTGACTGTTCGCCGTCTCTGGGTCTTCTGACCGTAAATGCACTCACAGCAGCTGATTCAGTAATAATTCCAGTTCAGTGTGAATACTTTGCACTGGAAGGGCTCGGGAAACTTTTGAATACTATTAAAATTATTCAGTCGAACCTGAATCCCTCACTCGAAATTGAAGGATTTCTGCTGACGATGTATGATTCAAGGTTGCGTCTTTCAAACCAGGTTGTTGAAGAAGTAAACAAACATTTTCAGCAGATGGTTTTCAAAACTATTATTCAGCGCAATGTGAAGCTCTCGGAAGCACCTAGTTTCGGGCAGCCGGCTATTCTGTATGATGCAGAGTCGAGAGGCACTGTGAATTACCTCAACCTGGCGCAGGAACTTATTGATAAGCACAAAGATACAGTAAAACAGATGCAGGCTAACTGATTACCCGATAATATGACAAAGAAGAATGCATTAGGCAGAGGACTGGGAGCACTTATTGAAGGTATCGACAAAGAGACACTTGAGAAAAAGGTGGAACCAAATCTTCAGATACCTGTTGATCTGATTGACAGCAATCCTTTTCAGCCCCGTACAAGGTTCGACGAGGAGGCGCTCGGGGAGCTTGCCGCTTCAATCAGGCAACTGGGTATTGTACAACCACTTACGGTAAGAGAAACCGGAACGGGAAGATACCAGCTCATCGCCGGGGAAAGAAGACTCAGAGCAGCCCGTATGGCAGGCCTGACGCATGTTCCTGCATTTGTCAGGACTGCCGACGACCAGGCAATGCTTGAACTTGCCCTTGTTGAAAATATACAGCGCGAAGACCTGGATGCCATTGATATTGCAATCAGCTATTCAAGACTGGTGGAAGAATGCAAACTGACCCAGGAACAGCTCAGTGAAAGAGTCGGCAAACAACGGTCGACAGTTGCCAACTACCTGAGGTTGCTTAAACTGCCTCCCGAAATACAGCTTGGAATAAAGAACAAACAGATAACGATGGGCCATGCCCGTACCCTGATCAATATTGAAGATCCTAAAAAACAGATAAAAGTCTACTATAAGATTATCGACGAAGACCTTTCAGTAAGAGCAACGGAAGAGCTGGTAAGAACTCTGCAGTCGGAAGACCTAAAAGACCCTGTTAAAGCACAGAAGAAAAAGAAACTTAACGAAGATTTTGCGCAGCTTTCAGCACATCTCGAACGAATATTTTCATCAAAGGTCGTCTTCAGGATTAATGAAAAAGGAAAGGGTAAAATTGTTATCCAGTTCAATTCTCCTGAAGAGATGGAACGTATTTTAGGCCTTTTTGACCGTCTCAACTCCTGAAAATAATTATATTTGCCGCTGCGTTATATTTTCCGGAAAAAATCCGGAAAGTAAAATCTATATATTGAAAGGGATCATCAATAGATTATTATTGTGTGTTTTGCTCTTTGCAGTTCTTGTTTCAGAACAGGCTGCAGCGCAGGATTCCGTACAGGTTATAACTGGCAAAAGAAGAAAATTCATTCCCGACCCAACAAAAGCCACCATGCTAGCAGCAGCTTTTCCCGGACTGGGACAGATTTATAACAGGAAGTACTGGAAGGTGCCTTTTGTTTATGCAGGTTTTGGCGGGGTTGGATATGCAGTATATTACAATACAAAATGGTATAATACTTATATAAAAGCATATCAGGATTTTACAGACGAGATCCCGGAAACTGACAGTTATATTAAGTTAATCCGTAATATAAAACCCGAAGAATATGATCCCGTTCTTCATCCTTCAACCTATAACCTCTCAACTGCATCATGGATAAAGGACCAGATGATGAGACAAATCGATTATTTCAAAAAATACAGGGATCTTTCGTATATTGGCATCGCAGCATGGTATCTATTTACTATTCTTGATGCCAGCGTCGATGCCAGCCTGTTCGACTATGATATAAGCGAAAGCCTTGCATTGAAGATTGAGCCGGTTAAGATACCTTTATATAACTTTGTGGGAGCCGGCATAAATGTTAAATTATTAGTAACATTTTGATTATGAGTAAATTAATAAGTATTATTGCAATATTGTTTTTTCCGGTGTCAGTTTTTGCACAGCAGATTAATGACACAATAATAATAAAATCCGACACTGCAGATACAGAACGTGTTGCACGGGATCTCGATAGCCTTTTACATACATGGTATGTGCAGACGGCTTTTATGAATTTACCCGCTGACACTATGGAAGAAGTTATACCGGAATTTCCCGATTCAGTTTATAGTGAACGCCTTTCAAAAATCAGCACCCTGGTTAATCTTCCGTATAACAACATAATCCGGAACCATATTCATGTTTACACCGACAGGAAAAGGGAAGTTTTGAGAGCTGTTCTGGGACTTGCTGACTATTATTTTCCGATGATTGAAGATATTTTTGAATCGTACGGCCTGCCGGTTGAACTTAAGTATATGGCAGTTATAGAGTCGGCACTTAATCCAAACGCCGTATCAAGAGCAGGAGCGACAGGTTTATGGCAGTTTCTGGCAAGCACAGGGCGGATGTACGGATTAACAATAAACTCTCTGGTGGATGAACGCAGGGATCCTGTAAAGGCTACTCATGCAGCGGCCCGCTACCTGAAAGATATGTACAACATTTTCGGCGACTGGGTACTTGTTATTGCAGCATACAACTGCGGGCCAGGTAATGTGAACAAAGCCATAGCACGTTCCGGAAACAGAAAGGACTACTGGGAAATATATTACAGGTTGCCAAGGGAAACACGCGGTTACATTCCTCAATTCGTAGCTGCAACATATGCTATTAATTATTATAAAGAACATAATATCAGCCCTCTTCCTGTGAAAATCCCGATGGCAACCGATACAATAATGGTGCACAAAGATATTCATCTGAATCAGATCTCTGAAGTTATGGGAATAAGCCTGGATGAGTTGCGTTATATGAATCCACAATACAGGACAGGCCTTATCCCTGGTAATACAAAACCGCAACCCCTGAGGCTTCCTCTTTCGGCACTGAGCGGTTTCATTCAGATGCAGGATTCAATAATCCATTATAAGTCTGATGTTTATCTGAACAGGGCTACCGCAAAGGTTTATCCGGTCAGATCATATTATGCGCCAAAAAGCATCGCAGGCAAAACAAAATTATATTATACGGTGAAAGAAGGTGATAACCTTGGATATATAGCGGAATGGTACAGAGTAAGGCTTTCTGACCTGAGGTACTGGAATGATCTGTATACCAATACCATCAGAGTTGGACAGAAGATTGCTGTGTTTGTTGACCCTTCGAAAGTTGAGTTTTTCTCAAGGATTAACGATATGACCTTTGCTGAAAAACAGGCTCTGAGAGGAACGCCTGTTCCGGTTAATCAAACATCTGCATTGCCTGCGTCAGGAAGCGAAATAACCGATGGTGAATATTTTATCTATACTGTACGGCGGGGAGATACAATATGGGATATAGTAAAACAATTTGAGGGAGTGACTGTTACAGAAGTTCTCAAGGCTAACGACATCAGTAATCCTTCAAAAATACAGGCAGGACAAAAACTGAAAATACCTAAGAAAACCTGAATGGTTTAAAAAACCATCTTCTCGAAGTTCTTAAAAAACTGATTGGCTGTTATTAAAATTGAGATATTGTTAAAGTTTTAGTCCCGAAACCGGATGCGCGTAGGCGATAACATCTTTCCCTGTAATCCTGTCTTTGCATAGAATAATCAGTCGTTCAAGCACATTCCGGAACTCTCTTACATTTCCTCTCCATTGTATTTTCTGAAGTTCTTTTATGGCATCATCGGTAATAATCTTCTTACTCATGCCATACTCGTTGCAGATAAGGGTATTGAAATGTTCTGCAAGCATCGGTATATCTTCCAGGCGCTCATTAAGGGTAGGCACATGGATTAGTATTACACTGAGTCGGTGGTAAAGGTCCTCCCTGAAAGTGTTTTGTTCAATTTCTTTCAGCAGGTTTTTATTTGTTGCGGCAATTACCCTTACATTAACATGTATGTCTTTGTCGGAGCCCACTCTGGTGATCTTGTTTTCCTGCAGGGCCCTGAGCACTTTTGATTGTGCCGACAGGCTCATATCGCCTATTTCATCGAGGAATAGTGTACCTCCGTTTGCCTGTTCAAATTTCCCTATCCGTTGTCTTATAGCCGAGGTAAAAGAGCCCTTCTCATGACCAAATAGTTCACTCTCAATAAGTTCGGAAGGTATTGCTGCGCAGTTAACTTCAACGAACGGCCCTTTTGCCCTGTTGCTTTTTTCATGAATCTGGTGGGCAACCAGCTCTTTGCCGGTACCGCTTGCACCGGTAATGAGCACTCTGGCTTCAGTGGGAGCAACCCTGTCAATCATTTCCTTAACCTGAAGTATGGCAGGCGATTGACCAACAATTTCGTACATCTTGCTCACCTTGTTCTTCAAAACCTTTGTCTGGGTTACCAGCCTCGATTTGTCGGTTGCATTTCGTATAGTGATGAGCAGACGGTTCAGGTCGAGTGGTTTCTCAAGAAAATCGTATGCCCCTTTTTTAATCGATTCAACGGCAGTGTCGATGTTTCCATGGCCCGATATCATTATAACCGGTGTGTCGGGCGAAATTTCAAGTATCTTTTCCAGTACTTCAATGCCGTCCATTTTTGCCATTTTGATATCGCACAGAACGATATCGTAGGCATTATTTGAAAAAAGCTCTATGCCCGACGGTCCATCTTCTGCCAGGTCAACCTCGTGATTCTCGTATTCCAGAACTTCCTTCAGCGTGTTCCGGATAGACTTTTCATCATCGATAACTAGAATTCTGGGCATCTGGCTTCAATGCTTGTTTTAATGAGAAATTATCCTTTGTAAGTCAGCCATTTCCATATCTCTTTCCAGGAAGATTTTTTACCGTACATAAGAATACCGGTACGGTAAATCTTTGCTGACATCCATACAAAGATAATAAAAGTGACTGCCATAAGGAACATTGAAAGGGCAATTTCCCACAGGGGAACACCAAAAGGTATTCTTGCCATCATAACTATCGGAGAGGTGAAAGGTATAATTGAAAACCAGAACGCCATTGAGCTTTCAGGGTTCTGCATTGTACTCATGGCGACAAACAGACCGAGTATCACAGGCAGTGTTATAGGAAGCATGAACTGCTGCGTCTCTGTCTCATTATCAACTGCAGAACCCACCGCTGCAAAAACCGAAGCATACAGAAGATAACCTGTAATGAAATAGTAAATAAAGCAGAATATTATTAGCCCCCATGGCTGGTTGAGTGCCGAATTGAATATTTTAATAAACTCAGATGCCTGTACTGGTTCTGTAGTAGTGACTGTTGTGGTTTGCATTGCTGCGGCAGCATTTTGCGACATGATGTCCTGCGGTATGCTTTGAACCGCTTCCGTAATTTTTTGTTCGGGTATCAATGCCGATTTTACCGCAGTTATTATTGCAAAAGTTAGAATTATCCATATCAGGAACTGTGTAAGGCCTACAAGCGCCAGGCCAATAATTTTACCCATCATTAGCTGTATGGGTTTCACTGATGAAATAATAACCTCAACCACCCTGCTGGTTTTTTCTTCAATTACACCCCGCATTACCTGGGCACCAAAAACAAATACAAGGAAATACATAACAAAACTGGTAATATATGCCAGTACCATTGCAACTCCGGTACTCGTTTCTTTAACATTCCCGCTTTCATCAATCTTTATCGTCTGAACCGATACTCTGGTTCTGACATTTTTCATAATCTCATCGAGATTTTCAATTTTATATGAGAGCAGTTTCTGGCGTTCAATCTCTTTTTCAAGGGAATTTTCGATATGCTCGAGCAGCAGAATAGGAGGTTGTTTTCTTGAGATAAGCTGTACTGCTTCTGGTACATGAATTACTTCAGGTGAGATATAGAGTATACCGTAATATCCTGCCTGTTCAAAATTGTTTTTGATCTCTTCCAGTTTGACGTTTCCAAGGTATACAAACTCGGTATTCTTGATATTGGGAATTGCATTCTTGAACAGGTCTGTCCCGTCTTCTACTACTGCTATTTTTTTCATTTCGGTGTCCTGGTTCATCATAATAAGCGACGGGACAACAATGAAAAGTGCCAGCAATACAGGAGCCAGTATGGTCATGATAATGAACGACTTCTTTCTGACCCTTGTAATATATTCACGCTCAATGATAACTGATATTTTGCTCATAACTTTTTTTATCTGTGGTTAGTTGACAGGCATTCCGTTTTTGGATTTTACTACTCTTATAAAAATATCATTCATAGAGGGCAGAGCCGGGTTGAAGGCAATTATATTACCTGATTTCATAAGTTCGGAAAGGATCTCATTTGTTGAGATGTCTTTCAGGCATTTAATTTTTACAGTGGTCTTATTGTCTTCATTATCGGTATGCAATATTTGAAAATTACCATTTTCAGGCACTCTGATATTACCCTCGAAGGTTACTGAGTATTCATTACCTGCCCATGCCCGGCGTATTTCATCCACCTTTCCTTCCAGCATTGACATTCCATGGTCGATAAGAGTTATATTGTCGCAAAGTTCTTCAACCGATGCCATATCGTGTGTGGAGAGAAGTATTGTTGCACCCCGATCCCTGAGAAAGAGAATTTCATTCTTGATGATACTGGCATTTACCGGGTCGAAGCCTGTAAAAGGTTCATCGAGGATGATAAGTTTTGGCTCGTGAAGTACGGTTGTGACAAATTGAACTTTCTGTGCCATTCCTTTCGAAAGTTCTTCAACCTTTTTATTCCACCAGTCGGTCATTTCGAGTTTTTTGAACCAGTACCGGAGTCTTTTCATAGCTTCTGCTTTCGAAATGCCTTTGAGTCTTGCGAAGTAAAGTGCCTGTTCACCCACTTTCATTTTTTTGTAAAGCCCCCTCTCTTCAGGGAGGTATCCGATTTCATAAATATCGTCCTGCCTCAGTTTCCTTCCTTCAAGCAGGAGCTCGCCCGAATCAGGCCCGGTTATCTGGTTAATGATGCGGATAAGAGTCGTTTTTCCGGCACCGTTCGGACCCAGCAGGCCATAAATGGATTGCTTCGGGACCGAGATGCTCAGATTGTTCAGTGCCAATGTACTCCCGTATTGCTTTGATACATTTCTTGCTTCGAAAATTATCATAGATCCTAAAAATTTGTTTTAAAAGGGAGGTTAAATATAGTTAAATATGAAAAACAAAACTTTTCCTTTGTTTTAAATAGTCTCCGGTTTTCTGAATTGATTTAAACAGTTTTGCCGTGATACATTAATGACTTCAGAAGTTGTTCCGGTGCTGCATCTTACCGGAAAATTTTACGGGGTTATTTATTGAAATAACTTCTCATTCTTTCGAAGAATCCCTTATCGTCTTTGTCGGGGCGTGGGGTGAAAGCGCCTGATTCTTTGAGTTTTTCGACAATTTTCATGTCTTCCCTGCTGAGGTTTTTGGGTATCCAGACGTTGACATTCACAAGCAGGTCTCCTCGTCCGTATCCGTTTACATCGGGCAGACCTTTGCCACGCAGGCGGAGTATTTTCCCTGGCTGGGTTCCGGGTTCTATTTTTATTTTTACCTGACCGTCAATTGTTGGTATTTCGGCATAGCAGCCGGTTATAGCATCGGGGATGCTTATGAAAAGGTTGTATATCAAGTCGTTACCTTCCCTTATCAGTTCAGGGTGGGGTTCTTCCTCGATAAGTACATAGAGGTCGCCCGGTATTCCGCCTCTGCGGGCTGCATTGCCCTTGCCGCTGAGGGTAAGCTGCATACCTTTGGATACTCCTGCTGGAATATTTATGCTAATGATTTCTTCTTTTTCGACAACGCCTTCTCCGTAACAGGAGGAGCATTTTCTGGTTATTATTTTGCCTTCACCGCCGCATGAAGGGCAGGTGGAGGTTGTCTGCATCTGGCCAAGGAATGTGCTGGTTATTCTTGTTACGTGTCCGGTACCCCTGCATGTCGGGCAGTCGGAATAGCTTCTTGAGTCGGCAGCACCGGTACCATCACAGGCAGGGCAGGTGACATATTTTCTTACTTTTATCTTTTTTTCGGCGCCGTAGGCTATTTCGTTAAGGTCGAGTTTTACCTTCACCCTGAGGTTGGTCCCTTTATTAACGCGTCTCGACCTCCTGCTGCTGGTTCCGAAACCGCTAAAGCCAAAAGCATCTTCAAAGATGTCACCAAAGGATGCAAAAATATCTTCAATAGTCATCCCTCCGCTGAAGCCGCTACCCGGAGCACCCAGACCGGCATGGCCGTACTGGTCGTAAATCCTTCTTTTCTCATCATCCGACAATACCTCATAGGCTTCTGCAGCCTCTTTAAATTTTTCCTCTGCCTCTTTATTGCCCGGGTTACGGTCGGGATGATACTTCAGCGCAAGCTTCCTGTAGGCCTTTTTTATTTCCTCTTTGGAAGCATTTCGCGGAACACCAAGTATTTCGTAGTAATCTTTTTTTGTCATCCTTACCTGATACTATTCACCCACAACAACTTTTGAGAACCTTATTACTTTATCGTTAAGATAATAGCCTTTTTGAAGAACTTCAATGACTTTCCCTTTCAGCGATTCATCCTCAACTGCTACTTTGTTTACTGCCTCATGAAGGTCGACGTTGAATTCACAGTTGAGGGCTTCAATTTCTCTGAGCCCCTGCTGCTTGAGAAATTCAATAAATTTGTTATATATGAGTTCAATACCCTCTTTAATATTACTGCTGTCGGCTGAATTTTCCAGAGCTTTTAATGCTCTTTCGAAGTCGTCAACAATCGGCAAAAGTCCCTTAAGGATGTTTTCTCCCGCACTTTTTGTCAGGTCTATTTTTTCCTTAAGGGTTCTCTTGCGGTAATTGTCGAACTCTGCCATCAGCCGTATGTAATCATCTTTCCATTTTGCAACCTCATCGAGAAGCTCTGCCTCCCTTGATATTGATTCCTCAACTTGTACAGGTTCTCCTTCCTGTTTTTCAGGCATGGCAGCAGATTCAGCCACAGGTTGTTCAACAGTGGTCTCAACCGCTTCTTCAGCAGGTTGTTCATTCATTTCAATTTTTTCTTCTTCAGTATTATTGGCGTTCTTTGTTGTTTTTTCTTTGAGTTCTTCAGTCTCCTTTTTCCCTTCAGTATGCTTTCTCTTTGTCATTTCTCAAAGGTTTAAAAATATGTTGGGTTTTTAATAAACGTATTTCATCAAATTACCTGCCAATTGCAAATTATTGCCAATTTGACAGTAAAGAAAGTTGATAAAGATAAAATTATTTTTTTCAGATTCTCCGGATGTCAGCACCCAGAGCATTAAGACGGGTATCGATATTTTCGTAGCCCCTGTCAATCTGGTCGACATTATGAATCACACTTGTACCGTCGGCCGACATGGCAGCAATGAGCAGGGCAATACCGGCCCTTATGTCAGGTGATGTCATCACCGTAGGCCGCAGCCTGACTTTTCTGTTGAGTCCTATAACCGTTGCCCGGTGCGGATCGCATAGTATTATCTGAGCGCCCATATCTATAAGGCGGTCAACAAAAAACAACCTGCTTTCAAACATTTTCTGGTGTATCAGTACAGCTCCGTCGGCCTGGGTGGCCGTTACCAGAAAAACACTGAGCAGGTCGGGTGTCAGCCCCGGCCAGATAGCATCCGAAATGGTCATAATTGAACCGTCCATGAAAGATTCGATCCGGTAATGTTCATGACGGGGTATGAATATATCATCGCCTCTTTTCTCAAGTGTTATTCCTAGTTTGCGAAATGAATCGGGAATTATTCCAAGATTATCCCAGGATACATTTTTTATTGTCAGTTCCGATTCTGTCATTACTGCCATGCCGATGAAAGAACCCGTTTCAATCATGTCGGGCAGGAGGGTGTGAGTGCAGCCCTGTAGCTCCTTAACTCCTTCAATAGTAAGGAGATTGGAGCCTATCCCATCAATTTTTGCACCCATTCTCACCAGCATTCTGCACAGCTGCTGGATATAGGGTTCGCAGGCTGCATTGTAAATTGTGGTCTTTCCTTCAGCCAGTACGGCTGCCATGATAATGTTGGCAGTTCCCGTCACGGAGGCTTCATCAAGAAGAATATAGTTGCCCTTGAGCCTTTTTGCCTCAAGGGTATAATAGTGATCAGCATTATTATGGCTAACTGTTGCGCCCAGTTTTATGAGACCTGTAAAGTGGGTGTCGAGACGTCGCCTTCCTATTTTGTCACCTCCCGGTGTGGGAACGAATACTTTACCGCATCGTGCCAGCAGAGGACCCGCAATCATTATTGAACCACGTATACGCTGGCCCTTTTCAATCAGACCCGGATCCTTTAAATTGTCCGGATTCAGCGAGGTGGCTTCAAATGTTACGGTGGAACCAGATGACTCTTTTGTGACCTTGACCCCCAGAGAACTGACAAGGTCAATCAGATTTTCGACATCGAGTATGCGGGGAATATTTTGAATAGTAACCTTGTGGGATGTTAGCATGGAGGCACATATTACCTGCAGGGCTTCATTTTTTGCTCCCTGAGGCGTTATTTCACCTTTAAGCGACCTGCCTCCATGAACAATAAAAGAACTCATCAATGCCGGTTAAACCCTTTTTTCTTCTGGGAATGTTTATTCTGCTGTTTGTTGTGCTTGTTTGTCTGCTGTTTTTTCTTATTCTGCGCCATAAGTTCTTTTGCCTCAGGTATTTTCATGCCTTCCGGTATTGTAAGCTTCCCACCTGATAGATATTTAAGATCACTGAGAATGATGTCATCCGATACCTGTGGACGGTTCCATGTGATGTATAGCTTCTTCATCTGATTGATGATGAGATAGGTTAAATAATCTTTCTCTTCACCGTCAGGCATCTTCGAAACAGCATCAATCATCATCTCAATGTTCTTGCCGTAGTGCAGAAACCGGATGTTACCCTGTGGATATGGTATCCTGTTAGGCTTTTCAGCCAGTTTCGACTTCTCAGGCGGAGGATAGGGAGAGTCAATGTCGAGGTCACAATCAGCTATCAGAGCCAGATGATCCCATAACTTATGCTTGAAGTCCTCAACATCCCTTAGTTGTGGATTCAAATTACCCATTATATGGATAATTGTTGCAGCAGCCCTGTTCCTCTCATCCCGGTCCTTGATTGTCTTCAGGTAATCAACCATTTTCTGGATATTCCTGCCGTATTCGGGAAGAACCATCCTTTTGCGCTGAGTATTGTAATCAAAACCCATCAGATATGTTTTACCTGGCAAAACTAATAATTAAATGTCAATAAATAAAAGAATTCAAGTTGTGCAATAAAAAAAGATTTAAGGATTTTTGATTAATCAGTTTTATAATTTTGAGCAGGCACCGATTAAAAAATGTTATGAGATGAAAAAATACCTTCTTCTGTTTTTTGCGTTTCTCTTTTCTTATTTGCTGACTTTCGCGGGAAAGCCTGATGGTAAGACAGATGTTCTGAGATATGAATTTATTATACGGATAAACGATTCCACCGATATAATATTTGTTGAAGCTTTATCCGAAGTCAGATTTAATACTACTTCCGGTTATGTTGAATTTGATTTCAGAAATTCTGACTCCCCGGGGAAAGGGATGAAAGTTCAGAATGTAAATATTGGAGGGAATTCGGCAAAGTGGATACACGCCGGTAACAAGCTTAAGATTTTTGCTGAAAAATCGTTTGTAGCAGGTTCGGTGGCAGAACTGAAGGTTGTTTATTCGGGCATACCTGCCGACGGACTCATAATTTCAAAGAACAAATATGGTGCCCGCACTTTTTTTTCTGACCACTGGCCCGACAGGGCTTCATATTATTTACCTGTTACAGATCATCCCTCCGACAAGGCTAAAGTGGATTTTATAATAATTGCTCCTTTTCATTACAGGGTTGTAGCAAGCGGCAGACTGATTGAGGAAAGCAATGTTGACAGTTACAACAGGCTTACCCACTGGCACGAAGAAGTTCCTTTGCCGGTTAAGGTTATGGCATTTGGTGCTGCGCCTTTTGCCACGCGCCTGGCAGGTTTTGCAGGTAACATCCCGGTATGGAGCTGGGTCTTTCCCGAAAACCGTAATGAGGGCTTCAACGATTATTCTGTTGCCGTTAAGGCCGTGGAATTCTATCAGAAGCTTATAGGGCCTTATCCTTATGAAAAGCTTGCCAATGTGCAGTCGAAGACCATTTTTGGAGGACTTGAAAATGCCTCATGCATTTTTTACAGTGAAAATTCTGTAACCGGTAAGGGGAGAGCCGAAGGGCTAATAGCGCACGAAACGGCACACCAGTGGTTCGGAAATTCCGTTACTGAAAAAGAGTGGAGCCATATATGGCTCAGTGAGGGGTTTGCAACCTATCTCACTGCCGTATATATGGAAATGAACTATGGCAGGGAGCGGCTTGAAACGGAAATGCGCCAGGCAAGGGAGAGAGTCTTGAGGTATTACGATAAAAATCCCGCTCCCGTCATCGATACTTCAGTTACAAATCTGATGAGCCTGCTCAATGCAAATTCGTACCAGAAAGGGTCATGGGTTCTTCACATGCTGAGGCGCGAGGTTGGTGAAGAAAATTTCTGGAAAGGCATGAGACTTTACTTTGAAAGATTCAGAGACAGCATTGCTGAAACAAACGATTTCATGAATGTGATGCAGGAGGTTTCAGGCAGGAATCTTAAGCAGTTTTTTCATCAGTGGCTCGAAGTGCCGGGTCAGCCTGAAATTAAGATATCGAAACAAAGCTCATCGAGAGGCGTTACTGATATCTTAATAGAGCAGAAGCAGGCTTATCCTTTTAGCTTTTCAATCGACCTGCTGATTAAAACTGGCGGGCAGGAAAAGATTGAAACTGTAAGAGTCAGCGAAAGGAAAACAGTAATAAGCATAAAGGAAGGAGACATTGCAGAAATTGTTCCTGACCCTCATACGTGGCTGTTGTTCAGAGAAGCAAGAAATTAGAGCCCCAGAAATTGTATTGCTACTCCAGAAAGAAGAATTACTGCACCTGCAATCACATGATTATATTTCTCGAGCGGCTTCAGGTTAATACTGGTAAGGCCAAGTTTGAAAACCAGTACTATTGACATCATTGTTGCGATTGTCACTACTGAGAACAGGATTGCAACAATAATTGCACCGGTAATGTTATTTTCGGCTGCAGGGTACATCAGAAGAGGTATAAGGGGCTCACATGGCCCGAAGACAAAAATCAGAAAAAGAATCCATGGTGTGGCTGAGACAATCTCTTCTTCGTGGACATGTACATGCTCCTTCATGTGGTTATGCTCGTGCTCATGCTCCAGCCCACCGGGATGAAAATGCCTGTGAGTGTGTGTTTTCTTTCTCACCAGATTCCTGATACTGATTATAGTGTAAACAAGTCCGAATGCAATGAAAAGCCACCCTGCAATATTACCCCTCACCGACTCGACAGATACAAGCTTGTTGACCGAGATGCCGATTCCTATCCCGATAATTCCCAGAACAACAGAACTAAGTACATGCCCGAGCCCGCAGAGAAAAGTAATCAACATTGTCTTTTTCGTACTCCATTTCTTTGCCTGGCTCAGAACAATAAACGGCAGGTAATGGTCAGGCCCCATCAGAGTATGAAAAAACCCGAGCGATACTGCAGTTACGGCCAGAATTGTTATTGAATTTTCCATTAAAAAGTTTTATGATTTTGCAAATTAAATCAAAAAAATCAGATTTATCTGACATATATTATGCGAAAAACTTCTGAAGGCATTCGGGAGGGTCGAGAACGGCAAGTGAGTTGGGGCCGAAATCCCTGCATCTGTAGCCGTTTTTTTCAAGCATCTCCCTGCACTCCTTTTTCTGTTCTTCAGGCAGATGAAGATTTTCATAAACTATCACGCATGGTTTCGTCTTCTCAATGTTGAACATTTTAATTATTTCATAATCATACCCTTCGGTATCAATCTGCAACCAGTCAATTCTGTCGAGGTTGTATCGGGTTATCAGGGTTTCGGGCGAAATGCATTCCACTTTCTCTTCAGTTATTAAACTGGCAGCAGAGTCTTCAATCTTCAATCCCTCCTTTTTAGCCTGTTTTTCAATATACCCTGAACTGAGAGCTTTCTCAAGCACTTCCCTGTTGAAACTTGTTAGACCTGTTGCCCATCTTGAATTGCTTGCAGAAATTTTGTATACAGGCTTGTAACCGTCGGTTCTATCAAGAGCCGCATTAACTGTTATTATTCCCTGGGTTTTTCTGTACAGAGGCTGAAGAAATTTTTCAAAAACATATTTCTGAGGTTCCAGAAGAACACCTTCCCAGCCATCTCTCTTTATAAATTTATGTATGGGATCATTCGTTATTCCGTCGTTGGCGCCTACCTGTACAACTTTGATTTTCCTTCTATACCGTGAAAATATATCGGTAAATTCTTCTATTGTGCCTTCTGGTGGACGATAAAAATATTTGTAGAAAAATATAAAGAGAGGATTATTATTGGCACTCATACCGGAAATTATTCTCTGGTAAAGTGCTTTGATTTTTGACCTGAAATTCATGAATATATTGTTTTATTATGGGGTGTAAATTTACATTTAATGTTTTTAATTATTAAATTTGCGTCCCTTGAAAATCAGATATCCGGCTATGCCGGAAGAAAGTTATGAAAGATTCAGAACAACAGGATCAAAGTATTAAGAAACTTTCTCTTGCCGGTCTGATACTGACTCTCGGTATTGTCTACGGAGATATTGGGACCAGTCCCCTCTATACTTTCAAAGCAATAATTCTGGGAGGCAGGGACAACTTCAATGATCTTCTTGTTTACGGGGGACTTTCAGCAATTTTCTGGACTCTTACCCTTCAAACCACAATCAAATATATTATCATAACACTCAGGGCCGACAATAACGGGGAAGGTGGAATATTTGCACTCTATGCCCTGATTAAAAAAAGGTCTGTTGCAGCAGCGATTCTTACAATGATAGGGGGTTCAGCCCTGATTGCCGACGGCGTTCTGACCCCTTCAATCACCGTTACCGCTTCAGTTGAAGGCTTAAAACTTATAAAGCCCGGATTCCCCGTAATACCTGTAGTGCTTATAATTTTTAGTGCTTTGTTTTTCCTGCAGCAGTTCGGAACGGCTTATCTTGCAAGATGGTTCGGTCCGGTTATGGTTATCTGGTTTTCCCTGCTGGCACTTCTTGGATTTTCTCAATTAATTCACACCCCTGAGATTCTGAAGGCAGTTAACCCTGAGTATGCTTACAGGTTTATTACGGAATACCCCGGAGGCTTCGTGCTGATGGGAGCTGTCTTCCTCTGTACAACGGGTGCAGAAGCATTATATTCTGATATGGGCCTGTGTGGAAGGAAAAACATCAGGGTATCATGGATTTTTGTCAAAACAGCATTGCTTCTCAATTATTTCGGTCAGGGTGCATGGATTATTTCCAACTATCAGAATATTAACGATATAAACCCGTTTTATTCAATTATGCCGAAATGGTTCCTGCTTCCTGGCATTATTATTTCAACATGCGCAGCAATTGTGGCAAGCCAGGCAATTATAAGCGGTTCATATACCCTTATCGGAGAAGCAGTGCGCCTTAATTTCTGGCCAAAGATAAGAGTCCTCCATCCTACAATGTTCAGAAATCAGGTCTACCTGCCGTTTGTCAACTGGTTCCTCTGGATAGCATGCAGCTTTGTGGTGATATTTTTCCGCAACTCAACAAACATGGAAGCAGCCTACGGCCTTGCCATCACCATAACAATGATAATCACCACCCTGCTTCTCTCATTTTATCATTACGAAAAAGGTACCGACCACAGGTTGCTTTATCTTTTCCTTGCAGTTTACCTTACAATTGAATCAGGGTTTCTTATCGCAAACCTTAACAAATTTGCTTACGGGGGCTGGTTTACCCTGCTGCTGGCTGCTTCATTCTACATAATCATGTACGGCTGGTATTTCGGCAGGAAAATCAAAAACAGATACATAACATTTGCAAACCTTGAGGATTATATAGATCTATTTAAAGACCTCAGCAAGGATGAATCGGTGCCCAAAACGGCAACCAACCTGGTCTATATTATCAGAGCAAACAACCCCGACCAGGTCGAATCAAAAGTGATATATTCAATCTTTAAAAAACAGCCTAAGAGGGCAAATACCTACTGGTTCCTGCATGTCAATACCGTTAACGACCCCAGGGTATTTGAATACAAAGTTACACATATCATACCGGGAATTCTTATCAGAATAGATTTCAATATTGGATTTAAAGTCGAACCAAGAATCGACCTCTATTTCAGGGAAGTACTCGAAGACCTTGTAAAATCGGGTGAAATCACACTTGAAAGCAGCTATGATTCACTCCGAAAGCATGACCTGCAGGGAGATTTCAAATTTGTTCTTATCGACAGGGTAATGCCAATTGATAATCCACTTTCAACTCTCGAAAATATAACCCTTACCATCCATAATCTGGTTCGCAGGATCAGTCAGTCGGAAGTAAGAGCCCTGCAGCTCGATTCTACAAACACAATAGAAGAACAGGTTCCAATCATTATCGATCAGCCTGTTGAATCACGCATAACAAGAGTGAAATAAAAATTTTTCATACATCCTGTTTATCTTTTGCCTTATTCCGGCAAAAAATTTATCTTTCTGAACTTTTTTAAATCACCCCAAATCCTCTGGAAGGAGAGAAATCTTTCATTCTGCCAACCAGGGGAAGGAGAAATAGTTATACAAAAGTGAAGCAGGTGATGTAAATTGAAGATAAAGATTTAGTTATCAAAAACATAAAAAATTATTCGCTCATGAAAAATAATCTTTTTGTTCTGGCAGTAATCATTTTCATATTTATCTCAGGCTGCAGTAAAAAGGAAAAAGCCGAATGGAAAATTGCGGATAATCCTATTCTGACTGAATGGGCTTCACGGGTGGACCCTCTAAAGCCATGGCCTGAATATCCACGGCCCGATATGGTGAGACAGAAATGGATCAATCTTAACGGCTTGTGGGATTATGCTATTACCCCTCGTGATGTAAAGCCTGATAATTGGGATGGGAAGATACTTGTTCCTTATCCTGTTGAATCGGCACTTTCGGGCGTAAAGAGAAGGGTTTCGGAAAATGAAAATCTATGGTACAGAACCACTTTTAAGATTCCAGGGAGCTGGAGGAAGGGAAAGGTACTTCTCAATTTTGAGGCGTGCGACTGGGAAACCCGGGTGTGGGTTGACGGAAAAGAAGCCGGGTTGCACAGAGGCGGTTACGATCCTTTCAGCTTTGAAATATCAGACCTGCTTTCAGAAAGTAAGGAACATGAACTGCTGGTGTGTGTATGGGACCCCACAGACAAAGGACCTCAGCCGCGCGGTAAACAGGTCTCAAACCCGGGAGGTATTTGGTACACACCTACAACAGGTATATGGCAGACAGTATGGCTCGAACCGGTAGACAAATCGTACATCACCTCCTTCAGAACAGTATCCGACATAGACCAAAATACATTGACATTTAATGTGATGACATCAGACAATAAAGGTGAAATTTCAGTTAAAGTTTATGATGGCGGAAAAATTATTGCTTCAGGTACAGGTAAAGCCGGTAATGATATAACACTGGAAATTAAAAATCCGGTTTTATGGGAACCTGATAACCCATATCTGTATAATGTAACAATTGAAATGAACTCAGAGGGCGGCAAAGATATGGTGACTTCAGTTGCGGGGATGAGGAAGATTTCTCTGGGTAAAACGGAGGATGGTTTTACACGAATGATGCTCAACAACAGGTTTGTTTTCCAGCGTGGTCCTCTCGACCAGGGCTTCTGGCCCGATGGGATATATACACCGCCAACCGACGAGGCAATGGTTTACGACCTCCGAATGACAAAGAAGATGGGATATAACATGCTCAGAAAACATGTCAAGGTCGAAAACAGGAGGTTCTATAACTGGTGCGATAGACTTGGCATACTTGTATGGCAGGATATGCCAAGCGGCGACAGGTATATTAGCGGAGAGGCTCCCGATATCACAAAAACAGAAGAAGCAGGAAAACAGTTTGAGTATGAGCTAAAAAGGATGATAGAAACAAAATATAATCACCCTTCAATAATTATGTGGGTGCCCTATAATGAAGGATGGGGTCAGTGGGACACAGAAAGGATCACAGAACTTATTAAACAATATGACCCCACAAGGCTGGTAAACAGTGCTTCGGGATGGACCGACAGAGGCTGTGGCGATGTGAAAGATATTCACAACTACCCAACACCACGCTGTCCTGAGCCTGAAGAAAACAGGGCCATAGTGCTTGGAGAATACGGTGGACTCGGCTATCCGGTGAGTGGACATACATGGGAAGCTACATACTGGGGTTACAGAACCTTCGAAGATACCCTTCAGCTGCTGACAACCTTCGAAGCATACCTCGACCAGATATATAGATTCGTCAAAGAAAAAGGACTGAGTGCAATAA
Source organism: Bacteroidota bacterium (assembly GCA_029552825.1). GTDB lineage: Bacteria > Bacteroidota > Bacteroidia > Bacteroidales > VadinHA17 > LD21. The sequence continues at coordinate 85,849 of JAKPDL010000002.1, forward strand.
TCTATACGCAGACAACTGATGTGGAAACTGAAACAAACGGACTGATGACTTATGACCGCAAGGTCGACAAAATGGGCGCGGAAAATGTAGCAAAGGCAAACCTGGGAATATTGCCTCCGGTTCCTGAACAGAAGGTGCTGGTATTTTACAATGAACTCGACCTCTCTCTTACGAGCCATAACCCTTCAGCAAAATTCTTCTATACACTCGATGACTCCGATCCCGTAAAGAGCGGTTTATTGTATTCAGGACCTGTTAAGGTTAATGAAACCTGCACACTGAAAGCATTTGCTGTCCACGGAAATGACACAAGCAGAACCGTTTCATATAACCTTGTAAAAAAGAATCTTATTCCTGGAATACAGGGCGGCAGATATAGCAGGGGGCTGAATGTGAATGTTTACCAGGGACAGTTCACCTCACTACCTGACTTCGGAGCACTTCAGCCTGTAAAAACAACAGTCACGAAGGTTATTAACGCAAGGATTTCTGAGGATAGCCAGAACTTCGCACTCAGGTTTACCGGACTGCTGAATATCCCTGAAGAGAGTATTTACGGATTCTACCTTAATTCCGATGATGGCAGCAAACTTATTATTGACGGTGAGCTGGTTGTATTAAATGACGGTGTTCACCCGAGGGCAGTGGAAAAGTTTGATTATATTGCTCTTGGGAAAGGTTATCATAAAATTGAACTTGAATATTTTCAG
>JAKPDL010000161.1 GCA_029552825.1 Bacteroidota bacterium
AAGTTGCATTTTGATATTTTGAAATATTAGAATTGGAAAAGGTTATGGGGGGAAAGAAATCATTATTTTACTTATAGCTTTCCATTTTATTATAAAAACAAAGGAGGGACAGATATGAAAATTAAAATGGGTGATAAAGAATATTTTGTCCAAAGCGAAAATGTTCCTGATATTGTTAGTAAACAAAAAGGCAAAGAAGAATCATTTCCAGCAGATTGTATTCAAGTATATGCACATTATGGAAAACATTATTATAGTAAAAGAAAAAATCTAATAGAAATACCTTTAAGTGCAAAAGAATTTGATCTTGGCAGAGCAGTAATAGATTTTCCTTTTGAACATGATAATTTTACTAACAAACAAATTATAGATTATACACTTTACTATGCTAATAGTAAGTGGTCTAAAAAGCTAAACGTATATAGAAAAATATTAGAAATTCCAAATACAATAAAACCCGCTGAAGAAAAATTTGTTAAACAAGATAGTAATAAAACTAAATCAGATTATATCCCTACCGAGGAAGACTATGAAATGGCATATAAAAAAATAGCCAAACCCGGGGAAGAAATAGACGTTAATAAACTTTTGGATAAACTTCATGAGGAACTTACAAAACAAGGCAAAGTTCTTGATCAAAACTGGCGTAAAATCACAATAAAAAATATTGAAAAATGGTCGTCGGTCGTCTTGAGTTAAGGGCTTTAAATGAAAAAATGGACATTCGATAAAAGAAAGGGGCTATTATCAATGGATTATGATACAAAGGATATCTTCGACTATTTTGAGAAGGCCGGGTTTTATTTCCCCAAAGAAGTCATTACACGATATTTCCTATCTCTTAAAACGAAACCTTTTGTAATACTTACAGGCATATCAGGAACAGGCAAGACAAAGATTGCACAGATATTTGCCGAATACATTTGCCAGGATGATACCCCGGAGCAGCGCTCGAAGAGGATTGCCTTTGTTTCAGTAAGGCCGGACTGGATGGATAACAGGGGGCTACTGGGTTATTACAACCTCCTTGATGAAAAATATCACACCACTGCTGTAACAGAAATACTGCTTGAAGCAGCCCAGAACCCTGATAAGCCATACTTTATTATCCTCGATGAGATGAATCTTGCAAAAGTTGAGCAGTATTTCTCTGATTTTCTAAGCATAATGGAAAGCAGAACGCCTTCGAACCATCAAGGAGAACCTATCCATCTGCACCATGCAGAGGAAGTCAATGCGCAAAACGGATCAAAAATCCCTGGCAGGCTCAATATCCCCCCAAATGTATTTTTCACGGGTACCGTTAATGTTGACGAATCAACCTATATGTTCAGTCCAAAGGTTTTGGACAGGGCAAATGTCATTGAATTCAATGATGTCAATATAGCGAGTTATTCAACAGGTTCCAGCGGGTCAGAAAGGTTTGTTCTGAAGGATTCAAATATAATCAAAAAACTTATGTCAGACGGCAATGAAAGCCCCTTCTGCTCAAAGTCTGATTATGAGGAAGCCAAAGAGTATGTTGATAACTTCTTCACAGAGATACTTGATATTCTCTCTCCCTACAACCTTCATTTCGGCTATCGTGTTATTAACGAAATATCCCGTTTTGTCATAAACGCAAAGGAAGAGATAGAAACATTTGACATCAATGATGTGCTTGACATACAGATGCTGCAGAAAATACTCCCCAAATTCCACGGTTCACAGGCAAAACTCGAAGAACCCCTAAAAGAGCTTTTTCAGCAATGCGCAAAACAGGGATACACATTAGATGTATCTAAAGCTAGAGTCGTTGATTATCTGACCGATAGTGCCCGCTATCCGAGATCCGCTGCCAAGCTTTCCAGAATGCTGGACAACCTGACTATTCAAGGTTATACGAGTTTCATCGAATAACATGGAAGGCGTTTTTTACTCCGAATCCATGAGAATGGCGATTTCCGAGGTTCCTTACCTGCTCGGCGAGGAGGCTACGGTAATCGAAAATGCCAATCCTTATAAAGACTACCTGGAACTTGATGAGCTAAAAACATATTTTGTCAGGTTTTACGACGAAAAAGTCCCGGAGTTTATCTCTCAACTTCAATCAAATAAAAAATCTTCATGCTTTATTCAAAAATTTCCAGATAAAATATACGAGATCAATTTCAATAACTACTCGGGCATGACCCGGTTTGGCCCAATTAACGTCAGGGTAAAAAATAAAAAGATACCTGAAGACCTCTACAACTCGATGCTGAACTACATTGCCCTCAAATACGCCAATCTCATCTTCAGCTTTAATACACCGCTCGGACAGAGATATAAAAGAGAAAAACCAGGTTCTGATATTGCCTATATCGAATACCTTTTCTTGAAAACTTTTCTCCTTGAAAGTTCACCTGATATAGACGCCATTGCAGCGCTCATTCTTAACGACCCGCACATGAAGATTAATGTCGAATATGCTTTAACACCCATAGAAAAGGTATCATTTGTTGAGACAGGATTATTCCTTAAAACGCTTATTAAGTCGGATAACTTTGCAATTTTGCCTCAAAATCATTCTCTTTTCAGGACACGTCTTGCAAACACCCTTGCCCTTAAAACACAAAAAAGTATTTTTCCAGCACAGGTTGTCACTCAGTATAAGTATCACACGGTAGATACCTTAGAAAACAGGTTTGTAAGGCACTTTTTGAAGCAGATAAGGCATCGCCTGGATAGGCTTGCTTCAGAAATGAGGGGTGTATCGGGTACCTATCTGAACAGCGAAATTGAAACAAACATCGAAAAGATTTTAAAAAAGATAAATATGTTCCTGAAAGACCCTTTTTGGACGGATGTAGCCCCCATGACATTTATACCATCAAACTCACAGGTATTGCAGCGCAGGGAGGGATACAGGCAATTGTTTAGCCTTTATTCACTGCTGCAGCTTTGCACGAGATGCGACTTTGACGCAGATGATTTCAAGAACTTGCTTGAAACAAAAGATACTCCCACGCTTTTTGAATACTGGTCATTCTTTAATGTGAAAGACATTCTCGATGGAAACGGAAGAAAGATAATAGACTGCCGGAGCATAGTAACAGATGACCAAAAGGAGCAGAAGATTGATCTGTGCACTGTAATTAAATATGAAGACAACATCTGCCTTGCTTTTAATCAGGATTACAGCGGGACGACCGGTTGTTCGCCTGAAGACGATTTCGATGCACAACACATTACAAATTCGAGCTACTCACATAAATTGATACCCGATATAGTTATAAACAAGGGAGGAAAAATGCTTATTCTTGACGCAAAATATAAGGGCAGGCAAGGGTCGGGTACTTTTTACGGAGAAGATGAATCCGGCGGCATATCAAGATGGAAGGATGAAGATATAGATAAGATGCACACATACAGGGAGGCAATAAAAAATGTAGTAGGTGCTTTCATCCTTTATCCCGGAGAAATACCGGTTGTGTATCCTGCTCACAATGCAAAAAAACTTTATGAAGGTGTTGGCGCTCTTCCGCTTAAACCTGTTCAGGGAGGTAAACCGACAAAAGAACATATAGACAATATAAGCAAAATAATTAATGATTTTATATCTACGTAAAAACCATGCAGAAAACAGATAACTTCATCCTCTATTCTGCCTCTGATATTGTCAATTTTCTCGACTGCGAGCACAAAATAACTCTTGATTTAATTGACCTCCAGACCCCCCTGCCCAGAGCCGAAGATGACGAAGAGACAATGCTATACCAGAAGAAAGGGTTCGAGCATGAAGGCTCCTATGTAAGGCAACTTAAAGGCAAAGTCACCCATTTTGCAGATATTTCTCCTTTAAAGGACAATATAGATGAAGCTGCTGTCAAAACGATTGAAGCAATGCGTTCAGGCGCAGATATCATCTACCAGGCAACTTTCATCAAGCATCCTTTTCTCGGACATGCCGATTTTCTTAAAAAAGTCCCCCATCCCTCATCACTGGGTGATTTCAGCTATGAGGTCATAGACACAAAACTCGCCAGACATACGAAGGCCAAATTCATAATACAGCTTTGCTTTTATTCCGAACTGCTCGGGCATCTTCAGAAACACGACCCTCGAATGATGCATATAGTCTTAGGCGATGGCAGGGAAGAGAGTTTTAGATACGACGATTATTCTAAATATTATGCAATGCTGAAAGAACGTTTCATAAAAAGGATTCAACAGGGACATATTGATACCTATCCTGAGAAAAACGACCATTGCGATATATGCCGATGGAGAAACATATGTGAGGAACAATGGATAAAAGACGACCACCTGAATCAGGTAGCTAACATAACGCGCATACAGATCAAAAAGCTCAAGGCAGGCGGCATCTCAACGCTAAAAGCCCTCGCCTGTCCAGATAATACTACCATACCAAAAATGGCTTCAGAGACCTTAAACAAGCTTCGCCACCAGGCATCCTTACAGCTCGAAAAAAGACAGACCGGCCAAAACCGCTATGAATTGCTTCCTCTGGACATAGAGAGAAAAAGGGGATTCGCGAGGCTACCCAAACCGGATAAAGGGGATATCTTTTTTGACATGGAAAGCGACTCCATGGATATCGACGGACTGGAATACCTTTTCGGGGTTCACTATTTTGAAAAAGGTAAATCTGTCTTTATGGATATATGGGCGCACAACAAAAATGAAGAAAAGCAGGCCTTTATAAAATTCTTGGATTTTGCAGCCCGTCGCCTTAAAAAGTATCCAGGGGCACACATCTATCATTACGGAAACTATGAAGAGGCAGCACTTAAAAAGCTCATGTCACTCCACGGAACACATGAGGCGGAGGTGGACAACCTTCTGCGTTTCGGAAAGCTCGTAGATCTCTATAAGGTTGTCAGGGAGGGGATGATGATCTCCGAACCGGCATATTCCCTTAAAAACATAGAACACTTTTATCTTGAAGAAAGAACCGGTGAGGTCAGAGACGCCGGTGCAAGTGTTGTGTATTATAACCGGTGGAAGGAAACAGGGGACAAAGACTGCCTTACACATATAAAAGAATATAACAAAAATGACCTTATCTCGACATACAGGCTCAGGGAATGGCTTCTAAAAATAAGACCAGAAAATTTGCCATGGGCAGACTATGAAGAAGCTAAGGACAGCAAATCCAATGATATAACAAAACGCAACGATAAAGAGTTACGGCTTTTTGAATACCAAAAAAAGCTCACAGCCAATCTGCCTGAAGACAGAACCAGATGGAAAAAGCGTGACGAGGTAAAGGAGCTCACCTATTACCTTCTTGACTTTCAGAGAAGGGCAGCCAAGCCCGTATGGTGGTCAGTTTTCTCAAGGGCTGAGATGACACCCGAGGAATTAATGGAAAATGTGGAAGCCATAGGTAATATGTATCATGATCCGGCAAATCCCCCGTATAAAGATAAAAATTCCTATGTCTATACATACCTCTACCCTGAGCAGGAAACAAAGATAAAAACCGGTGACAGCTGTGTTATTACAGACACGCTGCAATCAATCAACAAACTGGTAGTTGACGAAGACGCGCTTAAGGTTACATTTTCATATCCTGCAAAAAAAGGTATGCTCAATACCAGACTTAGCATAGGTCTTGGAGGCCCATTGAATTCTGATTCCCTTACAGATGCGGTATACCGATTTGCAGACAGCATTATAGAACAAAATAAAAAATACCCGGCCCTCGAGGCCATTTTATCCCGGGATATTCCCCGTATTAAAGGATATAAAAGGGGAAGCTCTATCATCGACGAAAATCAAGGATCCATGCATGACATAATTGATGCAGTGGCAAATCTTGATAACAGTTATTTATTCATCCAGGGACCTCCCGGTGCAGGTAAAACCTACACGGGTTCACATATTATTGTGGAACTTCTCAGGCGGGGCAACAGGGTAGGCGTATCATCCAACAGCCACAAGGCGATCAACAATCTGCTGTCCGATGTTGAGCGCGTTGCATCACAAAAAGGTTTTAGTTTCCGTGGTGTGAAAAAGTCCACAAGTGATGATAGCGTTTTCAACGGCAGATACATACAGGATGCATTCTCAAATGAAGGTGCCTTAAGCATGGATTATCAGCTCATTGCAGGAACTGCATGGCTGTTTTCCGACCCTCAGGCGTATAAGATGCTGGATTATCTTTTTGTTGATGAGGCTGGTCAGGTTGCCCTGGCAAATCTCATTGCCATGGGGACAAGTGCAAGAAACATAGTGCTTCTGGGTGACCAGATGCAACTCAGTCAACCAATACAGGGAATCCACCCCGGGAGGTCGGGTGAGTCCTGCCTTGAATACCTATTGAATGGTATGGCAACAATTCCGCCTGAACGGGGTATATTCCTTAACAGGACATGGAGATTGCACCCTGACATCTGCGATTTTATATCAGAGGCTGTATATGATGGCAGGTTGAAACCAGAACCGTCTACTGCTAACTTTTATCTTGTATTGGGAAAAGATGCTCACCCTGTTTTAAAACCTTCAGGTGTTGTGTATGTACCTGTTGAGCACGATGCATGTTCCCAGAGAAGTGCTGAAGAGGCACAGGTCGTGAAGGAGATCTATGAAAGCCTCATGGAACAGCACTACTTTGAAAAAAAAGAAAAGAAAAAACGCATAACCGAAGAGAATATTCTCGTTGTTGCTCCATACAACATGCAGGTAAATCTGCTTAAGAAAACGCTGCCGAAAAATGCAAGAGTGGGAACTGTTGATAAATTTCAGGGACAGGAGGCAGAAGTGGTAATTGTTTCTATGGCCACTTCAAGTGGAGAATATTTACCCAGATACATAGAATTTCTATACAGCAAAAACAGATTAAATGTAGCCTTGTCCCGTGCAAAATGCCTTGCAATACTTGTTGCCAATCCTGAATTAATGTCTATCAAATGCAAAACAGTGGAACAGATGGCACTTGTAAACACCCTCTGCTGGGTGAAGGAATATTCTGAAAACATCAAACAAAAATTAAAAAGGTGAAAAATGGCCACCATGATTCCATCTGACATCCAGTACTTCAAAACTGAAGGGGAAAAAATGTTCTATCATTTTCTCAAAAATGTTGCTAAGCCTGACAGTAAATTCATATCCTGGTACCT
>JAKPDL010000193.1 GCA_029552825.1 Bacteroidota bacterium
TCTTGTATTTCTTCTGAAAAATCTTTTGTAATTTTATTCACTTTTCTTGCCATGGCTGATTGTTTTAAAGTTTATCACTATTATAATTATTTTTTTCAGCCGTGGCTTTTTTAATTTTACAGAAACAATGTTACATAATCCGGAAAATATTATTTTTGAATAACGGAACATACTTTTATGTGACTTTGCAAATTTACCTTTAAACTGTTAAACATTTATAATGGTATGAGAAAAATTTTGATTTTCTGTATAAGCACTCTTATTTTGTTCATTCTTGCCGGGTCTATAACTGCCGAAGCACAGCAGCGTCCAAGGACAAAGGGGAGAAGTCCGGAAAAAAGTTTGTTCAGTAATAGAAGAAATGTTAAAGTGGTGGAATCGAGAGGTGTGAGGAAAAAGAAAAAAGAACAGGAGAGAAAAGAGGCAAAACTCAAAAAAGAGTACCAGAATTTTGTAAAGGAAAACAAAAAAAGGGCATACCAGATACAATCGCCCGAGGTAAAAGAACGGATGAAACAGAACAAGAAAGAGATAGCCGCAAGAGATAGAGCTAACAGGAAAAAGATTAATGCGGATACCCGGAAGGCAAAAAAGAAATACCGGTAATTATATAAAACGTTTATTTGCAATAAAAAAGATCTTTATTTTTGTTTTTTTAAAAAATATTTTATATTTGTATTCATGAAGAGTTCCGGAAACCGCCGGAATTCTTCTTCTTTTTTAAATTACACAAGCAGAAATGACGGATTTTTACTACATTACTGAAGAGGGTTTGCAGAAACTCAGGGAAGAGCTTGATCGTCTGAAAAATGTTGAGAGACCTCAGATAGCTAAAATGCTTGCTGAGGCCACAGAAAAGGGAGATCTTACTGAAAACGCTGAGTATTCTGCTGCAAAGGAAGCTCAGGCTATGCTCGAAATGAGGATAGCAAGGCTTGAGAACCAGATCTCACGGGCAAGGATTATTGATGAATCTAAAATTGACACTTCGTCGGTGAGGATTCTGAATAAGGTGAAAATCAGGAACAAGCTTAATAACAGCATAATGGAATATCAGATTGTTCCTGAAAGTGAGGCCAATCTTAAACTGGGTAAAATTGCTGTGAACTCACCCATAGCCCAGGGACTTATTGGCAGAAAGGTAGGAGAAGTGGTTGAGATAAAAGTGCCCTCAGGGGTAATACCTTTCGAAATAATTTCAATTTCATATTGATTGATAAAACTCCGGATTATGGCATCAATTTTTTCAAGAATAGTCAGTGGAGAGATTCCCTGCTACAAGGTGGCAGAGGATGATAATTATCTTGCATTTCTCGATATTAATCCTCTAAATACCGGTCATACACTGGTAATTCCAAAGAAAGAGATAGACTATATCTTTGACATTGATGATGACACTTATGCCGGACTGATGCTTTTTGCAAAGAGAGTCGCAAGGGCAATAGAGAAGGAAGTGCCATGCAACAGGATTGGCGTTGCGGTGGTGGGCCTTGAAGTGCCCCATGCTCATATACACCTGATTCCTATCAACACAATGGATGATATGAACTTCCGCAGGCCAAAACTGAAATTAACCCCTGAAGAATTCAAATCTGTAGCCGACCGCATTGCAAAAAGATTTAATGAAATGACCTGAAAAAACAATATCTTTTTTCCTTCATGCCTGAATATTATTTCAGGCATTTTTTATTTTTGCAATGTAACACGTCCCGCTGCATGAGTTATATTAGTGCTCTTGTTGATGATTTTATTTCCCTTCTTTTTCCGAGAGTGTGTTATGGCTGCGGTGAACACCTTCTCAGAAACGAAAACCTTATTTGCACTCAATGTTATGTGTCAATACCCCGAACCAATTTTCATCTTGATGAAAATAATCCGGTGGCTCAGATCTTCTGGGGCCGCTGTTTGATACAGAAATCCGCTGCATTTTCCTTTTATGAGAAGGGAAGCCGTATAAGAAAAATAATTCATGCTCTAAAATATAATGGTATTAAGGAACTCGGGAACCTTATGGGCAGGATTTATGCAATCCAGCTTAAAGAGAGTGGTTTTTTCGATGGGATAGATGTTATTATCCCTGTACCGTTGCATCCTTCAAAGCAGAAAAAAAGAGGCTATAACCAGAGTGAGTGCATCTGCGGGGGAATATCCGAAATATCGGGTTTACCAGTAAATACTTCTGTACTTAGAAGAGTTTCTTCATCAGCAACTCAGACCCGGCGTTCGAGATATGATCGCTGGCTTAATGTGGAGGGAATTTTTGATATTACAGATTGTGATGCTCTCAGAGATAAGCATGTTCTGCTGGTTGATGATGTAATTACAACCGGTGCCACCATAGAATCTTGCGTAACGGCTCTTATGAAGATAGAAGGTATAAAAATAAGCATAATAGCACTTGCATGGTCGTCGCTGTAATTATTTTACCCTTCCCGGGTTCTGTTTTATAAAATCTTTCCAGCTTTTGTATTCTTTTGTTTTGGGTGCGATGTTTCCGATATAATAATTCTGGTAATAGTGGCATAATGCTGCTGCCAGTCCGTCGGTGGCATCGAGAATTATCTCTGTTTCTCTGAATTTCAGGATATTCATGAGCATGCAGGCTACCTGTTCCTTTGAAGCAGCACCTCTGCCTGTTATCGACATTTTGATTTTTCTCGGAGCATATTCAAAAACCGGTACCGAGCGCGAGAGTGCCGCAGCAATTGCAGCTCCTTGAGCCCTTCCCAGCTTGAGCATCGACTGTACGTTCTTTCCATAAAAAGGAGACTCAATGGCGAGCTCATCAGGATGATATTCATCAATGAGCCCGATTGTTCTTTCAAAAATGTGTTTGATCTTCAAGAAATGATCATGGAATCTCTTTAATTCTATTACTCCAAGAGTTATCAGTTCAGGACCGGAATTTCCTGCAGAAATAATTCCATAGCCTGTAATATTTGTACCAGGATCGATGCCAAGTATGATTTTCTCTTTTACAGCCTTTTTCAAGATTAATCTCTGTTTCTTTATTTTTTATTTACTTAACCTTTCTGCCTCCGGGACGACACTTTGCACTGCAGCCTTCATTGCCAGTTAAGATAGTATGCATTGTTTGTCAATACCGGCTTTTCGGTAAAGTAACGCACCTTACCGTATGGATAGGTACTTTTTACGGAAAAAGATCCGTTTTCAATATAAAAGACTGCTTCTTTGAGGCAATATTCGTTTACGTCACCAAAATCATGGGTGATATCATCCGAAACATATCTGTCGGGAGGAATTCC
>JAKPDL010000220.1 GCA_029552825.1 Bacteroidota bacterium
GTCGTCAATTGCTGGAGTGTGAAGGCAACATGCTTGAGCAATTCTTTTCTCACTGAAAAAACAACTAAATTTTCTGTCTCGATAACCAGGCTCTTATCATCTTGCTTGCTTGAAAATTGAGTGACTACATGGCGGGCAAAGGTTTTTTTCTCGGCGGCATTGAGTTTGCCAATTTCGATATAGCCATCGGGGTTGCTGTGGAATTTCAAATCTGGAGTAATGCCAACGACATAATAGGGAGAGCCGTTGTTGGCAACCAGAATTAGATTTCTTTCTGGCCAAAGACTGAGATGAAGCGGGGTGTTTAATTGGCCAGCCAGAGAACCCTGACCTGGAGTATATTCGCCAGCCGAAGAAAAATCAGAATATAAATATTTTAAGATTTTATGATTGCCCGAATCGCCGCGAAAAAGATAATTACCAACAATTACGGGAGAACGCCCAGCAGGAAGTGAACTTGATTGGCGGACAAAATTTTTAGTGCTAAGCTCATATATTTTTATTACATTTGTCCCCGCAGCAATAAGATACTGGTTTTGGGTATCAATCCAGCATCCAGCGGCAGCCATCTCGATAGAAAAGGAATCAAGATAAGCTAAATCAGAAGCCGAATGAACCTTGATTCTATTATTTGATAAGTCAGCGATGTATAGTTTCCCGTCATGATGCCTGATACAATATGGTTTGTTAAATTCATTATTCCCACTTCCGTTAGACCCGATTTGAGAAATATAATTTCCAGCCAGAGTAAATTTTTGTATTCGGTAATTATTAAAATCAGCCACATAGAGATAAGTTCCGTCGGAACATACTGACATCGGAATATTAAATTGCCCTTCCCCCGTGCCATAAGAACCAAAATATCCGAGATAAGAAAAATCATCGGCAGAAAAGATCGAAACCCGATGCTGTGAAGATACATATATTCGATTCCCAACTACACAAGAATCCAGACAATAGACGCTTCCCCCACTCGTTCCAACAAAACAGACACCATCAATAATTCGCAAGCGGAAATATCTTTTACTCATCTGCGTGAGGAATTTTCCTGCCTTCAGGTCTTTCCCAGAGACATATTGAGAAACCAGATTGAC
>JAKPDL010000226.1 GCA_029552825.1 Bacteroidota bacterium
TTATCGGGGGTATCATTGAAACTATTCCCGCGGCAGTCATCAAAGGATAATTCGTGTAGAACCGTCCCATGAACTCAGATATACTTATTCGAAGAGTTTTTGATCTCGCTTAGTCCCCCTTCCTGCGGAATTTTGGATCGCCCAGTGAAATGGTAATAGATTAGTTAGTTAATATACCTTACTAACATGATCTTATCGACCTTTACAATCGATGTCAAACCAATTTTTTCATTACTGTGAACGCATTAGTTCGGATTTTCACAGAGCATGAAGACAGATTGCCCTTGAACGGTATTTTCCTTTCTCTTGCTCCGATTTACGCGGTTTTTCTCTTTCTTTCATGTATGACGGATTTAACTTAACAAGAAGGGTGCAAAAATGGTCTTGCTAAATACCAGCAGGGTATAAATCACCAAAATCGATATCGATTTTGATTTCCTTGTATTCAAAATGGAATCTCTCAGCAGCAACCTGATTCAGTTTTCATCTGAATGATTTGATTCTTATCGTTGAGGATCGCGACCTTTGGTCCTCTGTACTCTTTATCATCAAAAAGTGCGAAACTCATTATTATGACCTTATCGCCTTTCTCGACAAGACGAGCTGCAGCGCCATTCAGTGCTATGACTCCACTCTTCGGTTTTCCTTTTATTACATAAGTTTCAAACCTTTCTCCGTTATTTACATCAGCCACGAGTACCTTTTCGTTTTCCTTCAGATCGACGGCTTTCATCAGCTCTTCATCTATTTCAATGCTTCCTTCGTATGCCATGTTTTTATCTGTTACGGTAGCCATGTGAAGCTTTGACTTGAGCATGAATCTCATCATGTCTATCCCTCCGGTGATATTATATCAATCACCAGATTACAAAAGACTGATTTTCAATTCAGATACGACGATTTAATGTTGCTTCAAGATTCCTTTGATTTTCATGATCGAAATACTTTTTTTGATCGAAGTTGTTGATTCTCTATATCATAATCATATGTGCAGATTACTGTTTTCTATGTTATTGATACATAGACAGGCAATTCTCAAGGTGATTTCTGAGATCTTGATAAGTCTGAGAATTGTGCTAAAATAAAATTGGTGTGGTAT
>JAKPDL010000001.1 GCA_029552825.1 Bacteroidota bacterium
AACTGCCTTTGGTGTTTCCCAGGGTATCACCTGAGGCACATAGTGCATCATTGGGACTGTGGGAATAGGAAGCGGACTATTTGCATAATCATAACTCATAGGTACACGGTCATACCTTGGTCTTATCATTTCCCCTGGCTGCCACTGGGAATAAGCAGGATATCTCGGAATTCCCAATGAGCGAACATTGTCAAATTCTTCAGGCAGTATATCAGCGATAATCATTTCGCATGTAATGGAAGGCGTGGTTGCACCCGCATTTGTGGCATCTCCTTCAAGAACCGGTGTTATAGAGACACCAAGAATTTGAAATGTTGCATTGCTTCCATCAATACAACTGTCAGCGGTTCTGATTGCAACAAAAAAGTCACTTCCTGCATTGCCACCTGAATCATCTGGTGGAAGTAAGGGCCTGCGACCAGCAGGAATTGTAATTGTTCCAGCTCCACCTGTTACACCAAGAATTGTGCCAGAACGGTCAATAATTACAGAGGAATCAACAACAAAGCCCACTGCCGCCTGCATGGTCAGTGAAACGCTGACCAATCTCTGTGGATTTGTTGCTGCTGAATCTGAGGCAAGATTTAAACCAAAAATAATGATGTATCCTTCGGCAATTGCATTTCTGCCTATGACATCTGTCCACGGATGATGAGGAGCACCATCAGTATTTGGCAGAATACCCTGGTTTTCGATAACATATTCAATGCCATTTTTAGTTCTGGTAATTATGGTATTAACCGTAACCTTTGAATGAACATAAGGAACAAACAATAAAGTAAAAATTACTGATGCGACCAGCCATTTTATTTTTCTCATACTTTGCTACTCCTTTTTTTCAATCTCACCCTTTCTTTTTTTCTCTCGCCCTGCGGTAGAGGATTAAGACGAGAACCGTTTTCACAATTAGACGAATAATCACAGCAAAGTTTTATCCAACAATCTTGCCACACAACCATACAACTGGTTTCAGTACTCCCCTTACAAATGCTTTAATTTTTGGCTTATCCTTAATAAAATCAGCAATCACAGGGCTGTGCCTGTAATAAAATCTTACAAATGCTCTGCCTGGCTTTGTTTTCAGTAGCTTCTGGTCTCTGAATTTTCGCAGTACTTCTACTTCCTTAGCGAATGGTGTTCCATACGCTGCTGTTGCAATAAAACAACCACC
>JAKPDL010000034.1 GCA_029552825.1 Bacteroidota bacterium
CAGAGATGGAAAAATATGGCATACAGGTAGTAAGATTTACAAACAGTGAGGTTGAATCAGATATTGATTCAGTTCTTGAAAGACTTGAAAAAATTATAAATGAGCGAAAGAAAAATCTATTTTAATTTTAAAAGCCAGCTATATTATCTCTGATTACATAAGTCCCCCTCCCAGGGGGATTTAGGGGGTGAATTAAAAAAAGGGGGTGTCTTGTCCTAAAAAAAGTTGACAGTTTTTAATTTAATCCTGATATAAGTTTCCAAATTTTTTTCTTCTCCTGTTATACTATTTCAGTGCAAGTAATAATTAAGTCCCCCTCCCAGGGGGATTAGGGGGTGAAAATAAAAAATGGGGATTAGGGGGTGAATACAAACCAGGGTAATTAGGGGCTCCCGGGAGCACTTTAATTTTGAACTTATCTCACGATGCATTAATTTTACAGAAAACCTTTGAATATGATAGTCACATGTGTTTATGTTCATGTAAAGCCTGATATGGTTGATGCCTTCATAAGGGCGACAACAGCCAACCATCTCGAGTCGGTTAAGGAACCCGGTAACCTGAGGTTTGATTTTCTTCAGCAGGCCGATGACCCCTGCAGGTTCATGATCTATGAGGCATATGAATCGGATGAGGCAGCTGTAGCACACAAAAACACCCCTCACTATCAGACATGGCGTGCTACAGTTGAAAACATGATGGCAGAACCACGTAAGGGATTAAAGTATAATATTTTACAACCATCCGACAGGTCAAAATGGTAAAACCATTTAATTTTTCACGTCTGCCGCTGATTTATTTCGGTCAGGGAAAAATCTCCCAGCTTCCGGTTATGGCAGCAGTTACTGGTAAGTCGGCTCTTGTTGTAACAGGTATCCCATCGTTCGCCACATCGCCGGTTGGAGAAAAGATTTTTTCTGCTCTTGAAGAGAAGGGTATAAAAACAGACCTGATCACTGTTGAAGGTGAACCTTCCCCTTCGGTTGTTGATGGTGCCGTATCGGGGTTTTATGAAAGAAAGCCCGACATGGTTATTGCCATCGGCGGGGGCAGTGCCATAGATACCGGTAAGGCAATCTCGGCGATGCTTCCCCTGGGACACAAACTTAGAGATTACCTCGAAGGTGTCGGTACGAAAGAGCACCCCGGTGTAAAAGTACCGTTTATAGCTGTTCCCACCACTGCCGGCACAGGCAGCGAGGCTACAAAGAATGCTGTTATCTCCGAAGTTGGAAGAAACGGGTTCAAAAAGTCGCTCCGGCATGAAAACCTTGTGCCCGATGTGGCTATAGTCGATCCGCTTCTTACGGTCAGCTGCCCGCCGGAAGTCACAGCCTCAAGCGGTATGGACTGCTTTACGCAGCTTACTGAAGCATATCTTTCAACAAAGGCAAATCCTTTTACCGACGCCCTTGCTTATGAAGGTATTAAAGCAGTAAAAATGTATCTGTTAAGAGCATACCAGAACGGTGAAGATATAGATGCACGGACGGGTATGGCTTTTGCTGCCCTGACTTCGGGTATATGCCTTGCCAACGCCGGACTTGGTGCCGTTCATGGATTCGCCTCGGCTGTTGGTGCACTTTATCCGGTACCACATGGTGTAGTTTGTGGTACACTCATGGCAAAAGCTAATGAGGTTACTGTGAGAGTATTGCGCGAAACCGGAAGTGACCCTCATGCTCTATACAGATATGCCAGACTCGGAGAGTTATTTCTGGAAGAAAAAAACAGGTCGGAGGATTACTATATCGACGGATTTATCAACTTTCTTCATGAGCTGACAGAAAATCTCAATTTACCGTTATTAGGTAAATACGGGGTTGAACCTGATGATGCAGTAATAATATGTGAAGGGACAGATATAAAAAATAACCCCGCAAGACTCTCGCAGGAACAGCTGAAGGAGATTCTCATCAGCCGTATATGAATAACCATCATGGTTAAAAACGCATGGTTCAGGTTTTATGAAGAGCTGAACGACTTTCTTCCTCCAGGCAGAAGAAAAGTCCTTTTACCTTATTCTTTTACCGGGAAACAACAGGTTAAGGATGCGATTGAATCTTTCGGCGTCCCGCATGTGGAGGTAGACCTTATCCTTGTAAACGGCAAATCGGTGGATTTTTCATATATCATCGAGGATGGCGACAGAATTTCGGTCTATCCGGTTTTTGAAAGTATTGATATCTCAAAGGTGACACACCTGCGTGAGAAACCGCTCAGGGAAATTAAGTTTGTGCTCGATGTCCACCTGGGCAAGCTGGCAAGATACCTTCGCCTGTGCGGGTTCGATACTCTTTACGAAAAAGACTACACCGATGATGAAATAGTCCTGATTTCATCATTCCAGAAAAGAATAATCCTTACCCGTGATAAAAAGTTGCTGAACAGCAAAAAAGTAACACATGGTATATGGATCAGATCCCAGTATCCTGAATCGCAGCTTAAAGAGGTTTTTGACAGACTCGATCTGAAAAGCCTTGCCAGACCGTTTACCATATGCCTTGAATGCAATACTCAGCTTATTAATGTCTCAAAGGAGGAGGTTATCGACTACCTTCCGCCAAGGACAAAGGAGTATTATGATGATTTCAGGAAGTGTCCGGGCTGCGGCCGCATTTACTGGGAAGGATCACACTTTCAGAGGATGAAGGAGTTTATTAAGGTTTTTACTGAAGGTTCAGGAAAATAATTTTCAGTTTAAAAGCTATATGCTATCTTTAAACAGAACAGAATATAAATTAAGCTTTTTATCTTCTTTTTGCCCCTCCCGACCTCCCCAGATGGGGAGGAGTTGCCCCTCCCGGCCTCCCCAAATGGGGAGGAGTTGCCCCTCGAGGTTAACTGTGATGCACACTATAAAATCCTTCCCCCACCTGGGGGAAGGTTGGGATGGGGGCAGATACAAGGCCGTGATGGGGGTATTAGACAGGTAAGACAAAAACTTAAAAAACAATTAAATTGTATAAATTCAAACAAATATATTACGGACTTAACCTAAATCTTAATACCATGAATACCAGAAAACTAAACTGTTTGTTTTTGTTATTACTGCTGGCTTTTTCACTGAGCAGTAATGCCCAGCTTCCAAAAGAAACTGAAGCTCAGAAAGCACAGCGGATGAAATGGTGGACCGAAGCAAGATTCGGTATGTTTATTCATTGGGGGCTTTATGCACTGCCTGCACGCCACGAATGGGTAAAAAACCGTGAAAGAATGACCAATGAACAGTACCAGAAGTACTTTGAAATGTTCAATCCCGATCTGTTCAATCCGCGTGAATGGGCACGTATGGCCAGGGAAGCAGGAATGAAATATGTCGTGCTGACGGCAAAACATCACGAAGGCTTCTGTCTGTGGGACTCAAAGTACACCGATTACAAGTGCACCAACACGCCGTTCGGAAGAGATATCATTAAGGAGTTTGTGGAAGCTTTCAGAGCCGAAGGCCTGAAAGTGGGATTTTACTATTCACTTATCGACTGGCATCATCCCGATTATACAATCGACAGGAACCATCCATTGCGACAGGAAACCGACTCGGCGTATGAGCGCCTGAACAGGGGGAAGGACATGAGCAAATACCGTGAATACATGAAGAATCAGGTAAGAGAATTGCTAACGAATTATGGTGAAATAAGCATTATCTGGTTCGATTTCTCTTTCCCGGGCAAAAACGGGAAAGGAAGAAACGACTGGGACTCGGAAGGCCTGCTCAAACTTGCCCGTACCCTTCAGCCAAACATAATTGTTGACGACCGGCTCGACCTCCACGATGTTGAAGGCGGATGGGACTTTGTCACTCCCGAACAGGTGAAAGTTGATAAATGGCCCGAATATAACGGCAAAAAAGTGCCATGGGAAACCTGTCAGACCTTCTCTGGCTCGTGGGGTTATTACCGCGATGAATATACATGGAAGAGTACGGCCCAGCTTCTTGAATTGCTTATCGAATCGGTAAGCAAGGGTGGCAACCTGCTCCTTAATGTAGGTCCGACAGGCCGTGGTACCTTCGATTACCGTGCGCAGGAGAGACTGAAAGCTATGGGCGAATGGATGAAATTCAA
>JAKPDL010000041.1 GCA_029552825.1 Bacteroidota bacterium
TATGCCCCTGACTATAAAGTTTACCTTATGGTGGGGAAGGGTTTTTACCCTTATAACCCCTATACCGTCTTCCAGGCAGAATTCTGGGTAGTTCTTCGCCAAATCTATATCTGAAAGGTTGTAAGCAGGGTAACATGTGACAACAGAAACTTCGTAACCCCTGTCCCTCAGCTCTTCGGCCAGCTCTTTCATAAGGTGAGAGGCAGAACGTATCTCTGGAGGGTACGAATCTGTAACTAAAAGTATCCGCAAATAAGCTTAATCTCCACTAATTAAAATTGCTCTACCAGTTTCCAACGATTTATTTATTTCAAATATAACCTGTGTGGAACAAAAAATATCATTAGGTGTAATAATCAGTTGCAGCTCCTCGGTCACCGCTTTTCTAAAATAATCTAACTCTTCCTTATAACCCATCTCCTGGTTCAAAGTTTTAAATGCTTTATTCTTGCCTTTTATGTAAAACTCGGTTTTTTTAAAATCCTTAAGCACAATGGTTTTACCTTCACAGAACACCTCTACCTGCTCTCTCGAATATGCTCTATCTCCTGAGGCCGAATAAGTGATATCCCCTACCGAGCCATCTGAAAACTTTATGGTTATAACGACATTATCATCGTTTACCACACTACGGTTATTTCCAGAGACCCTTTCTGCATAAACCCTCACGGGGTTTGCGCCAGTCAAAAACTGCATAAAATCCACAAAATGGCATATTTCACCTATCACACGGCTTCCACCCTCTTCCTCTGAATGAACCCAGTGATCAGGTGGCACATAGCCTGCATTTACTCTATAATGGATTACCATCGGGTCTTTTCGACTGGAAACCACATCTTTGATCTTTTTCCCATGTGGTGAAAAACGCCGATTGTAGCCAACCATTAAAAAAGGGTGTGATGGGTAAGCCGTGACAAGTGCCGAGTAAGTCTCTGCTATTTCTTGAAGCTCGCTTTCGTTTACGCAAAGGGGTTTTTCCACAAAGACATGTTTGCCAGCCTGAAGGGCCTCAATTACCATCTTTGCGTGAAGGCTATGGGGGGTAAGTATCACAACCGCATCTATGTCAGGGTCTTCGATCACTTCCCTGTAATTAGTGCTCTTTTTTTTGAATCCATATTTTTTGAATATATG
>JAKPDL010000009.1 GCA_029552825.1 Bacteroidota bacterium
TTTATGGCTAAAAGAATAGAAGCGATAGGAAATGATATCGCAAGTAAAGAAACCGTTTACAAGTACGACAGCAGAGGTAATTTAATTTCAGAAACAGACCCTGAAGGCAATACGAAGAGTTATAAATATGATTCAATGGGAAATAAAATTTCCGAAACGGATGCCAACGGAAATGAAGTTTTATACAAATATAACAGTAATGGTTGTATGACGTCAAAAACAGAGATTGACAAAGTTACCGGAAAAGAAATTAAGACAGAATATATTTATGACTCAATGAACCGGCTTATAGGAATGATTGACGGCAACGGAAAAAGTATAAGAATTGAGTACAATGCGGCAGGACAGCAATCAGCCCTTATTGATAAAACCGGCAACAGAACGGAATATGAGTATGATGCCTTTGGAAATCTTATACTTGTTAGATATGCTGACGGTACCACTGAAAAGTCTACTTATGATGCAGAAGGAAGAGAGACTTCATCAACGGACAGATTGGGCAGAACCACAAGGTATGAGTATGATAAACTGGGAAGGTTGATAAAGACTATAAACCCTGACGGTTCTTGTGTTGAAAATGAATATGACCCGTTAGGCAGGATAATATCCGTAAAAGATGAGCGGGGAAATGTAACAAAATATAAGTATGATGAAGTTGGCAATACAACTGAAGTTATTGACGCCCTTGGAAACGTGACAAAATATGAGTATGACAAAAACGGCAACAGGACAAAAATGATTGATGCCAACGGAAATGTTATTACCTTTGAATACGACAGCGACAATAACCCGGTAAGAACTATTTTCCCGGACGGCACTTATACATCTTATGAATACAACAGCATAGGTCAAAAAATATCAGAGCGAGATCAGGCAGGGTTAATTACGGTTTATGAATATGATGCAGCAGGAAGGGTTACAAAGGTTATTGACCCGTTAGGAAATGAAACCTGCTTTGAGTATGATGCTAAGGGAAATAGAATTTCCCAGACAGATGCCAATGGAAACAAAGTGAGATTTGAATATGACAAAATAGGAAATGTAACAAAGCAAATACTACCGTTAGGCTATGAAGAAGTAATCACATATGATGGTGAAGGCAGGGTAACGTCAAAAACAGATTTTAACGGCAATAAAATAGAATTTGAATACGATGTCGATGGAAACCTGATAAAGAAAACATATCCTGACGGAAAGAGTGAAGTTTACACATACACCCTTTCAGGACAAAGGGAGTCAGTTACTGATGAAAGGGGTACTACCTATTATGAATATGACCTGATGGACAGATTAATAAAACAAATAAATCCGGATGGAACCCAAATAACGTATACATACGACAAAGCCGGCAATTGTACAAGTGTTACCGTTCCGTCAGGCACCACATATTACACATATGATGAGTTAAACAGGCTAAAGTCCGTTACAGACCCGGACGGAAACACAACTACTTATACATACGATGCCATAGGCAACAGAAAAAGCGTTACTTATCCTAATAAAACAACAACCGAATATGAATATGACTATTTAAGCAGATTGATATCCCTGCTAAACCGCAATGAAGCAGGGGAAATAATTTCATCGTATAAATATACCCTTGGTCCTGCAGGCAACAGAATCAGGACGGAAGAAAACAACGGAAGGGTAACAAAGTACACATATGATGATACTTACAAATTAATTAAAGAGGAAATAGAAAACCCTGACGGAGACAAGACGATAATAGAGTATACATATGATGCAGTTGGAAACAGGCTTTCAAAATCCGTAAACGGTGTAGTAACAGAATACACATATGACGAAAACAACAGGCTTATAACTGAAGGGCAGACTGTCTATACCTATGACAAAAACGGAAACACACTGTCTAAAAAGACAAATACGGGAGAAGAAGTAACATATACATATGATTACAATAACAGGCTTACAAAAGTTAATATTACAGGTGCTAAAGACGCATCCACAGTTGAATATGCTTATAATGTAGATGGCATAAGAGTTCAAAAGGTAGTTGACGGTATAGAGGTAACTAATTATCTGGTTGATGAAAACAGACTGTATGCCCAGGTATTAGAAGAAAGGGACGGCGAAGGCAACTTAACAGTAAGCTATATTTACGGTGACGATTTGATAAGCCAAAAAAGAGGGGATAGTTTTAGTTATTACCACTATGACGGAATAGGAAGTACCAGGGCATTAACCGATATACATGGAAACATAACGGACACATACACATATGACTCCTTTGGAATGCTGACATCCAGGACAGGAACAACAGAAAACGACTATCTCTTTACAGGAGAGCAGTACGATGCAAATGTAAACTTCTACTATTTGAGGGCAAGATATATGAATCCGGCATTGGGAAGATTCCTGACTATGGATTCATGGGGAGGTATTATAACTGACCCAATTACCCTGCATAAATACCTGTATGCAGATTGCGACCCGGTAAATAAAATTGACCCGTCAGGACACTTTTCGATTTTAGGAGTAATGACGGCGATAACAATTACTGCCACAATAGCTTCCATAGCAATACCTGTTTTCACGGGAATATACCTTGCAATAGTAAATAAAGTATCAGTGTTGGATTACATTGCAGCACTGTGTTCGGAAGATGTATGGATAGAGGCGGCCATAGGTATTGGAATGGGAGCAGTATTAGGATTGGGGATTAAGGCAATAGCCAAAAAACTAGCATGTGAAGTGGTGGCATTTATAGGAGTGATTATGTCCTTGT
>JAKPDL010000050.1 GCA_029552825.1 Bacteroidota bacterium
CACCCCCACCACAAAAAACTTCTTGCATATATTTGCTATTTGTAATCACATTGTAATGTAATCACAAAATAATGCCTCAGCTAAAAATTTATTATACAGGAGTACTGATATGACAATTATAACAGATGTCCATGCACGTGAGATTTTAGATTCACGGGGCAATCCTACCATAGAAGTTGATGTTGAACTATCTTCAGGGATTGTTGGCAGATTTGCCGTACCGTCGGGTGCATCCACTGGCGAAAACGAAGCAATTGAACTGAGGGATGGCGATAAATCCCGCTACAATGGCAAAGGTGTATTGAAGGCAGTGCAAAACGTAAACGAAATAATATCAGGCGCTGTTGTTGAAATGGATGCCATGCGACAGATAGAAATAGATAAAACGCTGATTGACCTGGATGGTACACCCAATAAAGCAAAATTAGGCGCAAATGCCATTTTAGGCGTATCTATGGCATGTGCCAAGGCCGTTGCCGAAACCTTTGGTATGCCTCTGTATCAGTATATTGGTGGAGTGGGGGCATGTGAGTTGCCTGTGCCAATGATGAACATATTGAATGGCGGGAAACATGCTGACAATAATGTGGATATTCAGGAATTCATGATTGTTCCTGTTGGCGCTGATTCATTTAAAGAAGCTTTGCGCATGGGAGTTGAAACGTTCCATGCATTAAAAAAGGTATTATCCAAAAAGGGTTATAACACAGCAGTGGGCGATGAAGGTGGATTTGCACCAAATTTAAAATCCAATGCTGAAGCTTTTGATGTAATACTGGAAGCAATTAAAGAAGCTGGATTTAAAGCAGGTCAGGATATTTATCTGGCAATAGATTCAGCGGCAAGTGAATTTTACAAAAATGGCAAGTATGTTATGGCAGCTGAAGCAAAACCTGAAAAGACTTCTGAAGAAATGGTTCAGGTATATATTGATTGGATAAACAAATACCCAATCATTTCAATTGAAGATGGTATGGCCGAGGATGACTGGGATGGATGGAAGCTGCTGACTGATACATGCAAGGACAAAGTGCAGCTTGTTGGCGACGATATATATGTTACTAATACAGAAATATTTAAAAAAGGCATAGAAAAGGGGATAGCCAATTCAATCTTAATTAAATTGAATCAGATAGGCACATTGACCGAAACTATCGAAGCTATTGAAATGGCAAAACGGGCAGGGTATACAGCAGTTGTGTCCCACCGTTCAGGTGAAACAGAAGACCCATCAATTGCTGATTTAGCTGTTGCTATGAATACAGGGTTTATCAAGACAGGATCAGCATCGCGTACTGACCGCCTTTCAAAATACAATCAGTTATTGCGAATTGAAGAGCAGCTGGGTGCTGCAGCAAAATTTAATGGCAAAAAGGTGTTTTATTCAATTGGCAAGCCGTAATAATAAATTTTCAATATTTCTGATTGCATTCATCCTCTTCAGTGTG
>JAKPDL010000068.1 GCA_029552825.1 Bacteroidota bacterium
TAAGACTTATTACCTCATAGCCAAGCATTGAAAACATCATACGCACCTGTCGTTTTTTGCCTTCGGTTATGGTTATGGTAATTATCGTCCACTCATCATTTATTGGAACAATTGTTGCGGGAAGTGTTTGTGTGCCATACAGTTCAATACCATGTTCTATCGCCATTTTATGATCATCGCGTAATGGGCGATCAAGCGTGACCTGGTACGTTTTTGGCACCTTGAACCGTGGGTGGGTTAGTTTGTAGGCTAAATCCCCATCATTGGTAAAAAGCAGCAGGCCTTCGGTATCCTTATCAAGCCTTCCTACGGGAAATGTTCCTTGTTCCCTGTACTGTTGTGGAATCAGTTGCAACACGGTAGGACGATTACGTTCATCTTTTGTGGTGGTGAGATACCCCTTAGGTTTATTCAGTATAAGATAGTGGTAGGCTTGAACAGGCAGCAAAACCTGCCCTCTGTACATAACCGTATCTGTATTAATATCCACCTGATAGGAAAGGTCGGTGGTAGGAATGCCATTGATATATATCTGACCCTTAATTATAATCTCTTCGGTTTTTCTGCGTGAGCCCAGTCCGCATAATGAAAGATATTTATTGATTCGTATTTTTGTTCTGGTCATCTGATAGTACACCTTCCTGTGTATCCGGGACAGTTGATTCGGGAGCTATGTTGGGCATAGAATCTTTAAATTCAGCAATTTTTTTAAATTCAATCTTTGCATCCTGCAGGCTTTCAACTAACTGATATGAATTTCCTCTTTTAATGAAATATAAATTTTTGCCAAAACTGGTGCCATCCAGAAACATAACCTCACTTGTTCTGAAATTAAGGGAATAGCTTCCCTCTATTCCTTTAGTCCCTTTTCTGTATGATTTATATGATCCATCAGGGTACAGTTCAAGGGCGTGTTCGGTAAAATCACCACTTTTGTTCACACTCCACCATTTCCCTGAAATGTCTTTTCGTACTGTGTCAGCTTCTTTTTTCCATAAGCTGTTTACATAGCGTTCTATTGCAGCATCAGATGCATTGATCTGTAAAGCTAATGATGATCCAAAAATCCACCCCTTTACTGTATTGGGCAGCATTACCTTGTACCAGTAATCCAGCTGGCCTCCCACCCACTGCTTTTCTCTGGAAACATCAACTATGGTAACGATAGTCCCTTTATTAACAGTCGTAACTCTTGAAGAAAATATATGTGGGTCAATACGGACTGATGTAGCATCA
>JAKPDL010000083.1 GCA_029552825.1 Bacteroidota bacterium
GATGCATCCGGATATTTTTGGGCCATCCTCCGGCATCCCGTTGATAAAGGAGAACATTTTCAGCCACTCTGAGCGATTCGTCCGTGCCGTACCACTCTTCAGGCATGCTGGTTGCAACATATTGCCACGACCTCCCTTCAGCCGGATTCTGGCTGTAAACAGCATATAAACCCAAAGCAGAAAAGAAAACTATAAGGATTGATTTCTGAACAATTTGCATCTGGCAGTATAGTTTTTGGAATATCAAGGGTTATAGGTCTGGCTTGCTCTTATTTCAGAATCTTTCATTAACAACATTATTGTAAATCGAACCGAAGGTAAATCTGAGTCCTGCCCTTCCGTTTATCTCATATGTAGTTTCAAGCTTTCTTCTTCTCAGAAGTATATCTTCAAGAGAGGCATCTCCTTTTGGAAGGTAAATCTGATCGTGTACAGCCTGTGCCTGAAATTCGCAAAAAACCGAGAGATTTTTTGTAACTCTTACCGAAACATCTGATTCAAAAATAAGTCTGTTTTTTGAAAAATCCCCGAAATGATGCATTCCTGTGAGACTTATATCTGCTTCTCCCCATTGTTGGATCAGTTCCAGTTTGAGGCTTAAAGCCTCTGAAAAATATGTTTCCTGCTTTTTATCGTAAATGGTCTCCTCGTAGTAATTACTGAAGTTCAAGCCTGGCAAATATCTTATTGCAAAAACCCGCCGGTTGCATTCTGACCATGGAAAAAAATTGTATTCTACACCTGTACTGAAACCAAAACTGTTTCGTATATTCAGATAATTACGGGATAGATAGTTACCGAAAATTCCTGCCGACCATTTCTCCGTAAGGCTCTTTATATAATTAGCATTAAACTCTTTTGTATCCTGTCTGTTAGTTATGAGTTCTCCTTCGTCATAATAATTTTCACGATTGGTTTCGTAAATGCCATCCAGACGGGTCTTCCATTTATCGGTAATTTTCTGAACCCTGAAACCTGTTGTCACAGAAAATTCGTTCTGGCTTTTTTCTTTCTGAAATTCCCCTCCTGCATCTATCCTGAATACCCAGTTTTTCCATTTATCAGTCACAATTTCATTTGCTGTCCGGCGTTCCTTTTCTTCGATGTCAACATTCAGGTTTTCAATGAATGATGTTCTCGAATAGTATGGTAAGATACCTATTTTCAGTATTTTAAGAAGAGTTCTTCTGACGTCGTCATCAGTATCGGATTGTTTTGTTGTGACTGAATATTCGTAATTGATGCCCTTGAGCTCTTTCATGCCTATAAAGTTGAAAAAGAATTTATTACCGCCTCCTCCTGTGTCGGTATCTGTAACAAGTATGTGAACATCAGCTAGTTGTGGATCTCTAACAAATGACACAAACGGAAGTTCCTGCCTCACAAACGTAAAATCGCACTCATGGCAGTCGAGAAAAAAATCGGGTGCTTTTGTAATTAAGCCGGCATTTTGCGACATGCAGTCAAGAATCAATAAAAATGACAGAAGTAAATAACAATAAATCTTTTTAGTCATACTTTTAAAGTTTTTAAAATGAAAAACATAAAATGGCGGATATACACGTTAAAATTACGTATTTTACTTTGATTTCTTCTTTAATAAATTAAATTTGTAGCCTTCATTTTAATTTTGATTTTCCCGATGAAGAAAATTCTTGTAACCGGCGGCGCCGGTTTCATTGGTTCACATCTGTGTGAGAGACTTCTTGCTTCAGGCAACTTTGTAATTTGTTTAGACAACTTTTACACTGGTAGGGAAAAAAACATACGGCATCTTTCCAGAAACAGGAATTTTCGGATAATTGAACACGATGTTACAAATAAGATTCATCTCGACTGTGATGAGATCTATAACCTTGCTTGTCCTGCTTCCCCTGTTCATTATCAGAAAGATCCGGTTAGGACTGTAACCACTGCAGTACTGGGTGCCATTAATTCGCTTGAGCTTGCAAAAAGAACAGGTGCAAAAGTTCTGCAGGCGTCAACAAGCGAAGTTTACGGTGATCCTCAGATACATCCGCAACACGAGAATTACTGGGGCAATGTAAATATGCTCGGTCCCCGTTCGTGCTACGATGAAGGCAAGCGCTGCGCTGAGACAATTTTCATGAGTTACCACCGCCAGGAAAAAATTCGTATAAAAATCGTAAGGATTTTCAATACATACGGCCCGCGCATGCGTAGCGATGACGGCAGGGTAATCTCAAACTTCATTGTTCAGGCTCTTAAAGGAGAAGATATTACTATATACGGTGATGGTTCACAGACAAGAAGTTTCCAGTATATAGATGACCTGGTAAACGGATTGATGCTGATGATGAATTCACCCGACCCATTCACCGGTCCGGTTAACCTGGGTAATCCGGAAGAGTTCAAAATAATTGACCTTGCCCAGCAGGTGCTGAAAATGACAGGCTCGAGGTCCAGAATCAAATTCAAACCTCTACCTGAGGATGATCCAAAACAACGCCAGCCCGATGTGTCTCTGGCAAAGGCGGTACTCGACTGGTATCCGGCCGTTAACCTCGATAAGGGTCTGAAAATGACAATAGATTATTTCCGAAAAGAAATTATTTATTAGAACGGCATAGCTATTTTAAGATTATCTTTTTAAATGGTTAAAATGAGCAGACACATTAAATCCAATTTTTTAAATAATGGAAGATTCAAACTCTATTTTTTTACTGCAGGTTTTATTCTATGCCTTATTATCATTTTTATTGCAGGTAAAGCAATAAAATATACATCAACCGATAATTACTGCATGTCGTGTCACATACACCCGCATGCTGAACAGACGTGGAGGCTTTCGACACATTATAATAACAAATCGGGAACTATTGTTCATTGTGTTGATTGTCACCTTGCTCCTCAGGGTAAAGGTTATCTGCGTACAAAAATAAAACACGGATTAAAGGACCTCTACAGCTACTGGTTCAGGGACAGTGCTTCGATAAACTGGGAGTCAAAGAAACTTATTGAGAATGCCAGGAAATTTGTGTATGAAAAATCGTGCCTCGAGTGCCATCAGAACCTTTTCCCTGTAACACTGTCGAAAGAAGGAGATGATGCCCATCTGTTCTATACTCTGAGTGAAAATCCGCCCCGGTGTATTAATTGCCACCTCACTGTAGGGCATTTTGATAAAAATTTCAGGCATGCAAAGGATACAACATTCGGAGTTGTTAAGAGTGCTGCTTCAAGCATATACAAGGAACCGGCAAAGGTTGATAAGTTTGAGAATTTCACTGAGACCATTCCGGGTACAGGGGTTTCTTTCAGGATGATTGCCATTCCGGGAGGTAAGTTTATGATGGGAAGTCCTGACAATGAACCCCTCAGAGATAATGATGAAGGGCCGGTACGGGAAGTTACTGTGTCACCCTTCTGGATTGGTGAGGTGGAGGTGACATGGGATGAGTATCTGGCATTTTTCCAGGCTACCTCATCACAGGGCAGGACAGAAGGGCAGGTGGTAACCACAGGGAAGGTAGATGCAATTTCGGGACCCACACCGCCATGGGGTGCTCCTGACCAGGGGTGGGGGAAGGGCTCACGGCCTGCAATAACTATGACATGGTATGCAGCAAATGTTTACTGCAAGTGGCTTTCAAAAGTAACGGGTAAGAAGTACAGGCTGCCTACCGAAGCTGAATGGGAATATGCATGCAGGGGCGGCACCTCAACTCCATATTTCTTCGAAGGCGACCCGAAAAAGTTTACTTCGGAAGGATTCCTGAAGAAGATCTTCAAGCCCGATACGTCTGTAATCTCTTCGTATGTAATATATAAAGTCAACAGTAATTTCAGAACTGCAGAACCTTCGGCTGTCAGACCTAATCCGTTCGGGTTAAGAAATATGCTGGGTAATGTGGCTGAGTTCTGTCTCGATTATTATTCACCGGATACATACCGGACCGATACAGTAAGAGTTAACCCGAGAGGTCCGGAATGGGGCGAGGAACACGTCATAAGAGGTGGTTCATACAAGAGTGATGCACGGGATGTAAGGTGTTCCTCGCGCGACTTTACAAAAACAAAAGCATGGCTGGTAACCGACCCGCAGATGCCTAAAAGCATCTGGTGGTATTCCGATTGTATTGATGTGGGATTCAGAGTAGTATGCGAACCTGATAGTTCAATATTAAATAGGAGATAATAAATTAAAAATGAAAGATATAGGACGAAGAAAATTTATCGGAAGAGCTGCTCTGGCAGGCATAGGGATGGCAGCAGCAGCTACTATTTCTGGCGGTTGCAAAAGAAAGGAAATATTACCTGTGGAAGGGCTTCCGCCGGTACTGAAAGCTGCACCTAAAGGCAGGAAACTTAAAGCGGGACTGGTAGGTGCGGGAGGAAGAGGTACAGGTGCAGCCATTAATTTCATAAGTGCAGGGCCCGACCTCGAAATCGTTGCAGTTGCAGATGTGTTTCAGGATAAGGTGGATGCCTTCTGCAAAAGATTCGAATCGTTCGGTCTGCCAATACCCCCTGAAAACCGTTTTACAGGCTTCGACGGTTACAAAAAGCTTATGGCTATTGACGACATTGACGTAGTCATTCTTGCCACTCCGCCCAAATTCAGGCCGGAACATTTCCTCGAAGCCGTAACGATGAAGAAGCACGTTTTCATGGAGAAACCTGTTGCGGTTGATTCAAATGGAATAAGAACTATTCTTGCCACAGCAAAAAAGGCTGAAGCCCTGGGTCTTAATGTCGTAACCGGAACCCAGAGACGCCACCAGGAAGACTATATCGAGACATACAAAAAGGTTGCTGAAGGGGCAATCGGACGTATTGTAGCTGCAAAAGCATGGTGGAACCAGGATCATGTTTGGTTCAGGCTCCGGGAACCGGGCTGGAATGACATGGAATATATGATACGAAACTGGAATAACTTCATCTGGCTTTCAGGCGACCATATACTCGATACTCATGTCCACAATATTGATGTAGTAAACTGGTTCACCGGAAAACACCCTGTAAGTGCAATAGGCTATGGCGGCAGACATAGAAGAGTAACAGGTGATCAGTACGATTTTTTCAGTATAGATTTTGATTACGGAAACGGAGTCTTTTCACATAGCATGTGCCGGCAGATCGACGGTTGTGCAAACGGAACCGGCGAACTGGTAGTGGGTACTGAAGGCTATACAAATTGCCAGAATACGATCTGGAACCTCGACGGAAAAGTAATCTGGAAGTTTGAGTATCCGAAAGACGAAAACGGAAACTCAACAAACTCGGTGGCTGTTTCGCCTTATATTCAGGAACATATGCATCTGGTATGGGCAATCCGTACCGGTAATTATGTCAACGAGGCTGAACAAACTGCAATTTCAACTCTCACTGCTATTATGGGCAGAACGGCAGCATATACCGGCAAGATGATCTCCTGGGATGAAATACTGAAAATGGATATGAATCTCGGACCATCAAAGATTGAATTCGGTCCTGTCGATATGAAATTTGAACCACCTGTGCCCGGTTTGCCGGTGCAAATCTGAAAATGATTATATTGGATACAAAATTTAAACCAAATGTCAATGAAAAGCTCGAGAAGAAAGTTTCTGAAAAAAGCTGCTTCGGCAGTTACAGGAACTTTAGTGTTTCCGTATATTATTCCTTCATCATCACTTGGGCTTGGAGGAGAGACTCCGCCAAGTGAAAAAATTCTTATGGGGGTAATAGGTACTGGTTCGCAGGGTATGAGCAACATGAGGAGTTTTATGAGGCTGAAAGATCAGGTACGCTTTGTTGCCCTCTGTGATGTTGACGCAAAACGTCTGGAAGCAGCAAAGGCTGTTGTTGATAAGGTGAATCGCAGCAATGACTGCCGTATATACGGTGATTTCAGGGAGTTTCTGGAAAAGGAAAAACTTGATGCAGTTCTGATTGCTATACCTGATCACTGGCATGGAATAATTTATACAGCGGCAGCTAACAAGAAATTGGATGTTTACGGAGAGAAACCAATTTGTCGCACCATCAATGATGGGAAGGTGATTGTGCAGGCAGTTAAGAAAAACGGAATTATTTGGCAGACAGGAAGCTGGCAGAGGTCGGAGGCAAACTTTCACCGTGGTGCGGAGCTTGTGATCAACGGACGAATTGGTAAAGTCAAATATATTGAGGTGGGATTACCCGACGGTGTAAGAGGGATAGGCACACCTCCAGTTCAGGAGGTTCCCGAAGGTCTCGACTGGGAGATGTGGCTGGGCCCGGCACTGAAGGTTCCTTACCGCGGAGTATGCCACTGGAACTGGCGGTGGATTCTCGATTACTCTGGAGGGCAGCTTACTGACTGGGCGGGGCACCATGTCGATATTGCTAACTGGGGCACCGGACTTGAATACACAGGCCCTGTTGAAATCGAAGGGACAGGCTTTTATCCTTATGATGGGATTTATAACGCTCCTGTCGAATATGACATTACATGCAAGTTTGCAAATGGAATAATAATGAGGATAGCTAATGCATCACGGCTTCCTAAAGGGATGGGAACCGTCTGGTACGGTGATCTTGGCTGGATACATGTTGACAGGGGCAATAGAATAAGCGCATCCGACCCCAAAATACTTGAGGAAACAATCGGCGAGAATGAGATTCATCTTTATAAAAGCACTGATCATTTTCAGAATTTTATCGACTGCGTACGTACACGCAAAGAAGCAATAGCACCTATAGAACCAGCTTACCGGGCTATATCAACAGCCCTGCTCGGTGAAATTGCAATGACAACAGGACAGAAAATATACTGGGATCCCGAAAAGGAAGAGATCATAGGAAATCCCAATGCCAGCCGACTGCTCGGAAGGCCTTACCGTAAACCATGGACATTACCAGAAGTATAAAACGATGAGATATGAAAAGGGTATTAAATATATTGTTGATTATCAGTATAATTCTGTTAATTTTTACAGATTGTAAAAAAAGCCCGCATTACAGGGCACTAATTATCACAGGACAGAATTCGACCGACTGGGTTGCAAGCACTCCTGTATTGAAGCAGATTCTTGAAAAAACTGGAATTTTTGAATGCAGCATATTAATTTCTCCTACTCCAGGAGGTGAATGGGACAAATTCCGGCCTGCATGGGATAAATATAATCTGGTAGTTTTAAATTATAACGGCGAGAAATGGCCTGAAACAATACGAAATGGTTTTATCAGTTACGTAAATAATGGTGGAGGCGTTCTGGTATATCATTCTGCCTCTATTGCTTTTCCCGACTGGAAGGAATATAATGAGATATGCGGTATATCGGGCTGGGATAACAGGTCGGAAAAGGATGGACCCTATATATATTTCAGAGGTAATCGGATGGTGCTTGACTCCTCAGCAGGACCAGCAGGGTGGCATGGTGAACCGCGTGAGTTTGAAGTAAGGATAAGAAACACCGAACATCCTGTTACCAGAGGTTTACCGGTAAGATGGATGCATGCAAAAGATTTGCTCTATGCCCGGTTGAGGGGTCCCGCTAAAAATATGGAAGTCCTTGCCACAGCTTATTGTGACACCACCGGCGGTGGCACGGGCAGGGATGAACCCGTTATGATGGCAATAACCTACGGCAAAGGCAGGGTTTTCCATACTACCCTTGGATTCCCCGGTGATGGAACCAGTCCCGCACTTCAGTGTGCCGGCTTCATCACGACCCTGCAACGTGGAGCAGAATGGGCAGCATCTGGAAAAGTGACACAACCGGTTCCGCGTGATTTTCCAACAGTTTCAGGTGTTGTTTTACGTACAGAGATGAAACCGATTACACTTAAGGAAGAAATTGAAAACCTTGCAAAATATGAGATCGGAATGAGTACCCGGTATTATACAGGTCTGCAGGACAGAATCAAAAAAGCCGCAGGTGACCCTGACAAATTACTGGAGATAGAAAAAATGATGGTCAAACTTCTGGAAAATGACAAGGCAACAATAGAATCAAAGAAACTTGTATTACGTGAACTCAGCTGGATGGGAACCGATTATTGCATTCCCACAATAAAAAAGCTGCAGGAAAATGCCGAGTTGAAAGATGAGGTAGATTTTGCTCTTGAACGACTAGGTGTAAAATAATCAACTGGAATGTTATCGGTTATCATTCCTGTTTATAACGAAGAAGCAGTTCTTGATGAGCTGATACGCAGAACGGTACCTGCAATTGAATCTTTTACAACCGATTATGAGATAATTTTCACCGACGACGGCAGTACTGACGGCAGCCTTAAGAAATTACTTTCGTTCCGTGAGAAAAACCCTAAAATAAAAATATTGTCCCTTTCAAGAAATTTTGGCCATCAGGCAGCTTACACAGCGGGGCTGGAGCATGCTGCGGGAGATTTAATTGCCATGATGGATGCCGACCTTCAGGACCCGCCTGAAATACTTATAGAAATGTACAGAAAGATAACCGTTGAAGGATTCGATGCTGTATATGGAAGAAAAATAGGAAGGAAGGGGAAAAAGCGAAGGAATTTTTTTATGTATTTATTTCACCTGATCTTTAAAAACATAGCTGAAATAAGCAATATAGAAAATGCCGGTAATTTCTCCATGATGACCCGCAAGGTGGTAGAGGCACTACTTTCAATGAGAGAGAAGATAAGATACCTTCCGGGTATGCGGTCTTTTGTGGGCTTCAGGCAAGGATATGTTGATTATATAAGGGATGACAGATACACCGGGAAACCAAAAATGAGTACCGGTAAACTCTTTCGGCTTGCCGGGGATGCAATATTTTCATTTTCAAGGTTACCAATAAAATTATGTTTCATACTGGGGCTGACAGGGGTAATTATTTTTCTGGCTGCCGGAATATACGTAATTATCGCAAAGATTTTAAATTTTGCAATGCCGGGATGGTCATCAATACTTCTGAGTATTTATTTTCTGGGCTCCATTCAACTTGTTTTTCTCGGTATCATTGGCGAATATGTTTACCGTAATTACAAAGAGTCGCAGAACAGACCCATATATTTCATAAAGGAGTTTTACGGAAGTGAACCCAAAAATTAATGAACAGAGCATGGCACAAATATGCATTCATTGTTGTCGCTCTGCTTTTGCTTGCCATGATGCTTTACAGAAGCAGGGAAGCAGGCGTTAGCTGTGATGAAGTGCTTCATTATAACCAGTCTGTCAAGGTATACAATTATTTCAGGTCAGGCGGAACCGA
The DNA here is from genome assembly GCA_029552825.1 of Bacteroidota bacterium. GTDB lineage: Bacteria > Bacteroidota > Bacteroidia > Bacteroidales > VadinHA17 > LD21. Next base: position 9,174 of record JAKPDL010000083.1, read on the forward strand.
TCGCACAGCTTTACAGGATTCAGAACAGTATCTCAAATATTATGGACAGTCGTATGATAACATTACGACTTTTCTTATCAAGTCTTTTGGTATAGAGGATATCTATTCTTTCCGTCATCTGATGTCGTCTCTGGCAGGATGGCTGGCAATAATTGTAACGGCAATTTTTGCGGTATGGCTATCGGGTTACTCTGCCGGGCTTTTGGTGCTGCTTCTGTTTGCCGTTTCTCCTACATTTCTTGGTCATTCACAGAATAACCTTAAAGATATACCATTTGCACTTGGCTATATTTCTGGAATTTTTTTCACACTCAGATTTTTATTTTCAGATAAAAAACTACCCCTTTTCGATATTATACTTCTAATGCTCAGTATTGCTTTCTGCATGAGCATAAGGGCAGGAGGGATGATGCTTATCGTATACCTGCTGGCTTTTTTCTTTCTTACCGAGTTTATCCGTTATTATAATCTTAGAACGATAAATTTAGTTGAATCAGGAAGGAAATTCGGAATAATTATTCTGATTTCTGTGGCAGCATGGTTTCTGAGCGTTGTATTTTGGCCCTACGGTTTGCAGAATCCGATAATTAATCCAGTTAAGGCTCACATAGTGATGAGCAGGTTTCCTTTGACCTTCAGGGAAATATTTGAGGGAAGAACTGAATGGACCGATTTTATGCCCTGGTATTATCTGTTCAAATATATGCTGATTACATTTCCTTTAACAGTGGTTGCAGGTCTGGTTTTCTTGGTTGTCTATCTTCCCTGTAAGGTCAAAATACCGAAGTTTACGGAGTATATGCTGCTTTCTCTAACTATTATTCTGCCAATACTTTATGAAATAATTTTCAAACCAAATATATACAGCGGCTGGAGGCAATTTCTATTTCTTTATCCTGGAATAGTTATCTTTTCCGCTAAAGGCATTAACGGACTCTTCAGTATTGTTCCGGGAAGATATAAACTGGTTATGGTTCTTCTGCTTCTTCTTACCGCTCTACATCCGTTAAAATTCATTATTACTGATTTCCGGTATGCATATATTTATTTTAATCCTGTAGTTGGTGGTCTTAAAGGTGCGAATGGTAATTATGAAACTGATTATTATTTTATCGGGCAGCGTGAAGCGGCAGAATGGCTCGGCAGTTATCTTAAAAGTAAAAATGTGAAGGATACTGTGATAGTGGGCTCAAATTTTTCAGCCGCATGGTATTTCCGAAATAATCCTTTAGTAAAGAATATCACTTTTCGGAATGAAGAAAGGAGTAATTTTGACTGGGATTATTATCTTTCAACAAACAGGTATATTCTTCCATTTAGATTAAAAAACGGAGAATGGCCACCGCCAGGTGCACTTAAAGTCGTTTATGCTGATTATGCCCCTGTTTGTGCTGTTATTGAGAGAAAATCAAAAGATTCATATTACGGCTTTAAGGCTTTGCAGGAACGCAGAGTGGGAGATGCGGTTAATCTATTTAAGAAGGCTGTTGAAGAAAATGGTAATGATGAAATGATTTTTTATAATTTTGCTGTGGCTTTGAACAGGGCAGGAGATTCGTTAAAGGCAGATTCTGTTCTGATGAAGTCACTGGAAATCAATCCGTTCTTTGAACCGGCATTGATGTATGCTGGAATGATTTCAGAGTCGAAAGGCAGGTATGATGAGGCTGAGGGTTATTATAAAAGACTGATTGAAATCAACAGGAAATATTCTGAGGCATACATCAGGCTTGCTGGTATAGTTGAAAGAAAAGATGTCGTAAGGGCACGTGCCATTTTGAGGGAATGTCTGAGAATAAATCCAGTTTATAGAACGGCACTTATCAGGCTGGCAGATACATACAGGGGATCACATCCTGAGATTGCCCGAAAATACGACAGTCTGGCAGCAAAAATCGGTTCTGGTATTAAATATTGAAGATTGGATACATTAATTAAATAAAGGGAAATTCGTTATGAAAAAATTATTATTAACTCTGTTTTTATCGGCACTGCTGGTAGTTACTGGAATTGCACCGGTTGTTAAAGCTCAGGAAGAGCCCAAGCCAAAGAAGGATTCAGTAAATATGGATACAATTGCAAAGCCTGTATTTTATTATGCAATTGAAGATGAAGAATCAATGGGCAAGAAAGGTGGCAAAGGTGCTGCTTCGACTATAGTAGTAATTGCTGGAGCGGTTATTATTGTTGGAGGTGTTGTCTTTTCACTCCTGAAGAAAAAGAAATAAAGCGACCGGTAACTGCTTTAAATGAAAACAAAACCCTGTGCTGGGCCTGTGAATAAAAAAATAATCAGGTGAGCACAGGGTTTTTTTGTATTTTCTTATTATTTATCAGGCAAGGATCTTTCTCATAAACTCAACGCACTTTTTGGTTTCCTTCACCGCATCCGAGCCTTCAGGCACTGGATATTCGAGCTCAATATCCACATGTATGGGCCATTTCTGTTTCTTGATCAGAAGCAGCACATCTGCAATAGGTGTTTCTCCTTTACCCCATTCCACATTTGTATTGGGGGGAGTGCTCTTCGGGCCGGTTTTGTCTTTCATGTGGACGCTGAAGATTCTGTCGTGATACTTCTGCAGTATTTCATTTGGATGTATGCCTGTTGAGCCAAAGAAATGACCGGCATCGAAGTTCATCATTACTGCAGGTGATACTGCCAGGAATGGATCGTAGCTGAAGCCGGGTGTTCCAAACTGCATGTGGTTGTGGAAAATGGCATACATTCCATGTTTTTCTGCAAAAGGAGCAAGCCTTTTTACTGCTTCTTCTCCGATTTCATCTGTTACACCCTTTGCGCCCATCGCCTTAGCCACTTTAAAGGCGTAATCAATCTCTTCATCCGACCAGCGGGCGGGAGAGAATTTTACTATATGCACGCTTATGCCTGCGTCGTCGAATAGCTTACGAGCCTGTTGAACTTTTGACATTGGCAGTGAGGTGCGCCATTTTTTGAGTTCTTCATTGTATTTGGCAATCGCTGCTTCCTGCTCAGGGGTTCTCTGTGGTCTCTGTCCACCTGGTTGTCCTCCCGGCTGGCCCTGCTGCCCCGGTTGTCCAGGCTGGCCAGGCTGTTGCTGCCCAGCAGGTGGCCTCATCATTCCAGCCATCGGGTTTTGTGGTGCACCGAGGAAACTCTCAAGGTCGTTGCTCATCAGCTCAATATTGCTTATTCCGGATTCCTGGCAGTACTTGATAATATTCTCCACACCACCCGGCATGGAACGCCAGCTGTAGGTAATAGCTCCTATCTTGACACCGCCGAAATTAGAGTTGGGTTTTACTATCTTCTGCTTTGCCTCAGAACCAAATAGAGAGGGAATAAAAAATACTGAAGCGGCCGCAGCAGTTGTTCCCAGAAACTCCCTTCTGGAAAAGTTTTTTTCATTTTTTCTGTTCTTCATGTTTTTTAATTTATTTGATTCGTAAATAAAATTTTATAAAATTTTTGAAAGTTTTTTCTTGAATTTTAGATTGTTACCCACACGTTGCCCGAGTTATACGATTTTACGACTGCATGTATAAATTTCATACCCCTTACTCCATCGTGAACAGTCGGGAATTCACCGGGCGTGAACTGTTCTCCTCTGATGGATTTAGCCATGCCTTTGTAGATGTTTGCTATTGCTTCATAAATTCCTTCGGGGTGGCCGCATGGCATTGTATGGCTCTTTTCTGCAAATTCACTGTTATATGAGTGGGCAGGTTTCAGAACCTTAACGGGTTCTGCATCGCTCAAAAGATAAAGATAATTAGGATTCTCCTGACCCCATTTCAGGCTTGCTTTGGAGCCGTAAACAGCTATTGTAAGGTTATTTTCCTCGCCAGTGGCAACCTGGCATGAGCGAATTACACCTTTAAGTTTCGGATTTTCGAAACGAAGCAGCACTGTACCGTCGAGGTCCATCTGAAAGCCCTCTTTTACATTGTTCAGGTCCGACAGCACCTGTTTTATCTCAAGACCTGTGGTATACTCAATCAGGTTGAATGCATGTACTCCGATGTCGCCCATGCAGCTGCTCACACCCGACTGTGCAGGATCAAACCGCCACACACCGGTAATGCGACTGTCGGCACCATGGATTATTGAATTGACCCAGCCCTGATAATACTGTGCATCAATTCTCTGAATTGTTCCAAGCATGCCCGACCTGATCATCTCCCTCATCTGCCTTACCATGGGATAGCCGGTGTATGTATGGGTGAGGGCAAAGGTGAGTTTGTTCTTATTCACCAGCCTTTCAAGCTCTTCTGCTTCCTCAACAGTCATTGTCATGGGCTTTTCACACATGACATGGAAACCATTTTCGAGAAGCATTTTTGCAAATGGATAATGAAGGTAGTTCGGTGTAACTATTGATACTGCCTGCATCCTGTCCCCTTCAGCCCGTGCTAGCTCTCCCTTTATCATAGCCTCCACACTCTCGTAGCACCGTTCAAGAGGGATTCCCTCTTTCAAAGCAAATTCCTTGCTTTTTTCGTAATCGGCATCGAATACCCCGCCGACAAGCTCAAAATCGTTGCATATCCTGGAGGCACGGCGGTGAGCATCACCTATAAATGCACCTATGCCTCCGCCTATCATTCCCAGTTTAATCTTTTTCATGACCTTTTTGTTTTAAAGTTCAGACAATCAGCATTATAAAAGCAGGTAACTCCTGACGGTCATTTCCTTTCAAATGCTGCGTCAAATGCTACAGCAGATGGTGGAAAGTCAATCTTTCTTACGAATGCTGCAGCTTCTTTTGCTCCATGTTCGCGATCCATACCACTGTCTTCCCATTCAACCGAGAGAGGACCCTTATAACCGATTCTATTCAGAGCTCTGATGATTTCCTCGAAGTTAATCTTTCCTCTTCCCAGACTTCTGAAATCCCAGAAACGTCCTTTTGTGCCGAATTCGGTATGGCCTCCGAAAACGCCAGCATCGGTAGGCACATCCGACCAGTAAACATCTTTCATGTGTGCATGGAAGATCCTGTCGGAGAAGGTGTAAATGAACTTAATGTAATCAACACCCTGGTAGCCGAAATGAGATGGATCGAAATTGAAACCGAATGCGGGATGGTTGTTAAGTGCTTTCAATGCCCTCTGTGCAGAAGGGATATCGAATGCAATCTCAGTTGGGTGGGCTTCAAGGGCAAATTTTACACCCAGTTGTTTAAACCTGTCGAGTATTGGAATCCACCTCGAAGCAAATATTTCATAACCCTCATCAATCATCGACTGAGGTACAGGCGGGAATGAATAAAGCAGGTGCCAGATAGGGCTGCCTGTGAAACCGTTAACAACTTCAACGCCAAGCCTTGCTGCTGCTTCGGCTGTCTTTATCATCTCCTGTGCAGCCCTTTCATTAACTTTATCAGGATAACCATCGGCCCATACATGATCGGGCAGAATACTCTTGTGCCGCTGGTCTATCCGGTCGCATACTGCCTGACCTACAAGATGATTTGAAATGGCATATACTTTAAGCCCGTATTTTGCAAGTAAATCCTTTTTTGCCTTGCAATATGCCGCATCTGCTTTGCTGACCTCAAAATGGTCGCCCCAGCATGCTAATTCCAAACCGTCATATCCGAAGTCCTTTGCCTTTTTACAAAGGTCTTCCAGCTTTAAATCGGCCCACTGGCCTGTGAAAAGTGTTACTGGTCTGCTCATAAGTCACTAGTTTTAAGGTTATTATCTTAAATTGGCTTTATATTTCTATCTTTTAGTCCCTTATCCGGCTATTACCCCGGTAGTCAGACATCTGTTTTTCAAATATAAATTTAAAAAATTGCAAAAAACTCTTCTTAATTGGTCAATTTTGACAGGGTTAACATTCTTTAACTATAGCAATGCTGAAATTGTACCTAAAAATACAAGAATTACTGAAATCAATGATATATGTTTGTTTTCAAAATAGCTATTTTTAGAAAATAAATGAGAAAAATAAAATAAGATGAAAGGTTTTAAGATTTCCGGATTTTTTCTCTTTGTCTTGCTTACAGTGTTAAGCAACATTATTGATGCTCAGGTAGTAAGGAGGGAAGTTATAAACTTCAATTTCGACTGGAAGTTTTACAAAGGGGATATTCCCGGAGCTTCAGCACAGGATTTTGATGATGCCGGCTGGAGAATTCTTGATCTTCCTCACGACTGGAGCATTGAGGGACCATTCGATGCAAGATGGGCAAGCGGAACGGGTTACCTTCCGGGTGGTATTGGATGGTACAGAAAAACATTCAATGTACCAAAGAATTGGAGCAGGGGCAGGGTTTTTATTCTTTTTGAAGGTGTTTATAACAACAGTGAAGCATGGATTAACGGTAATTACCTTGGCAAGAGGCCAAACGGTTATATTTCTTTTCAATATGACATCACTCCTTACCTGCGTTATGGAAAAAACAATACTATTGCAGTTAAAGTAGATCACTCAAAATATGCTGATTCGAGATGGTATACAGGCTCGGGCATTTACCGTAACGTTAAGCTGATATTCACTCCTGAAGTCCATATAGCTAACTGGGGAGTATTTTACGCAACGCCATTTGTGAGCAAGGAGAGTGCTGTTATGAATATCAGTACCAATATTAAGAATGAAAGCAGGAAGAAAGCAGGAGCAGAAGTAACTAATACTCTTTATTCTGGAGACAAGATTGTTGCAAGTGTTTCGTCTTCCATAACTATTGAAAGCATGCAAGAATCACTGGTTGAGCAGAAACTTGAAGTTAAAGACCCGGTTTTGTGGAGTTTGGATACTCCTCATTTGTACAGGCTTGTCACCACGGTTAAGGGTAAAGGTTTCACGGATGAAAATATAATGAATGCAGGTATTAGATTTTTCAGTTTTGATGCCAGCAGAGGGTTCAATCTTAATGGCATAAGCATGAAGTTGAAGGGTGTATGTCTGCATCACGATGCCGGGACTCTTGGCGCTGCTGTTCCAAGAAGTGAGATTGAAAGGCGTCTTGGGCTTCTTAAAGAAATGGGTTGCAATGCCATCAGGACAAGTCATAATCCTTATTCACCTGATTTTCTTGATGTGTGCGACAGCATGGGTTTTCTGGTCATCAATGAAGCTTTTGATGAATGGGAGCTACCGAAGAAAAAATGGATAGAGGGCTGGAACAGGGGCACACCTGGAAAGGACGGCTATGCTGAATATTTCAAAGATTGGGCATTAAGAGATCTTGCTGATTTTGTGTTGCGCGACCGGAACCATCCATCGGTTATAATGTGGAGCATAGGTAATGAGATAGATTATCCGAACGATCCTTATACTCATCCTGTACTTAATACTGAAGCCAATCCTCAGACATGGGCAAAATATGATGAAAAACTCCCGCATGCAAATCGTCTTGGTGAAATTGCCCGGGAGCTTGTGGCAACAGTAAAAAAATATGATACTACTCGTCCGGTAACAGCAGGGCTTGCCTCCGCTCTTATGTCAAATGAAACCGGATATGCGGCAGCCCTCGATGTGGTGGGGTATAACTATCAGGAGTTCAGATATGAGAGAGACCATAAAGCTTATCCTGACAGGCCTCTTTACGGGAGCGAAAATGGGATGAGTCTGGAAGCATGGAAAGCCGTTGAAGAGAATGACTATGTGGCAGGGCAGTTTTTATGGACAGGAATCGAGTATCTTGGAGAAGCCGGGCAGTATCCTTCGCGCCACAGCACATCCGGTTTGTTAGATCTGGCGGGCAACAGAAAACCTGAATATTACTTCCGCCAGAGCCTCTGGAGCAGTAAACCGATGGTGTTTCTTGGTACAACAACGTCTGTAACTACCAGAGAACCCGCAAACCTGTGGGCTCATAAAAGAGTTGACCCTGTATGGAATTACAATGAAGGGCAGATGGTAAGTGTAAATGCTTTTACAAACTGCGAGAAGGTGGAGCTTTTTCTTAACGGAAAATCTCTAGGCTCAAAAAATCTTGCTGATTTTCCGAACAGGACAATTTCATGGGATGTTCCTTTTGAGCCTGGCGAACTGAAGGCAACTGGCAAAATTGATGGCATTGAAGTAGCATCATATTCTTTAAATACATACGGGAAACCGGCTGCAATAAGGGCAATGTGTGATGCAATGGTATTGAAGGCAAACCGGACAGACATTTCAAGGATTTATGTTACTGTAACAGATGAAAAGGGGAATGTTGTTTATAACGCTGAAAATGAAATAGTCTGTGAAATTACAGGTCCGGTAAGACTTCTTGGGATGGAAGATGCAAATCCCAGAAATACTGAAAATTATAAAGATAACAGACAGAAAGCATATCATGGCCGACTGCTGATTTATCTGCAGTCGCTTGATACACCGGGGAAAGCCAATATTAAGATTTCTTCAGAAGGTCTTAATAGCCTAACATTTACGATTGACCTGGTCAAATAGGCAATGCAGGCTATTTTTTGTCGTATACATTTGTCATTCGCATCTCACCATTTGGTGTATTAAACACATTTTCTATGGCAAGTGTTTTGTCTGTTTCGTTCAGTGTCCAGGTTTCGGTTGTTTTGAACTCATTGCCGTTGAAGTTCATGGTATGAGTGAATGTCAGGGATTTTTTATCGGCTGACCATTGCACTACCGATTTTCTCACATTGTCCTGGAACAGGACATTGGAGCACTCTTTGCCGTCCAGAGTATATTTGCTGCTGAATGTGAAATCACCATCTGGTCCCGGCATTGTGCTTTGAACGGAAAGTTCATTGCCGTTGTGGGTTATGTTTATTGTAGTGGGGGCGAACCTGAAGCCACCTTCTGCAGGAGAACTTTTTGCTTCATTCAGAACCCATGTACCTGAAAAATTTACCTGAGCATTTGACCTGGTTACTGACAGGGACATCAAAATTGCTGCAACAGTTATCAGAAGAAAGGATGGTCCAAACGTTTCAGTTTTACAGAGAATTGTTTTTGTTTTCATAGGCAGATGACTTTTAAGGTTTTTTAGTCGAATTTTCGATATAAAAATAAGATATTTTTTGGATAGTTACCTGTGGAAATTTTTAGTGAATATTTCAATTAAAATTTATTTATTAAACTGCTTCACATATAGCAGTTTAATGTTATTATTTTCTGGTTAATTTTCTAATGATTAGGTTAAATGTGGACGAGCTGGCAGAGTAGGGCCGGTAGTATTAAATAGAAAAATTTATTAAATGATAAACATTATCAAATGATAAATTTTACTAAATAAAAATTTGTATCAAATAGTAAAATATTTCAAATAATAAAAAATTCTAAATAAAAATATTTATCAAATAATAAATATTCTAAACTGAGCATTTGCCCTGCCTCTCTCCGACAAAATAAATCCTGATAAAATTGTGGATTTTGTGGAAAATATTTTATGAATTTATTACTTTTATGTCATGTTTTTTACCTGATCAGCCTTATTAAGAACCTTAAAACTAATTGATTAAGCTATGAAAACCAGAACAGTTTCAGGAATCCTCATGCTTTTAACAGCAGGACTCTTTCTTACTTTTGCATTTTCATCATGCAAACCAAAAGGAAAAAATATCGGATTGCAACTCTACTCAATCCGCGACTCCATTCGTAGAGATGTGCCCGCAGCAATTGAAAAAGTTGCTAAAATGGGATATAAATTCGTCGAACCTGCCGGATATGCTAACGGAAAATTCTATGGACTGACACCTGAAGAATTCAAAGCACTATGCCAGAAGAACGGTATATACGTCCTTAGCTCACATACTGGCCGCCCGGCACCCGATTCAGCTAACTGGGAGGCAACAATGGCATGGTGGGATACCTGTATAGCAGCACATGTAGCAGCAGGAGCAAAATATATCGTACAGCCTTCAATGGGACGCGATGCATACGAAAGCCTGGAGGGACTTAAAAAATATTGCGAATATTTCAATGCAGTGGGCGAAAAATGCAATAAAGCCGGCATCCGCTTCGGATATCACAACCACAGCAGGGAATTTACTACCGTATTCGACAGTACAATTGTATTATACGACTATATGCTCCAGAATACAGACCCGTCGAAAGTCTTCTTCCAGCTCGACCTTTACTGGTGCGTTGAAGGAGGTGCCGACCCCGTGGCTTACTTCAACAAATACCCCGGCCGGTTTGAACTGTGGCATATAAAGGACGAAGCCGAAGTGGGCGCAAGCGGCAAAATGGACTTTGCAAGGATATGGGCAGCCGCTGCCGTGTCGGGAATGAAATACGGAATTGTGGAAGTTGAAAAATATAACTTCGACCAGTTTACAAGTTGCCAGAAGAGCCTCGAATTTCTGAATAACGCCGAATATGTGGTGATGCCCCAATAGACAGGGCTTTTTTATGGAAAAACTCAAAACCGCTGTCATAGGGATTGGGAAAGTAACACCCATTCACGCTGCTGCATTGGTGAATCTTCCCCGGTCGCACTTTACTGCCGTATGCAGTTCAAAGAAAGAAAAGGCCGGGGATTTTGCCCGCATATACGGAATAAAAGGCTACACCGATGTTTTTGAGATGGTATCGAAAGAAAAAATCGATGTAGCTGTAATATGTACACCTCACCCCTATCATAAGGATTCTGCTGTGGCAGCAATGGAAGCAGGTGCCCATGTGCTGATAGAAAAGCCTCTTGCATCTTCTCTCAGGGATTGTGATGATATGCTCGAAACAGCTAAAAGATGCAGGAGGCAGATAGGTGTCATCTCGCAACGCCGCTGGTATAAACCTGTTCGCAGAATGAAGGACGCAATAGAAGCTGGTAAGATTGGCTCGCCAGCCCTGGGTGTCGTATATATGCTAGGATGGAGGGATGAAAAATATTATGCCAGTGATCCCTGGCGCGGAAAATGGATCGAAGAGGGCGGAGGAGTGCTTGTTAACCAGGCACCGCACCAGCTTGACCTGCTTCAATGGTTCATGGGACAGCCTGAAGAACTCTGCGGAATGTGGGCAAATCTTAATCACCCATATATTGAAGTTGAGGATACAGCCCTTGCTATCATCAGATTCAAAAACGGAGCCCTCGGAAGCATAATCGTATCAAACTCGCAGAAACCTGGTATATACTGTAAGGTGCATGTGCACGGCCAGAACGGTGCCTCGGTCGGAGTCCAGACCGACGGAGGAGCAATGTTCGTTGCTGGTATGTCAGGTATCCAGGAACCTCCGGTTAACGACATCTGGACCATTCCCGGCGAAGAACATCTTCTGAAGGATATGGTTAAAGAAGACTCCGATTTCTTTAACTCACTTCCAAACCCTGTTGAATACTTCCACGAAAGACAGATTGAAGATTTTCTATCGGCTGTGATGGATGGACGCAAACCTCTTGTGACAGGCGAAGACGGAAGGGTTACAGTTGAAATATTCACTGCAATCTACCGCTCGAACCGCGATAAAATGCCTGTCAGATGGCCACTTCTGCCTGAAAACAGGGATGATTTCGACGGAAGGCTGAAAATTGAGTAAGAAGTTCCCTCCAGGAAATAGAGCAGAAAATATTTTTTCAATACATTTATCAAAAAATAAATCGCCATGAAATATCATATTTTTCTACCTGCACTGTTACTTATTGTCCTTCAGGGTTGTGTCTATTATTTCGAAGACGATTTCGCAAAAGTGCCAAAAGTTGATTCACATATACATATAAACAGTGATGATGGTGTGTTTGAGGAAATTGCTGCTGCAGATAATTTTATTCTTATTTCATTAAATGTTGACCATGGAGATTCTGCTAGCGTCAGAAAGCAATATGAATATGCTGTTGCAAGTGTTCAGAAACACCCTGGAAGGGTTTTCTTTGGGCCAACCTTTTATTTTGATACTGCCGGGTGGGGAACCGAAGAATGGAGCAGCAAAATAATTGCACAGCTCGATAAAGACCTTTCCGCTCCGGGGGCAGTAACTGTTAAGATATGGAAAAACATTGGAATGGTACTACGCGACCGTTCAGGAAAATTCATCATGGTTGATGATCCGGGACTGGACCCTGTCGTGAATTTTATTAAAGGGAAGGGCTTCCCTATAACCGGACACCTGGGAGAACCCCGCAACTGCTGGCTGCCACTCGCTGAGATGACAGTACGAAGCGACTCAAGCTATTTTGCCCGTAACCCACAGTACCACATGTATCTGCATCCTGAATATCCTTCATATGAGGATCAAATCAATGCCCGCGACAGGTTTCTGGAGAATAACCCCGACCTCACCTTCATTGGATGCCACCTCGGAAGTCTGGAATGGAACGTCGACTCACTGGCAAAACGGCTGGATAAATTTCCCAATATGGCAGTTGATATGTCAGCAAGAATATGTCACTTACAATACCAGGCACTTACCAACAGGAAAAAAGTTCGTGACTTCTGCATTAAATACCAGGACAGATTGCTTTATGGGACCGATGTAGGTTATGGTGGAAGCAATAATCCTGAGGCCTTTAAAAAACGAATGCACGAGACATGGCTTGACGATTGGAAATTCTTCACCAGCAGCCTTATGATGACTTCCGACAAGTTTGACGGCAAATTTGCCGGACTGAAACTTCCAAGAAAAGTAGTGGATAAAATATATTTCAAGAATGCCGTTAAATGGTATAAGCTGAAAATATAAAAGAGACTAAGGTTCCAGATAAACATTATTTTTCAGAAGAGCATCCCTGAGGGTGATGTAAGGCAAATCCCTCGTTCTGTAGTTTTTCATCGCACATAGTGCAGCAGCTGTCCCTGCAGCCTGCCCCTGACCCATGCAGCAAACAGTATTCCGGGTCGACATATGTGCCTGAAAATCCGTCGTGATAAGCATCCCGGCTGCAAGCAAGTTCTCTATGCCTTTTACCATTAAAGCCCTGTAAGGAATACCGTAAGTCCCGCCGTTTTTTACCTGATAGCGCGGGGCTGAATCGTGAAAACCATAAACCATGATATCGTCATCAAAATGCCTGCCCTCAGTTATATCAGAAAGGACTATATCATAGTCGCATATTATCGTCCTTCCCCGTCGGATATTTAGTGATGGACTTGTCCGTGCAATAAAAGCATTTTCACATCCCGGAAGGTATTTCCTGAAAAGCTCCAGAGTTTTATACTGATTCTGTCTTATAATAAGTTCTGCCTTTGAAACTTCATCCCTGTTGGTGGGACTGACCGGAAGTTTATAATTAACCTTGATAAACATCAGATAATTGTCGTGAACAGTTGTCGTAATCAGACCTGAACCTAGCTTAACAATGCCGTCAACAAACTCTTTCGGAAGTTTGTCCCTTATTACATAACCGCTTTCACTGCCCATGCGTATTATCTGATCCTCTTTACCGTCGCGCAGTCCAAAAGCCAGATCGCCCACTGCATTGTTTTTTGTGAGATAGGTGAAGAGTTTTTCGATATTGACATTGCCAAGTCCCATGCTGTTGCAGACAGGATGATCGTTCAACTCAAGATATTCAGCTCCGGCATATGCCGACAAATCCCCATAGGCTGTACAGTCCACGAAGCATTTAGCCTTGAAATATTCCCTTCCCATTCTGCTCTGCGTTATTATGCCTTCGATAACAGACTTCTTTTTAACTGCTCCAGCAACAAGCGTATTTGTGAAAATATTAACACCGGCTTCTGCAAGCATTTCAAAGACAACAAGTTTGTAGAGTTCAGTATCAATAGCTGTGCACGCTGAATCATAATCATACCGGGTCGCCATCTCGGCATGTCCTGTTGTTCCACCAAGAGGAAGAAGTCTGTCGATTATTTCCTGTGCAATACCTTTCACCACCTGCCTTTTAGGTACCCCCGGGAAAGCCTTCCACAGGTTGAAGAAACTGTGAAGGGCAGTACCACCTTCAACTACCGTGCCACCAGGATAACCTTTGGCTTCAATTAACGCTGTTTTTGCTCCCATACGGGCCGAAGCAATCGCCGCTACTGCCCCTGCAGTGCCACCTCCTGCAACAACAACATCAAAATTTCTTACAGGCATCTTCTTCACATCTTCAGGCTCATATACGGGATTGCCGTCAGTAAAAGCCATGGTTCCACCGGCTGCAGGTAACATTGCCCCTGCAAGCAAAGCTTTTCTGGTAAATTTTCTGCGGTTCATTGTTGTTCTTTTAATATGGTATTCTCAATTAAAGGTAAAAACAACTATTGATTTTTTAAATGCGAAGAAGGAAATTTCATTTTTAAAAATAATTCTGAACTTTTTGATTTAACTTTCAGTCAAATTGGTTACTTATGAAGAAAATACTTTCTCTGTGCGCTATCTGCTTGTATGTTACCATGTTGGGAACAGCACAGCAGGCAAAAAAAATTACTGAAAATGCTCCGGTTTTCAATGTGAAAAGCTATGGGGCGAAGGGAGACGGAAAACAGCTCGATACCCCTGCAATCAATAAGGCAATTGAAGCTGCTTCAAAAACAGGAGGTGGAACAGTATGGTTTCCTGCCGGCACATACCTGTCGGGTTCAATACATCTTAAAAGCAACATAGCTATGTATCTCGACCAAGGTGCTGTGATTGAAGCTGTTCAGGATACTGCAGCATACGACAGTGCTGAACCAAATGAATGGGGAGATAAGTATCAGTATCAGGATTTTGGCCATAGCCACTGGCACAACAGCCTTATATGGGGGGAAAATATTGAAAATGTTTCAATACTCGGACCCGGACTGATATATGGCAGGGGATTGACACGCTTTTTACCTCAGGACAAGCTTCCTAACACACTGGGTAATAAAGCTATAGCTTTGAAGAACTGCCATAATATAATTTTAAAAGATATATCCATCCTCCATGGCGGCCATTTTGCAATTCTTGCCACAGGTGTTGATAATTTAACGATTGATAATTTGAAGATTGACACAAACCGCGACGGTATGGATATTGACTGCTGCCACAACGTTAGAATATCAAACTGCTACGTTAATTCACCATGGGATGATGCTATATGTCTTAAAAGCTCATACGGTCTGGGATATGCCAGGACAACCGAGAATGTAAACATAGTTAACTGCTGGGTGTCGGGTGGTTTTGAAGAAGGAACGATGCTTGACGGAACTTATAAACCAATTGGACAGGGCTACAGAGCAAACTTTACAGGACGCATAAAGTTTGGAACTGAATCAAATGGTGGATTTAAAAACATTACGATTGCTAACTGCACATTCGAAAGCTGCCAGGGTATTGCACTCGAAACTGTTGATGGTGCTTTGCTGGAAGATGTTACGATTACCAATATAACAATGCGGAACATCATCAGCTCACCTATTTTTCTCAGGCTGGGTAGCCGTATGCGCGGACCTGAAGGAGTGTCACCGGGAAAACTCAGAAGGGTAATTATATCGAATTTAGTAGCCTTCGACACACGTCCGGGTTATTGCTCAATAATAAGCGGTATACCTGGTTATGATATCGAAAATGTAATGCTAAGTAATATCCAGATATACTGCACAGGTGGAGGAACAAAAGAAATGGCTGAAAGAGAACCAGCAGAGCGTGAAAATGCTTATCCTGAACCGGGCATGTTCGGAACCACACCTGCCTATGGATTTTATGTCCGGCATGTCGACGGTATAATTTTTGACAACGTTCAGGTAACATACGATGGTGAGGAAGCACGCCCCGCATTTTACCTTAATGATGTGAAAAATGCTGATTTTTTACATGTTAAGGCAAAACGTACCGCAGGAGTTCCGGAATTTGTTCTGAAGAATGTAACAAATTTCAGAACACACTACAATTATTCGTTGCCGGATACATTGATCCAGCAAACTGAATTGAAAAATCTTTATTAATTCTATCTGCCACCATATGTTTTACCACCCCAAATGTAGACACAATAACTTTTGAGCAGGGGAGTTTCAATGTAAAATGCATTTATTCAAGTATTTATAAAATAACTATCATATGAAACTTTTTAAACTTCTTCTTGTTTTTTTCCTAGCAGAACTCTCAATTGCAGCGCAATTACCGCACCTTGAGAAGAGAGGTAATGCAACACAGCTTATTGTACACGGCAAGCCATTTTTGATGCTTGCCGGTGAAGTGAACAATTCATCGGGTTCGAATATTGAACATATGGAAAAGACCATGAAAGCATGGAGGGAGTGTAACTTCAACTCTGTGCTTGTATCAGTTTCATGGGAGATTATTGAACCCTCGGAAGGAAGGTTTGACTTCTCTTCGGTGGATGAGCTTTTAAGGATAGCCCGGGAAAACGATCTGAAGCTGGGATTTCTCTGGTTTGCCTCATGGAAGAACGGTTTCTCACCCTATGCTCCTTCGTGGGTGCTGGGTGATACAAGGCGATTTGAAAGGGTTAAGGATGAAAAGGGCCGCAATACACGCACGCTGAGTCCGCTTTGCAATGCTACAAGAGATGCTGATGCCAGGGCATTTGCTGCCCTCATGCGACATCTGGCACAGGCCGATTCGAAAGAAAATACGGTGATTGTTGTCCAGATTGAAAATGAGGTTGGAGTGCTGAGGCAGACAAGGGATTTCAGTGCTGCGGCAAACAAACTCATTGCATCACAGGTGCCTGAGGAGCTTCTGAGATATCTTGCTAAAAACCGCCAGATACTCGAACCGGAGCTCAGAACTGCATGGGAAAACAATGGGACAAAGACAAAAGGTACATGGTACGAAGTTTTTGGTACGGGTGATTATACCGACATGTTTTTTATGGCATGGCAATATGCAAGGTATATAAATGCAGTTGCTGAAGCGGGTAAAAGGGAATATAATATTCCGGTGTATGTCAATTGCTGGATGTCGGGTTCAAGACCTAACATTGGAAAGCCGGGAAATTTTCCAAGCGGAGGTCCGGTTCTTTCTGTTCTGGATATATGGAAAGCAGGAGCACCAGCAGTTGATATTCTTGCACCAGACATCTATGGTGCCGATTTCAAAGACCAGTGCCGTAACTTTCACAGACACGACAACCCGCTGTTTGTTCCTGAAACAAGAGCTGTCGAGGGAGCTGCCACATGGGCTTTTTCAACACACGATGCCATATGCTTTTCACCATTCGGAATCGATACCAGACCTGAAACCATGGCTGCAGAATATAAAATGCTTTCTCAGCTAATACCGGTCATAACACAGTATCAGGGTACAGGTCTGATGTCGGGGTTCTATCGCGATGGCAGGGATACAACAAGAAACTATGAATTTAAACTAAATGATGATGTGAAGATTATTGTCACTCTTCAACAGGCTGCGCGGAGGGAAACCTCACCGACTGCCCCGGGAACAGGCAACGCCCAGCAACGACAGCAGACACCCGAACAGGGATCCTATGGACTTTTTATAAAAACAGGCGAGAGCGAATTTATGGTGGCAGGTAATAATATCTCAGTAACTGCTGTCTCTCTTAATCCGAAGAAGGAAGTCTGGCTTAAAGATGCCTGGGAAGGAACATTAGTTGATGGCGTATGGAAACCCAAAGTTCTTCTCAACGGCGATGAGGCAGGTTTTCTCAGAAGTGATGATCCTGTATATTCAGTAAGAGCTTATAAGTCAACACCTCCGGAACCGGCAATTATTAAGTTCAGAGCTGTCGTTTACGACAGGTAATGAATAAGTCAGCAATTTTTTATAATAGAATAAAAACAGGTGCCGTAAATAATTAAATTTGGAATACAGAAATCTGATGTCAAAATTATTATAGCAGATGATTACTTTCATTTCAGGCATTCTCATCCTTCTGGCAGGATATTTTGTTTATTCCAGGTTTATTGAAAAAATTGCAGGTGCTGATGCCTCGAGAGAGACTCCTGCCTACAGGATGAGAGACGGTGTTGATTACATTCCGATGCCCTGGTGGAGAGTCTTCCTTATACAGTTTCTGAATATCGCAGGGCTGGGACCTATTTTTGGTGCCATTGCAGGTGCTATGTGGGGACCTGTGGCTTATCTGTGGATAATTCTTGGCTCTGTCTTTGCCGGCGCAGTTCACGATTATTTATCCGGAATGCTTTCTATTTATCATAACGGGCTCAGTATAACTGAGATAGTTGGAATTTATCTTGGCAATGGCATTAAACAGTTTATGCGGGGCTTTACTGTCGTCCTTATGGTTCTTGTGGGAGCTGTATTTATTGTTGGACCGGCAGGAATACTGGGAGGAATGACACAGGGTACACTTTCGGTTACTTTCTGGGTGTGGGTTGTTTTCTTTTATTACATTGTTGCCACAATGCTTCCCATTGATAAGGTTATCGGGAGAATCTATCCGTTTTTTGGGTTTGCTCTTGTTTTCATGGCATTTGGACTTATTACAGCATTATTTATTAACGGATATAAACCACCGGAGCTTACTATTTCGACACTCCGGAACTTTCATGTTGATTCCGGAAAATTTCCTGTTTTTCCGATGATGTTCATAACAATTGCCTGCGGTGCAATATCCGGATTTCATTCAACACAATCACCTCTTATGGCAAGATGTATTACAAATGAAAAACTGGGTAGAAGAGTTTTCTATGGGGCAATGATTTCTGAAGCTATTGTTGCAATGATATGGGCAACTATCGGAATGAGTTTCTGGGGTGGAGTGAAGGAACTGAACGACATAATGACTGCCAATAAAGGCAATGCTGCTGTGCTGGTGAATGAAGTGTCTAATTCTCTTCTGGGAAAGTTCGGTGGCATACTTGCACTTTTAGGAGTAGTAGCTGCTCCCATAACATCTGGTGACACAGCCTTCCGCAGTGCACGCCTCATAGTTGCCGATTTTCTGAATTTTAAACAGGGGCCAATAAAAAACCGTTTGATTATCAGCATTCCGCTCTTTGCAATAGGTTTTTTGATTACAAAAATGGATTTCAGCATTATCTGGCGCTACTTTGCATGGTGCAATCAAACCCTTGCAATGATAGTACTTTGGGCAGAAACTGTATATCTGGTTAGAGCAGGCAAAATTTACGGAATAACACTTGTACCGGCACTTTTTATGACCGCCGTTTCAGCAACCTATATACTTATTGCACCTGAGGGTTTCAGACTGGCAGGCAATATTGCTTACCCTGCAGGTGCAGCTGCAACACTCGCTGCATTGACAGGATTTGTTGCATATTTATACAGGAGGAGAACTAAATAAAAGTAAACTAATGCCACGGATTTTGTCTGGCAGATTGGAAAGGATTACTTAAAGGAAAAAGAAAGATAGATTTAATGATGCTTAAAAACCGAATAGCAAATTTTTAATTTTTCAAATATGAAAACCAGAAGAAAATTTATTAAAGAAACAGCAGCCGGAGCTATGGCAGCAATGAGCATTCCAAAAGTTTTGTACGAATTTCCTGCTGGAGCAGGACAGAAGAAAATAAAACTGGAAAAGAACAATGTCATTCTTTTTCAGGGCGACTCAATTACCGATGCAGGCAGAAACAAACAGAATGAAAGCTTCAATAATCCATCATCATTAGGTTCGGGTTATGCTTTTCTGGCTACTGCTGCTCTACTTGAAAGTTTTCCTTCACTTAATCTGAAGGTATATAACAGGGGTATTTCGGGTAACAAAGTCTTTCAGCTTGCCGAACGCTGGGATAAAGATTGTCTTGACCTAAAACCCGATGTGTTGAGTATCCTGATAGGTGTCAACGATATCTGGCATACTCTGAACGGACAATATAACGGTACGGTTGAAAAATACCGCAACGATTATATTGCTCTTCTTGAACGCACGATGGCAGCTCTTCCTTCTGTCAAACTGATAATCTGCGAACCCTTTGCAGTACCAGGAGTAAAAGCCGTTGACGACAGATGGTACCCTGAATTTTATGAATACCAGAAGTCTGCCCGGGAGATTGCAGAACGCTTCGGGGCAATATTTGTTCCCTTCCAGAAAGTTTTTGATGAGGCACAGAATCGTGCCCCGGGTTCATACTGGACCGGCGACGGTGTTCACCCCTCACTTCCCGGAGCACAACTGATGGCTAAAGCATGGCTCAAGACGGTTCTTTAATTTGATTTAATTTCCATGCTGCCAAAAAGATATATTATTTTATATCGCTGGCAGGCATTTGTCTTTCTGACCATCTGCTTGCTTTACGGGAATATTTCCTTCTCCCAGGAGGAATATAATGTGCTTAAAGAGAGCTGGTTAAAATATACTGATGCACAGAATTTTCTTTATCATCATCTCCTTTCCGATGCTGTTTTTCTTCTTGAAAAAAGAAAAGAAAAGATAGATTCACTGGCAACACTGTCCGGCTGGCAGTCGCGTCAGAAAGAAATCAGAGAAATACTTCAAAGAATTGCCGGGCCATTTCCCGAAAAAACACCCTTGAATGCAAGAATTGTAAGAACAATTGAGAAGCCTGGCTTCAGAATAGAACATATCATTTTTGAGTCACAGCCGGGGTTCTATGTAACATCTTCACTTTATATCCCTGCGGGGATTAGAAAAGGTCAGAAACTGCCTGCTGTAATTTATTGCAGCGGTCATTCAGCTGAAGGATACAGAAGCGCAGTATATCAACATGTTATACAGAATCTTGTAAAGAAAGGATTTATTGTATTTGCTTTTGACCCGGTAGGGCAGGGTGAACGGCTTGAATATCCTGACCCGGCAACGGGCAAATCCCTGGTTGGTGGACCCACACATGAGCATTCTTATCCTGGCTCACAGACACTCCTGACCGGTACCTCGCAGGCTGCATACATGATATGGGACGGAATAAGAGCAGTTGATTACCTGCTTACCCGCAGGGAAGTCGATCCATCTCGCATTGGAATCACAGGACGCTCAGGCGGAGGAACACAATCAGCATATATAGCTGCAATGGACGACAGAATCTTTGCTGCTGCCCCTGAAAATTATTTAACAAACTACACCCGGCTGCTTGAGTCAATCGGTCCCCAGGATGCAGAACAAAATATTCCTAAGTTTATTGCATCTGGCCTTGACCACGCCGATTTTCTTATTGTAAGAGCTCCCAAACCTGCCATGATGATCACAACAACCAGAGATATGTTCAGTATTCAGGGCGCTGTGGAGACTGAAAAAGAAATAACCCGTGTCTACAGCGCATATAACCAGCCAGGAAATTTCTCGAGGGTTGAAGATGACACAACTCATGCTTCTACTGTAAAAAACCGCCATGCACTTTATACCTTCTTCGGGAAGCATCTGAACAATCCATGCAATAACAGCGATGAGGAAACAATCCGTCTATCACCTGAAGAATTGAGGGTGACATCAAAGGGTCAGGTTTCATTTGAATCAGGAGCAGAGACAGTCCATTCCCTTAATCTAAAGAGAGCTATAGCGCTTGAGAAACGTCTTGATGACTCCAGAAACGGTGAAATAAAGCATTTCAGTGGTGCAGTCGATGCGGCAAAAAAGCTCTCAGGTTTCATTGAACCGGAAAGCGTTGGAGATCCTGTATTTGCAGGACGTTTCAGAAAGGATGGGTATTGCGTGGAAAAGTACTTTATAAGAGGTGAAGGTGATTATGTGATACCTTTTCTTCTTTTTGTGCCTGATAAACAGACCAGTAAATATCTGATATATCTTCATCCGGAAGGGAAGTCAGCAGAAGCAGGGGCAGGGAAAGAGATTGAAAGCATTGTTTTACATGGGATAACAGTTCTGGCTCCTGACCTGCCTGGCACGGGTGAAACAGGTCCGGGTTCATTTCGCGGTGATGCATACTTTGCCGGCGTTTCACATAATCTTCTCTATGCCGCTTTACTTACAGGAAGAAGCATAACGGGTATTTATGCAGGTGATATTATACGTCTTGCAAAGTTTATTGAAAAGAGAGATGAACATGCAGATATAAAAGGCTTTGCTAAAGGATATCTGTCACCAGCACTTCTTCATGCAGCGGCCTTTTCCCATTTATTGAAAGGCATCGCCCTTGTTAATCCTTACATCTCATACTTTTCTCTGGTAAAAGAAAGGATGTACAACCCGCTTTTTATGCTAACAGCCGTACCGGGTGCCCTTAAAGAATATGATCTTCCTGACCTTGCCGGAGCCCTTGCTCCCCGAAAACTTCTGATTACAGGAGCTACCGACGGTAAAGGTTCCGGTGAGGATAGTGAAGTAATCAATAAAGGCCTTTCGGTAATAAAAGCTGCTTATTCAGTAAATAATGCTGGTGATAAATTAAAAATATACCCAATCACTGATAAAGTGCTTATAATTAATAATTTGATTGATTGGCTGATGAAAGAGTAATTGTACGGGAGAATCACATGGATATGTTAAAAAAAGTAAAATTCCATCTTTTTTTTATGTGAAAAAATTTCTTTTAACGATTTTTTGTAATTTTTGAGATTAAATATTTCTGAACACCAAATAAAATGGCTTTTAAGCGAACCCGGAAGAGACGCGATTTTTTAAGAAACGCAACCCTTGGCACAATAGGATTAACATTTGCTTCGGGTACAGCTTTCCGGAATTACAAAACAGGTTCTGAAGTAAAAAAGGTGGGAATTATAGGTCTCGATACTTCTCACAGTACGGCATTTACAAGGATGCTCAACAGTTCTGAACCCGACCCGCGTTTTTCAGGTTACCGTATTGTTGCGGCCTATCCAAGGGGTAGTAACGATATCAAGTCGAGTACCGACAGGATACCTGGCTATACTGAAGAGGTAAAAAAATATGGTGTTCAGATTGTAAATTCTATTGAAGAGCTACTTTCCCTTGTTGATTATATCCTTCTCGAAACAAACGACGGCCGTCTACATCTAGAACAGGCTGTGCCTGTGATGAGGGCGGGTAAGAGATTCTTTATTGATAAACCTATTGCAGCTTCACTTCCGGATGTAATAGCAATATTCAGATTATCAGAGATATATAATGTGCCACTCTTTTCTTCATCTTCTTTAAGGTATATACCAGGTGTTGATGATATCGCCAGAGGGGCAATAGGCAAGGTAACCGGTGCTTTTGCTTACAGTCCTGCAACTCTCGAAAAAACGCATCCTGACCTTTTCTGGTACGGGGTGCATGGTGTGGAGATTCTGTTTACGGTGATGGGTACCGGGTGCGTGAGTGTGAGTCGTACATTTACTGAAGGAGCAGACGTTGCAACAGGAGTGTGGAACGACGGGCGCATTGGAACTTTCAGAGGCATTAGAACGGGTAGAGCTGATTATGGTGGTACCGTTTTTGGAGAAAAAGGAATAATGGTTCTGGGGAAATATGGAGGTTATGAACCATTGCTGGTTGAGATTGCCCGTTTTTTTGAAACAGGAGTGCCGCCGGTAAAACCTGAGGAAACAACAGAGATTTTTGCTTTTATGACAGCTGCCGATGAAAGCAAAAAGGCAGGAGGGAAACCGGTCATGATTGAAGAGGTAATGAAAAAGGCCAAAAAAGATGCGGAAAAATCAGTGTTGAAATACACAAAACAATAAATAACCTGAAGTTTAACCTAAAAAAGCATTTAAAATGACTAAAAGAAGGGAATTTATCAAAAAGAGTGTACTGGGAACAGCAGGAATTGCCATTGGCGGAATGGGGTTCAGCCGCAGTTCCTATAATTCGATTATAGGTGCGAATGATCGCATAACCGTTGCCGTTATAGGCATTCGCAGCCAGGGTGGTACTCACATCAACAGTTTTCTGCGCATAAGGGACAGTAAAAATGTGCGCCTTAAGACTATCTGCGATGTTGATGAACAGTTCTGGCCGGAACGTGTAAAGACCATTGAGTCTGCAACAGGTCAGAGGCCTGTAACCGAGTGGGATATGCGCCGGGTGTTTGAAGACAAGGAAATTGATGCCGTTTCCTTTGCAACACCCAACTTCTGGCATGCACTTGGTACAATATGGGCTTGCCAGGCCGGAAAGCATGTGTATGTTGAAAAGCCATCGACACATTGCGTGTGGGAGGGTCGTAAGATGGTTGAAGCTGCACGTAAGTACAATGTAAGGGTGCAGGTAGGAATGCAGAACCGCTCAATTCCGCAGGTTATACAGGCAATCAAATTCCTGCACGACGGATGTATTGGTGATGTGTTCATGGCAAAGGGTCTGTGTTATAAACCTCGCGATTCATTTGGTATTGCACCCGACAGCGAACCACCTGCCTCACTGCATTACGACATGTGGCTTGGACCATGCCAGTGGCAGCCATACAACGAGAAGAAAGTCCATTACAACTGGCACTGGCACTGGGCAACAGGTGGTGGCGACACTGCAAACCAGGGTCCTCACCAGTTCGATATCGCCCGCTGGGGATTGAATAAACAGGAACATCCTGTATATATCTATTCAACTGGCGGTCTCTTCGGTATTGACCCGAAAGAATGCTCGCAGGAAACACCCAACACCCAGACATCCCTCTTTAAATACAAAGACGGTAAAGTGCTTGAGTTTGAGACAAGAGGCCGTTATACTAACGCAGAAGGTACTCTTGATGTGAGAATCGGAAATATTTTCTACGGCACCGAAGGCTATCTTGAAATAAACGGCAGCCAGTGGAGAGCATTCCGCCACCGTGAAACAAAACCCTTTGCCGGGTCAGATGTTGGAGAAACAGTTACTGATGTAATGGCACCTCCGGGAGGCGGAAATCACTATGCCAACTTCATTGATGCAATCAGGGAAGGTAAAAACGAAATCCTTAACTGCGATATCCTGCAGGGATATATGTCGTCAGTACTTCCAGCACTTGCAAATATCTCCTACCGCCTCGGACGTCACCTTATCTTCGACGGTGAAAAAGAAAAATTTGTTAAGGACAAGGAAGCCGACAAGTTGCTTACCCGTGAATACAGAAAACCATACGTTGTGCCGGAGGTTGTCTGAAGCGTATTGTCTGGGCTGGAAAAAAACAACTTCATTTCATTTTCATTATAAAGATCTGAAATGGCTGTTGTTCAGCTGATTAAACAAGAACAATTCATAAGGGGCGCCGAAGGAATGAATTTCCAGCAGGCGCCCTGACTTCCTTTAAGAAAAAGATTCCATATGAGAACCAGTAAAATTTTAACGGCTGTTTTATTCTTCTTTGCTCCTTTACTGTGCAATGGGCAGCAAGGTGAACCGGTTGAGATAAAATTCGTCAGAAATGATGCTGCAAGAAAGGTTGATGTTTATACAGGCGACAAACTGCTTACATCATACTGTTGGCCTGAAAATGTATATAAACCGATACTTTACCCGGTTTTTACTTCTGCCGGTACGGAGATAACAAGGGGCTTTCCTCTTCGGCCAAGGGAGGGTGAAAGAAATGATCACATCCACCAGGTCGGGATATGGCTTAACTATGGGAAGGTAAACGGATACGACTTCTGGGGGAATGGTTCAAGAGGGGTAAAAGAGCCGGGCGGAGGAGAGATTAAACATCTTGATATAGAAAAGGCTGAAGGAGGAAAAGGTGAGGGGGTACTCGTTTACAGAGCGTCATGGCTTATCCCTTCTGGTTATGAATTGCTTTCAGAGAAAACTGAATATCATTTTATTGCAAGGGGAACACTGCGTATTATAGACAGAATAACCACATTGACGGCAAACGATTCGTCGGTGGTTTTCGCCGATACCAAGGAAGGAATGTTCGGTATAAGGGTTGCGCGCCCTCTTGAGCTGCCGGTAAATGAAACTATTACGGTGCTGGATGCGTCAGGCAAACCTTCTGGAAAGAAAATAAAAGCCTCTGAAGGAGCAACAGGAAATTATCAGGGAAGCAATGGCATGTCGGGCGAAAGCGTTTGGGGTACACGTGCGGCATGGATGCATCTCTACGGAAAAATAGGAGAAGAGAAAATTTCTATTGTGATATGCGACCATCCCCGCAATCCCGGATATCCTACATACTGGCATGCAAGAGGTTACGGACTTTTTGCAGCCAACCCATTCGGATGGAAAGATTTTACCGGAGGTAAAGAACAACTAAATTTTACGATGAAACCGCATCAACAGATTACATTCAGATACCGGGTAATAATAGGTTCAGGCAACTTCCTTACCGATTCCGATATAAACAGCCTTGCCGCCGATTTCTATAAAAAATACTGAGATAATAGTATGAGGATGAATGATTTGTATTGTTAATGAAATTCTTGTAACTATTTGATTATTTTTGTTTAACCAAAAAAGATATTTTGAAATGAAAAGGAATTATTCAAGACGTGAGTTCATACAGCGTAGCATAGGTGCCGGGGCTCTGCTTGCCATTGCAGGCAGATTACCTGATCCGGGAAAAGTCGTTCCTTCAGGAATGAAACTTGGTTTTGTTACATACCAGTGGGGACGCGACTGGGATCTGCCAACCCTTATTTCCAACCTTGAAAAAACTGGCTATTATGGAGTTGAACTCCGGACACAGCACGCCCATAAGGTGGAATCAAATTTAACACCTGCCCAGCGCGCAGAGGTCAAAAAACGTTTCGCCGACAGCCCGGTAAAATGCCTCGGCTATGGATCAAACTTCGAATATCACAGCCCCGACCCTAAAGAAGTCAGGAAAAATATAGAGCAGACAAAAGAATATATTATTCTTTGCCACGACATCGGTACTACCGGCATAAAAGTCAAACCCAACTACCTTCCTCCAGAAGTACCAAAGGAGAAGACTATAGCACAGATAGCCGCATCACTGAATGAATGCGGAAAATTTGCTCAGGATTATGGCCAGCTAGTGAGAGTGGAAGTTCATGGGACATACACTCAGGAGATTCCTAACATGAAGGCAATTTTCGAACAGGTAACAGAAAAAAATGTGGTGATGTGCTGGAACTGCAACGATCAGGATCTCCTTCCGCCAGGACTGGAAGCCAACTTTAATTCAGTTAAGAAATGGTTTGGCG
This sequence comes from Bacteroidota bacterium, assembly GCA_029552825.1. Classification (GTDB taxonomy): domain Bacteria; phylum Bacteroidota; class Bacteroidia; order Bacteroidales; family VadinHA17; genus LD21. Next base: position 35,905 of record JAKPDL010000083.1, read on the forward strand.
ATACAGTCCATATCAGGGAACTTAATGAAGGAAATTACCCGTATCAGCAACTGTTCGACCTGTTTACTTCCATAAAATACGAAGGATGGATACTTCTTGAGGCACGCACCGAGCCTGCCGACAGAATAGCTGCCATGAATGAACAGAGGGAACTTTTCAACCGGATGATCGAGAATTCCAGGAAAAAATTCTCGTAGGTTATTCAAGCCTCAGATTTACCATCCCGGGGTGAAATTGATTCCCAGAGATCCGCTAAACAAACCAGCACCGGGACGCACCGGTACTGCATAGAACGGCTCGAGCACAAGATAACCGAACAGGTTAATTCTGAAAGAGAGACCATAACTGAATACCGGAACTCTTTCATTCAAGCCGGGGTTAAACCAGTCTCTGCCTATACGTGTTCCCTTGCTTAGTGCAAGTCCAGCATCGGTGAAGAGACTGATATCGGTCATAAATAAATCTGACTTGATAAGCGAAGCTTTTTTGGGTCCTGTAAATGGGAGACGTAGTTCAACATTGGCTATGAAAATTTTGCTTCCAAAGAAATTACTCAAGCCAATGCCTTCACCGGTAATCTCTGCATCGCTCCAGTAACGGTCTGTTCTCTGGTAACCCCTTACCAGCCATGGATATCCTATGTACAGAGGAGTGACCATGTCAGTCTCTGCATTGCTTCCCCACCGGCCTGCATTGTACGACCTGAAGGCAAGTGTGAAAGGCCTCATGTAAAAATACTTCCTGTAATCAGCCAGAGTGGTATAAAAATCAATAGTTCCGAAATATTTTCCTGCTTCAAACCTGTATCTTTCCCCTCTTACCGGACCTGTTGTTCCCATAATACTATTGTCGCCTACAAAGGCACCACTTAAAAGCCCCAGCGCAAAACCATCCGGCGCTTCGAGTTTCTTACGGCCTGTTCCTACAGGTACGCCAAACATGTCATAATATGTTTTGTACTGATCGAACCTGTAGCTGTAACCTGAAATCATGCCGGATACTTCAAATCTTCTTGTCTGCGACAGCGGATAATACGCAAAAAGGGTAAGATTATCCTCAAACATCCTGAGATAATTCAGATTTATAGTGTTTACAAGAAATGGCTCGCCACTTCTGCTGTAAAGAGTGTCGATACCAGCCGACATATATCCATAATAATTTGGTATATGTGAAATGGATGCGCCCCATTTCAGTTTTCTTTTCTGATTCAGATAGGAAACCACACCACCAAAATCATAAATTTCTCCATTCAACGAGAGGGACGTAAAAACCTGATTATCACCTGCCATATCGCCGAATATGGCACTAATGCTTCCTTCCATTCCTGTTCCTACCGGACCTCCTGTAGTAACCCCTATAGTTCCGTTGGTGATATAGTCGAGTTTGAATTTCGGCTTATAAGGAATAGTTTTATATTCTTCTGGCTTTACATCGGCAAAGTAATTATAGGGTGAGAAGAGCGAGCTGTCAACAAGGTTCTGGGCAACATGCTCGAATGGCGGCAGAGTGCCTGCGGTAAAATCAATATCGTTTTTACCAACCTCTTCAGCTTTGAACTCGTCTGGCTGCGCCCTGTAAACCGAATAGCTCCTTTCTGAATAGTAAGAATAGACGATGTCTCCTGTCTCACGGGCAACCGAGATTGCAGGCGCCTGAAAGGTAATACCGGTAATGCCTCTCATGTATTTTGTGAGCTGCCAGATTTTATTTTCTTCCAGACTGTATCTGTAAAGGTTGCGAAACCCGTCCCTGTCAGACAGGAAATATATTTCCCTGCCATCTTTTGAAAAGACGGGGTTCATGTTGCTTGCACCCGTGAAAAGTTCAAGAAGTCTGTCGTCGGAAGGATTATTTACATTCACAATCCCGATATTGTAGAATGTGTGCCTGAAAGTGTGAGTCTGCCCTGGCAAAGGACGGTCGGTAACATAAACTATATATTTACTGTCGGGCGACCACGAAGGTTGCAGGTTGCCGTATACATCTGAAGTAAGCTGCCTGACTGTCTCATTACTGGTGTCGTACAGATAGATATCCGATACTCCGTTTTTCATGCCCGTTACGGCAATGTACCGTCCGTCGGGTGACCATGATGGATTTGTGAATGCTGGCAGCCCTGTAAGCGGCGTTTCCTTTATAATGCTCATACGCCGGATATCGAAAATTATCAGTTTATTTCTGCCTTCGGAGAAAACAACAAAGGCAAACTTTCCATCGGGCGACCAGGTCCCTGACGATTCAAGATAGTTTAACGCATCGATATCACTTCTGTTTATTCTGTTAGAAAGTTTTCTGATTATTTTACCGGTATTTGCATCAGCAAGAAATAGATCAAGATCGTAAACATCTCTTTCTGAAATAAATACAATATATTTTCCATCAGGACTTACAGAAGGAGACAGATTCATTGTCCCTGCATTTTTGCTGAAAAGGATTTTCCTGCCTGTAATTCTGTCAGTTGTATCTGTCAAAAGTGGCTTATATGCATTTCTGAGTGCCAGGTTCCATAAGCCCGATACATTTCTGTCGTCAAATCCGAGAATACGTTGAAAAGCTTCTTCATAACCGTGCATTGCGGTCTCTCTGAAGAGTTTTATTATAGTCGAATCCCCCCACGTCTTGCCAATAAATGCTATAACGGAATGTCCATACCTGTAAGGGAAATACTTGTTGCTTTTGGTAAGATCTTTTAGTGTGGGAATATCATTTGACAGTACAGCATCTCTCATCCACATGGCGGTGTGGGGATCTATACTTCCAAGTGAGAAATATTCTGCCATCCCTTCAATCATCCAGAGCGGAATATTACTGACATTTGTAAGCTTCAGGGAGTCGTCGGTTGTCAGCATGTTGTATTGGAATGCATGCACCAACTCGTGACCAAGAACGTGATCAGTCTGGGGAAATGATGAAGTTAGTGGCATCACGACTCTTTTCTTCAGAGCTTCTGTAACACCACCGGTGCTTTCACTGAGAAGGTCTGAGACTGTTGAAGTTTGCTGGAATTCAGCATGGTTCTCATAGATGAACAAAGGGTTACGCTCTTTTATAGTATCTCTGAAAATAGCCTGGTGATGGCGGTACCATGCCTCACTCCTTCCGGCAATGAGATTCAGAACCGAATCATTATTCAGATAGTGATATATCTCAAAAGACGGGGTCTGATAAACACTGTAATTGAAAACTCTGTACGATGGTTTTGTGCGTCCGAAATACTGGGCATTTGATAAAAATGAACTGAAAATGGAAAATATTGTGACAAAAATGATTTTTTCAACCCCCGATAACATCTTAAATGCTTTTCTCATAATAACCTCCTTTCTTTCTATAATTTATTAATAAGGAATGTTTAATGATATTCAGCAAAATGATGATACCAGATTTTCATGCGCTGCACAAATGATTATCAAATTAAGTGCCAGAAAGCTTTGCCATTGGTTGATTTTTGATTGTGACCTTTGGGGTTATTCGTTTTTGCTATCCTTATTCCAAATCATACGCTAGCACGAAAAGAATTAGTCTTGAAATATTTTTAAGGAAACAGAAGATAAGTTGAAAGAACATATTTCTTGGTATCTGTTTTTTTCAGAAATTTAAATTTGATTTTCATGTAAAAACAATATGAAATTTCTATGAAGCTCAAAAACCTGTTTTTTCTGGAAATTTTCTTTTGTTTCTTCCTTTTAAGTTGTGGTAGAAATACTGGCAGAGTATTTTATATAAGCGCTTCAGGTGACGATGAGGCTGCAGGCACTCTTAACCGGCCATGGAAAACAATTGAAAGAGTGAACCAGGAGAATTTAAGAGCGGGTGATGTGCTCCTGTTTGAAGGTGGCTCTGTTTTTAAGGGTACTCTATTGATTGATTCATTGTATCTTACAGATGATAATAGTTTGATTACAATAAGTTCTTTCGGCACTGGCAGAGCTGTGATTGACGGAGAAAACTCCTGTGGAATCCATATCAAAAATGCATCATGTTTTATTATCAGGAATCTTGAGATAAGGGGGAATGGCAGAACAGGAGGAAATGTATCTGACGGGATTTTGATTGAAAACAGCAGGGATTTTTATCTCGACTCTCTTGATGTGTCAGGCTTTCAGCATTCAGGCGTCCATCTAAGGGACTGCAGAAATGCCAGGCTGACGCATATCTCAGCACACGACAACGGATTTGCAGGGATTCATGTAACTTCAGCCAGTTCCAATCATCCTTCTGAATACGGAAACGAAAACATATACATAGGATATTGCATAGCTTTCAATAACCCTGGTGACCCCACGGTAAAAAATAACCACAGTGGAAACGGCATTCTGGCATCTTCGGTAAAGGGCGGAACAATTGAATACTGCGAGGCTTATAACAACGGATGGGATATGCCATGGACGGGCAACGGCCCTGTAGGAATATGGATCTGGGACTGCACCAACTTTGTAATACAGTATTGCGTCTCGCATCATAACAAAACAAATCCGGTAGCAAAAGACGGCGGAGGATTTGACCTCGACGGTGGTGTGTCGAACTCAGTAATACATTATTGCCTCTCGTACTGTAATCAGGGGGCTGGCTATGGGCTCTATGAGTTCGGAGCAGCAAAACCATGGGAAAATAACATCGTCAGGTACTGCATAAGCTATAATGATGGACTGCTTAATGAGGGCTCTGTGGCAGTATGGAAAGGTGGCAGAGAAATGACAATGCGGAATTGTGAAATCTATAACAATACTTTTTTGAATGATACTGCGAAAGGCATAGCAGTATCACTGGTAAGTAACTGCGAAAACTTTAAGTTTACAAATAATATTTTTCTATACAATGGAACCTTTTTGATGGAAAATCAGAAAATAGAAAGTGAAAAATTTGTCTCTAATTGTCTCTGGAATAAAAAAGGAAAAGTGAATTTGCCGGAGAATATTCTCAAAACGAATCTTATTACTGATCCTCAGATAAATGTGCCGGAGAAGATTAATTTCGGAAGCATCTATGAAATATACGACGGGAAACAGATAGTTTTTTCGCTGGTGCCGGGCTCTCCTCTGATCGACAGGGGAGAAGAGATGCTCCCGCCTTTCGGTTTGCCATTCCCGGGAGTTGATATTGTCGGAACTACAGTACCTCAGGGAAGTAGACCAGATATAGGAGCTATAGAATTTATAAAAAGATAATATATTCACATAAGCTTTATTTACCCTTCCCTTCCAATAGTTATCGGAACGGGACGGTCTAAAAAGATGTGTAATATGTAAGTGTAATAAAAACATAAAAACTAAAATATTGTATATTAATAAGTTATCCCCAAAGACCTGTCCGGCTTTGCGGTAGTAAGAACGGGAATTCAGGGGTGAAAACAAAATAGAGGCTTTATAGAAAACCATCTGGGATGGGGGCTAAATAAAAGGCCGGGATGAAATAAATGAAAAAATCTGTTAATCAATATTATAATAAAATTAAAAATATGAAAACCTCACCAAAATATTTCTTTATTGTCTCGGTAATAATTCTGGCATTTTCGGCTGGTTGCAAAGAAGAGCCCTCAGTTTCATTGCCTGAAAGCAAGGCTCTTTCAGCGCCTCGTACCATGATACTTTTTGATAACGAATGGTTTTTCCACAGAGGTGATGTCACTGGTGCAGAAAAACCAGAATTTCAGGATTCAGGATGGAAAAAAGTTGACCTCCCCCACGACTGGAGCATTGAGGATATACCTGGGACTGACTCTCCTCTCGATTCAACGGCAATTGGCGGTATTGATGCAGGATATTTTACAGGTGGAACAGGCTGGTACCGGAAATTGTTTTATGTTCCCGCGTCTTTAAAGGATAAAACCTTCATTATCATATTTGAAGGTATTTACATGAACTCAGATGTCTGGCTTAACGGAAAGCATCTCGGCAATCATCCATACGGTTACACTTCGTTCTTCTTTGATATAACCCGGGAAATTACACCCGGAAAAACAAATGTTCTGGCAGTAAGAGTTAAAAATGAAGGGCGTAACAGCAGGTGGTACAGCGGTTCAGGAATTTACAGGCATATCTGGATTACCATAGCCGAAAAAGTACACTTTAAGGAATGGACTCTGGCAGTGTCAACAGATTTTATAGACTCAAAAAATGCTATGGCGAATATAAGTGCGAAAGTAATTAACAACGGATATTCAGGTGAGAACTTTATTGCAAAGGTTCGAATTATTGACCCTCAGGGAAACAATGCAGGTGATGCAAAACAGGATATAAATATTGGCAGCGGTGAGGGAAAGGAGGTTGTCTGGCAGGTACCTGTAAAAGACCCACAGTTGTGGTCACCAGAAAAACCTGCGCTTTATAAGGCAGTTGCTGAAATATATGAAGAATCTGTTGATGGCACAGGCTCATTGGTAGATATTAATACGACAGATTTTGGTATTCGTTTTTTCAGGATTACTCCTGAGGAGGGTTTTGTTCTTAACGGTGTACCGCTCAAACTAAAGGGAGGGTGTGTACATCATGACAATGGACCGCTTGGTGCTGCTGCATTCGACAGAGCCGAAGAGAGAAGGGTTGAGCTTCTTAAAGCCAGCGGTTTCAATGCTATAAGGTGTGCTCATAATCCGCCTTCTCCTGCATTCCTGAGGGCGTGCGACAAACTCGGAATGCTGGTGATTGACGAAGCTTTTGATATGTGGCGGGAAGCAAAGAACCCCGATGATTACCATCTATGGTTCGATGAGTGGTGGAAAAAGGACATTGAAAGCATGGTGATGCGCGACAGAAACCATCCTTCAGTAATTATGTGGAGTATAGGCAACGAGGTGCCTGAGAGAGGTAAACCCGAAGGAGCTGCACTGGCAAAGGAGATGGTTGAGTATGTGAAAAATCTTGACCCTTCAAGGCCCGTGACAGCTGCTGTAAACTCCGTTACACCCGATAAAGATCCCTATTTTGCTGCTCTTGACGTGTGTGGCTATAATTATGCTGTAGATAAATACGTAAGTGATCACAAACGTCTTCCAGAACGAATCATGATGGGGACAGAATCATTTCCACTTGAGGCATTTGAATACTGGAAAGCTACAATTGATAATCCATGGGTAATAGGTGATTTTGTATGGACATCGTTCGATTATCTTGGCGAGGCAAGTATCGGGTGGCTGGGATATCCGCACGAAGGCAGCTTCTATCCATGGCATCTAGCCTTCTGCGGCGATATTGACATCTGTGGTTTCAAACGTCCACAGTCATATTACCGTGATGCACTATGGGGAGAGGACAAAACCGTTTCAATATTTGTGAAGCCTCCTGTTCCATCTTTCCCTGTTAACCCGCGTAAGGCACCGTGGAGCAAATGGGAATGGCACGATGTGATTTCTTCCTGGAACTGGGACGGATACAAAGGAAAACCTCTTACAGTGGAAGTCTATAGTAACTGCGATGAGGTTCAGCTTACACTCAATGGCAAACCTGTGGGAAAGAAAAAATCCAGTCAGGAAAATAAATACATTACCACATGGGAGGTACCTTATGAGCCGGGTGTACTGACTGCAACAGGTTATGACAAAAGAGGTGCTGTTGCCACATCAGAACTGAGAACGGCAGGCAAACCTGCCAGAATAAGGCTTAGCGCCGACCGTAATTCTATCGAAGCAGGCGGGCAGGACCTGAGTTTTGTTACTGTGGAAATTGTTGATGAAAATGGAATTATAAACCCTGTTGCTGAGAATCTTGTGATGTTTTCTGTTCAGGGACCAGGAGAGATTCTGTCGGTTGGAAGCGCCAATCCTGTGAGTACGGAGAGCTATAATAAGCCTTACCGAAAGGCTTTTATGGGCAAGTGCCTGGCAATAATAAGATCAGGAAAGGATACAGGGATTGTAAAGCTTAATGCAGAATCCGAAGGTCTGCAGGGAGCAGAGGTGGAGATAAAGGTTTATTGATGATTTAGTGTCCTGTAACACGATGCCAGTCGATAAGGTATTTCGCGCTTACAGCGCTTAGCAAGGTATTTTTGGGGCTATATTTATGGGCGATGCCCATCAATATGATTATTTAGCCCTTACATGGCTATTGAGGGTTTTTAAGTAATTTTTGTCCTGCAAGGGCAAGACAACATAAACTCATGCTCATGTAAAAAACCTTGCAATCCGTTTGTTGAATATTATCAGGAGAATCATCACAATGCCCCATTGAAATATGCATGACATAAATGAAAATTCTTTGAAGGGGTTATACCATTGTCCCGGGACAAACGACATTGCAAGCCACCATATGATGAGCACCAGTGCTGCAGAAGGCACGAACCAGCGGATGTTATAATTCCACCACCTGCCAAGCCTTAAATCGCTTTCATGAGTGTTGATTTCAGCCCTTACATCATTAGCGCCCTGCTTAATAATCATAAGTGCAATAAGAGCGCCTGAAATCATTAAAGCAACTCCCCACACAAAATCCTGGTTCGAAAGAAAATTAAGGCTTCGCGCCGAAGGAATCCCAAAAATAAACACCAGAATACAAATAAGAATTATCGCCCTGTTCCTTTTCTGTCCTGCATCCACCAGTACCCTGGTTGGTAGCTCCAGCATTGCTATCAGTGAGGAAAATCCAGCAAAAGTCAAACCCAGAAAAAACAGAACAGATAAAATACCCCCTCCGAACATCTTGTTAAAAAGCTGAGGCATCCATATAAATGTTAGTCCGGTCGATGCGGGCCCGCTCTCTCTCATAATTTCAAGAATACGGGCATCGGTTATACCCGCTTCGTGCCTGAGTATGGAAAAGACTGTCCCGAATACCATAATTCCCGCAAGTATCGAAACAGTGTTGTTCCCTATACCGGTCAGAAAAGCATTACCAACCGGCCCGTGCTCTTTCTTCATATAGGCTGCATAAGTCATGAAAAGTCCCCAGCCTGCCCCTGTATCCCATGCATTCTGTGTAAGAGCATCAATCCATGTTCTGGTGTTACCAAGTTGTTTTAGGTCTGCACTGAAAAGATACTTCAGCCCTGTACCCGCCCCAGGCAGAGTAA
>JAKPDL010000098.1 GCA_029552825.1 Bacteroidota bacterium
GAACAACAAAACGATATTATGAATAACTATCGCCCACATATTTTTTGGCGATAGTTACTGTTAATAAATTCACCGAAAACAACAAAATATTGCAAGTTTTAATTTTAAAATATAAAAAAATTTTTAAAATTGTTGACAGGTTTGCTATCTTTATCACTATGACCGACCATATTTAGTGGTTTTCTTCCTCTTAGATTATAAAGAAAGCGATCATTAATTCCACTATAGTAGTAAGCGGTCAGCTAAGCATTTTGCTGATAATGAAATTATTGTATTGTAAGGAGTAAAAAACTATGCCACTTAGAAAACTGCGAAACATTGGTATAGCTGCACATATAGATGCAGGCAAAACAACTGTTACCGAGCGTATTTTATATTTTACCGGGGTAACACGAAAATTGGGCGAGGTTCATGACGGCCAGGCTGTAATGGACTTTATGAAACAGGAGCAGGAACGAGGGATAACCATATCCTCAGCTGCTATCTCATGCCAGTGGAAAGACCACAGTATAAATATTATAGATACCCCAGGACACGTTGATTTTACAGTTGAAGTTGAACGTTCATTGCGTGTTATTGACGGATTGATTGCGGTATTCTGTGCGGTTGGTGGGGTTGAGCCCCAGAGCGAGACAGTATGGAATCAGGCTGACAGGTACAAAGTTCCCCGTATTGCATTTATCAATAAAATGGACCGTGTGGGTGCTGATTTTTACGAAGTTGTTTCGCAGATGGATAAATATTTGGATGCAAACCCTGTGCCTTTTCAGATTCCCATTGGTGCTGAGGATAACTTTGAGGGCTGCATAGACCTTGTTGAACAAAAAGCGGTAGTTTTTAAAGAAAATGAAAGGCTTGTTGTAGATATACCTGATGATTATAAAGAAAAGGCAAAAGAAGCCCGCAGACACATTATTGAAAAGCTGGCTGATTTTGATGATGAAATAATGGAATTATACCTGGCTGAACAGGAAGTTCCGGCCGAACTAATTAAAAAGGCTGGGCGTGAAGCAACATTAAAAATGCTGATAACCCCGGTATTATGCGGTGCTGCATATAAGAATAAAGGCATACAGCTTTTACTGGATGCAGTTGTTGATTATCTACCTTCACCGGTTGATATTGGTGCAGTTGTAGGTACCGACCTCAATGATCCGGAAAAAACCCATACGCGACATCCTTCCGTAAATGAGCCATTTGCAGCGTTAGCGTTTAAATTAATTAACGATCTGTATGTAGGTCAGCAGACATTTATACGTGTGTATTCAGGAAAGCTTGAAAGCGGAATGCAGGTATTTAACTCAACAAAAGGGAAATATGAGCGCATAGGCCGAATTATGCGAATCCGTGCCAAAGACAGGGAAGAAATTTCAGAAGCAGGTCCTGGTGATATTGTAGCCTTAATTGGAATGAAATATACCAAAACAGGCGATACATTATGCGACCCCAATCATCCACTGTTGCTTGAATCAATCTTTGTGCCGCCTTCAGTTATTGATTTGCAGATAATGCCCACATCCAAGAAAGAAGAAGAAAAACTGGGTATTGCACTGCACAAACTTGCATCGGAAGACCCGTCATTCAATGTGCGGGTTGATGAAGAAACAGGTGAAACCATCATTTCCGGTATGGGCGAGCTTCACCTGGAAATTATGGTGGACAGGTTAAAAGAAGAGTTTGGCTTAAATGTACAGGTGGGTGAGCCGTCTGTTGCATTCCGAGAAACCATAACCACTGAAGCCCAGCAGGAAACCAAATTTGTTAAGCAGACAGGTGGTAAAGGTCAGTATGCACACTGTGTTATCCGAATTGAACCAAATCCTGCTAAAGGTTTTGAGTTTGTGGACCACATTAAAGGTGGAGCTATACCTAATGAATACATACCTTCCATACAGAAGGGGATTCATGCTGCAATGGAAGAAGGTATTTTAGCTGGATTCCCTGTTGTGGATGTCAGAGTAGTTCTTCTTGATGGCAGCTTCCATCCTGTTGACTCATCAGATATGGCATTCAGAACATGCGCATCGATATGTTTCAAGGATGCATTTATGAAGGCCAAGCCAATTTTACTTGAACCGCAGATGAAGATAGAAGTCAATACCCCTGATGAATACATTGGCGATGTTATTGGCGATTTAAATAAAAGGCGTGGTAAA
>JAKPDL010000123.1 GCA_029552825.1 Bacteroidota bacterium
TATATTAAAATACTGAGCATTAGCACGTACATAGGTAAAAGCTGCATGAGCAGATTCTTGCATCACCTCACCCAACTGGCCTGTCAGTATAAGTTGACCTTTCCCTTTTATCAAAGAAGCTTCAACCTGTAACACATCTCCGCCTACTTCAGTCCAGGCAAGTCCGTTGGCAAGGCCTATCTCACTTTTCTGTTCTTTTTCCCCATATTTAAACTTTATTGGTCCTAAATACTCGTGCAGGATATCAACAGTTATTTCACGGACATGCGACGAGCCATGTTTTACAACTTCACGTGCAACTTTGCGGCAAACTTTTGCTATCACTCGTTCTAAACTTCTCACTCCAGCTTCGCGGGTATAATGCCGTATGGTGTACAGCATCATCTCTTCGCTGTATTTGATATTTGATTCATTTAGTCCATTTTCTTTAATCTGTTTGGGTAGTAAAAACTGTAATCCAATATTTAATTTTTCTGGTTCGGTGTAACTATTAATTTCAATTATTTCCATTCTATCCTGTAGAGGAGCAGGTATCCTGTGTTGTACATTAGCAGTTGTTATAAACAACACATCTGAAAGGTCATACGGTACTTCAAGATAGTGATCAACAAATGTATTATTCTGCTCGGGATCAAGCACTTCAAGCAGGGCAGATGAAGGGTCACCCCTGAAATCCATAGACATTTTGTCAACTTCATCAAGAAGGAATACAGGATTAACTACACCAGCCTTTTTCATCTGCTGAATGATTCTTCCCGGTAACGCACCCACATATGTCCGCCGATGACCACGTATTTCTGCTTCATCACGAACACCACCCAGCGACATCCGTACAAATTTCCTACCCAGTGCCCTGGCAACTGAACGGCCTAAAGAAGTTTTACCAACACCAGGAGGGCCAACAAAACATAAAATTGGGCCTTTTAATTTATTTGACAGGTGACGAACTGCTATATATTCAATAATCCTTTCTTTAACTTCTTCCAGTCCATAATGATCTTCATTGAGGACTCGCATTGCATGATCTATGTCACGATTATCACGCGTTCGCTTATACCAGGGAACATCACGTAACCATTCGATATATGTACGCACAACAGCTGATTCAGCCGACAATGGAGGCATCTTTTCCAAACGTTTAAGTTCTTTTAACGCCTTATCTTTTGCTTCTTTGGACATTTTTGCTTCTTCAATTGATTTGCGTAACTCTTCAACTTCATCAGCTAAATCATCACCTTGCCCCAATTCTTTTTTTATTACTTTAATCTGTTCATTGAGATAGTATTCTTTCTGGGTCTTCTCCATCTGTTTTCTGACTTTGCCCTGTATCTTTTTTTCAATATACATTATCTCAATTTCGCCATTAATCAGTTCAATGAGTTTTTCAATCCTTTCTACAGGGTTGCCTAATTCAAGGATTGCTTGTTTGTATTCAACTCGCATTGTAATATACGAAGCAATAACATCAGCTAAATGTGAAATATCCTCAATCTGCATCACGGTAGTCAGTGCTTCCTGAGGAACTTTTTTATTCAATTTAATATATTTTTCAAAAGTATCAATTAAATTGCGCTTTAAGGCTTCTACCTTTGAATCAGTTTCATATGGACGCTCAATATCCTTAATCCCTACCGTTATACCATCATCAGTTGACTCAAAATGTGAAATATAAACACGTGAAATACCCTCAACCAGCACTTTAACAGTACCGTCAGGTAATTTTAAAAGCTGAAGAATCTCGGAAAGGGTTCCAACATCATGAATATCTTCTTTCTTTGGGTTTGCTATCTGTGAATCAACCTGAGCAGCAAGG
>JAKPDL010000124.1 GCA_029552825.1 Bacteroidota bacterium
TATATTAAAATACTGAGCATTAGCACGTACATAGGTAAAAGCTGCATGAGCAGATTCTTGCATCACCTCACCCAACTGGCCTGTCAGTATAAGTTGACCTTTCCCTTTTATCAAAGAAGCTTCAACCTGTAACACATCTCCTCCTACTTCAGTCCAGGCAAGTCCATTGGCAAGGCCTATCTCACTTTTTTGTTCTTTTTCACCATATTTAAACTTGATAGGTCCTAAATACTCGTGCAGGATATCAACAGTTATTTCACGAACATGCGAAGAGCCATGTTTTACAACTTCACGTGCAACTTTACGGCAAACTTTTGCTATCACTCGTTCTAAACTTCTTACACCAGCTTCACGTGTATAATGACGTATGGTATACAGCATCATATCTTCGCTATATTTGATATTTGACTCACTCAGTCCATTTTCTTTAATTTGCTTGGGTAGTAAGAACTGCAATCCAATATTTAATTTTTCCGGTTCGGTGTAACTATTAATTTCAATTATTTCCATTCTGTCCTGTAGGGGAGCAGGTATCCTGTGCTGTACATTAGCAGTTGTTATAAACAGCACATCTGAAAGGTCATAGGGCACTTCAAGATAGTGATCTACAAATGTGTTATTCTGCTCTGGATCAAGAACTTCAAGCAATGCAGATGAAGGATCACCTCTGAAATCCATTGACATCTTGTCAACTTCATCAAGCAGGAATACAGGGTTAACAACACCCGCTTTTTTCATCTGCTGGATAATTCTTCCCGGTAACGCACCTACATATGTTCTCCGATGGCCACGTATTTCAGCTTCATCACGAACACCACCAAGCGACATCCTTACAAATTTCCTCCCCAATGCTCTGGCAACGGAACGCCCTAAAGATGTTTTCCCAACACCAGGAGGGCCAACAAAACATAATATTGGGCCTTTTAATTTATTTGACAAGTGACGCACCGCTATATATTCAATAATCCTTTCTTTAACTTCTTCAAGCCCATAATGATCTTCATTGAGAACCTGCATTGCATGATCGATATCACGATTGTCTCGTGTGCGCTTATACCATGGAACATCACGCAACCATTCGATGTATGTACGCACAACAGCAGACTCAGCTGATAGAGGAGGCATCTTTTCCAGACGTTTAAGTTCCTTTAATGCTTTATCTTTTGCTTCCTTTGACATCTTTGCTTCTTCAATTGATTTTCGCAACTCTTCAACTTCATCAGCTAAATCATCACCCTGCCCCAATTCTTTTTTAATTACCTTGATCTGTTCATTGAGATAATATTCTTTCTGGGTTTTTTCCATCTGTTTTCTAACCTTACCCTGTATCTTTTTTTCAATATACATTATCTCAATTTCCCCATTAATCAGCTCAATGAGTTTTTCTATCCTTTCTACAGGGTTACCCAATTCCAGTATTGCCTGTTTATATTCAACTCGCATTGTAATATACGAAGCAATAACATCAGCTAAATGTGAAATATCCTCAATCTGCATCACGGTAGTTAATGCTTCCTGAGGAACTTTTTTATTTAATTTAATATATTTTTCAAAGGTATCAATTAAATTGCGCTTTAAGGCTTCTACCTTTGAATCAGTTTCATATGGACGCTCAATATCCTTAATCCCTACTGTAATACCATCATCAGTTGATTCAAATTGTGAAATATACACACGTGAAATACCCTCAACCAGCACTTTAACAGTACCGTCAGGTAATTTTAAAAGCTGAAGAATCTCGGAAAGGGTTCCAACATCATGAATATCTTCTTTCTTTGGGTTTGCTATCTGTGAATCAACCTGAGCAGCAAGG
>JAKPDL010000126.1 GCA_029552825.1 Bacteroidota bacterium
CATGGCTGCCGCAGGTTTTGATCGTCGTTATAAATTCAAATGGCACGCAGTTTCAGGTAATCACAGATTCACTTTTTCAGGGATCTTCGAATATGCCGGGCAAAGGTACTATTTCAATCGTCTAAACGATTTGCACTTGGAAAAAATCTAAGAGGGAAAACGGTCGAAAGACCGTTTTCCTTTGTCTTTTTTTATCCTCCTGGACCAGGGTCCTCCTGGACCAGGGTCCTCCTGGACCAGGGTCCTCCAGGACCAGGGTCCTCCAGGACCAGGGTCCTCCTGGACCAGGGTCCTCCAGGACCAGGGTCCTCCTGGACCAGGGTCCTCCTGGACCAGGGTCCTCCTGGAACGCGAAAGTCACATACAAAAGTTACAAGCGAAAGTTACGAAAGTTGCAAAAGTTGCAAAAGTTACGAAAGTCACACGCAAAAGTTACGAAAGTCACATGCGAAAATAAGAAGGTGCCTTTTTTATGGAATTGCGCGGGCGCGGGCGTGCGACAGAAAAAAAATTACAAAAAGGGCTTGCAAGTTAGTGTAAACTGTGATATAATAAAGCCAAACAAAACAAGCCGCATAAGCGGCAAAGGAGGAAAAAAAAGAACCATGCAGACTGTGTTCAACAAGGCGAAAGTTAAATCCTGGATCAAAAAAGCTCAGAAAAGCTCACTTTTCGGGTATGGACACGGTTACATTACTGATAGTTACGTCCTATTAAAAGAAGAACCGCATATGCATCCAACCATTCTAGAAGTTTTCGGAACATTAAAGCCTGAATGCAGATACACCGCCGAACAATTCCAGAGGTTAGTAGACTTACCCTATAGACCTATCAAAGTAATTGATTCTAAGTTGGAGCTGGTTCTGGAGCCAAAACGTCGTTTCCGTATTTTCTACAATCCGAAAACCGGGGAGAAACTTTTCATTAACTGTGTATATTTCGATCTCTTCAACGACCTAGAAACGCATAAATACTACACCAACGAAACAATGAGTATGCTGTGGGTTATCCGCGACAACGAAGTTGTGGGGGTGATTGCGCCGTACAGGTTGGAAGAAGGACTTTCTCACGTGAGCTTTAAAGTAGAAGAGGAAAGGGAGCAGGTTTGATCCTGCTCCCACAAAAAAGGAGGTAAAATAATGAACTTGAAAGAAAAAACTATGAGAGAGGAAGCGCGAGCGGCTATTATCGAAGCGCTGAAAGACGGTTATATTGGTTACTATGCCGACCTGCACGATCACGTATTTAATAGTGATTACTACATCATCAGAACAAATGAGGCCGAAGAAGCATTGGAGGAATATGGAATATGGAGGGCAATTGAAAAAATAAAAACATACGAAGAAGATAACTTTGGCAAAATTTACACTGATTTAAGCGACCCGGTAAAAGTAATAAACATGCTTTATTACATCATCGGGGAAGAAGTATTATGGGAAATGCTGGAACACTCAGAAACATTAAACGAAAATTGGGACAACCTAGCGGACGAAGAGATTAACGCAAAAATATTGGAGGAATTAGGTGAATGAGTGCGCTAGTAATACTGATAGTGTTGTTAGTACTTCCGATCATGATTTTAGTTTCCGCAGCTACAAAAAAATGAGAGAGGAGGGAAAATGAATAAAATTTACATTTAACCCTTGCAATCTAATGTAAACCATGATATAATAAAAGCGAACAAGAAAAAAAACGCCAATCATGGCGAAGGAGGAAAAAAAATGAAGAAAATCATCAACGGGAAACTATATGACACATCCACAGCGACACTAATGGGCAGCGCTGGATATAGTTATCCGGGTGACTTCAGTCATTGGAGAGAAGAACTATACCGCAAAAAAACAGGTGAATTCTTCCTCTATGGGGAAGGAGGCCCAATGAGCAAATATTCTCGCAAAATCGGCCAAAACGAATGGTCGGGCGGAGAAAAAATCCATCCTCTCACGCTCAAAGAGGCCCAAGAATGGGCAGAAGAACATTTGGACGTAGAAGAATATGAACAGGTGTTTGGAGCGGTTGAAGAATAGCAGAGTGACGGGAGCCTGCGCTCCCGGTAATGC
>JAKPDL010000135.1 GCA_029552825.1 Bacteroidota bacterium
GGAAGAGGATATTCAGGGTATACTTAAAAAAAATACTGAGATTTTAATGAAAACAGCAAAGGAATTCAATATCCCTGTGATTATAACAGAGCAATACAGAAAGGGTTTAGGAACCACAATTCCAGAGCTTGCAAATATCTGTTCCTGTCCCAATCTGGAAAAAACTTTTTTCAATTGCATGAAAGATGAGGCAATAGCAAAAGAATTAAAGGGAGCTGGCAAAAAAAATATAATCATAGCTGGAATAGAATCTCATATCTGTGTTTTACAAACAACTCTATCTCTTTTAAATGATGGATATAATGTAATTATTGCTTGCGATGCAGTTGCCTCAAGGAGAAAAAGCGACTGGCAGGCCGCAATGAAGATTTTAGAAAAAGCAGGTGCTGTTATTTATCCCACAGAGACTATTGCTTTTATGATACTGGAAAGATCCGCAACAGAACAGTTTAAGAGGCTCTCACCTTTGTTTAAATAATTTAACAGCTGCCTTTATGGCAGCTGTTAAATCTATATATTAAAGATTTTCTCCACATGCAAAGCTTGCATCATGTATCTTCATTATAGACATATCTTCTTTTCTGATAGCCTCTGCATAAGATTTTGCCATTGGCAGAACATTGTTGATGTAATATTCTGCACCATAAACCTTACCCTGATAGAAAGCAGCTTCTTTATCCTCTGCTGGAAGCTCTCTTATTGCCTTTTTATCATCAGCAGATATACCCTTAGCTTTGTATATCTCTTCAAGTTTATGTTGAGCAATTCCTGCCATCCACAAATGCATCCATGCAAGAGATACATTTCCAACAAGATGCAAGAAAGGCACTGCATTGGCAATTGGGATCATGAATTTGCCTTCTTTTGTGCAGCTTGCAAAATACATTCCCATTCCTGCAAGCAGATCAATGTATTCCTTAACGATCTTAGACATATCAGCAAGACGTGGATCGTTTTTATATGTCTCGTATGTCTTGTTCATTTCTGAAAGGTAGTTCATAAATACAGCGCCTTTCTGCATGCCAAGCTTTCTTCCTACAAGGTCAAGGGCCTGTATACCATTAGTTCCTTCATAGAGAGATGCAATTTTGAGGTCTCTCATAAACTGGTTCATTGGATAGTCATTGCAGTATCCATATCCACCAAAGCACTGAATTCCAAGCTCAGTTACTCTAAATCCCATATCTGTTCCGTATGCCTTACATACAGGGATGAGAAATTCCATAATTCCTTTCCACTTGTCAACCTCTTCACCAGATGAAGCATGAGCCTTATCCAAACAAAATGCACAAAGATAAACAAGAGCACGGAGTCCCTCTGTATGAGTCTTCATCCACATGAGCATTCTGCGCACGTCAGGATGCTGAATGATTGGAACGTTTGGTGCGTCAGGATTCATCATGTCCTTAATGTTTTTTCCCTGAATCCTTTCTTTACAATAAGCAAGAGCATGGAGGTAAGAGACTGAAGATGTACTTACACCCTGAAGACCCATTCCAAGTCGCGCCTCATTCATCATCTGGAACATGATAGCCATACCCTTTCTCTCTTCGCCAAGGAGCTCACCTATACAATTCCCATTATCACCAAAGCTCATAGAACATGTTGCACTTCCCTTAAGACCCATCTTGTGTTCAATACCTGTGCAGTGCACATCATTGAATTCACCAAGACTTCCATCTTCATTTACTCTGTATTTTGGAACAATGAATATGGATATGCCCTTTGTTCCTGCAGGGTCACCTTCTATACGGGCAAGAACTGGATGCACCATGTTTTCAAAAAGATCATTTTCACCAGATGTGATGAATATTTTATTTCCATAAATTTTATAAGTTCCATCTGGTTGACGCACAGCCTTAGTCTTGAGGTTACCAACATCACTACCTGCATCGGGCTCTGTTAAGCACATTGTGCCGCCCCATTTTTGCGCATACATTTTGTCCATGTAGAGTCTTTTTTGTCTCTCTGTTCCAAATACCTCGATAAGGTGAGCAGCTCCAGTAGTTGCCTCTGGATAAAGCATGAATCCCATATGGAAGGAATAGTATTCATAAGAAGCAAGACATATAGTGTAAGGAAATCCCTGGCCACCAGCATCTTTGCTTACTCCCATTGTAAAAAGACCTGCTTCATTCATTATCTTGTGAAGCTCATGGTACTGCTTGGGGATTGTTACTTTTCCATTGTCAAATTTTGCTCCCCCTTCTCTGTCAACTTCCTGATAACAACCAAGGACATGCTCCTCACAGATTTGTTTTGTAAGATCAAGAGTCATGTCAAACATCTCCTGATCAAAGTCACTGAACATATCAGTTTTACAAAGTTCAGTTACATTAAGCATTTCGTAGAGAACAAACTTCTGATCCCTTGAATCAACAATACGATCCATAGAAAACCTCACTTATTTTTTGATTTTATGGCAAAACCGGCTTGCAGAATTTTCCATGAACCTCTGCCCC
>JAKPDL010000169.1 GCA_029552825.1 Bacteroidota bacterium
CCGTCAACAAGAGCAGGTCTGTCTTCATTGAAACGGGTGTTTATTGTTGGACCAAGATTTTTCGCCGGGCCCCAGTCGCCATTTTCTCTATAGGAGATATAAATATCAAGTCCGCCATATCCTCCGGGTCTGTCAGAGGAAAATACAATTGCATTTCCATCTTCAGTTATGTATGCTTGTGATTCCCAGTATTTTGTATTGATATTTTTATTCAGTTTTACCGGTGCAGACCATCCGCTTCCTTTACTGGTGATTGAATATATGTCGCTGTTGAAAGGATCACTTTTAGAGAAGAAAAGTGTCTTTCCGTCTGCCGAAAGTGAGGAGACGAATATCTGGCCTTCAGGTTGCAACCATTGAGTGATATTCTCAGGTTCACTCCATTTGTCTTCTTTCCTTGTTGTAATCATTACTGCATTATAAAAAGGCAGTACTGTCATGTAAACAAATGTGTTTCCGTCAGCTGAAACAACAGGGTCGAAATTGTCTTTTTCTTCAGATAAAGGTATACTGGCAGGCTCGATTATATGCCTTGCAGGGTTTGAAATAAGATTTCTGGCATTATTACATACTTCTATCTGATGATCAACAAAACTGATATTCTCTACGTCAGCTTTAAGGAGCGTCCTTCTGTATTTTTGATATGCTTCCTTTGCTTTGTCAAACTGATAGTTTACCCGGTAAGCATTGCCAAGCTGGAACAACGCATCATACGGTGCCATTGTATGCATAATTGTTCCTTCTTTGCGCCTTGAAGAAACGTTCTTTACTGCTGATTCTAAATATTCTACCGATAATTTCTTTTTACCATTAATATTCAGGCAACAGACTCCTATCCGGTATGCCAGGTTGGCATTATCTGGCATCTGTTCATAAAGATTGAGGTAGATGGGTAAAGCATCATTATAAAAACCCGATACAAAGAAATACTCAGCTTCAAGAAACTGCTCCTGCATAGCTTTCAAGTCCTGACTATTGGCTGAAAAAACAAAAAAGCCAAGAAAAGCAATTATTAATGTGAAAATTTTCTTCATTTTTCCTTATTTGTTCAGTAAAAGTAAAAAAACTGTTTTATATAAACGATTGTTAATGAATCAAAATTATCAACAGACTTTATTTCATGATCTTATTAAATTAAAAGAGGGACTTCCTGATTAAAGCCCCTCTTTCAATGAATATAGATTTATTCTTCTCTTTCATCCTTCTTTTTTCTTCTTCTCATTAAGATTATGAAGAAGAATATTAGTCCGGCTCCAAGAATTATCCAGAGGATAAACAGATAATTTTTCTTTTCCGCTTCAGGTGCAATAATTTTTTCCTTTTCTATTTTTTTCTTTGCTATGAATTCAGCGAAAGTTTCAAAAAGTTCATCTTCCTGGAAGAGATTCATATTCCTCTGCTGGATAAGGAAATTTATCAGTTCTTCAGGGGTATCAATTCTGTTTTTACTCAGGTTGAGGCTCTTAAGATAATCAGCAAGTCCACCCTTTGCATAACCGATAAATTCTTTCATATAATCCTCGATACTGGTACCGGGTAAAGCAGTCAATGCTTTGAACATTGCTGCAAGATCCTGTTCGGAAAGTTTGTTGTTGAGGGCTTCATAGAAGAAGTCTTTGAGCCAGAGTCCTGATTTTAGAATATTCTTTGAATCAACAGCAGCTATGGCATTATTAACAGGTTCACTCTTGCCTGAAATCTCACCGTACCTCTTTATCTGTTCCCTTATAATTGCAATCATCGGATCGATGCCTGCAATTATTTCTTCTGCAATCTTCTTAAGCTGTTCTGGTGTAATTGCTCCACCGGTCTTTTCTTCAATAAACCTCTGAAGATCTGTAAATGTTTTCAGGTTTTCATCGTAAATATTTAGATTGTCAAGAATTTCTTTTAGTTTTCCTGTTGTATAGCGTGCCATAATATCCACGGCAGCCTGGGTAAGGATATTATCCATAACGGCCACCTTAAGGGCAAGCCGGTCAACCTCTTCACCACTGATATTTTGTTTTGCAGCCTCTTCCTTAATAAATGCGAGAATATCATCTGGAGTTCCGAATTGCTGCTTTCTGAAATCACTCTTTTCGATTACCCCTTTGAGTTTACCATCTGCTCTTTTCTTAAGCATATCAATGAACAACTCAGCCTGCTTCCTGGCAATAATATGTTTGTATTCAGGTCTTATAATTTTCTCTTCGACTTTTTTCCTTGTGATGGATATTTCAGAAGTTGTTACATTATTGTATTTATCAGTAAGTTTGAATACGAGCTTATTTGTGCCTTCTTCTGGAAGCAGCCTGTAAACGAAAAGTGAATCGGTTAATATGTATTTATCTGTTTTGACCAGCGAGTCCCCAATCCAGTGCTCAACCTCCAGAATTGATTCAGGCTCCGCCTTTATTGGTATTTCGATGGTATCGCCTTTTGTGGATAGAATGTTTTTATCACTTTTAATCTCAAGTTCCGAAATGAAGTCCAGTTTGGGCAGTTCGATGTCCTGAATCAATATACTGTCGGAAGGACTGAACAGGGAAATCTCTATCAGTCTGGATACTACACCAGCATTTTTTGCTTCGTAAGTGATGGTATATTCTCCCTGGGGTATCTCAAAAATATATTCTCCAGTTTTAGGATTGGTGTAAACAATAACTTTATCTTCAGGATTCGCTTTGCTTATAGCAGTAACTCTGATGCTGTCGCTGAAAATGGCAAGAAGGTCTTTTACTTTAACAATACCTCTAACATAGAATTTCCTTGGATGGTCTTTTGAGAATATTTCAATCCTGTAAATGTCGGTAGAACCGATTCCATCAGGGTCTATCAGTGAATAATATGCTTCATAGCCTTCTTTTACAGGGTGAAAGAAAATATCATCGTCAGTTGTATTGAGCGGGTACCCCACATTGAGTGGTACACTCCATTCACCGTTGTCAAGCAACGTTGAATAGAAAATATCATATCCGCCTATATTGAAATGCCCCTGGGAACTGAAGAAGAGAGTTTTGTCGTCTTTACCCAGAAAGGGTGATTCTTCATTGAATTTTGTGTTAATTACAGGTCCAATGTTCTTTGCCACTCCCCAATCACCCGTACTGTCGCGATCAGAGAAATAAATATCGAGTCCCCCATACGAACCCTTTCTGTTTGATGTGAAATAGAGCCTTTTACCGTCATGAGTGATTGCAGCATGAGATTCCCAGTATTTTGTATTTATGTTATCATTAAGCCTTATCAGGTTGGTCCATGTGTCATCATCCCTTCTGCGTGTAACGTATATATTTCCGTCGTAATTTGCTCCTGCACGGTATATATAAAGTTCTCTTCCATCAGATGAAAGAGAGGTGGCATAGTTTTTATCTTCGAATCCAAGCCCCAGATAGGGGATTATATTTACAGGTTCACTCCACCTGCCATTAACTTTCTTCGAAAAATAAAGAGCCTCCTGAAATGGTTCAGACCTGTTGAAAACCATTATTGTTTCGTCATCTGACACTACCGGGTTCATTTCAGGATACTGCTCGTTCACCGGTCGTCCGAGGTTTACTTTCTTGACATAGAGCGGAACTTTTATAAGTTCCAGAGCGTTCTGGCATGCTTCTATCTGCATGTTTACTATTGTGGTATCATAAACTTTTGTGTTGCAGTGTTTCTTGAATAATTCATAGGTTTCTATTGCTTTTTCCAGCTGGTTGTTTATGCGGTAAGCATTTGCCAGATAATAATAAGCATCAAACGGAGCTTTTGTTTCCTTGAATCTGCCTTCCTTGTATTTTGGATTGATGTCTTTTACTGCCTCTTCCAGGTAGCTTATTGCTTCATGCTTTCTGCCAGGTATATTGAGAAGGCATTGCCCTATGCGATATTTATAATTACTATTTCTGGGGTTAACTTTCAGTAAGAGCTGATACAGAGGTAATGCATCTTTGTATTCTTCGTAAAGAATAAAAGTTTCTCCCCAGTAAAAGTTGTCTTTTAATTCTCCTTTAATCTGGGCAGATAGGTTCAGTATTGAACCCATCAGCAAAAACAACAGGAAAACACGTTTCATGCAAAAAATATTTTATTAAAATTAATAGACAATACCGGCCGATTCCAGTTCTTTTACTTAAATTATTCAAATTTATACATATTTCATTACAAAATATTCCTGCTCCTAAATTTAGTATTAAATAAAATTGATTTTTCAACAGTTATCGGATTAATTTCAATTTTTTTCAACTTTTTGTTTCATAATTTTCATTAAACACCATCTTTAGCAATTATTGTTTTGCTACCCATGATCACATTTTCACCTTCCGGTACCAGTCTAATTATTATTTTAAATGCGGCCATTTTTTCAATAAGGGAAATAAGCTGAGAAGGAAGGATATCTCTCAGTGAAAAAAATATTACTTTGATCCGGTTGGTGTTTAATATTTCCTGTAGTTGATCAATATTTCCAACTGTTTCATCTCCCGGATCATTTTTTAACAGAGAAACCCGTCCTTTGATTTTAACCATGTTATCTGTTTCTTTAACCAGATCACATATTCTGAAATAGCTCTCCCTGCTGCCTGCAACCACTGCGTTTTTTACAGTAGAAAACGGATTCTTCAGATCTTTGAAACCTGCCAATGCCAGAATTATTCTAAATAGCGGAACGGTTATCAAGACAGCAAAACATCCCATTAGCATATTTACGGCTGTATACCTAGTTTTCCAATGGATAATGGCATACAAGGCCAGGATAACAATACAGCCCGGGATAAGTCCCTTTATAACTTGTATTGTATATGCAGGCTTTCTGTAACCTCCTGCCAGGAAAATCGAAATAAGTCCTGGCAGGATAAACAGACCCAGCAAACCTGCAGTGGGAAGTGGTGAAAAATCGGAATTTAATCCGTGCACCTGCGCTCCCCAAATGTAAGCTGATGCCAGTACACCTGCAGATATAGCTGCAATATCCGAAATTAAAGGCAGAAGGATAACGAAAACTTTGTTAAGAAGTGAAAGTGCTGCTCTGCTGTATATTGCTGGTTTTATAAGAAGGTGAAACAGTATTACATCCTTTTTCCTTAAATGCTTTCCGGCAAAAACCAGCATTGCCTTATAAAAGTATATGGTGCTGTTTACAGGTATCTTACGGGCACTTTCTCCTTTGAAATGAATTATTTTTTCTTCAGGAAAATAATAAATTTTATATCCTTCTTTCAGTATTCGATATGACAGATCAATATCTTCACCGTACATGAAAAAATTCTCATCGAAAAATCCTGTCTTTTCAAGAACCTTTTTCCTGATAAACATAAATGCCCCAGTAAGTATTTCAATTTCAGATGTTTCATTCTCGTCAATATGAGCCATGTAATATTTGCTGAACAGAGGTGACCGGGGGAAAAGCCTTGAAAAACCTGTCATTTTGAAAAATGCTGTGAGTGGAACAGGAAGAGCCCTTTTTGATTCCTTAAGATATCTTCCGTTCCCGTCAATCATTTTAACGCCTAATGCTCCTGCTTCTTCATGACTCCTCATAAAATCAATGCATCTCCTGAAAGTGCTCTCACCAACAATAGTATCGGGATTCAGCAGCAGGACAAATTCACCGGAAGCGACTGCCATTGCCTGATTGCATGCTTTCGCATACCCTGCATTATGTGAATTTCTTATAAGCTTTACCTCAGGAAAACGTTCACTAACCATCTTGCAGGAATCATCTTCAGAATTATTGTCAACAACAAATATCTCACAGGAGATTCCTTCAGAAGCCCTTGTAACAGAGTTTAAACACTGTTCCAGAAAATATCTAACATTGTAGTTGACAATAATTACCGATAGCTCCATATAAATATGGTCTGAACTCTAAAATTTACGGTTATTTTAAAATTCTATATTTTACTATAAGTTTATGCAGGATTAATAAAAGGTGTTCTGTTGATTATTGATTTTCCGAGTGTTATTTCATCAGTGTATTCAAGTTCATCGCCTATTGCCACCCCTCTTGAGAGAACCGATAATTTTAAATTATACTTGTTAAGCCTTTTGTACAGGTAGAAACTGGTTGTATCTCCTTCCATGGTGGTACTAAGTGCAAAAATTACTTCCACAATACCGCCCTTTTTGACTTTTTCTTCGAGTGAATCAATGTTCAGGTCGGAGGGGCCTATGCCGTCAATTGGTGAGATAATTCCTCCAAGGACGTGATATAACCCTCTGTATTGCCTTGTGTTTTCTATTGCCAGAACATCCTGAACCGATTCCACCACACATATAATCGAAGGATCCCGCGACTTGTCGCTGCATATTCCGCATATTTCCGTGTCGGAAATGCTGTGGCATATTTTGCAATATTTTATGTCCTCCCTCAGTCTGATAATTGTTTCCCCGAATCTCCTCACTTCTTCTGAATCTTTGCGAAGCAGATGCATAACAAGTCTTAATGCCGTTTTTCGCCCTATGCCCGGAAGTGAGGCAAATTCATTTACGGCATTCTCGAGAAGCCTTGAGGGAAAAACCGTAATACCCATTAAATTTTTTTTCAAAAATAATTCAAATATCCTGATATTTTACCTTAAAATTTTCTGACATAATTTCTTTTTGCTAATCTTGTACGGTTTTTTTACGTAATTTTTCATGTCACCTTTTATTATTCTTACAGTTTTTCTTGTTTATACAGCTATTCTTTTTGTAGTAACTTATCTTACTGCCCGGAAAGCCGACAGTCATACTTTTTATCTGGGTAAAAACATATCTCCCTGGTATGTGGTAGCTTATGGAATGATAGGGGCTTCCCTCTCAGGAGTAACTTTCATGTCGGTACCCGGGTGGGTAAAGGATACTCAATTCAGTTATATGGTGGTTGTTTTCGGCTACCTGTTTGGATATTTTGTAATAGCACTCGTTTTGCTGCCTTTGTATTACAGGCTGAAACTTACATCAATATATACATACCTTGAGAAAAGGTTTGGTTTCTGGACCTATAAAACCGGAGCAGGCTTTTTTATTCTTTCAAGAACTCTCGGAGCTTCTTTGAGAATGTTCCTGGTTATCAATGTGTTGCAGGTTTTTGTGTTCGATGCATGGAAAGTTCCGTTCTGGGTTAATGTGCTGATTTTTATAACACTGATTATTCTTTACACTTTTAAAGGAGGAATAAGAACCATTGTCTGGACCGACACTCTTCAGACAACCTTCATGCTCCTTGCAGTGGTTCTTTCGGTTCTTTATATAAGCAAAGACCTGGGAAAACCTGTTGGACAGCTGGTTACTCTGATAAGAGAGCAGGGTATTACAAAGATGTTTATAACCGACTGGCATCATGAAAGGTTCTTTCTCAAGCAATTCTTCAGCGGAATGTTTATAACAATTGTGATGACCGGTCTTGACCAGGAAATGATGCAGAAGAATCTGAGCTGTAAAAATATAAGGGATGCCCAGAAGAATATGTTCACTTTCAGCGGAATACTGGTTTTTGTAAACCTTCTGTTCCTTTTCCTTGGGGCAATTCTGCTGGTATATGCAAATACAATGAACATTCAAACTAAAATGACTGATGAAATTTTCCCTACTATTGCACTTAAATACCTGAGTCCGGTTGCAGGTCTTGTATTTCTAATCGGACTAATATCTGCAGCTTTCCCGAGTGCCGATGGGGCACTTACCTCGCTGACCACTTCCTTTACCATTGATTTTCTGGGGCTACATCGCCGTCAGGATCTTACAGAAAAAGCCAGAACAAGAATACGTTATCTGGTTCACGTCTCAATTGCAACGGTATTTTTCGTGGCAATACTTGTATTCAGGGCTGTAAATAACAGGGCCGTTATAGATAACCTTTTTACAATTGCAGGATATACATATGGTCCACTTCTGGGATTATATTCTTTTGGCCTCTTTACAAGAAGGGATGTTAACGACAGGGCAACACCTTTTATAGCAATAATTTCTCCTGTCGTCTGCTACTTTCTGAGCCACTATTCTGTGCAATTGTTTAACGGGTACAGGTTTGGATTTGAACTTCTTCTTCTCAATGGCTTTCTCACTTTCTCCGGGCTATGGGCTTTCAGCAGGAAAAGCAACAGAAAGGCAGAATAATTATTTACCGGCAGGTTTTAGAGTAACTTTCTTATAAGGAATACTCCAGACAAAATAGTAATTTATTCCAGGGCTGAATGATTTTGTTCCATTTCCATACGCCGGAATATATATAGGTTTCAAATCTTTTCCTGTTCCGCCGTAAAGAAGGATTCTCAGCCTTATCGTCCATCCTATTGAAAAATTTTTAAAGAGTTCTGTACGTATTCCAGGTGAGGCTTCTATAAAATGTGCAATATGCGTGGATTTACCGATTGACTGGCTTAATTTTCCCCAGAAGTTTTCGCTTTCAAAAAACGGAATTTCATGAGAATAAAAGCTTGCCCCATATTTCAGACCGGTACCGGCATAGTACCTGCCTTTCGAAACTTTTGGCGAAATAAAGTTGAAGTCTATACCTGCCCTTATAAAAAATCCTTTGCATTTATATGAGTAATTATATTGCTCATAATTGAATCTACTGTAACCAGCTTCAAACGAATAAGACTTCATAGTATCCCTGTCAACTGATATAAAACTTTCAATAGTGAGAGAATTTTTCTCCGCATAATAGTATGCTGGTCCGTAAATATCTGCACCTATATTTATTTTAAAGGGAAAAACAACAGCAACAGTGTCCTGGCCTGATGCAATTGTGGTAAAGGCTGTCACCAGAAAAAATGTTATAATAATCTCAATAAAAAATACGCATATTTTCTTCATTTCCGGTAGTAATTCTGTTGTTTACCACAATTATTGTGTCAATAATGTTTTTTGTCGACCAGTAACCTGTAACTGAAAAACAATACGTATAACCACACTCTTTAGAGACCAGGTAAGGAAATGTTGTGTAGTTGAATGTTACGGTGTCAGTTGTTTGATTTATTCTTAGAATGAACGTGCATTTTTCTGCAGATGGATCAAAAGGGAGATAAATAATTGCTCTTTTAAACAGTTTCTGGTAAAACTTAGAAATATCCTCTTTAAGGCAAAATATGGAAACAGTATCCGGGGCTTCGATTTTTCCGGTTCCTGTTTTGTAGAATGTTGCTCCTGCGAGTGATTCTGTTTTTTCATTGCAAGTTTGAGGCACGCATGAAATCATCGTTGCAGAAATCGCAAGAAAAATTGAACAATATAAGATAATACGGTTTTTCATATTTAGCTCAGAAGCTCAAAAATATAAAATTTTGCTTTGAGCCTCCGGCAAAATGCTTCTAAAATTTCGGAAGTCCTTTAAGAATACTGCTGATTCCGTTTTTAATGCGGTTTATTACCCCTTGTTCTTTATCACTTCGCATATAGATGTCAGCAATAATATCTTTGTATTTTTCTGCAATTATGTTTCTTCTCAGTTTTAATGTGGGGGAGAGTTCTCCAGTCTGCGGTGACCATTCATCAGTAATAAGCCTGAATCTTTTTATCTGTTCATGTTCGCCGAGACTTTTATTAACATGGTTAACTTCTTTTGCAATTCTATCTATTACTTCCGGAATTTCTATTAGTTCCTTGTTATCCCTGAAGTGAATTTTATGCTCCGAACACCAGTCGTGCAGATAGGTAAAGTTTGGTGAGATGATTGCACTGGCAAATTTTTCGTTTTCTCCGATTACCATTGCCTGTTCGATAAACATTGATTCTTTAAGTTTGTTTTCGATTGGCTGAGGCGCTATGTATTTACCTGCCGAGAGTTTAAACATCTCTTTTTTACGGTCGGTTATACGGAGAAAACGCCCGTCTTCAATTACACCTATATCTCCTGTGTGGAAAAATCCTTCACTGTCAATCACCTCGGCTGTCAATTCAGGTGCTTTGTAATATCCCAGCATTACATTGGGGCCTTTGCATAGTATTTCACCGTCGTCGGCAATTTTTACTTCAACATTTTCTACCACCGGTCCAACGGTTTCAAATTTTATATCATCCAGCCGTAAAGGGTTGACAGCTATAACGGGAGAGGTTTCGGTGAGGCCGTAACCCTGCAGCACAGGCAGTCCGGCTGCCCAGAAAATACGCTCAAGACGGTTCTGTAATGCTGCCCCACCTGATACTATTGCTTCCACATTGTTGCCCAGTGCTTCTCTCCATTTGCTGAAAACAAGTTTACGTGCTATGCTTAGCTTAAGTTTGTAAAAGACTGATTTACCCTTCAGTTTATATTTTAATCCCAGGTTTACAGCCCAGAAGAAAATAAGTCTTTTAATTAAAGGCAAGCTCTTGCCTTTGGTAATAATGTTATCATATATTTTTTCAAGTAACCTCGGAACTGTTGTAAAAAGATTAGGTTTTACCTCTCTGATACATTCGGCAATAATACCCATATTGTCAATATAATAAATGCTTATGCCCTTATACTGAAAATGGTAGTTCATCATTCTTTCGTAAACATGGCATAACGGCAGAAAACTGACAGCTTTGTGTCCATAACCCATGTGATGAGCTCCTACAGTTGCCTTGACATTGGATATCAGATTATTATGCGAAAGCATCACCCCTTTCGAATTTCCCGTAGTGCCCGACGTATAAATTATTGTAACCATGTCTTCAGGCCGGATACTACCCTTGATTCTCTTCAATTCATCAGCATATTTGTCAGCATTAGATTTACCTGCTTCTATTATTTCCGAAAAGTCTCTTACACCTTCAACGGGTTCGAATGAAAAAATATCTTTGAGATTCTTTAAGTTGTCCGCAATTGGTTTAACCTTATTGTATATTGACTTATTGCCTAAAATAATAGCTTTTACTTCAGCATGGTCGAGAATATATGCGTATTCGTCGGTTCCAATTGTAGGATAGACCGGTACATGAATCATTCCAGCCTGAGCAAGTCCCATATCGACAAAATTCCATTCAGGCTTGTTTGGAGATATTGTGGCAATCTTGTCTCCCTGTTTGTAACCCATTGCCATGAGTCCATAACTTACCCAGTTTACATGATTTGCTACATCTTCGGTTGAATATGTATACCAGCCCCCATCATTCCTGCCTCCGTACATGTCATCCCTGGGATATTGCTTCAGATTAAGCTCAATGATATCAAATGTTCTGGTTACTTCCATTTTGCTTCACTTTTAAATTAAATGCAATTCTAACAAAATTTTTCGAACAAATACAAAATTGTCACAATAATATCAGAGATAATCATGCTAAGTAACTTATTTTCAATTTAATATACGATAAGAAAATAAGTGAGTTTTTCGACCAGAAAATTACTGTTACGGAAAAGCTGAATTGACCTTGATTATCTGTTATTAATCCAGTTTTCAGCAAGGTTCAGAGCATCCTGCAGTCCTGACGGCTTTTTGCCTCCGGCAGTTGCAAGGAAGGGTTGTCCGCCACCGCCGCCTTCAATGGCGGGTGAAATATATTTAATCAGGTCGGTTGCCGAAATATTTTTCTCTTTAACAAGCCTGTCACTAACAAGAACTATCAGATGTGCCTTCTTATCTGAAGATGAACCAGCTACAAATACCAGATCATCATAAATGTTTCTGAGCTGGTGGGCAATGTTTTTCAGCAATTCGGGTGAGTCGGTATCCACGATGCCCTTTATGAATCTAATCCCATTAACTACAGTGGCTTTATCTTCAAGGTTTTTCCGGTAGATTGCAGCAAGTTGCGACTGCATTCTCTCGATGTTCTTTCTTAGGGTAGCATTTTCCGAAAGAAGTTTCCTTACATTCTCTGCAATGTTTCCTGTGCTCTTAAGAAGTTCTGCCACCTCATCAGCTTCACTGATTCTTGAGTTAATATATTCTTCCGCTTTCTCACCGGTTACGGCTTCTATTCTTCTAACTCCTGCAGATATTGCACTCTCAGAGATGATTTTGAAAATTCCTATCGAACCTGTATTCCTGACATGTGTTCCGCCGCATAGCTCAACCGACTCTCCGAACTTTACAACTCGCACAGTGTCACCATATTTTTCACCAAAAAGTGCAATGGCACCAATTTTTTTGGCTTCTTCAAAAGGAACATCTTTATAGACAGTCTGGTCGATATTTTGTCTTATATGGTGATTTACAATTTTTTCAACCTTTATGATTTCTTCCTGAGTCATTTTTGCGAAGTGGCTGAAATCGAATCTCAGGCGCTCCCAGGTAACGAGTGATCCTTTCTGTTCAACATGTTTACCAAGAACTTCCCTCAATGCATGATGAAGCAAGTGCGTTGCTGTATGGTTGCAGGCTGTCATGAGTCGCTTCCTGGTGTCAACCGAAGCTCTGAACACTGCAGAAGGATCAGAAGGCAGCCGGTCGGTTATATGAATAATCAAATTGTTTTCCTTAATTGTATCAGTAATTTTTATTTTTTCGTCCCCGCATGTCAGAATTCCCGAGTCACCTGCCTGCCCACCCGATTCGGCATAAAAAGGTGTTCTGTCAAATACCAGATTATACTGGTCTTTTCCTTTAATTTTAACTTTGCGGTATCTGGTAATGAGTACATCATCTTCTGTTTTCTCATAACCTGTGAATTCAGTTGTATCAGAAGATTCCCTTACAATTACCCAGTCGCCCGTATCAACTGCAGCATCTTCTCTCGACCTCTCTTTCTGAGCATTCATAGCTGCTTCAAACCCTTCCGTATCAATTTTTAACTGATTCTCTCTGAGAATCAATTCTGTGAGGTCAACAGGAAATCCGTAAGTGTCGTAAAGTTCAAATGCCTCATTTCCCGGTAATGTATCTTTGCCTTCCTCTTTGAGCTCTGAAATTCTCTTTTCAATCATTCTAAGTCCTTTACCGAGAGTCTTGAGAAAAGCAGCCTCCTCCTCCTGTATAACTCTGGTAATGAGGTCTTTATTTTTAATAAGCTCCGGATACTGATCACCCATTATACTGGCAAGCGTACCGGTAAGCCTGTGGATAAAAGGTTCCTCCATGCCAAGGTATGTATAACCGTACCTTACAGCTCTTCTCAGTATGCGACGTATTACATAACCGGCTTTATTGTTCGACGGAAGCTGCCCATCAGCTATTGAGAAAGAGACTGCCCGCAAATGGTCGGCAATTACCCGCATGGCAACGTCCTGCATCCCTCCATTGCCATATTTTTTACCTGTCACTGATGAAATTTCATCTATAATTGACCTGAAAATATCTGTGTCATAATTTGAAGTTTTCCCCTGAACCACCATGCAGAGGCGTTCAAATCCCATGCCTGTATCCACATGCTTTTCAGGCAGCGGCTCAAGAGTTCCATCGGCTTTTCTGTTATACTGAATGAAAACAAGGTTCCATATCTCTATTACCAGCGGATGTCCTTTGTTTATAAGCAGATGACCCGGCATTTCCTTTCTCTCATTCTCACTTCTCAAGTCAATATGTATTTCAGAACATGGCCCGCATGGACCTGTATCGCCCATCTCCCAGAAATTGTCCTTCTTTGAGCCTTTGAGAACTTTGTTGCTGGCATTGTTGAAACATTTCAGCCAGTAGCGATACGATTCATCATCAAATGGAACATTCTCATTTTCGCTACCCTCAAAAACGGTCGCATAAAGCCTCTCCTCGGGAATTTTAAGCCAGGCAGTGAGAAACTCCCATGCCCATTCAATAGCTTCCTTTTTGAAATAATCACCAAACGACCAGTTACCGAGCATTTCAAACATCGTGTGATGGTAAGTGTCGTGGCCTACCTCTTCAAGGTCGTTGTGTTTGCCCGATACCCTGAGACATTTCTGTGAATTTGCAACCCTCCTATGAACGGCCTGCTGATGCCCTAAAAAAATGTCCTTGAACTGGTTCATGCCCGCATTGGTGAACATGAGTGTGGGGTCATTCCTTACAACCATACTTGCCGACGGCACAATAACATGTCCTTTGGATTTGAAAAAATCAAGAAACTTCTGCCTCAGTTCACCGGATTTCATTGACTCATTCTTATTTAAGTGGTTAAAAAATTATCCCGAATCGGGCTTGTAAAATTAATTTATTTACTTTAGATTTGTCAGAACCTGAATAAAAAAGATATTTCAGTTTGTTTTTAAAGAACCGTAAATACATTTTTGATCACAGTGACCTGCAATTTAAGCAAGTTAAATTGCCATTGAAAATCAGACTATTAAGATTTTTAATGTGGTTTGTACTTTCAATTGCAGTATCATCTGTTTATCTAAAAATTTTTTTCAACCGGTTCGGTTCTCCTGAAGAAAAAATGTTAAACAACGAAATTGAGAATCTTAAGCTTTCGTACTCAATACTGGAGATGAAGTTTGATAATGCATTCAGGGTGATTGAACAACTGAGGCTTTCTGACGACGGGCGCTACAGGCCGATACTGAACATGGATACAATTCCTTCATCATTCAGGAATCCAGGATACGGAGGTGTTGACAGATACAACGAATTCAAGAACCTGAAAAATGCTGAGCTGGTAATTAACGCCCGCAGCAAGTTTGATCTGCTGAAAAACATGACGAAAGTCCAGGAAGAGTCGTTCAGGGAAATTGAAGAAAGAAAAGATGAATGGAAGAGGGAAAATGAGCACCTGCCGAAAATATGCCCTGTTGATGTCTCAATACCCAGAGGTGATGGAATAAAATTCCGGCAAGAACATCCCGTTCTTGGCACTGCAAGATGGCATTACGGACAGGACTTCCTTGCACCATACGGTACTGAGGTTTATGCAACAGGAGCAGGCACCGTTGTAGCTGCAGGCTGGAGCTCTAATGGTTTCGGATATCATGTGATCATCGATCACGGATACGGGTTCAGAACAATATATGGGCACCTGAGCAAGATTGATGTGCCTGTGGGACTCAATGTCAAAAGGGGTGACAGAATAGGACTGAGCGGAAATTCAGGGACATCTTCAGGTCCACACCTACATTACCAGATCGATTATAACGGCACACACCAGAATCCTCTATGGTTCTTCTCAGATGATCTTACACCCGAAGAATACAGAGACATGATAATGACCCTGAACTCAAAGTCAAAATTCCGCTGAAAAATAATTTTTCACTGTTTTTGATAAATTTCATCATAAGTGTTTAAAATCACACATTTACCTGATTTTGTTCTTCCCTTTTAATTTATATATTTGCACTCGCATGGGAAAAGCAAAATATAAGTTTAATCCGGAATCACTGAGTTTTGACAGAATAACACTGGGTTTCAGAGATATTCTGTTGAGATTTATGGCATATTTTCTCGGTTCACTTTTTATTGCAGCAATTTATGGCGTGATTTTTACAATATTCTTTGATTCCCCCAAGGAGAAGGCCTTAAAACGGGAAATAGAACAGCTTACCCTGCAAT
Organism: Bacteroidota bacterium; assembly: GCA_029552825.1. Taxonomy (GTDB): domain Bacteria; phylum Bacteroidota; class Bacteroidia; order Bacteroidales; family VadinHA17; genus LD21. The sequence continues at coordinate 15,315 of JAKPDL010000169.1, forward strand.
ATGAGCTTATGAACCGGGAAATGGATAACATGGAAAAAATTCTGGATCATCTTAAGGAAACTGACGATAATCTTTACCGTACAATTTTTGAAGCAGAGCCTGTGCCGTCAACTCTCAGGGAGGGAGGAATTGGAGGCATCAACCGGTATAAAGAACTTGAGAACTACAGTAATGCAAAACTAATTATAGAGACTGCAAAGAAGCTCGATAGAATAAAGAAGAAAATAGTAGTGCAGTCAAAATCGTTTGATGAGCTTATTTCACTGGCACGAGAAAAAGAAGAAATGCTTGCTTCAATCCCGGCTATAATGCCAGTCTCGAACAAAGACCTTACCAGAACTGCCTCTGGATGGGGACTTAGAATCCATCCTATTTACAAAATCGTAAGATTCCACTATGGCATGGACTTTACTGCACCTGTAGGTACTGAAGTATATGCAACCGGCGATGGAGTTGTGGAAAGTATCATTTCGTCCAGGAGAGGTTACGGCAATCATATTGTTGTTAACCACGGTTTTGGTTATAAGACACTCTATGCTCACCTCGACAGATTTAATGTGCGGCAGGGACAGAAAGTAAAAAGAGGTGATGTTATTGGTTTTGTAGGAAACACTGGTCTGTCAATAGCACCGCATCTGCACTATGAGGTTGAACTTAACGGAATAAAGGTTGATCCATCAAATTACTTCTTCCATGACCTCACTCCTGAGGAATACGAGCGCATAGTTGAAATAGCCTCACGAAGCGGACAGTCGTTCGATTAAGATTATCTTATTCACAGTGCTTTTATGAGGATAAGCATTATACCTTTTTTAATTATTGTTTGTTATCAGCTTTTTTTTGTTTTTGAGGAACCAAAAGCGCAGACAGGTGATTCCTGCATGACGGCAAAACGTTTTGTTATTGCCGGCGTAGGCGATATAATGCCCGGAACATCTTATCCATCACCGAAATATCTTCCACCAGATAATAATCCTTATCCTCTGATTGAAAATGTCGCCGATATCCTCAGAGAACCGGATATTACATTCGGGAACCTCGAAGGCTCCTTCCTTAACGAAGGTGAACCACTTAAAAAATGCAGGGATACCACAAATTGCTATATTTTCAGAATACCTGAGAAGTATGCCGGCGTACTCTCTTATGCAGGCTTCGATCTGATAAGCATTGCCAATAATCATTTCATGGACTTCGGATCGCCGGCAGTAATCCGTACAATGCAACTACTTGATTCCCTTGGAATAAAATATGCTGGCACAGAAGAAGTTCCATATGCAATAATAACCAGGGATTCAATAACTGTGGGCTTCTGCGCCTTTTCGGTAAATAAAGGTATTCTTAACCTGAACGATTATGAAACTGCAGAGAAAATAGTCAGGAAACTCGACAGTGAGTGCAATATAGTTATTGTATCATTTCATGGAGGTGCCGAAGGAGCAGAAAATCAAAGGGTTACCAGAAACCGTGAATATTTCCACGGAGAAGACCGTGGCAACGTTTATGAATTTGCCCATAAAATGATAAATGCAGGTGCAGATGTTGTATTCGGGCACGGACCTCATGTCACCCGGGCTATCGAATTATATAAAGACAGATTGATATGCTACAGCCTTGGTAACTTTTGCACTTACAGGAGAATAAATGTTGCAGGCCCAAACGGAATAGCCCCGGTAGTAAGAGTCGAAACTGACATTACCGGCCGGTTTATTTCGGGTGATATAATACCCGTATATCATGACGCTGAAAGAATTGTCAGATACGATCCTTTAAAAAGGGCTGTTTTTAAAATCAGAGAGTTAACTTTGCTTGATTTCCCTGAGACAGGCATTGAAATAACTGATGATGGTAAAATCATAAAAAAATAATAAATATGCCATACAAAGAAAAACCGGTAGAAAAGCTTTTCTATACAATAGGAGAAGTCTCAAAAATTCTTAATGTACCGGTTTCTACGGTACGTTTCTGGGAAAACCAGTTCGAGATACTGAAACCCCGGAAAAACAAAAAAGGAAACAGACTTTTTATGCCTGAAGACCTTAAAAACCTGAAGATGATTCATTACCTGCTTAAAGAAAAGGGAATGACAATAGCAGGAGCAAGGAAGCATCTTTCTGAAAAGTTGGATGAAACGGAATATAAACTGGCTATAAGAGAAACTCTTCTGAATATCAAAGAGTTATTAATTAACTTGCGTAATAATATTTAAGCCGATAACAATGAAAGTAAAAGAGATCTGTTCCTTTCTCGATTCAGCCGTACCAGTTGCGTATCAGGAAAACTACGATAATTCTGGTTTGCAGGCAGGAGATCCTGAATCGGAAGTGACATCAGCTCTTCTTGCTCTGGATGCTACACCGGAGGTGATAAAGGAAGCTGCGGAGAAGGGATGTGGCATTGTTATAACCCATCATCCGGTGCTGTTTCACCCGCTGAGGTCATTGACCGGCAGGAGCCTGGCTGAAAAAGTTGTTATTGAAGCGGTGAAAAATAATATTTCGATTTATTCATTACATACAAATCTGGATGTTTTCGGTAGCGGAGTGAGCCGGAAGATGGCGGAAAAACTTGGATTGAAAGATATAAGAGTCATGGTGCCTCTCGAAAACAAACTTATAAAGCTCGTAACTTTTGTTCCTGTTAGCCATGCAGAAAAGGTGAGAGAGGCCCTCTTTTCGGCAGGAGCTGGTGTAATAGGCAACTACGACCTGTGCAGTTTCAATGTTGAGGGATTCGGCACATTCCGGGGCAGTGAGCATACCAATCCTTTTGCTGGAAAGAAAGGGGAATACCATAAAGAGAAAGAGGTAAGAATTGAAACCATTCTTCCGTCACATCTTAAAAATAATGTGATACAGGCCCTGCTGGCAGCGCACCCTTACGAAGAGGTTGCCTATGATATTTATCCTCTTATGAATGAATACACAGGTGCTGGTAGCGGTTGTACCGGCAATCTGCCTGAACCGCTCGACGAAAATGAATTTCTTAAGCTTGTTTCGGATATATCTGGTGCAGATAGATTGAAATATTCAAAGCCGGCAAAAGGCAGGATACTCAAGGTTGCTCTCTGCGGAGGAGCAGGGGGATCTTTTATTCCGGCTGCAATTTCTTCAGGAGCCGACGCTTACATTACCGGAGAAATAAGATACCACGACTTTCTGGACTTCGGCAAATCCATAATGCTGGTGGAAATCGGCCATTATGAGAGTGAAATATCTTGCCTCGAAATATTATATGAATTAATTATAAAAAAATTCCCTAAATTTGCAGTCCGATTTTCTGACATAAACACTAATCCGATAAATTATTTCTGACGATGGAAAAAGCAAAAGCACAGGAAACCGAAATATCCGTAGAAGAAAAGTTAAGAGCTCTCTATTCTCTACAGCTTGTAGATTCGGAGATAGACAAGATAAAAACCCTGCGTGGTGAACTTCCCCTGGAGGTTCAGGATCTTGAGGATGAAATTGCAGGTCTTGAAACCAGGCTTAACAATCTGAAAGAAGAGGTTGTTAACCTTGAAAAAGCTATTTCCAAGAAACAACATGAAATTGCTGAAGCCCAGCTGCTTATTAAGAAGTATGAGGAGCAGCAGAAAAATGTTCGTAATAACAGGGAATTTGATTCGCTTTCCAAAGAAATTGAATATCAAACGCTTGAAATTGAACTCTGTAATAAAAAGATAAGAGAGTTCAATGCTCAGATTGAAGAAAAAAAGGCATTGATTTCTGCATCGGAGGCACAGCTTAATGAAAGAAAACAGGATCTTCAGAATAAGAAGACCGTACTGGAGGACATAATTGCCGACACGCAGAAGGAAGAGGAATCTCTGCTCGAGAGGTCTGAAAAGATTCAGGCAATGATTGAAGAAAGGCTCCTAACGGCTTACAAGAGAATACGTGCCAATGCGCGGAATGGTCTGGCAGTTGTATCTATCCAGCGTGATGCATGTGGAGGGTGTTTTAACCAGATTCCTCCGCAGAGGCAGCTTGATATTAAATCAAGAAAGAAAATTATTGTCTGCGAGTATTGCGGGCGCATTCTGGTTGATGAAGAAATAATCAAGGAGAGTCAGCCTCAGGAGAAGGAGAAGGGGAAGGGGAAATAATTGGTTATAAAATAATCCTGGATTTTTCAAGGTTTTCTTAACAGAACGGCTGCAATGGCGAAAATGCCTTCTTCACGGCCGGTAAATCCCATTTTTTCGGTAGTTGTTGCCTTAACTGAAATATCCCCTGTATTTATTCCTGTTATACCTGCAATTATCTTTTTTATTTCGGGAATGTAAGGAGCAATCCTGGGCTTTTCGAGGCAAACAGTAGAATCAATATTGACTATTTCATATCCTTCTTTTCTGATTAAACTTACAGTTTTTTCGAGAAGAATTTTACTGTCGATACCTGAATATTGAGGGTCGTTATCCGGGAATTGATGGCCGATATCGTTTAGTCCGGCAGCGCCGAGGAGGGCGTCGCAAATAGCGTGAAGGAGAACATCACCGTCGGAGTGGGCTATACAGCCTCTGTCGTGCTGGATTAATATGCCTCCTATCCATAATTTGCGGCCTGGTTCGAGGCGGTGAAAATCAATTCCCTGTCCTGTGCGGAAATTCATCCCTTTGAAGCATTTCTTAATGAGCTGAACTCGAAGGAGAGTGAAAAGCGCAGTGTGCGTGCCAGCGGATGGTTCTGCACCACAGGCATCAGGTAGGAAAAATCAATTTCGAGGATGTTCATTCTGAAACCGGCTCCAGCAGTGAAATACTTTCGGTTGCCTTTTGTTTCATTCTCATAAAAATATCCCACCCTAATTGCAAACTGCTGGTTATACCAGTATTCGGCTCCCATCGAAACAGTTATCTCTCTCAGTTCTTCCTTCAAACCGCCGGGTGCATCAAAAAACGACTGTATAATTGCAACCGGTACCGAAACATTTGGATCTTTCCCTGCGATAATGTTCCTGTCAGGGTCATATTTTGGAGGTGTAGGTACCAGCAGCTTGTTGAAATCTGTGGTTAGTGTCAGTTCGTTGAAGTTGTCAAATTTAAAGGTGCATCCAACACCCACTCTCATGTTCATGGGTATGAAATCGGGTTCCTTCGATTTCGAATAACTCATTTTGGACCCAATGTTGGAAAAGTTGAATCCGATGCTCAACAGAGCATTTTTATTCAGAATCTCTGTTTCTTTCCTGTAAAGGCCTGAAACATCAGCTGCAAAAGAGACTCCAGGATGTGTTTCTGTTCCATCTGAGGAGAACCCTCCTGTAAGATTCGAATATATGAAACGAAAAGCTATACCTCCTGAAAAGTTTTCTCCGAACAGACGAGCATATGCTGCATCAATTGCAAATTCAGTAGGAATAAAAACTCTCTGCAGGTTGCCGAAGTTATCTGTAAAAGGTATATCTCCAAGTGAAGAATAAAAAAGGCTTGAGGCTACAACCTGCCGGCTGTCAATTCTTTTGTAACCCGACAGATACGCGAGATTGATATCGGGTACCAGTGTTCTGAGCCAGGGTGAATATGAAATTCCGAAACCTCCCTTGCCATCAATAAAAGCAAATTTTGACGGGTTCCAGTGCATACTGTAAATATCCGGCGAGGTCGCAACACCTGCATCTCCTATTGCACCTGCCCTTGAATCAGGAGCTATCGTTAGAAAGGGGACAACAGTCTGAATAGCATTCAATTCATCAGAAGAGCTCTGTGCACCTAGTTTATTTACCGTCAATATTAAAAGACTACCCAGCAGTAATGCAACCAACGTTTTTTTCATTCTGTAATTTCTTGATTCTGAATTTCCGCAAATATAAAACAATTTTCTGCCCATGTTATTGTATAAAATCTATAATATTATCAATCTGCCTGAAGCTCTTGCAGTTTCACCATCACCTGTCTTTATTATGACGACATAAGCGTATATGCCTCTGCCTGCCTTTTTACCACCCTCTATGGTGCCGTCCCAGTAAATGGGAGGCAGCCTGTACCCTGTTGAGGTCAGATTCTCCTCCAGTATCTTTACCTTCCTGCCGCTCATGTCAAAAATCTCAATTATTATATAAAGGTCTTTATCGGGACGGTTATGTCCGGCGGTGAAATAAGTATACGAGGTTACCGGGTTCGGATAGTTTGATACATCATTTATGATAAATTTTCCTTCACTCCTTACTACAAACTTGAGTGTGGCAACAGCTGAATTGTTGAAGTTGTCCCATGCTTTTAATGAGAGGGTATGAACTCCTTCAGATATGTTGTTTAACCGATACTTAACAGTGCCTCTGGTGTAATTGTCCATATCGGTTTCGAAGTAATTATTCAGAGAAAATGAGCTGTTCCTCTCTTCATCGAGCCAGGCTGTTATATCATGACCTATTCCGGCGCCCGTGGTGTTGATACCTGATAGGTCTGAAATCTTTGCCAGCAGAACAGGATTACTGTCAGAAATATCACCATTTCTGAAGAGGGTATCGTTGAGGAATAATCTTATTTCCGGACCTGTAGTATCTATACTTGCAAGACTGGAGAATCCTCCGATAATAAAATTACTGAAAGCACCGTTCATGTCTGTTTTGTCGTTCTTTGCGTAATAACTTATTTTTCCGTTCCCGAAGGAATAATCAATGTCTCTCGGGACAATAAAGCTAAATCTGAATCTGCCATTATTAACCTTTGTCTTTCCGCTGAAAACTATGCTGTTCTGAACATAGAATTCCATCGGCTGACCGCCGTCATTTGCCAGGGTCTTAATTTTACTGCTCTTATCAAAAACAACCGGGAAAACAAGTCCGTTGAAATCATTAAGATAATTTCCGCTGTTATCTTCAATGTGTCCTGTAACTGTAACGACTGAGACAGCTTTAAGAGTATCTGTAAACGAAGTAATACTGATGCCGTTAATTGAATCGGTAACAACCCTGCCGTGCCAGGGATATGCCAGGCGAAGAGCCGGGTCGCCAAGCAGCGTAAAGTTTCTTTTGTTCATACCGCTACCCGAATTGTTTTTTGCAAGCCGCATGACATCCCCGAGCCTCAGTAACTCGCCAGTAGAATCCCTTTCAAATGCATAATACATAATATTGCGGTTCAGGGTATAGTTGGGTGCAGAATATACAACCCTGGTCGTTGACATAAGAGCGATTCCACCTCCATCGGGATTCAGCAGTACCATTTCTCCTGCTGAGCTTTTTGCTGTCATCTCACCTGTAAAAGGATTAAGTTCACCGTCATCAAACCTGCTGAACTCACATGTGGCAGTAATAAACAGAGGCAATTTTCCGCCATTTTTCCATGAATTGACACTCTGGGTTCTGACCACCCTTTCATGCGCAAGTCCCACCTCATTCCCATGCCCCAGATAATTAAAAATGATGCATCCTGAGTTTATTCTGTCATTTATTGCCTTTTCCACATCCGGGTATGATTGTCCGTTAATTGATGTAACCTGCCTGAAGGCATCAAGATAGATTTTTTCAATATTTATTTCAGGATATTTGGTTTCAATCAATGAACTGAGTCCTTCCGAATCGTTCATGTGAGTATTTGAATCCTCATCATCGGCTGTTAATACGACCATATTACGCCAGTCGCCCCCATTTGAGGGATCCATATACCTTATTATTTTGGAAAGAATTACAGATGCCTGCATAGTATCTATAACAGGAAACCTTCCTATTCCGATATCTTCAGTTCCTGTAGCTTCACCTTCACCATCTTCAAGCAGCCCGTAGAAGTCATCAGAAACAAAAGATGATGTAACAATGGTTGAATTCTGTGACTGATAAGTAGGTATGAAATTCGGATTACGAGGGGGTAATTTCTTGTTGTCGTAAGAACCGTCTCCAAAAAGCAGCAGGTACTTAAGGGGATGGGATGTGCCTGACTGTTTAAGAAATTTCATCCTGAGAAAATTTCTTATTGCAACAATATCAGGTATTCCACCTGAAAATTCATTGTAAATCTCTTCAGGTGTTACAATTATGGATGTGAGTCCGCTGTTATTGTTATGAATGCCTGCAAGTTTTACTGCATGTTGATAAAAAAGCGGATGGGTTACAATTACCATATCAGCTTCTGGTGAAGCGTGAAGATTTTGATTCGGAACTGGCACACTGTTTATTACAGGGGTTATTGTTCCATCATAGCTGAATACAATAAATTTTCTGAGAGAATCGGTAGATATTCTGAATATGCAGTAATCGCCAGTTTTTTCAAACTGGATGTTTACTGGCTCAAAAGGATTTGTGACGTCCCATATACTGATTGAGGCTGATGAGCTTTTGACGTTAAACTCGGTTATTCTGCCGGGGGCAACAGATCTGGAATCGGAGAAGATTAAAGTTTTTCCGTTGAAAGCAGTGTTTGCTCTTCCCTGAAGTTCCAGGTAATCGAGCCAGCCCTTTGCAGATTGTTCTCCATTGTTATAAAACTTTACTTCGAACGACGGGTTTTGTGATGAGGGGGTGAGTGTTCCTGAAATGGTTACATCCCTTGCAAAAATCCCGGTTGTAGAAAAGAGATTGACTTCAGGAACAAGTACCGCTGCATGGATTGTTTCACCTTCATACAATCTGAACATTACTGGAACTGACGATCTTCCAAGTACTCTGAGCCTGTATTTTAATTCTTCTCCGGTAACAAGACCTGAAAAACCGGGTCGGATTTGAATGCCACTCAAAACAGAGACAGGCTGGTACCATTCTCTTCCCGATTTGAGAAGATTTTCTGACTCAATTTCATGGATGAACAAAGCGTCATGTGAGAAGGATGTATAATCAGGAGCCGATACTAGGGAAGGAACAGTAGTGATATATTTCCCCGGCGAAGGTGATGATGTAAGAAAATAATATGCCGTATCGGAATAATTATGTCTGATAAACCTGTAACTGTCTGTACTGCGGTCGTACTTCCAGCGATGAGTGCTCTGGGCATAGAATAAAAGGTAATCACCTTCATTGAAAATTCCATCTGTCCCGGTAACAAGCAATATGGCTATTTCTTTCAGATCGTCGGGTTTCGGACTATCGTTGTAATATGAAAGCTGCCCAAAATTATTTCCGTATATTCTCGGGTTTGCCGGGTTTGTCAGGCCCAACTTCTGGAGAGTACTAAATGGTATACGATATACGCCTTCATCAATTACAGCGATTTTAAACCATTTGCCTGTTGCCAGTACTGACTCATCCGCAAATTTTTCACCGGCTGCCTGGGTCAGTGGGAAGGCATATACGTTTAATGCCGAAAAAAGAAACATGATTATGATTCGGGTGATTTTCATAATTCCCGGCAAAGATAAGAAGTGAGATTATTTTGTTATTATATTTAGAGTTTTTGAAATATTAACGTTGATTACCGCGTTGATATTGCCGGAACTGTGTTATGAAAAAAAACAGAATACTGATCTTGCTGGCTGTTTGCTTTGCTTCTTTTACAGCAAAGCCGCAGGATAACTTTCATGGTTACGGTTTCCAGTCAATAGTAACTCTAAATCCTGCTGCAGCTGGTTCTGAAGGAGATGGTACTCTGCGGATGATGTATATAATGCATTATCCGGAAAGAAATATGGATCTGCACTTTTTATCAGTTTCATACGACACATATATTCCTTTGTTTCATGGTGGAATAGCAGGTTTTGTAACGGATAACTATCTGGGAGGAGTTTTGAATAACCTGAGTGGAGGGTTTTCATATTCGTATCATCTACAGGCGGGGAGGAATCTGTTTGTTAATGCAGGCCTGAGTGCTGCTTTCAGGCACAGGGGGATAAATGCTTCAAAGGTTATTTTGCCCGACCAGATTGATCCTTTGAGAGGTCCAGTTCTGCCTTCGGGTGAAACCATAAACAACAGGGGAAGAACCATATTTGATGTCGGTACAGGCTTTATGATAATGTGGGGAGATTTCACTTCAGGAGTTTCGGTAAACCATCTTTCAAAGCCTGATATTGGATGGAATGGGGCATCTGAAGATCAGTTACCATGGCATATAACACTGTTTGCCATGAAGGTTTTCAACCTGTCGCGGAAGAATGAACTAAGCTTGCAGCCGGTATTTTTATTTGACTTCTGCGGAGATGAGCTCAATGTTGCCTCCGGTGCAACGCTTGGAAACGAAAAGTTTGCTGTTAGTTCACTACTATCGTACAGTGGGAATGGAGACATCAACCTGCAACCTGGTTTTTCTTTAAGGTTTTCAGGCTCTTTGCTTTTTTACAATTATTGTTTTAATTTAACATCGGAAAACGGAATGTTGCCTTTTACAATGTATCATCAGGCAGGATTGTCGTTAAGTTTAAATAATGTTGATAAAAGAAAAGTGATAAAGGCAATAAAATTCCCTAATTTGTAGTTATATTTGGTAAAACTAAATATTTTACTATTTTTGTATATTTGAACTCATCAGTTATGGCCATAAAACATAAAAGAGTTATGTACAGATTTAAAGCTTTTCCGGTTGTTTTAATATCAGTTCTGCTGCTGTCATCCTGCAGTCTTTTCAAGGGTAAGAAATCAGAAGTTTCACCCACTACGGGCTGGAGATATAACGACCCTGACATGGGAGGGTTTGAAGTAGCTATGGGTGTTGAGCAAAAAACAGGCCCGGGGCTTGTTCTCATCGAGGGTGGCGTATTCAGGATGGGGCAGGTTCAGCAGGACGTGATGTTTGACTGGAATAATCCGCCAAGAACAGTTACTGTTTCATCTTTTTATATGGATGAAACCGAAATCAGGAATGTAGATTACAGGGAATACCTTCACTGGTTGAGAAGAGTTTACAAGAGTTACCCTGAAGTCTACAGGCGTGCACTACCCGACACACTTGTATGGAGAAGCCCGATGGGGTTCAATGATCCATACGTGCAGTATTATTTCCGGCATCCTGCATATAACAACTATCCTGTTGTGGGTGTTAGCTGGGTGCAGGCATCGGATTACTGTTTGTGGCGGACCGACAGGGTGAATGAAAGTATATTGATTGCTGAAGGTGAGCTCAAGCCTGATCCCAACCAGGCAGATGAAAACAATTTCAATACCGAAGCATACCTGGCAGGCCAGTATGAAGGTGTTGTCGGTAAACTGAGGCCAAGCCTTAGCGGCGACAAAACCGAACGCCGTACCACCTTTGAAGACGGTATACTGTTACCAAGATACAGACTGCCTACCGAAGCAGAATGGGAATTTGCAGCATATGGACTGAAAGGTAATACCTTCCAGGAAAGAATATATGAAAGAAGAATTTACCCATGGGATGGCCATAATGTGAGAAATTCATCAAGAAAGCATATGGGCCAGATGATGGCAAACTTCCAGCGCGGCAGGGGAGACCTCATGGGGGTTGCAGGAAGTCTGAACGACGCCGGAAGCATTACAGTTGATGTGAAATCGTACTGGCCAAACGACTATGGCCTCTATTGCATGGCAGGAAACGTCAATGAATGGGTACTCGACGTTTACAGACCACTTTCATTCTATGATATGGATGAATTCAACCCATTCAGAGGGAATGTTTTCACCGACCTGAGAAGAGATGCCAACGGACAGGTTGTGCAGAAAGACAGACTCGGACGGCTTCCTATTGACACTGTAAAACCACAGGATGTTGCTGATAGATATAATTACCGCAAGGGCGACTATAGAAATTATAGAGATGGGGACAAGAAATCATCCCTTGACCAGAACGAATGGAATGCTGCAGAAGATGAATTAGAATCATCAACAAGAATGTATGCCCAGAGCCCCGATGATTTTACATCACTTATCAACGACAATGCACGTGTTTATAAGGGTGGTTCATGGAAAGACAGAGCCTACTGGTTAAGTCCTTCGGCAAGAAGGTTCCTCGACCAGAATGCTTCAAGGGATGACCTTGGTTTCAGATGCGCGATGATACGCGTAGGAAGCCCGTCAGGATTTAGATAATAAACTGAAACTAATATCAAAGGGGCTTAAATAAAGCCCCTGTTTTTTTGACCTGACAGAAGGCAATTGAATTTAAAGATGTTGAAAATCAATTTATTGCAATTGTTCTTTTATACTCATACTGAATGTTTTATAAAGAATAACCCTAATCTGACCAGGTATAAATGAAAACTGAACAGCTTTATTCAATTTTCAGGGAATCGAAGGGAGTCTCAACTGACTCGCGTACTGTTAATAAAGGAGAAATGTTCTTTGCCCTCTGGGGGAACAATTATAACGGAAATCAGTATGCAGCTGAAGCTCTCGGAAAAGGAGCATGCTGCGCTGTAATAGACGATCCTCTGTATGAGACAGAAGGTACGATACTGGTTGATGACTGCCTCCTTGAATTGCAGGCACTTGCAACCCATTACCGCAAAGAACTGGGCATACCGGTCCTTGCTATAACAGGTACTAATGGAAAAACAACTACCAAAGAACTTATTAATGCCATAATGGCAAGAAGCAAAAAGGTACACGCTTCAAAAGGAAATCTAAATAATCATATAGGTGTTCCCCTGACAATTCTTTCTGCTCCTCCCGATACTGAACTGATGATTATTGAGATGGGCGCCAGCCATCAGGGAGAGATCAGAACCCTTTGCATGATAGCCCGCCCTGATTATGGCATCATAACCAATATCGGTTCAGCCCACCTTGAAGGCTTTGGCACTTTTGAAAGCATAGTAAAAGCAAAAACAGAACTTTATGAATACCTGAAAAAAGTTAACGGAGTAGCTTTTTACAACGATAATAACCCGCTAATTACAGAACAGATTTACCGTACTGTGAACAGAGCAGTACCATATTCAGCACCCGACGGAACTCCAATGACAGTGGAAGTCGTGTCGGCTGAATTCAACCTGGTTGTCAAAGTTTACTTCAGGAAAAAGGAATACATAATTAATACGAACCTTTTTGGCCGTCATAATGAGGAAAATATAAGAGCCGCACTTACTGCATCAATTTTTCTTGGAGCAACGATGGAAGATGCCGTTGCGGCAATCGAATCCTATAAGCCGGAATTGAACAGGTCGCAGATCAGGGTTACAGAGAAAAATACAGTTTTCTGTGATTCTTACAATGCTAACCCCGAAAGCATGAGAAGCGCAATTATATCATTCAGTGAAATCAAAGCTGATAAAAAGCTGATTATTCTCGGGGACATGCTCGAACTTGGCAGTAAATCACAGGATGAGCATCTGGCTATTCTTAAAATGCTGAATTCAATGGGAATAAGCAATGTAATGCTTGTTGGGCCAGTGTTCAAAAGTGTTGCAAAAGAATTCGGATACAAAACCTTCTACGACTCAGAACGCCTCAGGGAGTATCTTAAAATAAAACCTGTGGAAGGGGCACATATACTTGTGAAAGGATCACGAGGAATGATGCTCGAAAAGATTTACGACATGCTTTAACTCTCAGGCTAATTACCTGAAAATGTGATATCCACAACAATTATTTCAGGTCTGGACCCAAGCCTGACCCTCGGTCCCCAGATACCGAAACCAGATGAAACTATTATGTGAGTATTACCTTTTTTCTTGTATCCTGAGCTAACCTCATATATCTTTTTTGTAATATAATTCAAGGGCCACATCTGCCCATTATGTGTATGACCAGAAAGCTGAAGGTCAACACCTGCCTTTTCTGCTTCATCAAGATTAAACGGTTGATGGTCGAGAAGAATTACAGGCTTTGAACTGTCAACCTGCTCCATCAGTTTTGAGAGTGGCTTCCTTCCCTCATTCCTGTACCTGAGCCCATCCCTGTCGAGCCGACCTATAACCTGTATGCAACCGTCAATAACAACTGCTTCGTCCTTCAGAATACGGATCCCGTTTTTTTCAATGTATGGTATTGTAACAGATGCACCCCCTATAAATTCATGATTGCCCGTAATTGCCAGCAGCCCGTCCCTGCACTTCGGACAGTTAAAATATTTCAGAAGATCATTTCTCATTACCGGCCCGATTTCTCCATCAACTATATCTCCCAGCAAAAAAATCACATCAGGCTTCACGTCACTCAACATCCGTGAAAGCTTTACAATGCTACGCTTGCGTATTATGCTCCCCAGATGTATGTCAGAAACTGCCGCAATTCTTAAATTCTTTATGCCGCATGCTGCCTTGCTGATGTTGATTTCATAATGTCTGGTAACGGGAATAAGAGCATTAATAAATCCCACAACAATAAGAGATAAGGAAACAACTATTGTTGAAATGTATACCCATTTTTTGAATTCCGGGACTTTCTCTACCGGTAAGATGCCTGAAAATCTAAATAGGAGATATATTATATCGGAAACAAAAAACAGTAGAAATCCATATAGCATGAACGCCAGCCAGAAGCTGCCAATAATATTTAGAATATCTGAAAAAACTGAAGGATGAGTTCGTTCAGTTACTTTGCCGATGATAAAGGAAAGAGCCAGTATTATAAAGGTAGTTATATAAATTGCATGGTTGCCATGAAAATATGAAACTGCTCTATAGCCTTTTATAAAAAGATACAGGTTTACAAGAAAATAAACAGAAAAAACAATGATAAAAAATAGTGCCATGCTTCTGCGTTTCATTAATTAAAATATTTTATAAGACTTGCATAGGTTTTGTTTCTTTTAATATAAAACTCAAAAACAAGGCTCCGGTTCAAAATAGTTTTTATTTTGCTGTAGTTTTCATGGTTCCCCGGGTAAATTTCCCGTTTCTTTTTAAGCGACCGTATATTATTATAATAATGTATATGTGCTTTGACGATTTGTATTGCATGCACTGGTTTACCCTGCAGAATGAAAAAGATAAAAGCAAGCAGGTCCATGATTTTTCTTATAAGAAGTATTTTTCTGAGTTTGCCGGAAGGCAGGTTTTTGTAAAGAAGGAAAAGGTTGTTGCGGAAGTTAAGGAATGTTTTCATGGGTGAATTATACGGTAGTGCTCCGCCGCCTGCGTGATAAACGACCGAAAGGGGGACTGCATAAAGTTTCCATCCCATATTATGAAGCCGCCAGCACATGTCAATTTCTTCCATATGCGCAAAAAAATCGGGGTCAAAGCCTCTGCACTCTTTCCATGCTGAGGCCCTTATCATCATGCATGCGCCACTGGTCCAGAAAACTTCTGCCACATCGTTATATTGGCCCTTGTCTTCCTCGGTTGTATGGAATATTCTTCCCCGGCAGAATGTAAAACCATATTTATCGATGTAACCACCCGACGCGCCGGCGTATTCAAAATGGGTTCTCCGGTATAGTGAAAGTATTTTGGGCTGAACGGCAGCTACTTCAGGATGCAAATCAAGATATAATATCAGTGGACTTAGCCAGCCGGGTGTAACTTCTATATCAGAATTGATTAATACATAATACTCAGCATCTATTTGCCCTAGAGCAAGGTTGTAACCACCTGCAAAACCGTGATTTTCATTTAAGCAAATTATTTTAACCTGTGGAAGGTTGGCTGCGACCCATTCAACTGATTCGTCGGTGGAACCATTATCAGCCAGCCATACAGAAGTGTGTGGCAGCGAGGAGTACTCAGTTACCAGTCTGAGAAATTTTTTCAGATATTCCAGTCCGTTCCAGTTTAATATGACTATGGCTGTCTTATCCATTATTAATAGGTCTTTTATATTTCCAGCGGCGATGACTCCAGAGCCAGTATTCTGGTTTCTCCCTTATTAGCTCCTCCAGCCTCTTTACATGGGTCTCAGTAATCACATGCTCCGGAAGGCCCTTTGTATGTTCGAAAAGGAGTTCAAATTTTACATTATAGTATCCTCTTCTGATTTTTTGATGGTTGAAAAAAACCACTGCCATGTCGTACTTCGATGCAATTTTTTCAGCTCCCAGATAAACTGGTGTTTCCTGGTTAAGAAAGGTTGTCCAGTAATGAATCTCATCCCGTGCAGGTGTCTGGTCGGCAAGCAGTGAGACAAGTACGCGTTTACCATCAGACCTTAATTTTATTACGTCGCGCATCACCTGCGACATGGGTGAAAGGAGCATTTTCTGTTTTGTCCTCAACCGGTTCATGAACCTGTCAAAATGTTTGTTTTTAAGAGGTTTATAAACCGTAAGACAGGTGAAGCTGGTGACCAGTGAAATTATTGTGAGATATTCCCAGTTGCCGTAATGTCCAACAATTGCCACTGCATCGCGACCTTCTGAATAGAGTTTTTCGAGGAGTTCAGGATTTTCAATTCTGCATCTTCTAAGATGTTCTTTGTCGCTTAGGTGCGTCAGTTTAAGTATCTCCACGAAGAGGTCAGCAAGATGTCTGTAGAATTTTTTTTCTATGATTCGGAGCTCCGCCTCGCTCTTTTCAGGAAAAGCATTTCTGAGATTGGTCTGAACAATTTTCCTCCGGTATCCGGGGAAATAGTAAAGAAGCAGGAACAGAAAGTCGGAGAATACATATAATACCCTCAGCGGAAGGAGGGTTATTATCCAGTTAATAATAAAGAAGAGGCCGAAGGCTATTGAATTCATAAAAATTGTCCAGCTTCATTTGTGCATAAAATTATTGAATATTTCCAGCATTTCAGGGTGTACTATACCATTTGATGCAATTATTTCTTCGCCTGTTATGTTTTCCGTTCTGCCATTGAAGTCGGTAACTGTTCCGCCTGCTTCTCTAACGATAAGAGTGCCGGCTGCTACATCCCATGGTTTGAGTGAATATTCAAAAAAGATGTCGAACCTGCCGCATGCCACGTATGAGAGGTCGAGTGAGGCCGAACCCATTCTGCGGATGCCCTGTGTGGTTTTCATCAGGTGGCCCAGCAGGTTTAGATACTCCTGAAGCCTTGAAAAATCTTTGTAAGGGAAACCGGTGGCAACAAGAGAATCCGCAAGCTTCACTGCTGATGAAACATTGATTCTTTTTCCGTTGAGCCATGCCCCTCCGTCTTTCCAGGCCGTAAACACTTCCCTGCCTGATGCCTCGTAAACTACGCCTGCAAGAAGTTCTCCCTCACCCTCAAGTGCTATACTTATTGAGAAAGGATGTATGCCATGGATAAAATTTGTGGTTCCGTCGAGAGGGTCAACAATCCAGCGATACTTTCCTTCTCCCTGTGTGGTCGTAATTTCTTCCGCGATAATTCCTGCAGAAGGGAGAAGCCGCTGGAGACCTTCTGAAATAATACGCTCAGATTCCCTGTCGACATAACTTACAAAATCGTTTGCACCCTTTTCTTCGATGTCGGAAGGACTAAAACCTTCCATCTCGGACATAATGAAACGGGCTGCTTTTTCTGCAACTTTCACCACATCGGGTACCAGAAATTCAAGTTTCATAAATCAGTCAATTAATTTAACCGACATGTTGCCGGAAGGATTTATACCTGTTATCAAAACTTTTTGTATTGTGCCCTGAAGTCCTTTTTCAAAAGGATGTTCTACCCTCAGGTAATTACCGGTGAATCCTGAGATCATTCTGTTTTTAACTCTGTTCTCAAATAAAACCTCATGTATAGAATTTATGTTCATCAGTTTGAATTCCATATTTTTCTTCTTCGACAATTCTGTAAGCTTCTTTCTTCTCTCGTTCCTGACTTCTGGTTTTACTTTATCTTTAAATTCTCTGGCAGGAGTTCCCGGGCGTTCAGAATACGGGAAAACATGCAGGTATGAAACAGGCAGGGAGTCAATTAAACTAAATGTTTCGTTAAAATCTTCCTCGGTCTCACCAGGGAAACCGGTAATTATGTCAGCACCAATTCCTGCAAGTGGTATGGCTCTTCTGATTTTTTCTACCAGCGAAATAAATAACCTGGCAGTATACCTCCGCCGCATGAGCCTGAGTATTTTGTCACTTCCACTTTGAAGGGGAATGTGAAAATGGGGCATGATTTTACTGCTTTTAGCAACCATTTCAATTATTTCATCTTTAAGCAAATCTGGTTCGATTGAAGACAACCTTATTCTTTTTATCTCTTCCAGGTTTTCAATTTGCCTCAGCAGTTCAGTAAATGACTCACCTGTTGATTTTCCGAAATCACCTATATTGACGCCTGTAATAACTATTTCAGGCACTCCTCCTGATGAAATATTTTTTATCTCTTCGATAATATTGCTTATTGGGGCATTTCTGCTTCTGCCCCTTGCCAGAGGAACGGTGCAGTATGCACATCTGTAATCGCATCCATCCTGCACCTTTATAAATGTTCTGGTCCTATCACCCGACGACCATGAAGGAATGAACTCTTTTTCCTCCTCTATATTTCCTGCCTCTGTTATTGCTGTCTGCGCTTTTCTGTTTGTCCTGTCGAGCAGGGAAACAAGGTTGAATTTATCTTTTGTGCCAAGTACTATATCAACACCTGGAATAGTAGCTATTTCTTTGGCTCTGAGTTGTGAATAACAGCCTATAACAGCAATTATTGACGAAGGTGACCTGTTAATAAATTTCCTGATTGCCTGCCGGCATTTTCTGTCGGCTTCGGAGGTGACAGTGCAGGTATTTATTACATAAATGTCAGCCTGCTGGTCGGGACTAACTTTTGTGTATCTGTCTTCAGGAAAAAGTGTTGATATGTAAGAAGTCTCAGCAAAGTTGAGTTTGCACCCAAGTGTATAAAAAGCAACTTTCCTTTTTTTATGATGCATCGTTCAGTTGAGGATGGTCTTTTATTTTAAAGAAGTTTGCTTGCCAGTTCTGCTAGGAAGCTCCTTTCGCCTTTTACAAGGTTAACATGTGCAAATATGTCCTGTCCTTTCATTTTGTCCGACAGATAGCTCAGTCCGTTTGAAGCAGTATCAAGGTAAGGTGAGTCGATTTGTTCGATATCGCCTGTAAAGACCATTTTTGTACCTTCTCCGGCACGGGTGATTATTGTTTTTATTTCATGTGGAGTGAGATTCTGGGCTTCGTCAACAATGAAAAAGACGCTTGAAAGGCTCCGGCCCCTTATATATGCCAGAGGCGTTATGACTAGCTTTTCTTCTTTTATCATTTCATTGATGCGGTTGAATTCCGGGCTCTGCTGGCTGAACTTATGTTTTATAACTGTGAGGTTGTCGAAAAGCGGTTGCATGTAAGGCTCCATCTTTTCCTTTATATCTCCCGGAAGATATCCCATATCGCGGTTTGCAAGCGGGATAATCGGCCTGGCAAGAAAAATCTGTTTGTACTTCTTATGCTGATGCAATGCTGCTGCCAGAGCAAGCAGAGTCTTACCGGTACCTGCTTTGCCCGTGAGGGATACCAGCTGTATGTCAGGGTTCAACAAAGCTTCAAGGGCAAATGTCTGCTCGGCATTCCTTGGATCAATGCCATATGTGGTTTGCTTGATTACCCTTGTAATCATTTTGGTGATGGGATTGTAATGGGCAAGTGCACTTGCACCATTATTCCGTAGAATGTAAAATTTGTGTCCGATCAGTTCATCTTCAACAGGAAATTCTGAGACACTTACTCCTTCAGGTTGTTCGTACAGTTTGTTTATGAAACTCTGGTCGAAGTTCTCAATTATCTTGATTCCTTTATAAAGATCGTCAATGTTTGTAACTTTGTCGCTCTGATAGTCCTGCGCCATTATGCCCAGCGACTTTGCCTTCATCCGCAGATTGATGTCTTTTGTAATGAGAATTACGGTTTTGTCTTTATTGGTATTGCATATATAGTCGGTAATTGCAAGTATTCTGTGGTCGGGTGTCCTGTCGGGAAATGCCTGACTTACCCGGTCGGAAAATTCTTTCGTTTCAATATGCAGATTTCCAAGGTCCTCTCCAAGTGGGATGTTTGATGTCAGCAGCATATTGCCCGAGAGCTTGTCAAGCTCCCTGGTAAATTCACGGGCATGAAAATTGATAATGTCGTTCCCCTTCTTGAATTTATCAAGCTCTTCGAGTACCACAATAGGTATTATAACGTCATTTTCCTCGAAGTTGTAAATGCATTTATAATCGTGCAACAGAACGTTAGTGTCAATTACGAAAATCTTCTTGTTGTGTTTTTTCTTCATTAATAAGTGATTTATATCCAGAGTATTGTATTATTTTCATATGGTCTCGACAGGTTTACAAAGTTATAAAACCTATATGATTTAACCATAACTTTTTATTTTAGAGCCCCCCTTTGTTTTTCCCCAGGTAAATGCCCCCCTTTGTTTTTCCCCCAAAATGGGGGAAATCCAGCGCACATGCCCGCGGGCATTGGAATAATATAAATTGACTATCAAACATATTTTAAAAAATATCTATGCATGAAAATGGTTGGTAATCTTACATTGGATAAAAAAACCTAAATTGGCGCAGGTTTTAAAAGAGCTGAATATGGAACTATATGAAGGTCTTCTTACAAGGCGTAGCATCCGGAAATATACCGGAGAAAAGATTTCTGACAAGGATATTGAACTGATTATCAAAGCCGGCATGTATGCTCCATCGGCAAACAACAAGCGTCCATGGCATTTCATAGTGGTTGACGACAGGGAGGTGATTGAAAAGATTATGAAAGCTCATCCGTATGCTGCGATGCTGAAAAATGCAAGTCATGCAATAGTTGTGTGCGGAGACCTTAAAAAACAGAATGCACCCGGATATTATCTGGTCGACTGTTCGGCGGCTACGCAGAATATTCTTCTGGCAGCACATGCTCTGGGTTACGGTGCAGTGTGGCTTGGCGTAGAACCGAGGGAAGAGAGGGTAAAGGCTATAGGTGAAATATTCAATCTTCCTGACGATGTCAGACCGGTTGCGGTTGTTTCGGTGGGTGTTCCTGCAGAGAAGCCCGCATTGCCACAGAGATTCGAGCCTGAGAAGATCAGAAAGAACAAATGGTAAGCTATGACTTACGAAGAAGCAGTTGAATTTCTCTACAGCAGGCTTCCGGCTTACCACCGTATAGGGAAACCGGCATATAAAGCTGATCTGAAAAATACACTCGAGCTTGATGCATATTTCGGCCATCCGCACCTGAAATTCAAATCGGTGCATATAGCTGGAACAAACGGCAAAGGTTCGGTTTCCCATATGCTTGCATCTGTGCTTCAGACGGCAGGGTATAAAACAGGTCTTTATACTTCTCCACACCTTAAGGACTTCAGGGAAAGAATCAGAATAAATGGTGAGATGATTCCTGAAGAAAGAGTGGTGTGTTTCGTTCAGAAGCACAAGGAAATAATTGAAAACTTGAAACCTTCCTTTTTTGAAATGACGGTGGCGATGGCCTTTAATTACTTCGCTGAAGAAAAGATTGATGTGGCAGTGATCGAAACAGGTCTGGGTGGAAGGCTCGATTCGACCAATATTATAACACCTGTACTATCGGTAATCACGAACATAGGGCACGACCATATGGACCTGCTGGGAGATACTCTTGAGAAAGTTGCATACGAAAAGGCAGGAATAATAAAGGAAGGGATTCCGGTAGTTGTGGGGGAGACACAGCCTGAGAGTGCAGGAGTCTTTATTTCACGGGCAAAGGAAATGAGTGCAGAAATATCATTTGCCGATGGTGAATTTTTCTGTACTCCGGACCCGTTCGATCCTGCATCCGAAACAAGGGAATTTACACTTAAATCTGCCAAAACAGGTGAGGAAGTGAAAATAAAATCACCCTTAAGAGGAGATTATCAGTCGAAGAATATACCGGTGGTTTTTGTTTCTGCCCTGAAACTGGGAGCGTGGTTTAAGATTGGTAAGAAAGATATCATTGAGGGAATTGAAAATGTTGTAAGGAATACCGGTCTGGCAGGAAGATGGCAGATTCTTGGCCGAAAGCCGCTAATTATCTGTGATACAGGTCATAACAAAGAAGGCATTGAACTGGTAATCAGTCAGTTGGTAAAAATTCCGGCTTCAAAAAGGCATTTTGTGATAGGATTTGTTAGTGACAAAGATGTTGACAGCATTTTACCTTTGTTTCCGGCAGATGCCCGGTACTACTTTGCGCGTTCGTCGGTATTCAGGGCAATGGATGAAAATATTCTGAAGGAAAAGGCTATGAAATATGGTCTGTGTGGCGAAGCTTTCGACTCGGTAAAGGAGGCTCTCAATAAAGCAAGGTCTGAAGCCGGAGAGGATGACCTTATATTTATAGGTGGAAGCACATTTGTTGTAGCTGATGCATTGTAAAGCATTTTTTCAACCTCAAAGCCCGTCGGTGTGACGATATTTGAATATGAACCTCCGAAGAAGGTTAAAGGAAGTGATAATATGATTATGGAGAAGAAAAAGAAATAATCGGATAATATTGATTATATTTAAAAACAAAAAACATTTGTAAAATGTTAAAAATTAAATTTTTATTTTTGATTTTGGTTTCGTTTTCCCTATTGCAAGATGCACAATCACAAGGGAAGATTGTGATTCTTCACACAAATGACCTGCACTCTCACCTTGAGGGCTTTTCTCCCGAATCACAATATACACCTTTAAGTGTGAATGACGACAAAACTTCGGGTGGTTTCGCAAGGATTGCAGCCGTGATAAAAAAAGAAAAAGCAAATGTCGGTAATACTGTTTTTGTGGTTGACGCTGGTGACTTTCTCATGGGAACTCTTTTTCACACTGTTGAAGCCTCTCATGGCTTTCAGCTTCCTCTTATGAAAATGATGGGCTACGACGCAGTATGTCTGGGTAATCATGAATTTGACTTTGGTATCGCTAAGCTTTATGATCTTATTAAATCCTCTATTGTATCACCTGTGCCTCAGTTGCTGCTCGGAAATGCCGTATTCAACAGTAAAGACCCGGGCGATGACCCTCTGGAAGAACTTTTTCAAAATGAAGTTATTAAAAGGACATTTATAATAGAGCGCGACGGCATTAAGGCAGGATTCTTTTCACTTCTTGGCATTAATGCTATAGATGTAGCACCCTATTCTGCCCCATTAAAGTTTGAAAAGCAGATACGTTTTGCCAGAAAGGCTGTAATGGAACTGAAGCAGCAAGGTTGCAACATTATAATTTGCCTTTCACATTCTGGTCTTTCGAGAGGAAAAAATGGAGCCTGGGAAGGTGAAGATTATAAACTGGCCCAGAAAGTGAAGGGAATTGACCTTATAGTGAGCGGCCATACTCATACAGTACTTGATAAACCTCTGATTGTCAATGGTACAGTAATTGTTCAGACAGGTGAATACGGGAATAACATCGGCCGTGTGACTTTTAACCGTGATGGTCAGAAAGTCACTTTTGAGAATTATGAGCTGATACCTGTTGACGACCGTATTGCAGGAGATGAGGAAACGGAAAAGGCCATCAGCGAGCAGAAGAAATATATTTCCGGGAAAATTCTGAGTCGGTTCGGATTGGATTACAGCAGTCAGGTAGCTGAAACCAGTGTGCTTCTGGATATTGATGTACAGGGCAATCTTGACGAAAGTAATCTTGGACCTTTTGTGGCAGATGCAATATACTATTATATAAATAAACACAGTTCTGCCGGTGCAGATGTGGCAATGGTTTCAGCGGGTATTATTCGCGATAAGGTTTATCCGGGAATACAAACACCAGCCGACATTTTCAGAGTAATGCCGTTGGGTTCGGGGAGGGATGATGTTCCGGGTTATCCTTTTTCACGGCTATATGTTACAGGAAGGGAATTGAAAAACATACTTGAAATACTTCTTGTAGCTGCGAAGTCCAACTCTGACTATTATTGCTTCTTTTCAGGCATACGTGCACAATATAATCCAGATAAGGGATTGTTAAGAAAGGTAATCAATATTGAAATTGTTAAGCCTGACGGGACAACACAGAAAGTGGATTTTTCAAAGAAAAATAAAACTCTTTATTCAATCACAGCAAATTCTTACATGCTTGAATTTATTGGGATCATAAAGCAGAAGAGTTTTGGTCTGATAAATGTTGTGCCAAAGAATGCAAAAGGTGAGAAGGTGACTGATATGACAACAGCAGTAATTGATTTTGATGAGGGTAGGGATGGAGTACAGGAAGGTAAGGAATGGCTGGCACTTGTGGAGTATCTGAAGCAGATGAAGGATGAAGACGGAAACGGAATACCCGATGTAGAGAAAAAATATCACGAGCCGGTACAGGCTGTTGTTGCGGTGAAGTAATTATTGATCGAAACATTGGTTATCTTAAAATATTTAATCAGTTTTTCCTAAAATTCTGAGATTTACAATCAGAAAGGTTCAATTATTTTTCTATGTTTGCAGCCTGATTTTGTTATTTCTGAATGAGAGAAAACATATACTTCTGGGCAGGTTTTATAATCCTTATAGCTGTAATGCTGGCGCTGGATCTTGGAGTTTTTCACAGAAAGCTTCACAGAGTTGGTGTCAGGGAAGCTCTCAGATGGAGTGGTGTCTGGATTAGTATTGCTCTGGCTTTTGGGGTTGTGGTTTATTTTGATTATTTGAGAGAAAGCCCTGCAGTTGCAAGGATAAAGATACTTGAATACCTGACGGCCTACCTGATCGAGTATTCGCTGAGCGTAGATAATATATTTGTTTTTATACTGATCTTTTCGTATTTCGCTGTTGATGCCAGATATCAGCATAAAGTTCTGTTCTGGGGCATTATAGGAGCGATTGCGATGAGGGCAATATTCATATTTGCGGGGGTGACCCTCATTCACAAGGTTCACTGGGTTGTGTACATTTTTGGCGCTTTCCTGGTTTATTCGGGTATTAAGATGCTCTCCCAGATAATCAGGAAGATTGTTCCGGAAGTTGAACCTGAACGAAATCCGGTGATAAAATTTTCCAGGAAATTTATAAGAATTTCAGAGTCAGAAAGAAAGGACAGATTTTTTACAAAGATAGATGGGAAGTTATTTGCTACTCCATTATTTCTGGTTTTGCTGATAATTGAATCATCCGACCTTATTTTTGCGGTTGACAGTATACCTGCAGTTCTGGCCATATCTGATGACCCATTTATTGTTTTCACTTCCAATATTCTGGCAATACTCGGTTTGCGATCACTCTATTTTGCAGTTTCGGGCATAATGAAGTATTTCAGATATCTTAAAACCGGGTTGTCGGTTGTATTGATTTTTGTTGGCCTGAAAATGATTTTTGCAGAAGCAATAAAGAAGCTGGAAGTGCCTGTTTACGTGTCTCTTATATTTATTGTTCTGATTCTGGGTTCATCAGTAATTCTATCAGTGGTTATACCTGACAGAAACAAGAAATAGGAGGAATTCTGTTATTTCCTGAAAATTTTAATCAGGGTTTTGCATAAATAAAAATGTAGTCTATATTTGCACTCGTTTTTTTAAGGTCTTTGACTGGAAGGATTTTTTCGACAACCGCAGGAGAAATATTGCAGGGGCGATTAGCTCATCCCGATAACTATCGGGAGGTTCAGAGCATCCCGACTGCAAGTCGGGAGGGTTGGCGGTTCGTTGAAAAAAAAAAAAGAAAAATAAGGGCGATTAGCTCATCCCGTTAACTATCGGGAGGTTCAGAGCATTCCGACTTTCAATCGGGAGGTTCGCAGGTTCGTTAAAAGAAAGAAGAGATAAGGGCGATTAGCTCAGTTGGTTCAGAGCATCTGCCTTACAAGCAGAGGGTCGGCGGTTCGACTCCGTCATCGCCCACAGTGCCCCGCCAAAAGCGGGGATTTTTATTTATAAACATTTTATAGACTTTACTTTCCTCAACAATTCTGAATTTTACTTTCTATTTAATCATGCTTTTCAAATCAACTCTGTGAAGTCTGTCAAAATTTTTTGCCCTTTAATCTAATTTTAACAGCAGTTCGTCAAAAAATTACTGAATGTTGCTGTTGCGCTGCAACTAATTACAGATGGTTTTGGTCAAAATCAAGAAAGAAAAATTCTACGGGGAAACAGGTTGTAGTGAAAAATTTTCTGAATATGTTAAAATTACTTACCGGGATTTGTAGTGTAAGTGCAGGAAAATTATATATATTCGCTTTAGAAATTGGTTTATTGAGTGTAAGAAAAGATAGAAGGCTTTAATAATATTTTTACAAATTGATTTGGGTCTAAATAATTTTGATATACTGAACCTGATTAATATATGAAACAGCGTACGTTGGCAGATAGTTTAAAAAGCAGATCATTAGCAAAACTTGCCAGTTCAATTAATTTTTCCAGGCTTCTTAAAGGTGCAATTCTCTCTTTTACTGTTTTTATAGGCTTTTCTTTATTGTCTCTCAGGGGGTTGTCTTTTACTGAAGCTTTAATATCCGATTTGGTTGAACCATCATATGTTTTGGCAGATATTCCAGCAGAATATTCAAATATTGCCTCGGGAAAATCTGTTTCGGGTTTATCATCAGGCTATTTTGCGCCTATACCTCTGCCTGCTCCCCAGGATGGTGATTATCAGACACGTGCCACGGGCAACTGGAATGCAAATACTACCTGGCAGGTTAGAGTTGCAGGAGCATGGGTAAATTGTGCTCCGGGTGATTATCCCGGTGCATCGGCAGGTGCAGGTACAGTCTGGATAAACAGCGGTCATGTCGTTACTCTAAATGTCAATCCTGCTAATCCTGTAGCCGGTATTACTTTTGTTGATGGTACAACAGCTGCAACTACTCTTATACTTACAGGCCGTACTTTAAATGTAACGGGAGATGTTATATTCAGTAACCCTGCAGCTGATGCAGGAGATCAGACTATCACTCTAGGAACAGGAACACTTAATTGTGCTTCCATATTTATGCCGGCAACGGCTGATCCCTCCTATGATCTTCTTATCACTGCTTCAACCGGAACAATAAATGCCACCGGCAATATCAGGATGGATGGTGCAGCCGACCGGAACAACATTACTTTTACAGGTGCTGCTACATTAAATGTGGGAGGTGATTTTACCGGAGGAGGTTACACCTGCGCTACAGGAAGAGTAAATTATAACGGAACCAACCAGCAGGTGGGAAGCTATACCTATTATAATTTAAATATCTCAGGAGGAGGCACAAAAAGCCTGGTAGGACCAGTAACTGTAACAGGAACACTTACATTTGCTTCAGGGGTATTAAGACTTGGAGATTATGACCTTACTCTTCCCAACACTACAGCAATAGCCGGAGCACCTTTTAGCTCAACCAAAATGATTGAGACAAATGGAGCAGGCAAACTCATACGCTCAGCAAACGCAACAAACCAAAGCTTCAATCTTACCTATCCTGTTGGAAGCAATGGTTTCTATAATCCTCTGATTATCACCAATCTCCCTAATATTGCAGCTGCTCCGAGAAGCATATCTGTAAGGGCAGTTCCATCACCTACTGGAACACTTCCTGAATACATTAATAAACACTGGGATATCACTGTTACAAATATTACAACACAACCTACAACTGTACTTTCTTTTACATATAATGTTGCTGAAGCTACTGGCAATCCTGCCAATTTCCAGTTATATACAAATACATCAGGAACCTGGACACTTGCAACCGGGGCTTCAGCTAAAGGCGTAAACCCTGCTACTTCCACAGGGAGTGCAACTATAACCGGACTATGGACAGTAGGAGCACCAGGTACATTTTATTCGTACCAATCGGGTAACTGGGACCAGACTTCGACATGGACATTTGATCCAAGCGGGACAACCGGTCCCTGTTCAATGATTCCCGGATATGGTGCAAAGGTGGTTATTCTTACCGGAAGGACTGTAACACTTTCTTCAAATGTCACAACTCAAAATCTTGATATAACTATAAACAGCGGTGGAATTCTCGACCAATCGGTTTATAGTTTTACAAACGGACTGACGGCTTTAAGGGGAGGTGGTACACTTAAGCTTTCATCTTCAAGTTTTCCATCGCCGGTTACAACAAATACTTTTGTGACTACCGATGGAGGTACGACTGAATACAACGCTGCAGTGACATTACCTGCAGCACAAACTACATATTATCATCTTTCAATCAGAGCACCTGGTACAGTTATTCAAACAGGAAATCTTACACTAAACGGTAACCTGCTGGTAAGGCAGGGTACTTTCCAGATAAACAACGCTACAGCGCAGCGTCTTTCTCTGGTTATTAACGGGAATGTTGTTGTGGATAACGGTGCCTCGATAACCGTAGGTACAGGAGTTACAAATACACAGACATCACCGCTCGGGATTACCGGAACCACAGGTGGGTTTGTCAATTATTATGAACTTCAATCTCACAGAATCCAGATTTATGGGGATTTTACAAATAATGGTACAGTAAGGTTCACAAATCTACCTTATCCTGTATATAACAGTTTTCCTCCAATTGTAAATGGACCAACGACTGGTTTTGCAACAGTATATTTCAACGGGGCCGCAGACCGAACTCTTACATGTAACGGACAAACCGATTTTTACAATCTGATTATTGACAAAGGTACTGATCAGACGTTCAAACTTACAATATACTCATCGGCTTACAGCAATTTCAGACTGTTTGGTGCAAACATTGCACCTGGTGATGCTTCTGCTCCTGCTACTAATGCAAATCCTAATCTAATGAAAGCATTATGGATTCGAAATGGAACACTTGTTCTGCAGGGGCTTGTAGTAATACCAAGCCTTACTGAGGGTTCCACTGCAGGACCTCCTTCGAGTGATTTCTGTATTCCTTCCAGAGCTGCAATGGTCCTCGATGGTGCAGGAGTGGTAGTGCTTTCTACTGCTGATGATTATCGCGAAGTAAACGGTGCTTACGGTGTTGCAGCACCCAACAACGCTTCTATGGGAATTGACCCGGGAAGTGCAAATAGCGGTATTGCAGTTTATGGCAAGCTGCAGATTAATAATGGTTATTTGTCAACCCGTGAATCAGGTGGTATCACATACTGGAACTATGCGCCTGGCCAATTTATTCTTAACGGAGGAACAGTAGACACAAAACAGTTTCATTCCTCACCTCTTGCCAACAGTCTCATATCATATTCCCAGACAGGTGGTGAGCTTCAGGTAAGGGGAAGATTCCAGAGAACCACAACAGTGTTTACCCCTGCGGGACTGGTAAATGCCGCAATAAATTACACAAGAGCCACTTCTGGAATAAATGGTGCTGCAGGATCATTTGATATTACAGGAAGTGCCGGAGCCAACGGATATTCAATGGGTGGTGGGAGTATAAAAATCTACGATGTTTGCGGAACCACTTCTCCGACTTTTGCGTTCAGAGTTACATGCACCGCTTCAGACATCAATGTCACCGGAGGAACAGTAGAGCTTCTTCCGGCATCCGGTACAGTTCCCGCAGATGACAGAGACCTGTACATCAACACGAATGCACCCTTCTACAATCTGCTTATTAACAGGACAAGTGGCAACGCACAGATACAACTGAATACAACTCCTGTTACTGTTCTTAATAACCTTACCATTTCTTCAGGAGCCCTTATAGCAAATAATCTTGAC
>JAKPDL010000111.1 GCA_029552825.1 Bacteroidota bacterium
CATCAAGGTACCACAATAAGGTTTTTGTGTACTGAACAGGAACTGGATGAAGGGAAATCCTACTTTGAGTGCTTTCTATCAGAAAGAAAAGGGTTCAAGTGGATTGAAAAAGGTAGAATTAGCCTACCCGGCGGTTATATCTATGTAAATGGGGCACGAGTTGGAAAAATATCTGATTCATTGTTCAGTTACCACTTATATGAGAAAGAAATTGGAGAAGACATTGGAAACAGAGACAGAGAAGTCATTGACCGGGAAAAGGTGGAGGCCCATGTCCGAAGAATACTTGCAGAAACCTCATCCTTGAAAGTCATGAAAGAGATTATGAAAGCTCTGCTTGACGGCGAGGCCAGTTGGGAAGTCGAAATTGGACTGCCCAGCTGGATGGTGAGCAAAAAGAACCTTAAGTTATGGAAACGTGTATTTCATGAAGTTGTCGGGAAAGATGCGGTATTGAGCAGTTACAAAATTGATGATAATGTACAAGCAAACTATCTCGGATACAAAGTTGTAGACATCCCAAATAGTTGGTACGGATTGTTGAACTCCGCCGGGATAAGAACCGCCGCAGAAATTGCTACCGAAGACAGAAGAATGTCATGCAAGAGAATTGCAATAAAAGACCTAACAGATGAAGAGAGGAACAACCTGAAAATAGCAAAACGATTGGTAGAAAAATACTACAATCCAGTCGGCGAGGTGATTATAATGGAGAATTTGAACGGAGTAGTCAATGCAGCAAGAAACTCAAAGATAAACGGTGCTTATGAAAGCGGAGCAGACAGGATATACTTAAGGCGAGGAATACTGAATGATTTTCGCCAGACGCTCCACACTCTACTCCACGAAGTGGTTCATAAATACACTGGAGCGGATGATTGTACAGCAGCTTTCGAGAGGGCTCTCACTGAAGTATCTGTGAATATAATCTTAGGATTGGAGAGATTGAAATAGGGACCCGGCGAAATAGCCGGGAAATTTTTTTGCAAAATTTTTCTAAAACCCACTTGACTTTTTTCTTCAAGCCATATATAATAATAATAGGAAGAGCGAAAACAAAAAGGGAGGAAGGAAAAATGAAAGTTAACGAAATGGTACAGATTCACGATGGATATTCAAGGGACATATTCCCCCATGAGAAGTTCATCACTGGCACAATCGTAAGGGTCAATAAAAAATCTATTAGAGTTCATATGACGCACGCTAAATGTACAACAAATGGTAAGGTTACACGCGAATATGAAATGAACCAAACGGCAACATTCACTTTCTGGAAAACAATTGACAGACAATTCGGTAAGAACGCCGGCAGAACCGTTGACCTTTACAAGAATAAGGTATACGGCATCATCGAAGTCGTTCACTAAAAAGTGATAATGAGGCCCGCCGGGAGCCATCAATCCTGGCAAAGAAAAGCTATATTAAAGGGAGGAATGAAAATGAAAATTTTCACCGTCGAAAATGGAAAAGTTACAGAAGGAGTCAGAGTTGACTCCTTCACATTGAAAGGTGCGGGAGTTACCATCCCTGCGATCATTGTAGGTGAGGAAGGGAGAGGGAGGAATCTTGGAATATTGCCAGTGCAACTCCTTCCCGATACTTATGCGGAATGGAAAGAAAAAGGGCGTACCCATGTCCATTCCGCAAAAGTAGGAACAACGAAGGCTGGAAAGCCTAAGTTGTTCCAAACAGAAAAAGCAGATACTACAGATAAATGTATCTGTGTTTTCAGGACTGAGATTGGGTTCAGAGGAGGAAACTCCCATACGGGCGACCGCAAAGAAGAGTACTGGGTGCGTGAATGGTACACTAGTTTCCCAGAAAGCGTGCCCGAAAAAGAAAGGTACACAAGAGAAGAAGTAGAGGCAATTGTAGCTGCTATTACACCACCAGAAAAAAAAGGT
>JAKPDL010000189.1 GCA_029552825.1 Bacteroidota bacterium
TTCAACTTCTTTTTTTGGTTTCTTTTCAAGAGGACGTTCCCGGGAAATATTATACCCTTTTAATTCAATACCTTTTATTACTGTTGTTTCTTCAGGACCTATTTCAATTTTATATGGTATTACCTCTTCTTCTGATTTTTCCTTTGAATATGTAACATTCAGTTCAAGTATTGACTGCTTTTGTGCCTGGTACTCAACCGGTAAAATATACTCACGCCATAATCTGGCATCTATTGTAAGCATTTTTCCATCTTTATCAACTGTCAGAGTTCCATCTTCATCTTCTACAGGTTTGTCCCCAGTATACCCGGTAAAATATTTTGTATCAAAGATTATCCGCTGGGATTCCTTTGCTGCACCTTTTTCACCTTTTACCAGCCCAATCTTTTTTAAGTACTCTTCATCACCCCGTATCTTTAATTCACCCTTTTTTCCCGGAACTTTTGATTCAATAGTTAAAATACTTTTATCATCGATAGTTTTAATTGTTGTTGCCGAAACAACACTTGATGCAATTTCATTAATTTTGTCACTCAAAGTTCTGATGTTACCACCACGAAATTTAATAGTATACGAATTCCCATCTACTTCAATGCTGAAGGTACCTGTAGGCAATATTTCATCTTCTTTAATCTGATCAGTGGATATTTTGTGGGATGAAGCTAAATTCAATACTTCAAGTGTATGGGTACCATTGACCGCATGCCGTGACGCCTGAGCCTGCAAAACACCAGTATCAGAAACCTGTACACCTTTTTCCTTGAATGGTGACCTGAAACCATATAAATCTTTAGTTGCATTATTTAATGTGTTCAGCTTTGTTTGTAACTGGCGCAAAGCTTCTTTGCGGCGGGAGTAGTTATCTTTTTCTTCCTGCCATTGTATAATAGGCCTGGCTTCTACCTCAACCAGCTTTTGAATTATCTGGTCGGTATCCATCCCTGATGCTACGCCGCCTAAAGTGACTGGCATACATGTATCCCTTCATGTAAGATAATAGTAAAGATAGCAATCTACCCATACTATTTCAATACATTATCGGCAAAATTCACCAATCACTAAAGCGACATATTACAATAAAATTATCGTGACTCATCGATAAACATGCCTATCATTTCCCTGATCTGAGCAGCAAGCCTGATTACCTCTTTTGGAGGTATTTCTCGTATCACTTCATTATTGTTGGCATCCAGAACACGCATAACAATTCGGTCAGTCTTTTCATCGACTGAAAATGCTATACGATTGTTAACCGTTTTTGCTGCTGCATTCAGCATGTCTACAGCATCATTCAAATTTTCCTTTGTAAAACGGGGTTCTTCATATTTTCTGTTCTCGTTTCGTGCTTCTGGCTGCTTAACCTTGAAAGCATTTACAGACATATTCCCCGAAACTTTGTTAATATCCATACAAGTTACCTCCTTGTATACTTAAAAAACTTCCCTGTAAAAATTTTAAAAAATTTTTGCCCTCTCCTCGCAAATTCTAAGAGAGGGCAAATACCGGTCGGCACTGCGGTAACCGGTTTTCCCCTCATCCCAATAAATGCAACACTAACTGTGGCTTGAAATTAGCCTGAGCCAGCATCGCAACACCACTCTGGACGAGGATCTGGTCCTTTGTAAACTCAACCATTTCAGCTGCCATATCCGCATCCCGTATACGGGAATCAGCAGCTAACATATTCTCATAGGACATCGCCAGAGCATTGATAGTATTTTCCATCCTGTTGTAGTAGCCACCAAGGTCTGCCCTTTGTCGATTCAGCTTATCTAAAGCTGCATCGATATACCCTATCATGGCATTTGCCTGACCAACAGTGGAAATTGACCGTTTCCGGTTCCCATCGTAAAGGTTTAAAGCCTTGGCACTCATCGTAGTAATAAAGGCTCTAATCCTTTGCCCCTGGTTTGGTCCAATATGGAAGAATATGCTTCCCACCCGCGAATTGCGCGCATAAATGCCGGTGAGCATTTTCATACGGTTGAACTCAGCGGATGTTGAAATCCTGTCGATTTCATCAATAAGCTGCGATACTTCAACCTGAATCTGTGCACGGTCGGCATTTGAATAAATTCCATTAGCAGCCTGTACCGATAGCATCCGGATCCTCTGCAGAATATCATTAATCTGCTGTAATGATCCTTCGGCAACCTGTATAAACGAAAGCCCATTTTCGGCATTTCGTTCAGCCTGGAACAAACCATTAATCTGTGTCCTCATTTTCTCTGAAACAGCAAGCCCCGAAGCATCATCGCCAGCTCTGTTA
>JAKPDL010000195.1 GCA_029552825.1 Bacteroidota bacterium
TGAAGGGACATACAGAATTTACCTTGAAATCCCACAGGGATACAAGGTTACAAACCCTATTTCTGAGAAATATGATGTGACTGTTGGTCCTGACGCATCAGGAAAAAATTTCCTTGTTGAACCACTGGCAAAATATTCTGTTTCAGGAAAGATTACTTTGAGTGGCGGAACCTGCGGTCCTTATGAATCTCTTGTTGTGTGCCAGTATTACAACAGCGTAAAAAAGGATTACATCACCTTTACTACAATTCCTGATAGTTCAGGGAATTACAAATTCTCAAATCTTGTACCAGCAAACTATACACTTTATGTGAGTTTAACAGGATATCAAACAGTTTATCCAACAACAGGTTCTTATGCCATCACAATTACCAACAAAGATATCACAGGCAAGGACTTTTATCTTGTGAGTTATGCAATAAAAGGAAATGTGAGTTTTATCACCCCTGGAAATGAACCTGTTAAAAATGTCACAATTATCTGTTCAGCAAAAAGCAACAACCCAGATATTCCAAATGTGTATGTAGTTGCACATCCTGATGAAAGTGGAAACTACGCATTTTATAATCTTGTTCCCTCATCGAAACTTGGCAATTCTTATAAAGTGGAAGTAAAACTTGCTGGCTACGGCTGTATTTCTCCTGCTACTGGTTATTATAATGTGAATATCACAAGCAAGGATGAAGTGCGCAACTTCGTTCTTGCCACTTACTCTATTTCAGGAAAACTTACGCTTTATTCAGGTTCAGCAGACTTGACAAAGGCAACAGTTACAGCAGCAAAACTTGATAAAAAGGGTGGCAATGAAATTGACTGGATTGTCACCAGTCCTGATGCAAGTGGCCAGTATAAAATTACAGGTATTGTACCGGGCAGTTATTACAGAATAAGAGTAAAATTAGGAGGGTATTATTCCTTAAAGCCAAGAGAGGGTGGTGGTTTGAACTGGGGTTATGAAGTTTATATTCCACCATCTGCGACAAATCTTGATTTTCTTATGATGCCAGGAATCACACCAGGTGGTTACACAATTTCAGGAAATGTTACTGTTTCTGGTGGAACAGTCAAACCAGACCAGGTTATCGTTCATTGTGGAAGCTATAAAACCTATCCTGATGGTTATGGCAACTATTATTTCAAAAACCTTAATGCTGGTACATACGATGTCTATGTTGAACGGCTTGGTTATAAGACAACTTTTCCAGTTGCCAATGGCGGTCATTACTATGTTGTTGTGAATGACACAAGTCCTGAAGTTGCAAACATCAATTTTACCATTGCACCTGAACCAGTACCGACCTACAAAATCAGTGGCACTGTAACTCTTGCTGGCGGAACAGGCGTCGTAACGAGCGTGACTGTACACTGCAAGGACAAAACTACGAATACTGACAAAACAACGAATCCTGATATCAATGGTAAGTACTCATTTATAAATTTGCCTGCTGGGAGTTATGAACTCTGGGTGGAACTGCCAAAATATGTTACTTCAAATCCTGGTGGTTCTGGCAGGCAGACAGTGAAACTTTACGATAGGGATGTTGCAGGTGTTGACTTTACAATGCAGGCGATTCCAACCTATTCAATCAGTGGAACGGTTTCAATTACAGACGGTGATGTAACTCAGGTTCAAATTATATGCAGTTCAGGCGCTATCGTGAATCCTGATGCATTTGGCAGGTATATGATTTCAGACCTTCTTGCAGGAACCTATGAAGTACACGCTGAAATGCCGGGATACCTTGTGATAAGTCCAGCAAACAATCTTTACAGGGTTAAATTAGGTCCTGATGCCCAGAACTGTAATTTCACAATCGTAAAAACATATACAATTTCAGGGATCATAAATCTGAACAACGGTACGGGAAGCGTTTCGGATGTCAGTGTTAAGTGCGGTTCAAAAACGGCAAGGCCGGTATCGGGTGTCCAAGTATACGTAACTCGGAACAGTTACGAGGATCCCACAGAAAATAAAAAGAACTACAAGTACCACTATTCGGCCAATTGTTACCATGTTAGGGATCACGACCCGGTTCCGATACCTTTGGAGGAGGCGCAGCGCGATTACGGCGGCTTGTGCAGTTATTGTGCCACCCATTACACTGCACCAAATAACGGCAGATACGAATTCAGGCAGATGTTGCCAGGAGACTATGAAATTTCAGCAACGATACCCGGCTACAGCATCACTAATCCGGCGTCGGGCAGTTACAAAGTCAGTCTCAATTCTGATGTCAACCTTAATTTTGACCTTACTGCCACAACACTTCTTTCAGTTTCAGGAAAAGTAACATTGCAGGGTGGAGCAGGGAAAGTGACAGATGTTGTGATTTCTGCAGCGGGCTTGAGCACAAGCCCTGATGAAAACGGTAATTACACCATTTCAGGGATTTCACCAGGTACTTATGATTTGACTGCATCGCTGGCTGATTATACAACCGTTGCTCCGTCCAGTGGTGTTTACAAAATTAATTTAACAAACAGAAACATCTCCGGCTATAATTTTATCCTGGCGACCTACAAAATTTCAGGCACAGTCAAAATCATTGGAGACGCTGACGTCACCACTGTCACAGTGACATGCGAAAAAGATGGTTCTGTTGTCGCAACAACAAATCCTGATGCATCCGGTTATTATGAATTTTCGCAACTATCTGCTGGTACATATAAAATCAGTACAAGTTTAACTGACTATTCTACAATGATACCTTCAGGCGATGGAACTTACACTGTAAATGTTGGTCCTGATGCCACAGGCAAGAACTTCACCCTTGTTTCGTATGTCATTTCAGGTAAGGTTTCGTTCTATCAAACCACTGGTAATGTAACAAGCGTCGTTATTTCCTTGAAAGGACCTGGCATTGACAGGACCACGACGCCTGATGAAAACGGCTATTACCAGTTTAAACCTGTTCCAAAGGGTGATTACGAATTAAGCGCAAGCATTCCTGGCTATACGGTGGTTGTTCCAAACAATGGCAAATACACATTCACCCTGAATTCCAATTTGACAAGGGATTTTCTAATCACCTCATTCTATATTTCAGGCAAAGTAAGTTTGATGAACAGTCCAAACACTGTGACAAATGTGACTGTTACTCTCACGGGACCATCAGGCACAATCAATACCAGCCCTGATTCCAAAGGAAATTATGTATTCTCACCGCTTCCAGCAGGCACATACACAGTCACAGCGTCATTAAGCAATCATACAGTTGTTTCACCTTCAGGTGGCTCTCTCTCAGTTACAATTCCACAGAGCGCGACAGGCAGGGATTTCACGCTTGTTGCCTATTCAATTTCAGGGACAGTAAAAGTAAATGATGTCAGTGGTCCTGCAGGAACAATTGTTTATTGCGAAGGACCATCAGGAACACTGCAATACACAGTTGATGCAACTGGTTCTTACAAATTTTATCCAATTCCTGCTGGAAATTACAGATTATGGGCTGAAAAACCTGGCTATAAAACGACATATCCAGCTGAGGGTGAATACAACTTTAAATTGAGCCATTTTGCAACAAAGAATTTCGCCCTGCAATTGCGCTGATGTGCCGTCCCCCTTCCTCTATTCTCCCCCTTATAAAACCCATCCTTTCATTCTCCCCCCTTTGTAAAAGGGGGATCAAGGGGGATTTCAGGAAATCTCCCCCAATCCCTCTTTTCCCTCTCCTTATTCTCCCCCTTTCCAAAAGGGGGATTCAGGGGGATTTTATAAAGTATTTTCTCCCTTTATAAAAGGGAGACGCAAGAGGGATTTCATCAAATCCATCCCAGCCTTCCTTTTACAAAGGAAGGAGACCTGAAGTAAGAGGGGGATTTCACTAAGTATTTTCTCCCTTTTCAAATTCCTCTTCTTGTTTTCCCCCTTATAAAACCCATCCTTTCGTTCTCCCCCTTTCCAAAAGGGGGATTCAGGGGGATTTTATA
>JAKPDL010000196.1 GCA_029552825.1 Bacteroidota bacterium
TGAAGGGACATACAGAATTTACCTTGAAATCCCACAGGGATACAAGGTTACAAACCCTATTTCTGAGAAATATGATGTGACTGTTGGTCCTGACGCATCAGGAAAAAATTTCCTTGTTGAACCACTGGCAAAATATTCTGTATCAGGAAAGATTACTTTGAGTGGTGGGACATGCAATCCTTACGAAGCAATTGTCGTGTGCCAGTATTACAACAGTGTGAAAAAGGATTATATCACATTTACTACAATTCCTGATAGTTCAGGAAATTACAAATTTTCAAATCTCGTACCAGCAAACTATACACTTCATGTGAGTTTAACAGGATACCAGACAGTTTATCCTTCGACAGGTTCTTATGTCATCACGATTACCAACAAAGACATAACAGGCAAGGACTTTTATCTTGTGAGTTATGCAATAAAAGGAAATGTGAGTTTTATTACTTCTGGAAATGAATCAATTACAAATGTTACAATCATTTGTTCAGCAACAAGTAACAATCCAGACATTCCAAATGTTTATGTAGTGATGCATCCTGATGAAAGTGGAAACTACGCATTTTATAATCTCGTTCCCTCATCGAAACTTGGCAATCCATACAGGGTTGAAGTAAAACTTGCTGGCTATGGCTGTATTTCTCCTGCCACCGGTTATTATGATGTGAATATCACAAGCAAGGATGAAGTGCGCAATTTCATTCTTGCCACTTACTCTGTTTCAGGAAAACTTACACTTTATTCAGGTTCAGCAGATCTGACAAAGGCAACAGTCATAGCAGCAAAACTTGATAAAAAAGGTGGCAATGAAATTGACTGGATTGTCACCAGTCCTGATGCAAATGGCCAGTATCAAATTACAGGCATTGTGCCGGGCAGTTATTACAGAATAAGGGTAAAATTACAAGAGTATTATTCCTTAAAGCCAAGAGAGGGAGGTTTGAACTGGGGTTATGAAGTTTATATTCCACCATCTGCGACAAATCTTGATTTCCTTATGATGCCAGGAATCACACCAGGTGGTTACACAATTTCAGGAAATGTTACTGTTTCTGGTGGAACAGTCAAACCAGACCAGGTTATTGTTCATTGCGGCGACTATAAAACCTATCCTGATGGTTATGGCAACTATTATTTCAAAAACCTTAATGCTGGTACATACGATGTCTATGTTGAACGGCTTGGTTATAGAACAACTTTTCCAGTTGCCAATGGCGGTCATTATTATGTGGTTCTGAATGACACAAATCCTGAAGTTGCAAACATCAATTTTACCATTGCACCTGAACCAGTGCCGACCTACAAAATCAGTGGCACTGTGACTCTTGCTGGCGGAACAGGTGTTGTAACGAGTGTGACTGTACACTGCAAGGACAAAATTACAAATACTGACAAAACAATAAATCCTGATATCAATGGAAAGTATTCATTTACAAATCTTTCTGCTGGAAGTTATGAACTCTGGGTAGAACTATCGAAATATGTGACTTCAAACCCTGGAGGTTCTGGCAGGCAGACAGTGAAACTTTACGACAGGGATGTTGCAGGTGTTGACTTTACAATGCAGGCGATTCCAACCTATTCAATCAGTGGAGTAGTTTCAATTACAGACGGTGATGTCACCCAGGTTCAAATTATCTGCAGTTCAGGCGCTATCGTGAATCCTGATGCATTTGGCAGGTATATGATTACAGACCTTCTTGCAGGAACCTATGAAGTACACGCTGAAATGCCAGGATATCTTGTGATAAGTCCAGCAAACAATCTTTACAAGGTTAAATTAGGTCCTGATGCCCAGAACTGTAATTTCACAATTGTAAAAACATACACAATTTCAGGGAAGATTACTCTTAGCGGTGGCACAGGAAAACTATCCTCTGTCGTCGTTTACTGCAACAAGCAAACAACAAAACCTGATGCGACCGGCTATTATGAATTTACGCAACTTCTTCCTGGTAATTACGAAGTTTCAGCAAAACTTGATGGATACAGTGTTACAACTCCTGCCTCAGGAACTCATAAAGTTACTCTTGGCCCTGATGCATCGCTGAAGGATTTTACGCTTAATGCCACAACACTTCTATCAGTTTCAGGCAAGGTGACATTACAGGGTGGAACAGGAAAAGTGACAGATGTTGTGATACGAGCAGCAGGATTGAATACAAGTCCTGATGAAAATGGAAATTACACACTTTCAGGACTTTCACCAGGGACTTATGATTTAACTGCTGACTTAACTAATTATACAACTATCGCGCCATCAGGTGGAACTTATAAAATTACATTAACAAACAGAAATATCAGTGGATACAATTTTGTACTTGCGACTTACAAGATTTCAGGTACAGTTAAAATTACAAATGATGCTGATGTACAAACTGTTACGATCACATGCGAAAAGGATGGCTCTCCTGTGGCAACAACACATCCTGATGCATCAGGTTATTATGAATTTAGTCAGCTACCTGCTGGTACATATAAAATCAGCGCAAGTTTAACTGACTATTCCACGATGGTACCTTCAGGAGATGGTAGTTATACTGTAACTCTTGGGCCTGATGCTACTGGTAAAAACTTTTCTTTGATTTCTTATGTCATCTCAGGCAGGGTCTCATTCTATCAAACCTCTGGCAATGTAACAGACGTTGTTATTTCTTTAAAAGGGCCTGGAGTTAATAGAACCACAACCCCTGACGAAAACGGCTATTATCAGTTTAAACCTGTTCCAAAGGGAGATTACGAATTAAGTGCAAATATTCCAAACTACACAGTGGTTGTGCCAAACAATGGAAAATATACTTTTACTCTGAATTCTAATTTGACAAGAGATTTTGTTATCACTTCATTCTATATTTCAGGAAAGGTGACGTTGTTGAATAGTCCAAATACTGTGACTAATGTAACTATTACTCTTACAGGACCATCAGGTACAATCAATACAAGTCCTGACGCAACCGGAAAGTATGTGTTTTCACCACTCCCTGCTGGCGCGTATACAATTACAGCGTCATTGAGCAATCATACAGTTGTTTCTCCTTCTGGTGGCTCTCATGCAGTTTCAATTCCTCAAAATGCGACTGGCAGAGATTTCACTCTTGTTGCGTACTCAATTTCAGGGACTGTGAAAGTAAATGATACCAGTGGTCCAGTAGGAGCCATTGTTTATTGTGAAGGTCCATCAGGAACCATGCAATATACAGTTGATTCAACCGGCGTGTACAAATTTTATCCACTTGCGGCTGGAAATTACAGGTTATGGGTTGAAAAACCAGGTTACAAAACTACATATCCATCTGATGGCGAATACAACTTCAGATTGAGTTATTTTGCGATAAAGAACTTTGTTCTGCAATTACGATAAATTTCACTTCCCCGTTTTGCAGTAAGCAGGGCAAAAAGAGACAACTTAAAGATGGAGCAGATGGAGAAATTGTGGGAATCGGGTAATATTGGCCGAAAAAAAAGGGGGAAATCTCCCCAGATCCTCTTTTATAAAGACGGGAGTAAAAACGGCTTCCCTCTTCACAAAATTCCTTCTCCTATTCTCCCCCTTTACAAAAGGGGGATGAAGGGGGATTTCATCTTCCCCCTTTATAAGAGGGAGATGCAAGAGGGATTTCTTATGGTTTGAATTCCCTCAAAATCCATCCCAACCTTCCTTTTGTAAAGGAAGGAGACCTGAAGTAAGAGGGGGATTTCACTAAGTATTTTCTCCCTTTTCAAATTCCTCTTCTTGTTTTCCCCCTTATAAAACCCATCCTTTCGTTCTCCCCCTTTCCAAAAGGGGGATTCAGGGGGATTTTATA
>JAKPDL010000116.1 GCA_029552825.1 Bacteroidota bacterium
AAGATAGGTAAGAAGATAAGGGATAATGAGTTAAAGAGGATTCCTTACCTTCTGATAGTGGGTGAAAAAGAAGAACAAAGCGGCACAATTTCAGTTCGAAGGCAAGGAGAAGGGGATAAAGGAGCGATGACGCCTGAAGAATTTGTAAAATATGTTAAAAGTGAAATAAAGAGAGAGACGGAGGTTTGAGCTGAGATAAATAGTATTAACTAAAAAAGGAGGAACAGTTATTATTTTGCAGAAGAAAAATTTTCAGGGCAGAGAAGGATTACCTGCCCACAGGGTCAATGAAAGCATAACCGCCCCGGTAGTAAGAGTGGTGGGTGATAATATTGAGCCAAAGATAATGAGCATCAGGGATGCTCTAAGGCTTGCTGATGAGGTGGAACTCGATCTCGTCGAAATCTCGCCAAATGCAGATCCGCCTGTATGCAAAATAATTGATTATCAGAAATTCCTTTACCAGCAAAGAAAGAAGCAAAAGGAGATAAAGGCGAAATCTGCAAAGATAGTTGTAAAAGAGATCCGGTTCGGACCTAACACCGACGATCACGATTACAACTTCAAGCTCAAACATGCGATTAAATTCCTTGAGGAAGGAGCAAAGGTAAGAGCATATGTATTCTTTAAAGGAAGATCAATTCTTTTCAGTGAGCAGGGCGAGATTTTGCTGCTCAGGTTTGCGAACGACCTGGAAGAATACGGTAAAGTTGAACAGTTACCAAAGCTTGAAGGAAAGAGAATGACAATAACAATAGCGCCGAAAAAGAAAAAATAAACAGAATAAATTAATATACAGAGAGATGCCTAAGACGAAGACAAATCCGGGAGCAAAAAAAAGATTCTCCCTTACAGCCACAGGAAAAATAAGACGCAAACATGCGTATAAAAGCCATATCCTTACAAAAAAATCTAAAAAGAGAAAGAGAAATCTGACTCATTACACGTTTGTGGATAAGGCTGATGAAAAGAACATTAAGCTTTTATTAGGATTAAAATAAATTATTTATTAACCAGGGTGTTAAGCACACAAGTTTTCGCATAAGCGAAGCGCTTACATCCAAAAAATGAAATGTTATGCCAAGATCAGTTAATTCAGTCGCTTCAAGAGCAAGAAGGAAGAAGATTCTGAAACAGACAAAGGGTTATTTCGGTTCAAGAAAAAATGTCTACACCGTCGCAAAAAACACACTTGAAAAAGGGCTACTCTATGCCTATCGCGACAGAAAAGCTAAGAAGAGAAACTTCAGGTCACTATGGATTCAGAGAATTAATGCCGGTGTACGACAGTACGGAATGAGTTACTCGGAATTCATGGGCAAACTTTCACAAAAGGGTATCACCCTTAACAGGAAGGTGCTTGCCGACCTGGCAATGAATCATCCTGAAGCCTTCAAAGCTGTCGTGGAAAAAGTAAAGTAATTTTATTTTACTACAATCCCTTTAAATGCTGATTGGGGGGTTGGTTTTAAATCCCCCATGTATTTTATTTTATTACGCTAACCCCATTACACCCCCCAACCCTCCTGAGAAGGGGGGCAACCCCCTAATCCCCCTGGCAGGGGGACTTATGGTTTATGTTCACCCCCATAAGAGGGGGGCTTATGTATTACTTGCACTGAAATAGTATAACAGGAAAAGAAAACAAATTTGTAAACTTATCTCAGAATTAAATTAGAAAAATATCAAATTTTTTCAGGAAGATGCACTTATCTTGCTTTCATGAAGAACCTTTCCCACCTTATTTTGCGAAGTCCGCTCTTCTCCTTGTCTATTGAAAGCCAGATGAATTTGGGTTTTCCTACTATATGATCTTCGGGTACAAAACCCCAGAATCTGGAATCAGCTGAATTGTGACGGTTGTCTCCCATCATCCAGTAATAATCCATCTTAAAAGTATAGGTAGTTGCTTTCTGACCGTTAATGTAAATGTCGGCTCCCTCAATTTTAAGGTCGTTATCTTCGTAAACATCAATTATCCTTTCATAAAATGCAATGTTTGAAGTATCTATATTCACCGTTGCACCTTTGTAAGGTATCCATAAAGGACCGAAATTATCTTCATTCCATTTAAGTGAAGGCTTATATGGAAAAATATGAGGAGCATATTCTCCTTTTCTCGATATTACCGGCTGAACACTTAAAACGTTTGAGAAACCTTTAAGCTTTTCCACATTCTCCTTTGTAAGCGGCATGATGTATGCAGAACCCACGAAGTACTGGTAATCTGACCTTGAAATTCCAAGTCGTTCAAATGCTTTAGGGTTGATTGATGTTCCGTTTGTCTGGACCACATAAGTAGTTTGCTGGTACCGGGGCTCTGGGAATTTTTTCCCGTTCACATATACCACTCCATCATCTATAAGAATGGTATCTCCTGGAATTCCGATACACCTTTTTACGTAATTATCTCTTCTGTCGACTGGCCTGTAGACTATATTAAACCTATTACGAATCTCCTTTCTTGCACGGTCAAGATAATTTTCCCAGGTACCTGTTTTTGTACCGGCCAGTGCGTCGCTGCTTATCATTTCGCGGGCTGTTCTGCGTATAATTTCATAATAGCTCGTTGCCTGTTCTTCTAGAACAACGGTATCCCCTGCCGGGAAATTAAATACAACCGGGTCACCATTTTTTACTTTCCCGAATCCTGCCAGGCGTTTATATGGCCAGTGAACCAGGTCGGACCACGATTTGCCTTTAAAAATCGGCATGGTGTTCTGTGTAAATGGAAAAGCAATGGGAGTATTTGGCATTCTTGGACCATATGCCACCTTGCTAACAAACAAATGGTCTCCAATCAGAAGTGACTTTTCCATTGACCCTGTAGGAATACGGTAGTTCTGAAAAAGGAATATATTTATTAATGTAACGGCAATAACCGCAAAAATCAATGCATCAAGCCATTCTATCAGAGCACTGTTTTTCTGGTGCCTCTTCTTCCAGAAGGTCCAGTTGACTTTTTCCGTGATATAAATATCGAAAATAATACCCAACCCAAGAAGTAACCAGTAATTTCCAATCCAGATAACAACCAGTATATATATTATAGCTGCAATAGAAAACTTAAAGTATTTGTTTGAAAGTAACTTCAACATAAATGAATTATTGTTAAAGACTGCGAAGGTACTAATTATTATCAGAACCCAAGTATATCATTCATTGTAAAAACTCCTTTGCGTGATTTAATAAACTCGGCTGCAATAATTGCGCCAAAGGCAAAGCCTTTTCTACCTTTCGCCTCATGCCTTATGCTGAGGGTGTCAATTTCGGAGTCCCAGGTTACG
This sequence comes from Bacteroidota bacterium, assembly GCA_029552825.1. GTDB lineage: Bacteria > Bacteroidota > Bacteroidia > Bacteroidales > VadinHA17 > LD21. The sequence continues at coordinate 3,288 of JAKPDL010000116.1, forward strand.
ATATGTGTTCCGGGCACATTACCTTCCCTCACCGAGCGAATGGGTATTGCATTATCCCGTGGGCTTTCGGCAGGGCACCAGCCTTCGTAAACAGGATGCTGTGCCTTAATGCCTTCGGCAAGTGAAATTGCAGTACCACTTGGAGCATCGAGTTTCCTGGTATGATGAATCTCTTCAATGAACGGCACATAGTCACGCAGGCCTGCCATCAAACGCGCAAGTTCTGAATTCAATCTGAACAGAATATTTACCCCTATACTGAAATTTGAAGAATGTATGAATGAAGTTTCATTCTTCCTGCATATCTTAACCACTTCGTCGTAATGCTTAAGCCATCCAGTTGTACCAGATACAACAGGCTTGGGCATCTCAAGGCATTTTACAATGTTTTTATAAGCCGATTCAGGAGTTGTGAATTCAATAACCACATCAGCATCAGCAAATTTCTCGGCTGTAAAATCTTCCTGATTGTTCACATCAATCTTTATTATTACCTGATGGCCAAGTTTTTTTGCCATCTCTTCTACTTCATGGCCCATTCGGCCATATCCTACGAGCGCAATGTTCATACGAATTCAATTTTTGCGAAAATACCTGTTTTTTTTAATTATATTTCAATTGTTAAAAATTTTACATTTATGAAAATTGTGACGTTTCTATTTTTAAGCGGTATAATGTTGATTATCAGTTCTTGTAATAGGGAAGAGGTTGCTGATCTTGTAATAATAAATGGTAAAGTATTCACTGTTGATCCTTCCATACCTTATGCAGAGGCTGTTGCTATCAAGGGTGAATTTATAACCGAAGTCGGGAAAAATTCGAAGATACTTAAACTGGTCGGCGAGAAAACAAGTGTTATCGACGCAAAAGGAAGACTTGTTATTCCGGGCTTCAATGATGCTCACATTCATTTTGGTCCTCTTGATCCTGACTATATAGAATTGAGATATACCACTGACCCTGCCACAATAACCGAAAAAGTGGCGGCAATGGTAGCAAAGTCGAAGCCCGGGCAGGTGATAAGGGGTGGTCACTGGGATCACGAGATGTTTACCACCAGGGAATGGCCTACAAAAGAGCTTATTGACAGGGTTTCGCCCGACAATCCTGTTATTCTGAGTCGTGCCGATGGCCATTCGGTGTTGGTTAACAGTTATGTGCTGAAGAAATCGGGTATAACAAAGAACACTCCCGACCCGCCGGGAGGTGAGATACAGCGTGATCCTGTAACAGGTGAACCCACCGGTATTCTGAAAGACAATGCCGAAAATTTAATCAGGCTGGGCGATGTTTCGGTCAGCCTCACTCCCGAAGAACAGAAGGCAAAGACATGGGAAGGCTATCTACTTGCTCTGAAAGAGGCCAGGGAATACGGGGTCACAAGCATTCAGATACCCGGCAGTGCCGATTTTGAAGTGTACGAAAAGCTTAAGGAACAGGGCCTGCTCACATCACGTATTGACATTGGTCAGGCACTCACAGGTGATACTAACAGACTTAAAAGGTATCTTGAGCTGGCGAAGAAATACCCTCGTGATTCGAACTGGATACGCTTTGGCTATCTGAAAGTTTTTGTTGATGGCTCAATGGGCTCTGGCACTGCCCTTATGTTTGAGCCTTTCAACGACCGGCCAGAAACATCGGGTCTGGCAATGCATCCTTATGAAGAGTTTGAAGATATGGTGTTGAAAGCCGACAGGATGGGGTTTCAGATTGGGGCTCATGCTATTGGAGACAAAGCTAATTTCTGGGCGCTTAATGCTTTTGAAAAGGCCATGCAGGTAAATGGCCGTCGCGATAGCCGTCATCGCATTGAGCATGCCCAGACGCTTCAGCAGAGTGACATACCGAGGTTCGGGCAACTTGGAGTGATCGCTTCGATGCAGCCAACCCACTGCATAACCGACAAAAACTTCTATGAGAAGCGTGTCGGATATGAGCGCAGTAAGGGAGCATACGTATGGAGAAGTCTTCTCGATGCCGGTGCAATACTTGCTTTCGGTACTGACTATCAGGTAGAACCCATAAACCCGATGGAAGGGCTATATGCTGCTGTCACTCGCAAGGATAGACGCGGCGAGGAGGGCGAGGGTTGGTTCCCGGAGCAGAAACTTACTATGGAAGAAGCAATAAAATACTACACCTGGGGCTCTGCATATGCACAGTTTATGGATGACAGGAAAGGTATTATAAAAAGAGGATATCTGGCAGATATAGTTATAACCGACAAAGATCTGCTTACCATACCTGAAAATGAAATCATGAAGACAAAAGTAGATTATACAATCGTTGGAGGGAAGGTAGTTTATTCAAGGAATGAGGAGTGAGGAATGAAAGGTAAGTGCAAAGGGTGGAGCATAAAGGTTTTTTCTGCGTCTCCTTTATCCCCCAAATCAGCTTCATCTTAATGCTATAAATCAGATTTAAACATAAATACTGTTTTTTTGTTATATTTAAGTCTAAAACAGAATATAATGAAGCGTCGTGATTTTATCAAAGCTTCTGCGCTGGCGGTGCCTGCGCTGAGCATTTTCCCTGCCGATCTCTCATCTATTGTGAGGGAGCAGCGACCGGGGAAGATGGAGAAGCGTTCGCTTGGCCGAACAGGTGTAATGCTTTCAGTAATAGGTTTCGGGGGTATAATTGTAAGGGATGTTGCCCCGGAGGAGGCGTCGGCATATGTTAAGATGGCTATTGATGCCGGCGTAAATCATTTCGATGTGGCGCCATCGTATGGCAATGCCGAGTTGATGCTGGGGCCGGCGCTGGAGCCATACAGAAAGAATGTATTTCTCTCCTGCAAAACGCAGAAGCGCACCAGGGATGAAGCCCGCAGGGAACTGGAGCAGTCGCTGAAGAATCTTCGTACCGACCATTTCGATCTTTACCAGTTGCATGCAGTAACAACCATGTCGGATGTAAATACCATACTCGGCAAGGGTGGTGCGCTGGAGGCGTTCCTGCAGGCAAAGAGCGAGGGGCTTATAAGGTTCATCGGTATGTCGGTTCATTCGGAAGAGGCCGGTATGGCGCTCATGGAGGCATATGATTTTGACACAATTATGTATCCACTGCATATTTCGAGCTGGCATGCAGGCACTTTTGGTCCGCAGCTGCTCGACATGGCGCATAAGAAGGGTATGGGGATCATCAGCCTGAAGTCGATGGCGAAGGGTCCATGGCCACAGGGAGCCGACAGGTCAAAATATCCGAAGTGCTGGTACGAACCATTTACCAGTGAAGAAGACATCAGGATGGGTCTACGTTTTGCTCTCTCCCACCCCATCACCGACCTCATGACCTCAGGACAGGGTGAGCTCTTTAAAATTGCTCTGGGGCTGAGAGATAAGCTTACACCGTTATCACCTTCAGAGGTGGAAGCCATTAAACTGAAAGGTGCTGCCATGGAGCCGCTGTTCAGGTACCCGTCGGTGGAATCGGTAAAGTAAATGAGGCATGAGGGGTGAGGAATGAGGAATGAGGGGTGAGGAATGAGGGATGAGGAGAAATTAAGTTTGATCTTTGTGGTTTATAATATAAATTCAACGAAAACATCCTATTAAATTACAATAATTTACAACCAATCGTAATGATTTAATGACCACTGAATGACAACTGAATGACGCGCCGAGCTAAGCGAGGCGCAAATGACCATAAAGATGGCACGCGGATTAACATCAGTATCATAAAAGCTCCTCTTTGCCATAGGAGCCTATTCTTCAGTAAAGCGAACAGAATAGAATATAACCTTTTTAATTACTTTTACCTGTTATTGAAGTTTTATTCAGGTGTTTATCTGGCATTGCCAACCGACAGTTTATGAAGCACATACAAAACCGTAAATAGACAATCCATCCGACAATGAGAATTTTCTTTCTGATTTTTGTTTTACTGCATGCACTTATCCATCTTCTCGGATTTGTGAAAGGATTTGGCATAAGGGAAGTGAAAGAACTGACACTTCCAATAACAAAACCCATGGGCCTGTTGTGGCTGTCGGCAACTGTTCTGCTGGTGGCTTATGCCATATCATACCTGACACATAGCAGGCATGCCTGGCTGATCGGATTTATTGCCGCAGCCATTTCAGAGATACTAATAATTATGTTCTGGAAAGATGCCAGGCTCGGAACATTGCCCAATGTTATCATTTTACTTGTGTCTTTTGTTTCATATGGTCAATACAGTTTTCAGAATCTTGTCAGGCAGGAAACAGAAGCCATGATTAGTCAGTGCAGCAGAATTTCTAAAGGGAAGATTATCTCAGAAAACGATATAGGCCAGTTACCGGAACCGGTTAAAAAATGGCTTAATAATTCAGGGGTAACAGGCAAATCCTTTATAAGTGTGGCAAAGTCCATTCAACAAGCTGAAATGAAGATGAAACCAGGTCAGAAAAAATGGATGAAGGCATCAGCCGTTCAGTATTCTTTTATTGATGTACCTGCTTTTATCTGGATAGCTGATGTGAAAGTGAATCCATTCCTGAGTTTTGCAGGAAGAGACAGATTTATAGATGGCAAAGGGGAAATGTTGATTAAGTTGAATTCTCTGATCAATATAGTATATGAACAGGGAGAGAAACTTGATGAAGGAGCTTTACAGCGTTATCTGGGCGAAATGATATGGTTCCCTTCACTTGCACTCAGTCCTTTTATCACCTGGCAGCATATTGATGACAATACTGTTATTGCAACTATGAGTTTCAACGGAACAACAGGAAGCGGCACTTTTTATTTTGATAGCAATGGAGATTTTGTAAAGTTTTCGGCATTGAGATACATGGGTAACAAACCGGATTCAAAACGATACGAATGGGTGATACTGGTTGACGGATATAAGACTTTCGAAGGCATAAAGGTACCTTCAAAAATGACCGCTACATGGAAGCTTGAAGAGGGGGACTGGACGTGGCTTAAACTGGAGATTATTGAGATTAAGTATAACTAGATTGTAAATCTTATAAATACCGGATAATTTTGTTAATAATAGAATAACTTGCCTGCACAGAGATTTTCGGTTGTTATTTCCAGTCTAAATAACAAAGAAAATAGGCAAATGAAATAAATCGAATTTTTCTTTATGAAACGACCCGCTTTCATATTTCCATATCCGGCTTACGACAGTCAGACATGCCCCATGGATAATGCCAAATGACATTAAATTGGAGTTACGGGTAAATCAACCTTTCATAGGGTCCGGAGGTTGCCCGCTCCTTCCCATTTCCAAATTCTCCATTATCTTCATCGCCTCCTCCCTGCTACTTCCGCAGAAATCCGGATCGGGCCTAAAATCAATACATACTTTTGGTCGAAGTTCACTTCCATACAGTGCGCAGCGGTAATCGTCAGTGAGATGTATGCATCTTATACCCGCAGGTTTGCCACAGGGCATACCTGGAATGGGCGATGATATTGAAATCGCAATACAGCAGGCTCCACAATAGGGGCGACACTCCACTTACAGAAAGAGATTAATTCCAAATATTACAAAAATACTTAATTCAGTGGATCTTCATTTAGTCAGAGGAATGAGGAGTGAGAGATGAGGGTGAGCTGAGCAGTATTATCGAACAGAAAGTTTATATTAATTAATTAAGTAAATTATAATATTTTAAACTCATAAACATTTTATATCAGACTAAAACTTCCCGAAATGAAAACTCAGTTCTTGCCGGCCGTTTTTACTATAATCCTGATGGTCTTTTTAATAGATTATTTATCAGGTCAATCTGCAGGTCAGCTGGCAACAGGGAAAAAATTCATTAACGCCCGCGTGACAGAGGTTGTAAGGGTTAAAACAGGTATCGGTCAGGAAAATATGGGTGCCCTCAGTCCGCCCGAAGCTGAGGCAAATGTTCCTATGAGCTTCACATTCAGCGATTAAGGACAGAATCAATTAAACTCGAGAGTTCAAGTATAACGCGATGTAAAAAGAACAGTTACAATAAAGACTCTGTTTTGGTATTTTTAGGGAGTCAAAATATAACTTTCAAGTTGGTAATAGGCGATTCTTTTTACCAAACATGATAAAAATGAAGAAGAAAAAATACGTTTTGAATCATTGTAAATTTGTATTTCAGTGAATCATTATACCTCCGGTTTTTACTAATAATCCAATAAAAAATTCAGTTGATCAAGCAAAACTTCTTAAATTTGTATTGCAATAAAAAAGTGCTGATTTCAAATTCCATAAAAATATACAAAATAGTATAGTTTATTTTGAGTTAAGTGTATATCATTTTTTTCTAGATTGATTTTATTAAATGAAAAAGCGCCTTATAATTGTTGCAAACCGGCTTCCTGTAAAAGTTACGCAGATCGATCCTTTTACATTACAGGAATCTGAAGGAGGTTTGGCCACTGGTCTAAACTCTCTTGATACTAATTATGAGAAGCACTGGATAGGATGGCCTGGTGTGTATGCCAAGAACAGGAAAGAGCGTTCAATTATCTTAGAAGCACTGAAGAAGAAAAACATTCATCCAGTATTTCTGAGCCGGCAGCAGGTGGAACTTTTCTATGAAGGATATTGCAACGGCACTCTCTGGCCCTTGTTCCATTATTTTTATGTCTACACTGTTTACAATGAAAAATATTACAGCGTATATCAGGAGGTTAACAGACTTTTTCTCGAAAAAGTGCTCGAGGTAGCCAGAGAAGGTGATATTTTGTGGATACATGATTATCATCTATTGATTCTTCCGGGTATGATACGGGAAAAATGGAAAAATGCTTCAATTGGTTTTTTCCTGCACATTCCATTCCCGTCATACGAACTTTTCAGGTTTCTGCCAGAACGAAAGGAGATCCTCCGCGGGCTATTAGGGGCTGATCTGGTGGGTTTTCACACCTATGATTACATGAGACATTTCCAGAGTACTGTTTACCGTATCCTTGGGTATGAATTCAAACTAAATGAAATGATCATTGATAGCCGTATGGTGAGGATAAACTCTTTTCCGATGGGAATAAAATTTGAGAAGTTCTACCATTCTTCGGAAAATGAGAAGGTAATCTCATACATAAAAGAGTTCAGATCGACATATGGTAATCAAAAGTTCATTTTGTCAGTCGACAGACTTGACTATAGTAAAGGAATATTGAACAGACTTGAAGGTTTTGAACTTTTTCTTGAGAAGAATCCTGAATACAGGGGGCAAATATCACTATTAATAATAGTAGTGCCTTCAAGGACCAATGTGGAACAATATCGTAAGCTGAAAAACAGAATTGATCAGTTGATAGGCAAAATAAACGGAAAATACTCAACTATCGACTGGGTGCCAATATTTTATTTCTTCCGCAGTTTCGATTTCGAACAATTGTGCGCCATATACTATATTTCAGAAATAGCCCTTGTTACCCCTCTGAGAGACGGCATGAACCTTATTGCCAAGGAATTCATAGCCACAAAAAAAGACACACCGGGAGTATTGATCCTGAGCGAAATGGCAGGCTCTGCAATCGAGCTTAAGTCTTCAATAATTATTAATCCAAATAATGTAAATGAAATAGCAAATGCAATTCTGACAGCCTGCAGAATGACAGATGAAGAAAAATACGACCACATTAAGAAACTGCAGGAGAGAGTCAGGTCACAAAATGTAGATAAATGGGCAAACGACTTTATTTCCGAACTGGAAGACATAGCAGAAAAGAATCTTAAAATTCAGGAAAAAGAAATCAATCAGAAAGAAACTGACAAAATCAGGGATCTGTATAAAAAATCAAAGCAACGCTTAATCATTCTGGATTATGACGGAACTCTCGTTCCTTTTAATGCTGACCCTAAATTGGCAATTCCTTCCGAGAAGATATTGAAAACTATCAAAAAACTCGTTGACGATTCTTCAAATACAATAATCATTAACAGCGGCAGAAAGAAAGACTTTCTCGACAAGTATTTCACTGAATCTAAAGTGATATTAATTTCTGAACATGGATCATTCCTGAGAATTAACGGCATATGGGAAAACTTTCTGAAACAGGATTCTGACCCCGGCTGGAAAGAAGAAATTTTACCTATCCTCAATAAAATTACAGACAAGACGCCTGGTTCAATGATTGAAGAAAAAGAGTCTGGACTGGTGTGGCATTACAGAAATACAGACAAATGGCTGGCAGAACTAAGAGAAACTCAACTGATGAACATGCTGGTTTACCATTGTACAAAAAACAACCTGAGCCTTATGAAAGGCAATAAAGTGATAGAAATCAAAGTGTCAGGATCAAATAAAGGTATAGCAATTACGCGCTTTATTGAAATGAAGAAATGGGATTTCATAATGGCTATAGGGGACGATGTTACAGATGAAGACATGTTTGATGTACTTCCTGATTATGCATTGTCGATCAAAATCGGACAATTCTCGGAAAATGCCAGGTATACCCTTAGATCTCCTCAGAAGGCGGTTGAATTTCTGGAGATTCTGTCTGAAAGTGAAATTTAAAATTAATTGACACTTTAGTGCAAAAATTATCATGAATACTGCTCAAACTTAAAAATATGTTATGATTAAAAATTACAGCACTTTATGAATAATTTGAATTATGGCATAATAGGTAATTGCCGAACCGCAGCACTAATTTCAGAAGCAGGCTCAATTGACTGGCTCTGCATGCCTGATTTCGATTCCCCTTCGGTATTTGCAAAGATTCTGGACAATGATAAAGGAGGCGAATTCAGCATACATGTCAATGATTCTTACAAAATAAGTCAGCATTACCTGGATCGTACAAATATCCTGATTACGAAGTTCTCCAATAATGTTGACGCTTTTGAAGTCATTGATTTCATGCCAAGGTATAAAACTGAAGATGGCTTATATTACAATGCTCCTGAGATTTACAGATACATAAGATATATTTCTGGCAGCCCGACAGTCCGGTTCAGATATAAACCAGCACTGAATTATGCCATCACTCCAACCACGACTGTAAAAAACAGTAAATTCATAAAAAGCTACAACCTCAAAGGAGCTTACGATTCAATATACCTGTATACAGAATTCGATTTTGAAGACTTGCTTAACGAAAATGATATTGTTATTAAGAAAAATGGATTTTTCCTGATTTCTTATAACCAGAAACTGATTAAAATAGATATTCAAAGAGTTTACCTCGAATATCAGCGTACAAAAGTTTACTGGATGAACTGGGTAAACAGGACTACAATATTTCCGCTTTACCAGTATGAAATAATTCGCAGCGCGCTGGTTCTGAAACTATTAACATACAACAGAACTGGTGCAATACTTGCAGCTGCCACAACCTCACTGCCTGAAATCATCGGGGAATCAAGAAACTGGGACTACCGGTACTGCTGGATCAGAGACACATCAATGGTTATTGAGACTCTTCTAAGAATGAACCATGTCGGAACAGCACAGGATTTTTTCAGATTCCTGTTAAACATTATAACTGATAAAGATGAAGACCTGCAGATAATGTATGGTATCAGAGGTGAAAAGAAATTACCGGAAAAAGTTCTGAATCATCTCTCAGGTTACAAAAATTCCAAACCTGTAAGAATAGGGAATGCTGCTTATCTGCAAAAACAACACGACATTTATGGAATATTAATGGATGTAATTTTAAAAAGCTTCCAGACATTTCCCCAGACTCTTGATACCTGCGAAGAGCTATGGACTATTGTCAGAGGAATCGTAAGGATTGTTGAAAACAACTGGTTCAAACCCGACAGGGGAATATGGGAAATTAGACGCGAACAAAAACATTTTGTTATTTCTAAAGTTCTTTCATGGGTGGCAATAGACAGAGCCGTTAGGCTGGCTGAGCTATTCAGCAATCATGATCTCGCAATGCAATGGAGAAAAGTTGGGGACAAAATAAAAAATGATGTAATGGTTAATGGCTGGAATAATAAGATCAAATCATTTACGCAATCATACGGGGACAATTACATGGATGCGGCTAATTTATTAATGGAAAAATACGGCTTTATAGAAGCAGATAATCCAATGTATATCAGCACCGTTATGAGAATTAAGAAGGAACTGCTCCGAAACGGATTAATGTACAGATATTATAATCACGACGGGTTCGGCATACCTAAAAACTCCTTCACAATCTGCACGTTCTGGATGATTGAGGCCCTGTATAAAATAGGTCATAAAGAAGAAGCCAGGGAATTGTTTTTCAACTTAATGAAATACAGTAATCATTTAGGTCTCTACAGTGAGGGTATTGACATGGAAACAGGAGAACTTCTCGGAAATTTCCCTCAGGCATATTCACATCTAGCACTTGTTCAAACTGCAATTCTCCTGAATGAGAATATAGAAAAAGAAACTCAGGTTCAATTTATTAAACCCTGATACTCTTAACAGGATGTTTGATATCTTATTCTTCGTATTTTTGAAGCAAAATTCCTGATATGCGGATTGATATCATCACTGTTTTACCGGAATTGCTTCAGAGTCCTTTAAGTCATTCGATAATTAAAAGAGCCCGTGAAAAGGGTATTGTGGAGATAAATGTTATCAATCTCAGGGATTATGCCACTGATAAATACAAAAGCGTTGACGATTATGCTTACGGGGGCGGTGCTGGCATGGTTATGATGATAGAGCCTGTTTACCGGGCACTGGAAGCTCTTAAAAAAGAAAGACAATACGATGAAATTATTTATACTTCTCCCGACGGCATCAGGTTCGACCAGAAACTTGCCAACAAGTTATCCCTTCTGAACAACATCATAATCCTTGCCGGGCACTATAAAGGTGTGGATCAGAGAATCAGGGACAATCTCATAACTATGGAAATCTCCATTGGAGATTATGTGCTCTCGGGAGGCGAGCTGCCTGCCGCTGTCATAACCGACGCTGTGGTTAGACTCCTCCCTGGGGCCATCTCTGATGAACAGTCGGCTCTCACTGACTCTTTTCAGGATGACCTCCTCGCTCCACCAGTATATACCCGACCCGCTGAATTCTTGGGATGGAAAGTGCCCGAGATACTCCTTTCAGGCAATACACCCGAAATAGAAAAATGGAGACTGGAACAATCTATCGAAAGAACCAGACGTCTGAGACCTGATCTGCTTAAAGATGAAAAGTAAATACTTGTTAAAATACATAATTCCTTTTTTCAGCATACTGCTTTGCCTGAGTTATTCATGCAAAAAGCCATCATTCGATCAGCTGCTGCGAGAGGGTTTCATCAACCCGCCTGACTCGGCGAAGCCGGGTGTTTACTGGTACTTCATGGATGGCAATATTGATAAAAAAGCTATTACAGAAGACCTTGAAGCGATGAAACAGGCCGGGATAGGCTATGCGCTGTTTCTTGAGGTGAATGTTGGCATTCCACGCGGTAGTGTCGATTTTATGAGCGAAGAATGGATGGAACTTTTTGCTCATGCAGTGAGAGAAGCAGAAAGGCTTGGTATAAAAATAATACTGGGTTCCGGGCCGGGTTGGGCTGGCAGCGGCGGACCATGGGTTAAACCCGAACAAAGTATGATGCATATTGTGGCAGCCGACACCGTTGTTACGGGTCCAGTATTATTCGACGCCCAGCTCCCCCTACCCGCGCCAAAAAAACCTTTCTTTGGCGAAAATACACTTACACCTGAACTAAAGGAACTCAGAGATAACTGGTACGAGGACATAAGAGTGCTTGCCTTTCCTGCTCCAGAAAAGCAGAATAAAATTGAAAACCTTGACGAAAAAGCCTTTTATTACAGGGCTCCATACACTTCGCAACCGGACGTTGAGCCCTTTATCCTCCCCTTCGACAGTACAAAAGAAACCACAGAGCCATCAGTAAAAAAGGATAAGATTATAGACCTTACCCTGATATACCAGGGCAACGGAAGACTAACATGGAATGTACCACCAGGCAGATGGGTGATAATCCGTTTCGTAAAACGCAATAATGGAGCTGTTACACGTCCCGCACCCCTTCCCGGATTGGGTTTTGAATCGGACAAATTCGACACCGCCGCGCTGGGTGAACATTTCAGAGCTTTTACAGAAAATCTTATAAAAAAGGTAAACAAAGGCCGGAAATCGTCCTCACCGGGCTGGACCATGCTGCACATAGACAGCTGGGAGATGGGTGCCCAGAACTGGAGCCACAGATTTATTGATGAATTCATTGCACGAAGGGGGTACGACCCCGTTCTCTATTTGCCAGTATTCGCAGGTTACACAGTTAATTCCTCAGAAGAAAGCGAGAGATTCCTGTGGGATGTACGGCAAACTGCCAGTGAACTTATTGTTGAAAATCATGCAGGATATTTTAAGTCTCTCGGACGCAAATACGGATTCCTTCTTTCGATAGAGCCCTACGACATGAATCCTGCATCAGACTTTGATCTCGGAGCTATAGCCGACATTCCTATGGGAGAGTTCTGGACAAAAGGACATGGGTTCAATTCATCATTTAGCTGCATAGAGGCAACATCGATAGGACATGTTACAGGTAAACCCGTAATTGCTGCAGAAGCCTTTACTGCCGACCGTACTGAAGCATGGAAAATGTATCCTGGCAACATGAAAAACCAGACCGATTGGGCTCTTGCTATGGGAATAAACAGGTTTATCTTTCACACCTTTGCACACAAGCCCCATGGCAGCAAATATCTGCCGGGTATGACAATGGGTCCTTACGGTGTGCACTGGGACCGCGGCCAGACATGGTGGCCACTGGTGAGTGAATACCATAAATATCTTTCACGATGTCAGCTTATGCTGATGCAGGGTGTGTCAGCTGCCGATATTTTGTTTCTTACACCTGAAGGTGCACCAAATGTATTTGTTCCACCCGCTTCAGCACTCGATGGTAACGATACAATCCCAGATAAAAAAGGCTACTCATTCGATGCCTGTTCTCCGTCATACCTGATCAAAAATGCATTTGTCGTTAATGGACGAGTTACTTTCCCATCAGGCGCATCCTATACATTGCTTGTACTGCCACGTTTAAACACCATGACACCCGAATTACTGGAAAAGATAAATGAACTATTAAAGACAGGTGCAATAGTTGCAGGCTGGATGCCGGTGAAATCGCCATCACTTGCAAAATATCCTGAATGCGACAAAGAAGTTAAAAAACTTTCGGAAACAATCTGGGGAATAAATTGGAGCGTCGGCAAAAGCCAGATAAAATATCTCAACGGAACTCTTTTTAAACTCGAAGAATATATTAAAGAACCGTACAACCCTTCACCAGATGATAATTATGACATTTATCCGTCGTACGAGACCCTGGTTTCACTGATGAGGGCTCTTGGAAGGGAGCCTGATTTTACCTGCAAATCGGGAAATATAAGATGGCATCATAAAAAATTGACTGAAAAAGAGATATATTTTATCTCAAACCGTACGGATGAAACTATTTCAGATACCTGTTACTTCAGGGATGGTTCAGACGATGCTGAGCTCTGGGATCCATTAACCGGAGATATCAGGAAGCTCAAAAACATATTCTACAGAGGATGGGTGACAGAAATTCCTATAAAACTGGAACCTTATCAGAGTTTCTTCATTGTGTTTAATAAAACCAATGCCGCCACCTTCAGAATAAGAACCGGCACGGAGAATGATTTCCCTGAAAAGAAGGAGCTTATCAGTCTCGATCGAAGCTGGAGTGTTTATTTTGATCCTGCCCGGGGTGGACCCGGCGAAGTTGCATTCGACTCAATTTCAGAATGGACAGAAAGACCAGAACCCGGCATCAGATACTACTCCGGGACAGCAGTTTACAGACGCAGTTTCAGTATGCCTGAGGGGAAACTTAACAAAAAGGCAAATGATTATTTCATCAAAATAAACCTTTCAAATTCAATGGCAAAAGTAAAGCTAAACGGCAAAACGGCAGGTATAATATGGACATCGCCGGGAGAGCTGAAAATCACAGATTATCTGAAAGAAGAAGAAAATACCCTTGAAGTTGAAGTAACAAATCTATGGATAAACAGACTGATTGGTGATGAAGAAGAACCGTGGGATGGAATTGAAAACGGGAAATGGCCTGAATGGTTAATAAGAGGAGAAAAAAGGCCCACAAACAGACTGACTTTCACAACACACCGCTATTATAAAAAAGGAGACCCACTTATGCCTTCAGGCATTAATAGTGCCGTTAAAGTTCTTTATCTTCCGCGAAAACAGGATAAAGTCTGAATAATTTTAATTGCTTCATTTTGAAATAAGAAAACTCTTTTGTAAAATTGCAGCTTCATTTAAAAAAATTCATATTGTTATAATGGGGAAATATTTACATACAACATTTTCTCATATGTCTGAAAGAATAATCAGATTTCCCCGGAATGTCTGGTTCATATCATTTGCCTTTTCAAGTCGCCAGATAAGGCGCCGTTAATTTACTTTATGAAACTGTTTATCAGTTATATACTTCTGAATTCCAGTTGTTTATAATTAATTAAAACACAATCAGTTAAAAAAATTTTAAACATTAAATATTTAATTATCAATAAAAATGAATACTCAAGACTACATTAAGAGAGAAGAAAAGTACGGAGCTCATAATTATCATCCTCTTCCGGTAGTACTCGACAGAGGTGAAGGTCCATTTGTATGGGACGTTGAAGGAAAACGTTATTATGATTTTCTTTCGGCATATTCTGCTGTAAATCAGGGGCACTGCCATCCTAAGATAATTGATACTCTTGTTAATCAGGCAAAGAAGCTTACCCTGACTTCGAGGGCTTTTTATAACTCAGTGCTGGGAGAGTATGAAGAATACATAACAAAGTTCTTCGGTTACGACAAGGTTCTACCGATGAACACAGGTGCCGAAGGTGATGAAACAGCTCTGAAACTTTGCAGGAAATGGGCATATCTGAAGAAAGGAATCAAGGAATACAATGCTAAAATTATTTGCTGCGCCGGCAATTTCCATGGAAGAACCATAACAATCATATCCATGTCGACCGACCCGGATGCAAGGAATCATTATGGTCCGTATACTCCGGGTTTTGTTACAATTCCTTACAATGATCTGGGTGCACTTGAAAAAGCACTTGAAGATCCCGATGTTGCTGGTTTCCTTGTTGAGCCCATTCAGGGTGAAGCTGGAGTTGTTGTGCCTGATGAAGGATATCTCAGGAAGGCTTTCGAAATGTGCAAGGCAAAGAATGTCCTTTTCATAGCCGATGAAGTACAGACAGGTCTCGGTAGAACAGGAAAAATGCTGGCATGCGACCACGAGAATGTTCGTCCCGATATTCTTATTTTGGGGAAAGCACTTGGTGGGGGTGTCTATCCGGTTTCGGCAGTTCTTGCCGACGACGACATTATGCTCACAATTAAGCCAGGAGAGCATGGTTCAACGTTCGGAGGAAATCCACTTGCTGCAAAAGTGGCAATTACTTCCCTCGAAATCATTAAAAATGAGAAACTTCCTGAAAATGCCGAGCGTCTTGGTAAAATCTTCCGGAAAGAATTTTCGGAGATAAAATCCGACATGATTGAGTTTGTAAGAGGGAAAGGCCTTCTCAACGCTGTCGGCATAAGGCCAAAGGGTGGTAAAACGGCATGGGATGTGTGTCTGGCGATGAAAGATAATGGCGTTATCGCAAAACCGACTCACGAACATATTATCCGTTTTGCACCTCCCCTTGTAATAACCGAAGAACAACTCAGAGAAGCCATGGAAAGAATCAAGGAAACATTCAGGCTTTTTGAATAATAAGCATGAGGATTTAAATATTGAACTTTAAATAAGGAGTACCGGGCGACCGAACTCCTTATTTTTTTCAAAACCCCCTTCCCTGCCTTACACCAGGGGGAAGGTGAAATGGTTTCTGTTCTTTCCAAGACCCCCTTCCCTGCCTTCCCCCAAGGGGGAAGGTGAAGTGGTTTCTGTTCTTTCCAGGACCCCCTTCCCTGCCTTCCCCCAGGGGGGAAGGTGAAGTTGATTTTTGTTCTTTCCAGGACCCCCTTCCCTGCCTTCCCCCAGGGGGGAAGGTGAAATGGTTTTAGAGTTTAAAATAATTACCAGTATTAACCATATTAAAAGAGTGGCAAATAGAAAAAGATATTAATTTTAACTCAATCAAATGAAGATATATTTTTTAAAGAGATGAAATTAAAAACCATTATAAGTGTTGTCAGTCTGGCATTATTAATTGCCTTTTGCACCCGGCAGCGGGTGAATTATGAAATTACCCGTGAAGAGCTTCAGGAACATATTAATTATCTCGCCTCAGAGCTGCTCAAAGGAAGACTTACCGGCTCTGCAGGCGATAGTCTGGCGGCTTATTATATCAGAGACCGGTTAAAAAATTATGGTCTGAAACCTCTTTTTGATGAGGGATTTCAAAGATTTGAAATCATTGTCTCAGTCGAACCCGGAAAAAATAACTTTCTAAAAATCAGAGACAAAGAATTTACCTCCGGTGAAGATTTCTTGCCTGCATCATTCAGTGATAATGGTTCGCTGAAAGCTGAAGTAGTTTTTGCGGGATATGGATTCAATATTAACACTGGTTCCATCAAAAGAAACGATTACTCAGGCATTGATGTTAAAGGCAAATGGGTGATGGTATTAAGAGATATCCCTGATGCCGGAAATCCTTCAGATGAAATGGTAGCATTGAGCAGCGACAGAAGTAAAGTATTAATGGCTAAAGACCTTGGAGCTGCAGGTGTGATACTGGTTTCGGGAGAAGCTTTTGATAAGGATGATGTCCTTGAACCCCTTACAGTAACAGACTCACCGGCAGGAATACCGGTAATAAGAGTCAAAAGGAATATTGCAGATATAATTCTTGAAAATTCAGGGCATAACATATCATCACTCGAGAAAAAGCTCAGCGAATCGGGCAAGATAGTAAGTTTTGCGACGGGTACAGAAATTAGTGCAGGAACTGAAATAATAAAACACAAAGGAATCACCCGGAATGTTGTGATGGTTCTGCCAGGTGAGGATCCTGCCTTAAAAGAAGAATATATAATTGTAGGTGCTCATTTTGACCATCTTGGTTCAGGGGGTAAAAATTCCTCAAGTCGCATGCCCGACACTGTAGCTGTTCATTACGGAGCCGACGACAATGCCTCGGGCGTTGCGATGCTTATTGAACTGGCAGGCAAGTTAGCAGGTACTAAAGGAAGCCACAAAAGAAGTATCGTATTTGTTGCATTCACAGGAGAGGAGAAAGGGCTGCTGGGTTCAAAGTATTTTACCGAGAATCCGCCAGTTGAACTTGCAAAGATCAATGCAATGATTAATCTTGACATGGTAGGAAGGCTTAAGGAAACCCGTAGCATGCAGGTGGGAGGTACAGGAACCGCTCAGAATCTGGAAGAAAAGATCAGCTATCTTGTTGATACAAACTTCATTAAACCTGTTTATACGCCTGAAGGTTCAGGACCTTCTGACCACTCTTCATTTTATGCAAAAAATATTCCTGTTCTATTCTTTACAACAGGTGCCCATATTGATTATCATACACCTGGCGACACCCCGGATAAAATTAACTACGAAGGCATGATAAGCGTGTCGGATTATATTTTCAGAATAGACTCACTGCTGGCATGCGATACCCCCAGGCTTGCTTTCCGTGAGGCTGGTCCGGCAAATAATATTTCCCGGATGCCGGGACGAAGAGGTGTAACGCTTGGAATAATGCCTGATATAACAGGGAGTGTGAAAAACGGACTCAGAGCCGACCTCGTTACACCTGGTAAACCTGCCGATCTTGGGGGTATGAAAAAAGGAGACATAATTACCGCCATCAACGGTAAACCTGTCAGTAACATTGAAGATTACATGTTCCGCCTGAGTCAGCTGAAACGTGGCGATGCAATAACTGTTGAAGTACTAAGAGACGGTAAAAAAATTGAACTTTTGATACAGCTGTAATACAATGAAAAAACGCATTAAAAATATTCTGGTCTGGCTGATAGCAATAATAATTACACTTTCGGCAGCAATTTATCAACGTCTTACTGGTCCCACCTACCCTGCCAGAGCTGAGATAACAGCAAATGGCAAACTTTATAAATTAAAACTGGTCAGAAGTCTGGGACTTGATGAAAAACCCGTAGTCAGGCTGGCAATATACGACTCAACTGTATCGGCAAAACTCTTTTATAAAAGATTCAGAACCACGGAGCCTTACACTGAAACAAACTTCAGGTATATGGTAATACCAGTTCATTCATTTGTAATGAACAAAATCTTCGGTATCAGCGAGATCAAAGGCTTTTTTGCTTCCCTGCCCCAGCAACCTCCAGCTGGAAAGCTGCAATATTACATTGAAATAACAGACAGCAACGGAAAGCTTACACTATATAAAGCCAACCCTGTGGTGGTGAGGTTCAAAGGTTCCGTTCCCGGGTGGATCCTGATACCTCATATAATGCTGATGTTTATAGCGATGCTTTTCTCCACAGCAGCAGGAATTATGAGTGTGGTTAAACACCCATCATATAAAAAATATTCGGTATGGACACTTGTCTTGCTAACTGCTGGCGGAATGATACTTGGACCTGTTGTTCAGCATTACGCTTTCGGTGAATATTGGACGGGTATTCCATTTGGATGGGATCTTACTGACAATAAGACTCTGATTGCTTTTATTTTCTGGATTATTGCAGTTATTGCAAACAAAAAAAAGGAGCGTCCTGTTTATTCAGCCCTCGCCTCGTTTATTCTGCTTCTTATATACTCAATTCCCCACAGCATGCTTGGTTCGGAACTGGATTATGAAAGTGGCAAAATTATTCAGGGCAGTATCATAAATTTTTTATATTAATTTAATGATATGCTTATGCATCACACATATTTTTTGTCCGTCTTTATGTCAGAAAAAGACAGGAAGTGGATGCAGCCTTACATATCAGCCCCAGATTCAACAATAAAATGGAGAATAATGTAAACGCAACATACAGGAACATCCACCAGGATCTTATCGAAGGGTGTAAAAACGGGGATCAAAAGGCTCAGTTTCAGATCTACAAGCTTTACTACAAAGCGATGTACAACACGAGCCTGAGGATCGTTAACGACACAATGGAAGCTGAGGATATAATGCAGGAATCTTTCCTGTCGGCATTTGAAAAGATTGACACATACTCAGGAACAGTAAGTTTCGGGGCATGGCTGAAGAGAATAGTAATTAACAGGTCGCTTGACGCCCTGAACAGAAGGAAGATGATCTTTGAAGATATTGAGGCATACCAGGGAATAAGAGACACCAGCAGCGCAGAAACGATGTATGTGGATGATATAGATTCGAAGGTGGAAGAGGTTAAGAAAGCGATAGAAAGACTGCCTGATGGTTACAGAATCATTCTTTCGCTTTATCTGATTGAAGGGTACGACCATGATGAAATAGCTGAAATACTTTCGATTTCAAGCAGTACATCAAGGTCGCAGCTTTCAAGAGCAAAACAGAAACTCCTGAGCGAGTTAAAGAAAAACCAGTAAAAAATTATGAAAATGAAAAATATAGAAGACATAATCAGAGAAAACAGAAATCTGTTTGACGACAGAGAACCTGCTGAAGGACACTTTGAAAGATTTGAATGGAAGCTCGAAAGACGACTCCATTCCCAGGCACGAAGAAGGAGCATTGTTCCGTATCTGCTTAAAGCTGCTGTGGTTACTGTACTTATCACACTGTCGTCACTGTGGGTTTGGGATAACTTTATCCGTACCGGTAAAGACAGGATGGCTCTTGGCGATGTTTCGCCCGAGTACAGGGAGGTCGAAAACTACTACGTTCGTCAGGTTAAATCAATGGAAGATGAACTCGACACATATTACCTCAGCGACAATCCAGAGCAAAAGAAGATGCTTGAACAGGAAATAAAAAGCATGGATTCGGTTTATGTCCAGCTCCAGAAAGATCTTAAAGCTAATCCTAACGATGAGAGAATTATAAATGCCATGATTGAACATTACCAGGCAAAGGTGGAAGTGTTATCTTATATTATCAACCAGCTTAAATCAATTAGAAATCAAAACCAAAAACCACAAAAAAATGAAAGCACCAATATTTAAAAGATGGTTGCTGGTTATTACAGCAATAAGCCTTTGTGCACTACCTGCCATTTCGCAGGAAGTTACAAAGGAATTCAAAAAGGAATACACAGCAAACAAAAATACAACTGTTGAAATCAGCAACAGATACGGTAATGTTGTTGTTACAAGCTGGGATAGTGATAAAGTGGATATTTATGTTAAAATAACCATAGAGATGCCCGACAAAAGCAGGGCAGAAAAACTCATTAATCTTATTAATGTAGAGTTCTCTGAAAGTGATAACCGAATATCTGCCAGAACAGTTATTGACGACAAATTCAGTTTCTCGGGATGGGGTACCCCTTCAAGAAAATTCAGCATAAACTACACGGTAAAAATGCCCTATTATTGCGGACTTGACCTTGCCAACAGGTATGGCAATACTGATATTGACGAAATAAGAGGTCTCGTAAATCTGGATATCAAATACGGGAACCTTACCGTTACAAAACTCACAAGAGAGGATGAAAAGCCGATAAACAAAATATCAATTTCTTATGGTAAAGGTATGATAAAGGAAGCCGGATGGCTCGATCTATACCTCAGATATACTACAGCATTCGAAATGCCTCTGGCAAAGGCAATAGTTATCGATAGCAAATATTCAAAATTAAACATTGGTGAAATTAGTTCACTGGTAGCCGTTTCGGGATATGACAATTACAGAATTGATAAAATAAACAACATGGTGATTGAGTCGAGCTATTCAACAATAAACGTAGAGAGACTTGCCAAAAAACTCAATCTCGAAGCAAGCTACGGCTCAGTAAATGTAAATTATGTGCCAGAAGGTTTTGAATCAATAAATATTGATACCAGATATACCGGGGTGAGAATAGGCATCGACGAGTCAGTAAGCTACAAGCTTGAAGGAAAAGCCTCTTACGGTTCAATCAAAGTTGATGAAGATAAATTCAATGTCAAAAAAAGAATTATCGGAAATACTTCTTCAGAACTCGAAGGAATTGTTGGTAAAAATCCATCGCCACAGGCAGAAGTTAAAGTAAATTCTTCATATGGGACAGTAAGACTCTTCTAGTTATGAATTAATAGAAGAAATCAAAAAACGAGATAGTGTTTTTCCATTATATCTTTTAACATCAGAAGAATCTGATTCCTCCCTTCATTTATTTAAAATTTGAACGATTTTGATACTTTTGATACAGTTAAAATAATAACTGATATGATTCACGTTGAAAAACCTTCTGAAGAAAAACTGAAGCAACTGGGAGTGCATTCCTGGCCGGTATGGACAAAGGAAGAATCGGAATTCCCATGGGAATATGATGAAAAGGAGACCTGTTATATTCTTGAAGGCGATGTTACCGTTACACCTGAAAATGGAGAACCTGTTAGATTCGGGAAAGGAGACCTTGTAGTTTTTCCCGAGGGTTTGAAATGCAGGTGGAAAATACACAAAGCCGTAAAGAAGCATTACAGGTTCGGATAGCAGAATGAGAATTGCGGATATTGCAATATTTTTCATCTATCTTGCGGGAATAATTGTTTTTGGCAGTTCTTTTTACCGTAAGAACAGGAATGCTACTGCGTTCACACTTGGAAACAGGAACATGCCCACATGGATTGTGGGCATGTCTATTTTTGCCACGTTTGTAAGCAGTATAAGCTATCTCGCATTACCAGGACAGGCGTATCAGACCAATTGGAATCCATTTGTATTCAGTCTTTCACTGCCCTTTGCAGCATATATGGCAGTGAAGTTCTTCGTTCCGTTATACCGGTCGGTAAACAGCCCATCGGCTTATACATACCTCGAGATGCGTTTTGGAAAATGGGCACGCATATATGCTTCAGTGATGTATCTTCTGACTCAACTAATGCGTACGGGTACAATTCTTTACCTGCTGGCCATGATGCTCAACACTGCCATTGGATGGGATACTGCGACCATTATCATAATAACCGGAATAAGCATAATGATCTACTCAGTATTGGGAGGCATACAGGCAGTGCTATGGACAGATGCAATACAGGGCATCATACTTATTGCAGGCGCAATTGTGTGTTCGGTACTATTACTGTTTTCAATGCCTGAAGGTCCGGGTCAGTTGTTTCACATCGCATCCCTGCACGATAAATTCAGTCTGGGTAGTTTTAAACCCGATTTTACCACTTCAACCTTCTGGGTTGTATTTATTTATGGTATTTTCATCAACCTTCAGAATTACGGAATAGATCAGAATTATATCCAGAGATATCTTACAGCAAGGACCGATAATGAAGCAAGAAAATCAGCCCTGTTCGGTTCACTGATTTATATACCTGTTTCACTGTTGTTCGTCTTTATCGGTACTGCCCTTTTCAGCTTTTATACAGCAAAGCCTGAGCTACTTGAGCCGGGTATTGCAGGCGACAGGGTATTCCCCTATTTTATCTTTCACCAGCTCCCGGCAGGTGCAACTGGATTGCTTATTTCATCGATTTTTGCAGCTGGCATGAGTACCATATCAACAAGCATCAATAGCTCCGCAACAGTAATAGTAACTGATTACTTCAGACTCTCTCCCGATGTAAAAGAACACGAAAAGAAATCAATGAAGATTCTTTACATTTCTTCTGCGCTTTTCAGTTTGTCTGGCATTCTCGTAGGAATAGCTATGATAAATGTTCAGAGCGCCCTCGATGCATGGTGGAAACTTGCTTCAGTCTTCAGCGGCGGCATGCTTGGTCTGTTCCTGCTGGGGTTTTTCACAAAAAAAGTAAACAATGCAGCCGCAGTGGCAGGTGTCATTACCGGAATTATTGTAATAGCATGGATAAGCCTGTCGCCTGTGCTTTTTAAAGGCTCTCTGCAAAAATTTGCATGCCCATTACACGGTTATCTCTCAATCGTTCTGGGGACAACTGCCATATTCATAACGGGTTTCACCATCGGAATAATAATTGACAGAACAAGAAAGAACAGAAAATAGTTAATTGTTACTATAAATCCAGTTCTACAAGGGTGATTCCTGCACCTCCCCTTTCTACATGTTCATCGGAAAATGATTTTACCACATCAACTGTTGAAAGATACTGTCGAATGAGCTGTCGAAGTATTCCGTTACCTTTACCGTGAATAATCCTGAGATGCCTGTGCTGAACCATTATTGCATCATCAATGAAATTACGCACTATGTTTATTGCTTCTTCGCCCCTCACACCCCTGATATCTATTTCTGGTTTGAAACTCATTTTTCGTTGGGATATCACCGGGTCGGCCTGCATAACAACCTGTCCCTGCCGCAGACTTTTCTTAAGTTCTGCCCTGCTGATCCTTTCGAGTTTATCTAAAGAAACCTGAAACCTGAATGAGCCTGTCTCAACTGTTGCCATGTCATCTCTTATCTCCACAATTTCTCCTGCAGCCAAAGTATCCGCCATTCTTACAGCATCACCGACCCTTAAACCTTGCTCCTCAGGCTTTTCTACCGGTTTTTCAGTCTTTTTTACCTTTCTTTTAATCTGCTTTACTTTTTCATCAATTATTGACAATTGGGTGTCGCTGGCAGAAGCAACCTCTGAAGCAACCTCTTTCCTGAATTTTTCGAGTTCCTCCCTTGCCTTTCTTGTCTTTTCCTTTTCTGCCTGAGCTTCTTTTATCTGGCGTATTGTGTTCTCAATCATCCTGTTCGATTCGTCTAGCAATCTCTGTGCCTCTTCCTTTGCCTTTGTTATAATTTCCTTTCTGAAGCTTTTTACACCGGCAAGTTCCTTTTCGTACTCTTCGATCAGTTTTTCAAGTCTTTTTTCATGCTGACGGATGTTTTCACGCTTTCTTTCCCAGTACCGTTTATCGCGGGCAATATCTTTCAGATGACGGTCGTAACTGACATGATCTGCTCCTGCTTTTGCAGCTGCATCATTTATTACATTCTCCGGAAGGCCAATTTTCTTTGCAATCTCAAAGGTAAACGAACTGCCAGGCCTCCCGATATCCAGCCTGTAAAGAGGTTGCATCAGATGATTATCAAACAGCATCGCACCATTTACAATACCTTCTGTGACCGACGCAAAATGCTTCAGATTCGAATAATGGGTCGTAACAATACCATATGCTCCGGTCTTAATCAGTTCTGCCAGTATTGCTTCGGCAATCGCACCTCCCAGCACAGGTTCTGTTCCCGAACCAAGCTCATCAATGAGAATTAAAGTATCCTTTCCGGCATTTCTAAGGAAAAATTTCATGTTAATAAGGTGTGAGCTATATGTACTGAGATCATTTTCAATACTTTGCTCATCTCCAATATCAATAAATATATCTTTGAAAATTCCGGCCTCAGTGCCTTCCTGAACGGGGATTGTTAAACCACACTGAAGCATATATTGCAATAATCCTGCTGTTTTAAGACATACCGACTTTCCACCTGCATTAGGGCCTGAAACAAGCAGAAAGCGATTTTTTTCGTCGAGGCTGATATCAAGCGGAACCACCTGGCGGCCAGGCATTTTCCTGAACGCTTCGTAAAGGAGCGGATGAACAGCACCTTTCCATATCAGGCGAGGACCCGGGAAAAGGGATGGCATTATTGAGCCAAGCTGAATTCCAAGTAACGCTTTTGCCCTGATGAAATCCACCTCGCCAAGAAACTGGTTCGACTCCATCAGGTCATCAATGTAACTTCTGATATCGTTTGCGAATTTTGTGAGTATCCTTATTGTTTCCCTTCTTTCCTCATGCTCGAGTTCTACTATTTCATTGTTTATTTCCACTATCTCTGCCGGCTCGATGAAAACAGTTTTACCAGTGGCTGACTGGTCGTGGATGAGACCCGGTATTCGTCTTTTCCCCGTAACATTTACAGGAATTACTCCCCTTCCGTTTCTGACGGAGACATTAGCATCTGCATCAACAATGCCTTCTGCCTGAGCCTGTTTAAGTATGGTAGCAAGCTTCCTTGAAACGCTTGCATTCTTTGCTGATAACTCTGATCTGATTCTTTTAAGTTCCGTAGAGGCAGTATCCCTTATATTTCCATGACGGTCAACAATCCGGTCAATTGCATCCGCTACATATTGATAATATTTTACCCCCGCTGCAAGAGATTTAAGTTCAGGATAACGCTCTTCTTCCCTGCTCTTAAAATAACTGAGAACTGATTTAAGGCATTCGAGAAATTTTTTCATGTCGAATATCTCATGAATTTCAGGGTAAGTGCCTTCAACCCTTAGCTTTCTCAGAATTCCTGATATGTCGACATAATTTTCAGCAGGGAAAGGATCGTCAAATGAGAGTATCTGCTGAAATTCAAGGGTTTTTGACAGTTCTTTCCGGATAGCATTGTAATCTGTCATGAACGACATAGAGTCAACAAGCTCAATTCCCATCCTGCTCAGGCATTTTTCAGAAATCATCTTCCTGATTCTGTCAAATCCCGTCTTTATTTCAAAATCTTCAGGATAAATCATAATAAACTCAGATGCTCGCTGCAAAAGTAAAGTTAATTAATGTTAATTTATTTAAATGCATCAGTTACACAACTTATAATTTTACATACTTTTAGGCTCAATAATTAAAACTTAAAAAAAATAAAAGAGATGAAGCTGCAAAAATTTCGTACAGGACTGATCCTGCTGCTGTTTATTCCATATGTGCTATATGCACAAAGTGAGAAGTTAGACCTTGCGATGGTCTATAAGATCAAGCAGGAAGGTTTAAGAAGTAATTCAATTGAAGAATTTGCTTATGGTTTGACTGATTTTGCTGGTCCCAGGCTAACTGGTTCTACAGGTTCTGCACGTGGAAACGAGTGGGCAAAAAAGAAGATGGAAGAGATTGGTCTTCAGAATGTAAGGATTGAAGAAGCAAGGGATTTCACACGTGGGGGCTGGGACAATTTGAAGACTTATGCAGCAATGGTTGAACCTTATTATGCGAATTTTGCCTGTAATCCGGTTGCATGGACAGGCAGCACAAATGGTTTGGTAAGAAGTGAAGTGGTGTTGCTTAATGTTCAGAATGAGGCTGACCTTGAGAAGTTTAAGGGCAAGCTTGCCGGAAAGATAGTATTGATGCCTTCAACCACAACTTATGAGATGAGTTTTAATCCGCTGGCAACACGTTATACAGATGAGCAGCTTAAAGAATTATCTATGGCTGCCGGGGGTCCTCAGGGTGGTAGAAGGCCTCAGGGTGATATTGCCCAGTTAATGGCACAGAGGGAACTTCAGAACAAGATTCAGGAACTAATTAAGAATGAGGGCGTTGCAGTAATTATTAACAATGCAGGAACTTTCAACGTGCCACGGTCTAATGGAGCAAACTACCGGTGGGGTGATCCTGAACCTACTCCCCAGCTCAACATACCTATAGAAGCATACGGCAGAATGGTCAGGCTTATAAATCATAATGTACCGGTTGTGATGGAGGTTGAAATAAAAAACAGGTTTTTCGAAAGTCCCAAAGTCTACAATGTTATAGGTGAGATACCGGGCACGGATAAACTTTTGAAGGATGAGGTGGTACTGATAGGTGCACATATTGATTCGTGGCATGGAGGCACAGGTGCTGCTGATAATGCCTCTGGATGTATTGTTATGCTTGAGGCTATGAGGATTCTCAAGGCTCTCAATGCACAGCCACGCCGTACTATCAGAATAGCTTTATGGGGCGGTGAAGAACAGGGTCTGAACGGTTCACGCGGCTATGTTGAAAAATACCTTATGGATCCTCAGACCCGAGCAAAAAAGCCCGACTGGAACAAATTTGCAGGTTATTTCAATATGGATAATGGTTCAGGGAAATACAGAGGTATTTATCTGCAGTCGAACGAACTCCTCAGATCTGTTTTTGAGGAATGGCTGAAACCGTTTGCAGATATGGGCTGTTCTACAATAACAATAAGAAATACTAGCGGTACAGATCATCTTTCATTTGATAGTGCAGGTCTGCCGGCATTTCAGTTCATACAGGATCCTCTTGAATACAATAGAGGTTACCATACTGTGATGGATACTTATGAAAGGCTGGTATTCAGTGACCTGAGACACAATGCAATAATTACAGCAGCTTTTGCATGGTTTGCTGCACAGAGGGATGTAAAATTACCAGGGAAACCGGAAATGCCTCAGAGTCAAAGGGCTCCTGGAGCAGGAGGACCTCCATTCGGGTTCTGATATTATAAAAAAATATTTTTCTGGAAGTGGCGTACAATTATATGGTGCGCCACTTTCTTATTTACCCCATACAAGTTTTTTAAGCTCCTCCATATGGTTAATATATATTTCCCTGGGAGTGGCATTATACTTTAAGCAGAGTGATGCGGCATAACCTGTTGCTACACCCATCTGGCCTGTGGTATGCATTACCCGCGGGCCTCCGAGACCGACATGTGAACAACTGAAGCATCTTCCAGCCATCATAAGGTTTTTAATATTTCGTGAGTAAAGACTCCTGAATGGTATATAGTAATGGTCAACCTTATAATATAGTGCTTCTGAAAGAAATGCGGGACGGGCTGGATCCAGTTCTTTCTGCTGGTAATGCACATCAATGTTTCTTGTTTCCATAGCCACAGCATCGGGGAATTCTCTCATTTCTTTTTCATCCCTGAAAGTATAGATATAATCCCCCACCAGTCTCCTCGATTCCCTCTTACCCAATAAATATCCAACCCATTCGAGTTCAAGGTTTTTGTTTTCAGGTTTTTTCTTTGCATTATAAAATGAGCCGTAAATTGCTTTGAGCAGATAGTCTCTTATATATTCGGCATCATCAATCTGATGCAGGGTGTCTGATGAAAATTCCCATTGCCATGTCCCTGAAGTTGCAGAATGGCTTCCGGCAATATCTATTGCCCAGGGCACTTCCGGAAATTCAACCGGCTTACCAGCATCAGCTGACCTCCAGAGTAAAGAGGCACCCATTACCTTGTTATCCGCTCTTTCAGGGCTCCATAACTCACCATATTTTTCCCAGTTTTCACCATACAATGAAGAATCCTCCCTTCCGTACATATAATCAGCACCTGCCCAGTACCCTATCCAGCCATCACCTGTACAATCAATATATACCGGCGCACAAAACTGTTTTATTTCACCTGATGAAGTATGACGAGCGTACACAGATGTTATTGAATCTCTGACAGTTGTAACATAAAATGCACGCCAGTTGAGAAATAATGATATATTATTATAGCGGGATATATTCTCATACCTTTTCTGGTCATCAATTACTGATTCAGGGGAACCATTCGGCCAGTGAACGGTATTAATCATTCTCAAAATTCTGTCGGCTTTCCATGTGATACCCTCAGTATGTACTCTGATTTCACTGCTTGCATTCCCGCCCAGTACTGGTCTGTCGTGTATCAGTGCTACTTTCAGCCCCTGCTCTGCGGCAGCTATTGATGCAGCACACCCTGCAATTCCGCCGCCAACAACAACCAGATCATAATACAATTTTTCGGCTTTTGAAGGATCTTCCCCTTTTATCCTCATTCTCCAGAAATTAAGTTCTTCCAGCTCTTCAGGCGGTGGTTCCATTATTGTACTCAAATAAACAGCATCGCATCTTCCATCAAAGCCTGTTAAGTCCCTCAGCTCAATCCTTGCTACCGGAGTTTTAATCTTTACTTTTCCAGCATATTGCCATGACCAGGTATCTTTACCGGTTCCCAGTGTTCTTTTCAGTTCCTTTCCGTTTACTGAAATTTTAAATCTTCCCGGAGCATCCCATTTACCTGGTGCCCAGTCTCTTGTTCTTACCCATATATAATATCTGCCAGGAGAGGGTAGAGAAATCCTTGTTGAAGCATTTTTCACAGGATTCCCGAGTCCATGGGCTAGCAAATATGGTGAACCCATCTGCTCGGTGAACTGGGGATCGACAACCCAACCGCCTGTATCTTCAAAGCTTTCCGCCTCAACCAGCAGATTATGAGATTGATTGGCGCATGATGCAAAAAAAATTAAAGTCCAAAAAAGTAAAAATCGCCCCATCATAAAATTTGAGATATTTTATTCCCTTATTCCTGCCAGGTCAAGAATGAAGGCATACTGCAGGGCAGTAACACGGTTTCTTTCGAAACGCCCTGAAGCACCGCTATGACCTGCCGTCATATTTATATCCATAACTATCAGACTGTTACCGGTGTTCATTTCCCTGAGTTTTGCCACCCATTTTACCGGTTCCCAGTACTGAACCTGCGAGTCCCAGAAACCTGTAGTTACTATAATGTTCGGGTATTTTTGCTTTTTAACCTGATCGTAAGGTGAATATGAGAGCATATAATCGTAGTACTCTTTCTTTCTGGGATCTCCCCACTCGTCCCATTCAAATGTCGTAAGGGGTATTGTCGGGTCAAGCATCGTGGTAACAATATCGACAAATGGTACAGCTGCAATCACACCTTTGTACAAATCGGGGCGCATGTTTATTACGGCACCTATCAACAGGCCACCCGCACTTCCACCCTGGGCAAAGAGCCTGTCAGTACTAGTATATTTCTCATTAACAAGATATTGTGCACAATCATTAAAATCAGTGAATGTGTTTTTCTTCTTTAAAAGTTTTCCATCTTCGTACCAGTACCTTCCCATTTCGCTACCTCCCCTTACATGTGCTATGGCAAACACAAAACCTCTGTCGAGCAGACTGATGATATTAGGCCTGAATGAGGGTTCGGTTGAATTGCCGTAAGCCCCATAGCCATAAAGCAGTAATGGAGCTTTACCGTTTCGTGCAAATCCTTTCCTGTACACAAGCGAAATGGGTATCATTGTGCTGTCGGCAGCCCTTGCCCATAAACGCTTCGATTCATAATTCGCCGGATCAAAGCCTCCCAGTACCTCATCCTGCTTCATCAGTTTCTTTTCATGGGTAGTCATGTCGTAATCATAAACAGAGTTGGGAGTAGTAAGAGATGAGTAGCTATACCTGAGAACTGACGAAGCGGGATCGGGATTGATATTTATGCTGCAGGTATATGTTTCTTCACCGAAATCTATATAATGGTCGCTGTTATCAGTTTTGTTCAGGATCCTTAAAGTACTCAGTCCTTTGATTCTTTCATTAAGTACAATAAAGTTGTTAAATAATTCAAATTCTTCGAATAAAACATCCTTTCGATGTGGTACAACGTCAATCCAGTTTTCTTTTCCGGTATTCTTTTCGGATGTTTTCATTAATTTGAAATTGTATGCGCTATCGGCATTTGTTCTTATGTAAAATTCATTTCCTATATGGTCGACACTGTATTCATGATTTCTTTGTCTCGGTTCAAATACAACGGGCTGGCTTTCAGGTTTAGAAGAGTTGATATATCTTACTTCGGTTGAAAGAGTTTGAGTTGAATTGATCAGGATATACTTTCTGCTCTTTGTGCGGTTGATATAAACGCTGAAAGTCTCATCGGGCTCAAAATAGACATCCCGGTCGTCCGAAACAAGAGTAGCAAGCCGGTGCCTCATCACTTTTTCAGCCCTGAGTGTAAGAGGATTTCTTACTGTGTAGAAGAGATGTTTGCTGTCGTTTGCCCACACTATATTTCCTGAAGTATTTTCGATAATATCGGGCAGAAGGGTTCCGGTTTTCAGATCGACAAAATAGATGGTGTATTTGCGCCTGCTTAGAAAATCGGCTCCATAAGCCAATATTCCGTTATCCGGACTTACTGCTAACCCGGAGACTGAACAATAACTTTTACCTTCAGCTATCCTGTTAACATCAAGAATTATTTCCTCAGGAGCATTTAATGACTCTTTCTTCCGGCAGTATACAGGGTATTCCTTTCCTTCGTAATATTTTGTATAATAGTAATAACCATTGTCAAAATATGGCACGGTCTCATCATTTTGCTTCATTCTGCCAATCAGTTCATCGTATATTTTTTTCTGAAGTTCTTCTGTATGTTTAAGAACAGCTCTGCCGTATTCATTTTCAGCTTCGAGGTAAGCCAGGACTTTCTTTGTTTGTTCGTCGGGCTGGGTGGAGCTTTTCTGTTCATCTGTAAGCCTTATCCAGTAATAGTTATCTATCCTTCCGTCGTAAACCTCATGGGGGATCTTTTCTGCAACTGGAGGTTTGATTTTATTTTCTGAAACACAGGCAAAGGTTATTGCTGCAGCAATAAAAAAAAGCAGGCAGATAGTCTTTTTCATAAGAATATTTTAAACGTTTTTAAACTTTTATTAAATTCAGTCATCAAATAAGCAGAAACAATAATAATAAAAATAAATATGAAAAGGATAGTATTAACAGCTATAATGATTTTAGCTTTTTCATCTTCAATGCTTCTGGCTCAGAGAGGAACTGTATCAAACAGTGCACGTCAGGGTGTGCAGCAGGAACGTATTAATGAAGGGATAAGAAGCGGTGAGTTAACAAGGCGGGAAGCAAGATTGCTTAAGAGGGAGCAGAGAAAGATACAGATAGAAAAGAAGTTAGCTCAAGCTGATGGGCAGGTTACGCCACGTGAAAAAAGATTTTTAAGGCGCGAGCAGAACAGGGCAAGCCGTCATATAGCCCGGCAAAAGCACGACAGGCAGGGCAGATAAGATTTAAGGCTTTACCTTTCTGCTGGTAAGTCCTTCATTGACAGTTGAATTCTGTTTCGATCGAGATCTACTCCGATAAC
The DNA here is from genome assembly GCA_029552825.1 of Bacteroidota bacterium. Classification (GTDB taxonomy): domain Bacteria; phylum Bacteroidota; class Bacteroidia; order Bacteroidales; family VadinHA17; genus LD21. Next base: position 34,888 of record JAKPDL010000116.1, read on the forward strand.
TTTCACCATCACATGCTGGTGAAGTTTCACCACCTGGGAGGGATCTTTGACGAATCCTTTTGTGAGGTTTGATATATGAACAAGTCCGTCCTGTTTAACTCCGATATCCACAAAGACTCCGAATTTTGTAATATTTGTAACAATACCCGGAACTATCATACCTTCTTTGACATCCTCAATTGAATGAATATCTGCAAATCTGAATTCCTTGATTCTGGGTCGCGGGTCGCGCCCGGGGCGGGCAAGTTCTTCCATTATATCCATCAATGTAGGAAGACCGGCCTTATCGGTCACGTAGTCTTCTATTCTGATTTTCTTCCTGAGCTCTTCGCTTGACATGAGGTCTGCAACCTTCACCCCCAGGTCGGCTGCCATTTTCTCGACTATATGATAACTTTCGGGATGGACTGCGCTGGCGTCGAGTGGGTTTTCAGCACCTCTGATCCTCAAAAATCCTGCGCACTGCTCAAATGCCTTCTCCCCCATCCTCCTGACGTTGAGTAGCTCCATCCTCGACCTGAAAGGTCCGTTTTTAGTCCGGTATTCAACTATATTTTTAGCTAACTGCGGTCCCAGTCCTGAAACATAGGTAAGAAGATGAGGACTGGCAGTATTGAGTTCAACTCCCACAGCATTTACGCAGCTTACAACAACATCGTCGAGGGCATTCTGAAGTTTTGTCTGGTCAACATCGTGCTGATACTGCCCCACTCCGATTGACTTAGGTTCGATTTTGACCAGTTCTGCAAGCGGATCCATCAGTCGTCTGCCAATTGAGACGGCACCTCTTACCGTCACATCATATTCAGGAAACTCTTCCCTTGCAGTTTTAGATGCTGAATATACAGAAGCTCCCGCTTCATTAACCACAAAAACCTGAATATCCCGGTCAAATTTAATCCATCTGATAAGTTCTTCTGTTTCACGACTTGCTGTTCCATTTCCAATGGCAATGGCTTCTATTTTATACGAATTTACCAGGTTAACTATTTTTTTAATTGAAAGAGCTTTTTGATTCTGTGGTGGATGAGGAAAGATGGTTTCATTATGAAGGAGATTGCCCTGTCTGTCGAGGCAAACGATTTTACAACCTGTTCTGTAACCGGGGTCGATAGCAAGTACATTTTTTTCACCAAGTGGTGGTGCAAGAAGTAATTGCCGCAGATTATCAGCAAAAACCTTAATTGCCTCATCATCTGCCCGCTCTTTAGAAATATTTCTGAATTCATTTTCGATAGATGGTGCCAGCAGGCGTTTCCAGCTGTCGCGAATCGTATCCCTGACAAGCAATGAGCATTTGTTATTGTTTTTGACAAAAAGATTTTCGAGTATTCTGAGCGCTTTTTCATCATCAGGCAATATTGAAAGTCTAAGGTAGCCTTCATTCTCGCCTCTTCTCATTGCAAGGTAGCGGTGCGAGGGACACTTTCGCAGAGGTTCAGACCAGTCAAAATAATCCGAATATTTTATTCCTTCTGTCTCTTTTCCTTTAATAACGTTTGAGTAAATGATTGCTTCTTTCTCGAACAGTTCTCTGATCTGTTTTCTTGCCTCTTCATCTTCACTTATCCATTCTGCAATAATATCGCACGCACCTGATATTGCTTCATCAGCATTAGCCACCTGTTCGTTAAGAAATTCTGCAGCTTTTGCAACGGGATCCTTTTCAGTCTGCTCATAAATCAAACGTGCAAGTGGCTCAAGGCCTTTTTCACGGGCTATTGTAGCACGGGTCCTGCGTTTAGGCCGGTAAGGCAGGTAAATATCCTCTAATTCTGTCAGAGTTAAAGCATCATCGATCCTCTGCCGTAATTCCGGTGTCATCTTGCCCTGTTCCTCTATTGAACGTATTATGGCTTCACGCCGTTTATCGAGTTCCTTAAGACGGGCATATTCATCCTTGATAGTAAGGAGAGTCACCTCGTCGAGGCTACCTGTCGATTCCTTTCTGTACCTGCTGATGAAAGGTATAGTTGCTCCGTCGTCCATCAGCCGAATCGTATTTTCGACCTGCCATACCTTCAGCCCGAGCTTGTTTGCAATAAATTCAAAATGCTTGTCCACACTCATATCAGCCATTTTATCCAACATCAAACATATAATAAAATCTCACACATGAAAAAAGGAACAATACTTACTCTCTATCTTCATTCAACATAAAGTACCAACCCTTTAAGATATTCACTTTCAGGATGATATATATTTACCGGATGATCAGCCGGTTGACCAAGTTGATGCAGAATTCTTACTTTTCTCCCCGTATTTGCAGCAGCAGCAAATACAGATTTTCTGAAATTCTCTTTTGAAACCACCTGAGAACATGAAAAAGTAAAAATTATTCCACCAGGCCTTATATTCTCAATTGCTTTAATATTCAGCCTTTTATAACCCTGTAGTGCATTCGCAAGGACATCATTATGTTTTGCAAAAGCAGGAGGATCAATTATCATCAAATCATACCTGTTGCGGCAACCAGCAAGAAACTCAAATGCGTCAGCTTCATAAGAGTGATGCCTTGAATCCTCACCGTAATTCAAACGTATATTTTCATCGGCAATCTTTAATGCCGGACCGGAACTGTCAACTGTATCAACACTACGGGCATTTTTCATGGCATATACTGAAAAGCTGCCAGTGTACCCGAACAGATTCAGGACATCACGATTACATGAATAATGCTGTACCAGCTTCCTGTTTTCCCTCTGGTCAATGAAAAAACCTGTTTTCTGACCAGTAATCCAGTCGACGTAAAATTTATAACCATTTTCAAGTACTATTGAAGGTTCTGCACTGCCTGATATGAATCCGTTTTCTGGCCTAATATCTGACTTAAACGAAATTGTCGTTTCACTTTTGTCGTACACAGCCTGTAAATGTTCAGAAAGAATTTCCGAAATAATTTCTGCTATTTCATTTCTTATCCTGTACATTCCGGTTGAATGCATCTGCAGTACGACCACACCATTATAATAATCGGCTATCAGTCCTGGCAGGTTATCACCTTCTGCATGAATCAGACGGAAAACATTTGTGCTGGGATCGGATAAAAAGCCAAGTTGTTTCCTGTATTCAACGGCCGAAGAAATCATCTTCCTGAAAAAATCCCGGTCAGGTATTACCTTTTCAAATGAGAGGATCCTGACAGTTATTGAACCAGGCTGATAATGGCCTGTTGCCAGGAACTCTCCCTTGTTGTCGTATACTTCCACAATATCACCCTCGGCAGGTGTTCCGTAAATTTTCTTAATAGCACCCGAAAAAATCCAGGGATGATATCTACGAACCGATTGATCTTTCCCTGATTTAAGAACAATTCTTATATATTCCTGCTTGCCTTCAATCATTTCAGGTGATGTTTATTTTCATTGCCCTGTCAGTTTTCTGTACACCTCATAACAGACCCATGCATCGGTAGCAGCGTAGACTTTCTGGGCTTCTGAAAGGACAGGTGCTTCCCAGTCGGTTACCTGCTGGCTTTTCGAAATTCTGAAACCCAGTACAATTGCTGCAATCTTTTTCAAACCTGCACTTTCAATACCATACTCCTTTACCAGTTTCTGCAAATCAACAAATCCTGCAGGGTTAAAATGCTTCAAATCCTGCAGGACTCTTATATCATCATGAATAGCAACGCCAACTTTAATTATTCCGGGATCGGATAGTACTTTTACAAGCTCACCGGGCAATCCAATCTTATTTAGCCTGAAGAGCATAGCGGTATTGTCATACGCCAGCTGAAGAAGCGAAACCCTGTTTCTTCTCCCCTTCCTGAATGAAGGTTTTGTTTCAGTATCAAAGCCCAATATCTTCCTGCCGGTGAGCAAAACTGAATGAAGGCGGAAGCTTTCCATGCTGTCAATTACGATAATCCTCCCGCTAAAATACCCAACCCTGTAATTCGAAAGTTCCTCAGGTGTAATATTATTAAGATACACTTTTTAATTCCGGTTTTTTCTGAATTCTTTTTGTTTCTGGCTGATTATCCACTTTTCCAGTCTTTCCATTTTCTCTTTTTCACTCTCTTCCTCAGGCACTTTCCCGATTTCTTCACCTGAATAAACAAGCCTATGTATAGCTCTCAATGAATTTACCAGCTTCTGACCCCAGTAATTTTCAAAATTCATCCTGCACTCCCATATAGCATCATTCATTATTTCATTGGTTCCTGTTTGATAAAGAATTAAAAAATCTTTAAGATCCTGATATATATCAGCAAGGTTTTCAGCAAGGCTCGCAACAACAGGTGCTTCCGATTCTTTCATCCTCTCATCGAAAACCTCAAGGAACGCATCAGCAGTTCCGAATTTTTGTTTAAGGGTCTCATATATCCTGTTCCAGTCTTCTTCTTTAACAAATTTCTCATTTCCTTCTTCAAAATATGGATCAAGCTCAGGCAGCAATGAACCTTTGATGTAAATAAAAGGCAGAAGTCGTTGAAGAATCTTCAAGAGCTCTTCACCCTCAAGTTCTTCAGCGCGTTCCATATATTTACAGTACTCGTTTGCAGATGCAACAAATTCAACAACTGTTCCGGAATAGAAGGGCTCCTGATTTTTGTTCATCAATCTCCTCTTTTTATCAAACCGACAAAGTTAGGCAAAAATATCGTGTTCCTATTTTAAGGACAGAAAATTATAAATGTATCCGGGAAACTTATTTTTATTACAACTTATCAGCCATTCCATAAGAGTTTCATTTCGGTATCCTGTTTAATTTTATTATGGTCGAGCAGCCATTGAACAACTTTTATAACTTTTTCTTCCGGATAATTTATTTTTCTGACCAGTTCCCTGGCATCAGGTTTCTCAACTGAAAGAACAGCCTTAATCTCTTCAAGTATCAGATCAAATTCATACTTGCTCAATTCTAGTTCGTTCCTTTTTCTGCATACATCACAAATCCCGCACCTGTCGGCTTCCTCTCCAAAGTATTCCAGCAATATTACCGACCTGCATCTATTCTGTGATTCAGCATATTCCAGCATTTTTTCCAGCCTCAGCAGGTACTTCTCCTTAACATGCAGGTAGTTTTCGGGAGAAATAAACAGAGTTTTCCTGTCGAGTCTCTCTTCTGTAAAAATTACCAGCGGTGTCTTTTTACCGGGTATATAATGCAGAATATTCATGGAAGAGAGTCTGACCAGAAGCTGATATACAGTTTCACGAGTCATGCCCGCTTTTTTAGCGAGTGCATCTTCATTTACAGGTACATATTCAGTAAACATACCGGTATAAGACCTCAGGAGGATTTTAATAAACTTATCGTACGACTCATTGGCAACCTGGAACTTATAGAGGTCGTCGCGTCCTACTATGAAATGCACTCTCGACGGATTATTTATTTCTTCGGTAAATTCTATATAACCTTCACGCTGAAGAAATGCCAGGCAGTTATATGTTTCTATCACGGGCAGGTGGTACTGGGCTACAAATTCCTGCATGTTGAAATCATGTACTGTATCTTTGCCTGAACCTACCGGAACACGGAGATAATTACAAAGCATCTCATATACGTCTTTTATTTTCTCAATTGGAGGAAATTTATGTGAGATGCTCTCCTTCAGTCGGCTAATATCAGCATCGGAATATAGCAGAACAGCCCATGAGGGCTTATTGTCGCGTCCCGCTCTACCTGTTTCCTGAAAATACGATTCAATTGATTCCGGTATATCCCAGTGAATTACGAATCTGACATCAGGTTTATCAATTCCCATTCCGAATGCATTTGTTGCAACCATTATCCTCACCTGGTCCGACGACCATGCAGCCTGTTTCCTGTCCCTCAGTTCCTGTGGCAATCCAGCGTGGTAGTAATCGGCGCTGTAACCTTTCGATGCAATCATCTCAGCAACTTCCCTCGCCTTTTTTCTGCTTCTTACATAAATGATCCCGGAGCCTTTGACTTTTCCCAGAGTATTAAGAAGATATGAGCTTTTATCTTCAACCTTTCGTACAATGTAAGATATGTTTTTCCTTTCAAAACTCGTTTTCAGAACATTTCTAGTTTTGAAAGCCAGTTTTTCTATTATATCATCAATAACCTTAGGAGTTGCTGATGCTGTGAGAGCAAGAAAAGGTGGATCGGTCTGGAGTAGTTCCCTCAGTTCAACAATTTTCATGTAAGACGGTCTGAAATCGTAACCCCATTGTGAGATGCAGTGAGCCTCGTCGATGGCAACAAGTGAAACATTGAGCCTGGGGGATTTAATTCTAAAAAGCGGTGAAGCTATTCTCTCTGGAGATATATAAAGGAACTTGTAATCACCGTATATACAGTTGTCAAGAGTTATTTCAATCTCTTCTTTTGTCATTCCTGAATGTAATGCGAGGGCTTTGATCTCCATTTTGTTGAGCCTTGCAACCTGTTCCTTCATAAGGGCAATCAGTGGGGTTATTACAAGGCAGATTCCTTCGAGTGCTATACCTGGAACCTGGAAAGTAACTGATTTACCTCCTCCGGTCGGCATAAGTCCGAGTGTGTCTTTCTTCTCAAGTACCGACTTTATAATCTCTTCCTGCAGTGGTTTGAAAGTAGTAAACCCCCAGTATCTGGTAAGTATCTTTCTGCAGGTTTCTATATCCATGATTTCAGACAGTTTTCTTTAATGTTTTTACCAACTGAAGTATTAGTACCCTCAAATACAAAAATAATAACTGTGATTCAATTTTTTATATTAATCAAAAATATTCCATAATGTTTCAGGAGTGCTTTTTTTTTGTAATTTGCGACCGTAAATTCCAAAATCATAAGCCATGTCGTTTATTAAAGATAAAATTTTGTTTGAAGGTTTAACATTTGATGATGTACTGCTTATTCCTGCATATTCAGAAGTGCTGCCAAGAGATGTTGATATAAGTTCCATGTTTTCCAGAAATATTCGCATAAATACTCCGGTTGTTTCCGCAGCCATGGATACTGTTACAGAAGCTGAGCTTGCCATTGCCATTGCAAGGGAAGGTGGCATTGGCGTGATTCATAAAAACATGTCTATAGAAAAACAGGCTTCTCAGGTAAGAAAGGTAAAAAGGGCTGAGAATGTAATGATAACTGATCCCGTCACAATTCATCCCGATGCTACTGTTGCCGAAGCAATAAGCCTGATGCGAGAATACAAGATAGGAGGCATTCCTGTAACTGACAAAAACGGGATATTAAAAGGTATTGTAACAAACAGGGATTTAAGATTTGAAAACAACTCTTCTAAAAAAATTTCGGAGGTAATGACAACCAAACTCATTACCACAACCTATCAGACAAATCTTGAGGAAGCCGCAAGAATTCTTCAGAAGCATAAAATAGAAAAGCTGCCCATAGTAGATGAAAACAACAAGCTAATCGGGCTTATGACCTATAAAGATATTACCAAATCGAAAGACAGACCCAATGCATGCAAGGATGAAAAGGGCAGGCTCAGGGTGGCAGGAGCAATAGGTATAGCAGCTGACACTCTCGAAAGGGCAGAGGCATTGATAAATGCAAATGTCGATGCTCTTGTTATTGATACGGCACATGGTCACACTAAAAATGTAATCGGAATTCTCAGGGATATTAAAAGGAATTTTCCGAATGTTGACGTAGTTGCCGGCAACATTGGCACGGAAGAGGCTGCCAGGAGGCTGGTTAAGGAAGGTGCTGATGCAGTTAAAGTAGGAATCGGTCCAGGGTCGATATGCACAACCAGGGTTATAGCAGGCGTGGGAATTCCCCAGCTTTCGGCCATTTATAATGTGGCAAAAGCAATCGAAGGCTCAGGTGTTCCGGTAATTGCTGATGGTGGGATAAGGTATTCGGGCGATATAATAAAAGCAATAGCGGCGGGTGCCGACTCCATAATGGCAGGGTCTCTTTTTGCCGGCGTTGAGGAATCTCCTGGTGAAACTATTATATATAATGGAAGAAAATTCAAAACATATCGCGGAATGGGTTCCCTTGAAGCAATGTCGCAGGGAAGTCGTGACCGCTACTTTCAGGATGTAGAAGACGATATAAAGAAGCTTGTACCCGAAGGTATTGAAGCAAGAGTACCTTATAAAGGAACCCTCGCAGAAGTCATGTATCAAATGGTGGGAGGATTAAGAGCAGGCATGGGCTATCTGGGAACCCCCGATATCCCCACCCTGAAAAAGGAAGCAAAGTTTGTAAGGATTACCGGACCGGGTATAATTGAAAGCCATCCGCACGATGTAACAATCACAAGAGAAGCTCCAAACTACAGCAGAAAATCAGTTGAATAAAAGTTTCCAGACCGGTTAATGAAATACAGGCTCTCCATCATTCTTATGGTGATTGCAACGGGGCTCCTGCATGCTCAGGGAATACAGGACAGTATTCTTTTAATTGCCGGAGGAAGAGAGGTTACAGCAGGGGAATTTATGAGGATGTACAGGAAGATATATAACCCATCCGATACCGGTGATTTTAATAATTATCTTGAACAGTTTATAGTTTTCAAGTTAAAAGTCGCTGATGCCATAAGTAAAGGATATGACACAACAAAAGCATTCAGGACAGAATTACAGGGCTACAGGGACCAGGTGGCGAAGAATTACCTTACTGATAAAAATGTAAAAGAAGAAATTCTGAAAAAATCATACGAAAAAACCCTCAAAGAAATAAATGCCTGGCATATTCTGGTTTCATGTCCGCCTAACAGTTCTCCTGAAGATACACTTGCTGCATTTAAAAAAGCTCTTGAAATAAGAGCAAGGATTATTTCAGGGGAACCATTTGAACAGGTAGCACGCAGCGCATCAGATGACCCTTCAGCAATATACAATGGAGGTAATCTTGGATATATTACTACTTTTCAGATGATTACACCTTTTGAAGAGGCTGTTTACAGCATGAAGAAAGGGGAACTTTCCAATCCTGTAAGAACACCTTATGGGTATCACATAATCAAAGTGGCTGACATCAGACCTTCGAGGGGAAAAATTAAAGTGGCTCACATAATGCGCAGTGTGCCCCCAAACGCTCCTGAACAAGTTGCAAAAGCCGCTGAGGATACCATAAAATATGTATATAAAAAGCTTCTGGAAGGGGCTTCTTTCAGTGACCTTGCGATGAAATATTCTGACCATAAAGAGTCGGCAGCCCGGGGAGGTGAACTGAACTGGTTCGGAGCTGGCGAAATCATAAGCGAATTTGCCGAAGCAGCTTTTTCGCTCGAAAAAAACGGAGACTTCACTCCTCCTGTTAAAACAATATACGGCTGGCATATAATCAAGAGACTCGATAAAAAAGACCCTCCTTCATATGAAGAAGCCAGAAGCCAGCTTGAAAGTAAAATTGATGAAACATGGTTAAACTCGCTGGCTACACGCTCAATGGTAAATTCATTGAAACAGGAATATAAATTCCGGCTCAATACAACTGCTCTCAACTGGTTTCTAGAAAATACCGATACACTCATCATCAGGGGTCTTTCAAAGTACGACAGGGGTGCTATCCCTTCTGGAACGTTGTATACATTTGACGGTCAAAAGTTTTCGAATGTTGATTTCGCCCGCTATATAGAAAGCAGAGCCTCAAGTAATAACACGGAAGAACCTGCGAATTTTGTTAACAAGCTGGCTGAAACTTGCATAACAGACCATATTCTTAGATATGAAAATTCATTGCTTGAAAAAAAATATCCTGAATTCAGATACCTCGTCAATGAATTTCATGATGGCATATTGTTGTTTGAAATCTCAAAGGAAAAAATCTGGGACCGGGCCCAGAACGATACTTCTGGTTTAAAAAAATATTACGAAGAGAACAAGCAGAGATACCCCGGTAAAAAAAGTTTCACCGGTATGATTTATGTGTGCATGGAAAAAGCAAAAGCCGGAAAATTTTATAAGGCAGCCAGAAAATATGTAAAGAAACCTGATTTTGAAAAAAAACTGCAAGCAATGTTTAATGCAGGAAGTGATACTATTATTAAAGTGTATAAAGGAGTGTTTCAGGAGGGAGATTCTCTTCTGCCTGAGAATCTTAAATGGGAAGAGGGTCTGCATGAAACTGAAATAAAAGGCTTTCCGTCTGTTATAGTTATTACGAAAATTAATCCTGCCTCACCCCTGCCACTGAATGAAGTAATGGGTGAAATTTCGTCCGAATATCAGAATTTTCTTGAGTCAGAATGGATCAAACAATTAAAGGAAAAGTACCCCGTTAGAATAAACAGAACTATTCTGGAACAGGTTAAAAATGAACTTCAAAAATGAGAAAAGCTTTAATATACCTATCAATTATCACTTTATCTGTTTCAGATATATCATGCCTGAGACAAAATAAAGGTCCGGCAAGAATTCCTGTTGCAAGAGCAGGTGAAAAAATTCTTTATTATGACCAGATCCCTGAAATTTACAGAAACACTAAATCCCCGGAAGATAGTATAGTCTCGATCAATGATTATATTAACAGCTGGGCAAGAAGGGAACTATTATATGCAAGGGCTGTTGAAAATCTCTCTCCGGAGTATAAGAATGATATTGAATCGCAGTTGCTGGACACAAAGATAAATCTGTATATATATCACTACCAGCATCAGATGATGCTTGAAAAAATGGACACCATCGTATCAGATTCAGAAATAGAGCAATTTTATGCTTCAAATCCCGACCGTTTCAAACTTAATACAAGTATAGTTAAGGCTCTTTTTATAAAGATACCTGCAGAAGCCCCAAATATTGACAGGGTAAGGGTATGGTACAGGGCAAACGACTCGGAGTCATTAAGGCAGCTTGAATCATATTGTTTCCAGTTTGCGGAAAAATTTGACGATTTTGGAGAAGAATGGATTTCTTTTGATAAACTTGCAGTGGAACTTCCTGCTGAAATAATAAATCCTGATGAGTTTCTAAAACGATACAGTTACTATGAAACCAGAGACTCATCGTCAGTTTATTTCATTGCCATAAGGGACTACAGATTAAGGTCCTCTCTGGCACCATATGAATATGTTAAAGACGACATAAAAAGTATTATATTGAATAACAGAAGATTCGAGTTTCTGAAAAAGCTCGAAAACGACATATATAATGATGCTATTAATTCTAACATTTTTAAGAAATACTGAAAAATGAAACATAAAACAGTTATAAGCCTGTTGATGCTTTTCCTGGTATTGAATACAGGAACCTTATTTTCCCAGAAGCTTGTTGAATCGGTTGCAGGGATTGTGGGCAACGAAGTTATTTTCCTTTCCGACATCGAAAATGCCGTGGCACAGCAGTTATGGTCGGGTGATAGAACTCCAGCTGACAGGCTGAGATGTAATCTTTTTGAGGAACAGTTGATTGCAAAGCTGTTTCTGGATCAGGCAAGAATAGACAGTATAGAAGTTTCCGACTCTGAAGTGGAGGGTTATCTTAATGAAAGGCTGAATAAATTCATAGCAAGGGCAGGATCTGAAAAAGCTCTTGAGGAAGTTTTCAGGAAAAGTATTACAGAAATCAGAGCAGATCTTAGAAAATCTCTCAAAGAACAGGAGATAGTGAACAGAGTTCAGAGCAAAATTGCAGAAAACATAACTGTAACGCCTGCTGAAGTAAAAAAATTCTATTCCAAGATTCCGCCTGACAGTCTCCCGACAATACCTGCCAAAGTGGAATTAAGCATAATTCAGCTCGATCCTCCCGATAATGAATTGAACAAGGCCGAAGCCCGACAGAAACTACTTGATATCAGAAGTGAAATTCTTGCGGGAAAAAGTTTCAGCACAATGGCAATACTCTATTCTGAAGACAAAGAGTCGGCCAAAAGAGGAGGTGAGATTGGTTACCTTAGCCGTGCTGAACTTGAAAAGCCTTATGCCGATGTTGCTTTCTCACTTACAAAAAACGCAATTTCAAAAATTGTTGAAACCAGGTATGGTTTCCATATTATACAGCTTATCGACAGAATGGGAGATCTGGTGAATACAAGGCACATTCTGATCAGACCAAAAATAAAACCTGAGCAGGAAGAGAGAGCTCTTTCAAAACTCGACAGTATAGCCAATCTAATCAAAGCCGACAGTATAACTTTTGAAAGAGCAGCATATCTGTTTTCAACTCACAAAGACAGCAAGATAAATGGGGGTAAGCTTGTGAAAAATGATCCTGCAGCTAGAACTACACTGTTTACCCTTGAAGAGCTGGACAGGAACACCTATATGGTTGTCCGGGATCTGAAGCCAGGTGAAATCTCAAAACCATTCATGACAGAGGACGAGAACGGAAACACGGTTTTCAGAATTGTAAGACTCGACAATCAGATTCCAGCTCATGTTGCTGACCTGAAAGAAGATTACCAGGCTCTGTACAATGCGGCATTGCTTGAGAAGAGACAGAAAAGATTTCTGGAATGGATTGATAAAAAGATAGAAGTCACTTATATAAAAATAAGTGACGAATTCAAATCATGCCCCTTTTCAAATCCACTATGGCTGAAATAAACGGCCACCGGCAACCTTCAAAAATTTACACAACCGGTATAATTCTTTTCTTTGCCGCGCTGACATTTGCGGCATTCAACACTTCTTTACCACAGGAAAAAAAGAAACAGCCTGGTGAAACAAAAAAAATTGAGCTGCTTTACTGCGATGTTCTGATTATTGATAAACAGGTCAGCAACGACCTTAACCGGCTTATTGGAAATGTCGCTCTCAAACACAAGGACATAATTATGACATGCGACAGTGCCCATCTGTACCGGGAAATAAATCAGGTGAAAGCATACGGGCATGTAAAAATCAATCAGGCTGATACATTGACTCTTGCAGGTGACTACCTTTTTTATGATGGCAATGAAGAGAAAGCATTTGTTCAGGGTAATGTGGAACTTAAGGACAATGAATCAAAACTTTATACACAGGTTGTAAATTATGATGCAAAAACAAAAATTGCTGATTATCCTTTCCATGGCAAGATAATCAACGGAGACAATGTTCTAACGAGCCGCATGGGATTTTACTACACATCAGAAAAGAAATTTTACTTCAAGGATAGTGTAAAGATTGTAAACCCAAATTATACTGTTATTGCCGACACCATGGTATACAACACATCTACTGAAACTGCCTATTTCACAGGACCTACAACACTTGAAGGTGACAGTATATATATGTATTGCGAAAAAGGATGGTACGACACAAAAAACGATCTGTCTACTTTATGGAATTCACCTGTAATTAACAACAGGCAGCATATTATTACAGGTGATTCACTTTTCTACGACCGACGGACAGGCTATGGTGAAGCATTCAGAAAAATCAGCATTACAGATACATCCAGCAACATTATCGTAGCGGGTAATTATGCATGGTACTACAGGGAACCGGAAAAATTCATGGTAACCGACAGTGCCCTTTTTATCCAGGTATCAGAAGAAGATTCATTGTTTCTGCATTCAGACACAATAAGTGCAGTTACATTAAAAAAATTCCCTTCCGACACTTCCTCATTCAGACTTATACGTGCCTACTATAGATGCAAAATCTTCAGCAAAGATTTTCAGGCAAAGTGTGATTCGCTCACCTATTCTTTTCAGGACTCAGTAATAAGGCTTTACAGGGATCCAATTTTATGGTCGGAAGAGAATCAGATGGTGGCAGATTCAATGGCAATTTTCACCAGAAACCGGAAAACTGACAGAATGGAACTTTATAATTCTGTATTTGTGGCAAGCCAGGTAGATTCTCTCAGGTTTAACCAGATGAAGGGCAGAAAGCTTACAGGATATTTTATGAACAACAAGTTATACAGGATTTTGATTGAGGGAAATGGCGAGACAGTATATTATCTTGTTGATAATAACGAGCTTATAGGCATAAATCATGCCCGCAGCGCCTCAATTGAAATTCTTATTGACGATGGAAAGGTAAAGGAAATAATTGAGTTACAAAACCCTGAAGGCACTCTTGATCCTCCTGATACCAACTCACCTGGAAGTCTAAGACTGAAAGGGTTCGTCTGGTACGATTATTTGAGGCCAAAAAAGAAGTCGGATATATTCATTAAATAAAGCTGGGCGCAAAAAAAATTTCATTTAAAGCTCTGGAAGTAAAAAAAATGTATATTTTAGATAAAAAAAGGGGCTGTTTTTACAGCCCCGACAGTTTAATACTCATCCTCATTAAAGAAAAAGTCCTCTTTACTTGGGTAATCGGGCCAGATATCTTCGATGCTCTCGTAGATATCGCCCTCATCCTCAATCTCCTGTAAATTTTCTATAACTTCAAGTGGAGCACCTGACCTGATGGCATAATCAATAAGCTCATCCTTGGTAGCTGGCCATGGAGCATCCTCAAGTTTCGATGCTAATTCAAGTGTCCAATACATATCCAGGAAGTTTTTATGTTGTTTAAAAAAAGGTTCGCAAATATAAAAAATTTTATAAATTATCCAATAATCGAAAAAGTTTTAAAAAATTTTAACAATTGTAGTTAACATTTTCATTATCAATATCTTTATTCAAAAATCGTGCCAGCACAAAGAAGTAATCCGACAGCCGGTTCAGAAATTTTATAATTATTTCCGGAGCTTTCTCACTCTCACCCAGTTTGGTAACATTTCTTTCTGCTCTACGACATACACATCTGGTAATATGGCAGTTAGATACAATGATATTACCGCCAGGTATAATAAAACTTTTCAAAGAAGGGAGTTGTTCATTCAATTTGTCGATCTCTTTTTCTGTTTTTTCCACGCATTCTTCCTCCGGTAGCATTATTTCACCCGAAGGATTTTCATTATCGTATGCCAGTGCTGCTGCACATGCCATCAGCTGCTTCTGTATATAAAGCAGAAAATCAGCATGTTTTACTGTTTCCCTGTAACTCCGCAGTAAGCCAATCCAGGAAATCAGTTCATCAATAGTGCCATAAGCCTCCAGCCTCGGATGGTGCTTGGGCAGTCTTCTGCCTCCATACAATGAAGCAAACCCGTCATCACCTTTACGGGTATAGATTTTCATTTTTTAGAAATACTGTTTGCTTTTTATGCCCTTAAGATAATATAAAAACCTTTTCTCAGGCTTTTACATATTTCTCATTTAGCATGTCAGACGAAACCTGGCCGTCGAGGAGTCTTACAATACGTGCAGCATGCTTGGCAATATCCTCTTCGTGAGTAACCAGAATAATGGTATTGCCTTTACGGTGTATATCGTCCAGCAGGTTCATAATATCTATCGAAGTCTTGCTGTCGAGATTACCAGTTGGCTCATCAGCCAGAATTATGGATGGTTTGTTTACAAGTGCCCTTGCAATAGCTACTCTCTGCCTCTGACCACCCGAAAGTTCATTGGGTTTGTGATGCATACGGTCGGCCAGACCAACCTGGGTGAGTGTCTCAATTGCTAGCTTTTCACGCTCAGCCTTGGGAACACCAGCATAAATCAACGGTAAAGTAACATTTTCCAGAGCAGTGTATCGTGGAAGGAGATTAAAAGTCTGAAATACAAATCCTATTTCTTTATTTCTTATCTCTGCAAGCCTGTCATCCTCCATCTTACTGACATCCACACCATTAAGAAAATATCTACCACTGGTCGGCGTATCAAGGCATCCTATAAGGTTCATCAATGTGGATTTCCCTGAACCTGAGGGACCCATAATTGCTACATATTCGTTTTTGTAAATAGTCAGTGATACCGATCTGAGCGCCCTTACAATTACAGTGCCAACCTGGTAATTCTTAACTATGTCCTGTAGCTCAATAATAACATTATTTTCATTCATAAAAGCCTGAAATTTAAAGTCCCGAAAATAGAGCAATTAATCTTAAAATCGAATTATTATTTATTAATTTATGTTAATATCTTATCACATAATCAAATTTTGAAATCCCTTTTCTTAAAAAAACTATTCCCATACGGCAAATATCAATTGTTACACTAACATTTTTCATCTTCTTTATTTCTGCCCATCCCTCTGCCATTTCCACCGACCTGTGTATATCGTCAATAATAACCACACTTTTATCATTACACATACTGCATATAGTTTCAAAATATTTAAGCAGGGCATCTTTCCTGTGGTCTCCGTCAATGAATACAAGCCCGGGTCTGATATTCTTCTCTTTCAGTTCTGGAAGGACTTCATCAAACTTCCCGGTATAAACTCTGATATTTCTACATCCTGCCTTTTCAAAGTTCCTCTTTGCGATTTCTGAAACTACCGGACAACCCTCTATTGTATGAACCATTGTGCCTCTGGCTCCGGTTGCAAGATATAATGCACTGATACCCAGAGACGTTCCCATCTCAATTATGTCCGTACCTCCATATTCCGCTGCAAATTTGTGCAAAAGCTCACCATATTTTTTAGGCACTGAAGAATACTTTGCTATCGACGACACCTTTCTCATTCCATCCCTGAAATGCTTCGATCCTGAACCATAATCAGTTACTTTAACAAATGAAGGATCTGCAAGCATTTCTTTTCTTATGTTTTCTATAGTAGAGACAACAGTCGGGTCGATTTTATTCCTGAAAACATGAGTAATCAAGTTGAAAACAAAAGGACTGTGTATGCCATGACCTCTTTTATGCCGGGAGAAAACTTTGTATTTCAGATTATTAATTACAATATGAAAATCGTTCATTTTTGATACCGGGTATGATTATGTAGGGTTTGCAAAAATACTTATTTTCGGAAAATAAAATTTAAAGCGACTCATAACAAATTGTATGCAGAATTTTCTGGATACTGATATCAAATACCTGCCGGGTGTTGGTCCAAGAAGGGCTGAACAGCTGAATAAGGAGCTTAATATCAAATGCTACAGAGATCTGCTTTATTATTTTCCTTACAGATATGTTGACAGAACCAAATTCTATACTGTTGCAGAACTTGATCCTGACCTGCCTTATGTTCAGATACGCGGTGTAATAAAAGGATACTTCACAGAAGGTAAAGGTAACAACAAAAGGCTTATAGCCGAATTTTCAGATGAAACGGGAGTTATCAGGTTAATTTGGTTCAGGGGAACCAGATGGATACCTGAAACCTATCCTGCAGGAAAAGAGTACATAATCTTCGGTAAACCAGGGGTTTTCAATAGTATGATAAATATTATTCACCCCGAAATTGAACTTGCCGAAAAAAGGGAAAAAAGACTTGTGTCGGGTCTTGAAGCACTCTATAGTACTACTGAAGAGCTCAAAAGCAGTTTTATCACATCGAAATTTATCAGCAAGCTTGTTGGTAACCTGCTTGGCATGATAAACTTCAGGCTGCCCGAGACACTCCCTGATTACATTATAACCAATAACAATCTTATGAGTTTGCATGATGCAATTCATAAGATCCATTTCCCTTCCAATACAAAGGAAATGGAAAGAGCCCGGTACCGTTTCAAATTTGAAGAGCTCTTTTATATTCAACTTAACCTGTTGCGCTACAAGGTTTTTCGAAAAACCCATACTCCTGGATTTATCTTTTCCAGAGTTGGTGAATATTTTAACAAATTCTACTTCAACAATTTATCTTTCGAGCTAACTGATGCCCAGAAAAGGGTTATGAAGGAAATACGCAGGGATTTAGGCTCGGGAAAGCAGATGAACAGGTTACTTCAGGGTGATGTTGGAAGTGGTAAAACACTTGTTGCATTAATGTCGATGCTGATAGCTGCCGACAATGGATATCAGTCGTGCATAATGGCACCCACAGAAATCCTTGCTTATCAGCATTTCAGATCAATTTCAAAGTTTACCGAGGGAATAGGTATCAGGGTAATGTTGCTTACGGGCTCCACAAAAAAAACCGAGAGGAAACATATTGAAAAGGTGTTGCTCAGTGATGAACCTGCAATATTGATTGGAACCCATGCCCTGATTGAAGAAAATGTAAGGTTTAAAAGGCTTGGGCTGGCAATTATTGACGAACAACATCGTTTTGGCGTAGCACAGCGGGCAAAGCTATGGGAGAAAAGCCAAAATCCGCCCCATGTACTGGTGATGACTGCCACACCCATTCCAAGAACACTTGCCATGACACTCTATGGCGACCTCGATGTATCGGTTATAAATGAATTACCACCGGGAAGGAAGCCGGTAAAGACAATGCATTTCTTTGAATCAGAAAGAAATAAGGTCTTCGCTTTTATGAGGAAGCAGATAAGCGAAGGAAGGCAGGTATATATTGTCTATCCCCTGATAACTGAGTCGGAGAAACTCGACTATAAAAACCTCGATGAAGGACTCGATATTCTCACTCAGGCCTTTCCTCCCCCACAGTACTGCATAAGTGTGCTTCATGGCAGGATGACAGCAGCCAACAAGGAAATCTCAATGAAGCTGTTCAGGGAAGGCAAAGCTCATATAATGGTTGCCACAACAGTTATCGAGGTAGGTGTGGATGTACCCAACGCTACTGTGATGGTTATAGAAAGCGCCGAGAGATTCGGACTTTCCCAACTACATCAGCTAAGAGGAAGGGTTGGCAGGGGTGCCGAGCAGTCGTATTGTATTCTGATGAGCTCAGACAAGCTGTCGAAAGAAGCATCTGAACGAATTGAGACAATGGTCAGAACCAGCGACGGGTTCGAAATAGCTGAAGCCGACCTGAGACTCAGAGGTCCTGGTGATATTGAAGGCACACAGCAGAGTGGATTCCCCTTTGAACTGAGAATAAGCGACCTGGCACGCGACGGACAAATCATTGAATATGTCAGAAGAATTGCAGAATCGATTCTCGAAAAAGACCCTCTGCTTGAAGATGATAAAAACCTGATCCTGAAACAGGAACTTAACAGGCTCTTCAGCAGGAATTATTCGTGGAGTAATATCAGCTGATAAAAAAATGATAAAAAGCAGAAATAATTTTAAGCAGGAAATATAAATTTGCCACTCTGATTTACCGGGGAAAATGAAATCAGAAAACCAGATAACTCATGAAGGTGTTATTTTATCATCGGGACCTGATTCGGTTACTGTAATGATATCACAGAATGTAAGTTGTGCGGGGTGTCAGGCTTCAGGAGTATGTAATCTGAACGATCGCAACAATAAGATACTTAAAATAGATGGAAATTACAATCTGAAGCCCGGAAGCAAAGTAATTGTAACTGTCAACCTATCACACGGTTATCTTGCCGTTTTCCTGGGTTATGTTATGCCTTTTGTGATTCTGATTGCATCTCTTTTGGTGACAATCTCCATGTCATTAGGTGAACTCGCTGCAGGATTAATTTCGCTGGGAATAACTTCATTTTACTATATATTGCT
This sequence comes from Bacteroidota bacterium, assembly GCA_029552825.1. GTDB lineage: Bacteria > Bacteroidota > Bacteroidia > Bacteroidales > VadinHA17 > LD21. Next base: position 54,085 of record JAKPDL010000116.1, read on the forward strand.
CTTTCTTTTTCGTAAACATGTTTCGAAGAAATTTTCATTCAGTTTAAAAACATTATAACCAGATGAGTCATACAATTCTGTTGACTGTTATAGTTCTAGGTTCGGTCGGACTGGCTGCAGCAGTTATATTATACTTTGTCTCTCAGAAATTCAAAGTTTATGAAGATCCGAGGATTGATATAATTCAGGAAGCTCTGCCTGGTGCCAACTGCGGAGGTTGTGGTTTTACAGGTTGCAGGAATTTTGCAGAGGCACTTGTTAAAGCTGATACATTGGATGGTCTTAACTGCCCGGTAGGCGGAGCAACAGTGATGGCTGATGTAGCGAAAATACTTGGCAAAGAGGCTGTTGTATCCGAGCCTCTTGTAGCAGTGGTAAGATGTCAGGGAAGTTATGAGCACCGGCCACGCACATCTGCATATGATGGTGTTAAAGAGTGCCGGATAGCCCACCTTCTTTATGGAGGTGAAACAGATTGTCATTACGGTTGCCTTGGCTATGGTGATTGTGTAGAGGCATGCCAGTTTGGTGCAATGTACATGGACGAAAAAACCGGGCTGCCTGTAGTTATTGATGAAAAATGCGTGGCATGCGGTGCTTGTGTAAAAGCCTGTCCAAGAAACATCATTGAGCTCAGGAAGAAATTCAAGAAAGACAGGAAGATTTATGTATCATGCGTCAACTGCGACAGAGGCGGCCCCGCGAGAAAAGCCTGCAAAGTTGCATGTATTGCATGTAACAAGTGCTTCAATGTCTGCAAGTTCGGAGCCATCACCATTCAAAACAACCTTGCATATATCGATTCATTCAAGTGCACACTTTGCCGTAAATGTGTGACTGAATGCCCTACAAGTGCTATTGTAGAGCTAAATTTCCCTCCACGCAAGGCTGAGGAAGAAGCAGTAAAAGAAACATTAACCCAAAAATAATTATATACGACCCCTACTATGCTAAAAACATTTCCGCGCGGCGGTGTCCATCCGCCAGAGAACAAACTGACAGCAGGCAACCCGATTGAGATACTTCCGCCACCTGAAACGGTTGTTATCCCGGTTACCCAGCACCTTGGAAAACCTGCAGTAGCAACAGTTAATAAGGGTGATAAAGTTCTGGTTGGACAACTTATCGCCAGAGCAGAAGGATTTGTTTCGGCAAATATACATTCATCAGTATCAGGTACAGTATCAAGAATAGATACAGTAACAGACATCTCAGGTTACAAACAGACATGCATTATTATTGACGTATCGGGAGATGAATGGCTGAGTGACATAGATAGAAGTCCTGATATTATAACTGAGATTAAACATTCGCCTGAAGAAATAATTCAGAAATGCCTCGATTGCGGTATTGTAGGACTTGGCGGTGCAACTTTCCCCACCCATGTTAAGCTGAAAGTCCCTGCAGGTAAAAAATGTAATCTACTCATTATCAATGGTGTAGAATGCGAACCCTGGCTTACATCTGACCACCGCCTTATGCTCGAAAAAGGAGAGGAAATAATTACAGGGGCAAGAATCATGATGAGAGCACTTGGGGTCACAAAGGCAATTATCGGCATTGAAAACAACAAACCTGATGCAATTGCACATTTAAGCAGGTTGCTAAATGGGGCTAACGATATTAGTGTACAGGGATTAAAAGTTAAATACCCTCAGGGTGGTGAAAAACAGCTGATTAAAGCACTTACTGGAAGGGAGGTTCCTTCAGGTGGTTTACCGATTGATGTTGGAGTGGTAGTTCAAAACGCTGGTACTGCATACGCTGTATACGAAGCTGTGCAGAAGAATAAGCCTTTATTTGAAAGGGTAGTTACCGTGACAGGTAAGTCACTTTCAAAGCCTGGTAATTTCCTTGTTAGGGTGGGCACACCGGTTGCGAAGCTCATCGAAGCAGCAGGAGGATTGCCTGAAAATACGGGGAAGATAATATCTGGAGGTCCTATGATGGGAAAAGCACTGGCAAACCTTCAGACACCTGTTGTGAAAGGCACTTCTGGTATTGTTGTGTTTCCTGCTGAAGAATCACAAAGACCTCAGGTAGGTCCCTGCATTCGCTGCAGTAAATGTGTTTCGGCCTGCCCGATGGGACTTGAACCTTATCTTCTTATGAGTCTGGCTGAAAAAGGCCTGTTTGAAAGAATGAAGGCAGAAAAGGTTACCGACTGCATTGAATGCGGTTCGTGCAGCTATATATGTCCGGCCCACAGGCCCCTTCTGGACTATATCAGGCTTGGGAAAACCACTCTGTTTAAAATGATGCGTGAAAAAAGTGTGAAATAATCATACAACAGAATGAGCAGTTTGTTAACAGTTTCACAATCACCCCATATCCATACCGGGGATGATACAAAAAAGCTGATGCGGGGAGTTATTATCGCCCTGATTCCGGCTTTCATTGCTTCGGTTTATTATTTCGGCTGGGGAGCACTAATTGTCACTGCAACATCAGTATTGTCGTGCATATTCTTTGAATATGTAATTCAGAAATATCTGATCAGAGGTCCGGTTACCATCACTGACGGCTCTGCAATAGTTACAGGACTTTTACTGGCCTTCAACCTGCCTTCAAATCTACCTGTACACATTATAATAATCGGTGCTCTGGTGGCAATTGGCATAGGCAAGATGAGTTTTGGCGGATTGGGTAATAATCCGTTCAATCCCGCTCTGGTAGGACGTGTGTTCCTTCTGATATCTTTTCCGGTTCAGATGACAACATGGCCTGTACCATCAGGTTTCAAAACCGGATATGCTGATGCAGTAACAGGGGCTACACCTCTTGGGGTACTTAAAGAAGGTATCAGAAACGGCGAACAGGTATCACAACTTATGAACCAGATCCCGGATCACATGCAGATGTTTTATGGACACATGGGCGGGTCGATGGGCGAAGTAGCAGCACTGGCATTGCTTATTGGTTTTGTTTATATGCTGGTAAAAAAAATAATTACATGGCACATTCCTGTTGCTGTTACAGGCAGTATAGCACTATTCACCGGTATTCTTTGGCTGATTAATCCGGAGAAGAATGCCGATCCCCTGTTTCATCTTCTTACAGGAGGTGTCATGCTGGGAGCTATATTTATGGCAACAGACTATGTTACATCACCTATGGTACCAAAAGCAATGATCATTTACGGTATAGGTATCGGGGTAATAACTGTAATAATAAGGGTTTATGGAGCATATCCCGAAGGTGTTTCATTTGCCATTCTTATCATGAATGCTTTTGTACCCCTTATGAATGCATGGATAAAACCAAAACGTTTCGGAGAGGAGGTTAAAAATGGCTAAGATCGAATCTTCGCTTAAGAACATGATTATGTCGCTTACCTTTATAGCACTTGGTGCTTCAGCGGCACTGGGTTTCGTTTATGAAATAACAAAGCGGCCGATAGAATTAACAAAACTCAATAAAAAGCTGGAGGCCATTAAAGCTGTGGTTCCTTCCTTTGACAACAACCCCGACCAGGAGATGTTCAAGCTTCCAACAGGTGAAGGCGACAGCCTTGAAGTTTTCCCTGCCAAAATAAATAATGAAATTATCGGGTATGCAGTCAGAACATCAACACAAAAAGGTTTCAGTGGATACATTGGAATAATGGTAGGTTTTAGTCCTGACGGCACAATTATAAATACAAACGTCCTTGAACAAAAAGAAACCCCTGGTCTTGGAACAAAGATGACGGAACCCTCTTTCAAAGACCAGTTTAATGGAAAAAATCCGGATAATTTCAAACTTAGAGTAAAGAAAGACGGTGGCGAAGTTGATGCCATAACTGCTGCCACAATAACATCAAGAGCGTTCTGTGATGCACTGGAAAGAGCTTATAATACTTTAAAGAAAGGAGGTCTGATATGAGTCTGGCTAAACAATTCACCAAGGGATTCTTCAGGGAGAACCCTATCCTTGTCCTGCTGATAGGTATGTGTCCCACACTTGCAACCACCACCTCAGCCATAAACGGACTGGGAATGGGCATTGCGACAACATTTGTACTAACATCTTCCAATGTAGTTATCTCTTTACTGGCAAAATATATTCCCGATAAAGTAAGAATTCCCTCATTCATAGTGGTTATAGCTTCATTTGTAACCATTGTTGACCTTGTTATGCAGGCTTATGTTCCAGGTTTGTATGAGACTCTTGGCATTTTCATTCCGCTAATTGTTGTTAACTGTATCGTTCTTGCAAGGGCTGAGGCTTTTGCCAGCAAGAATAAGTTACTTCCCTCCTTTCTCGATGGACTGGGTATGGGACTTGGATTTACCATGGCGCTAGGGATACTTGGAACAATACGTGAAATACTCGGAAGCGGTTCAGTTTTCGGATACAAGTTCATAAAGGGTGACGGAATACTGGTTTTCATTCTAGCACCCGGTGCATTTATAGCACTCGGCTATCTTATTGCATTTATAAACAAAGTCAGGAAAGCATAGGAGGAAAAGATTATGGAATATATTATCATTATCATCTCTGCCATCTTTGTAAATAACATCGTTCTTGCGCAGTTTCTTGGTGTTTGTCCTTTTCTAGGTGTATCAAATAAAGTCAGCACTTCATTTGGTATGGCAGGTGCTGTGACTTTCGTTATGGTACTTGCTACCATGGTAACTTATCTGATTTACACATATATTCTGGTAAAACTGGGTATTGCATTTATGCAAACCATTACCTACATCCTTGTAATTGCAGCTCTGGTTCAGATGGTTGAGATAATATTAAAAAAGATAAGTCAGCCTCTTTATCAGGCACTTGGCATATTTCTCCCTCTCATAACAACAAACTGTGCTGTTCTGGGTGTTACTCTTCTTGTTATAAAAAAGCATTACAATCTTCTCGAAGGGGTTGTTTACAGTGCAGCAACAGCTATCGGCTTCGGTCTGGCTCTGGTGATTCTTGCAGGTATAAGGGAGCAGCTTGACCTTCTCAACGTTCCAAAAGGAATGAAGGGAGCCCCCATCTCACTTATAACAGCAGGAATACTTGCTCTTGCATTTATGGGTTTTTCAGGGATAGTACGATAAAACCCTTCAATTTCAGGATAGAAGAAGTAAACTTAAGCCGATAATTATCATACCGCTCAGCAGTCCGTAAATCGCGGTATGGTGTTTGCCGTACCGGTGGGCTGATGGCAGAAGTTCATCAAAAGATATATATATCATTATGCCTGATACAATGGCATATATGTAACCCAGCAAGGCACTTCCTTTAATAACAGATATCAGGCAAATGCCAAGGAGTGCGCCAATTGGTTCAGAAAAACCTGACATCACTGACCATATCAGGGCTTTTTTCCTGGAGCCAGTTGCCATGTACACAGGTACTGAAACTGCAATGCCCTCCGGGATATTATGTATAGCTATTGCCAGCGCAATGCTTACTCCAATGGTGAAATCAGAAATACCTGAAATAAATGTTGCTATACCTTCCGGTATATTATGAACAAAAATTGCAAAAGCCGTAAAAATGCCTACCCGCATCAACCTTGTGTCTCTAATACTGCTGTAATGTCCCCATCTATGCCTCCTTTTCTGCCCCACTTCAGGATTGACTAACGGCCGGGTGGCCTCAATTTCTGCAATTTGTTCCACATCTCTTGCCTCATGAGGATTATCAACTGCCGGAATAAACTTATCAATCAAAGCTGTAAGAATAAATCCGATTACAAGAAAAATGAATGAGAGCCAGCTGGATACATTTTCACTGTATACGCCGGAAAAATTCAGTCTCGATTCAGGAAGCAGTTCTGTAAAAGAGATATAAATCATCACTCCGGCCGAAAAACCGAGAGAAAACGACAGAAACGATGGTTTTGTCCGCCTGGCGAAAAAAGCAACCAGTCCACCCGCACCTGTTGCCATACCCGCAATGAAAGTCATAATTAAAGCCCTGATTATTACAGCGGAATCCATTGTCCCTGTTTTTTTTATTTAGTTTAAATTTAAACAACAAATGTATTGTTTTGAAATCTATTTGCAAAAAGCAACCTTTACATAATATTTCATTACTTTTATATGTAACGTGCATACTTCAGTGCATATATCGGAATATTACCGGATTCTTGGTCTTACCAGGGGTTGTACGGTAGATGACATAAAAAAGTCATACCGTAAAATCGCAAGGGAATATCATCCTGATCTGAATCAGGATCCTGGAGCAAAGGATATATTCATTTCTGCAACAGAAGCTTATGAGTTCCTGATGGCAAATCATTCAAGGATAGCTTCTGCAGAAAGCGAATATGAAAGAGTGATGGAAGAATGGAAAAAATTCAGAAGCGAACAGGCAAGGCGAAGGGCAAGTGCTTATGCCCGTACATCATATTCAAAATTCAGAAATACTGATTTTTACAAGAGTACCCGCATATTTGACGGAACAACTATTATTGCTTCAATTATCATTTCTTTGATGGTGCTTATTATTGCAATATACGGATACTTCTACAGATTACATCATCCGATACCCGGACTGAAAGATCCATCAGTTTTTATTCTGATAATTTTTATTCTTCTTGGCATGACACTTTTCATTAAATCATATATTCACCTTAAAGCGTATATTGAATCGTCAAAAAGAAAGTCTGATGTTCAGAAAAATAGTTAACCCTTTCGACAGGAAATTGAACATGTGTTTTGGCTGCGGGCCTGAAAATCCGGCAGGACTAAAACTTCATTTTACAGAATGCAAGGGAGAATTGCAGGCTAAATGGTTACCATCAGAACATTACCAGGGATATCCCGGTGTTCTTCACGGAGGAATAACAGCCGCACTGCTTGATGAAACAGCTGCATGGTTTGTATATACCGTAATTGGCACTGCAGGTGTAACTTATACTATGAATGTCAGATATCACCATCCTGTATATATTAATAAAGGTGAAGTAAAAATAACAGCAAAGCTAATCAACAGGGAAGACAAAAATGCCCTCATTCTCTGCCAGTTAACAGACAGTAGCGAAAAATTATGTGCTGAAGCTGAATTGAACTATTTTTTGTATCCGGTGAAAATTGCAAAACAGAAGTTCAAATATCCTGGAAAAGAGGCATTCTATAGCAATGACGGCTGATAAGATCAAAATCATTAAATATATTTTGAATACATTTATTCAAAATTTTAAATAAAAATGAAATTCCTGATTGTATTTTCAACTGCAATGGCAATGCTTGTTTCATTCTCCGGAAAAGCGGAAAAACCGGTAGTATCTGCAGAGATGCAGGAACAGACACCATTATTCAGTTTTGGTATCATTACAGATGTTCAATACTGTGATTGTGAACCTGCAGGTTCGAGATTTTACAGAAATTCCTTTCAGAAACTCGAAGAAGCTTTCAATACATTCAAGGCAGAGAATCCTGCTTTTATCATAAATCTCGGGGATCTTATTGAAAAAGACTATTCATCATTTTTACCTGTTCTGAAGATTATGGAAAATAGCGGGTTTAAAATCTATTATACAACTGGAAATCACGACTTTACAGTTGAATCAAAATATAAAAAGCGGATTCACTCTCTTCTGGGATTAAAAGAAGAATATTACTCATTTTCTTACGATAAATTCAGATTTATTGTTCTGAACGGGAATGAGATAAGCACCTATGGTTCAGGAGGAAGAGCGACTATCAGGCAAGCTGAAGAGATGATCTCGAAATTAAAAGCAGAAGGCGAACCAAATTATCACGACTGGAACGGTGGAATAAGTGAAAAACAGATTTCCTGGTTAAAGTCCCGTCTGAATGAGTCCTCAGCAAAAGGCGAGAAAGTGTTTATTGTATGCCACTTTCCGGTATGGCCCGAAAATGAACATAATTTATTTAATTACAGAGAAATAGTTGATTTACTTGGAAATTACAATAACATAATTGCCTGGTTCAGCGGGCATAATCATGCCGGTAATTACGGCAACAGCAATATGGTTCATCATTATACCTTTAAAGGTATGGTTGAAACAGAGAGTTCCAACAGCTATGCAATAGTAGAAGTTTACAAAAACAAAATATGGATTAAGGGTTACGGAAGGGAGAAAAATATGATTCTTGCTTATTAAAAATGTTTCGTATTGCAGACAATTTGTATAATACTTTTATTTGCCTTTAAGCTCGATAAAATTAAAAGGCACTGAGAGCACCGCTGAAAAATATTCTCCCCTTTCCAGAATATCCTCATCGCCCTCGTCATAATACCAGTTAAAAATATATTTTTTATCTTTTACCGTTACGTAAATTATTTTCTGAAAAAGTTTAATGAAGACTCTTGCACTGGCACTGTTGAAATATTCCATGTGTATATTTACCACCGTGATATCAGCAGGATTCTTAATATATTCATTGATCCACTCCTCTACTGGTTGATAGAACTCCTCAGCATTTTCATGGATAGAACGGCCGGTGATCTGGATTACTCCTTCAGGATCAAGAATAATTTCAGGTGTATTCTTCCCCTTTTCTATCCTCAGTTCCCCCATAAAAAAACTTTGCGCGAATATAAATAAATTTTTAATACTGCTTTTCAGGAAAGATATACACACATTAAAAACAGGCAGATGTTTGATGTTTACATTCTTGCCAGTGGAATAACGTCGTGTGATGCAAACTCTCCTTTAAGATATCTGTAATATCCTGTAATAGCTATCATTGCAGCATTATCTGTTGTAAAAATGAATTCAGGTATATAAACATTCCATCCTCTTTTTTCCCCTTCCTCTTTTAGAGCCTGACGAAATGCTGAATTGGCTGAAACGCCACCGGCTATTCCGATTTCTTCAATTCCGGTAATTTCTGCAGCCTTGACCAGTTTAGTTATTAAAACGGAGATTATTGCATCCTGCAGTGAAGCACATAAATCTGGCAGGTTTTCCTTTATAAAGTCAGGATTTTCATTTAATCTATCGCGCAGGAAATAAAGAAAGCTGGTTTTGAGGCCTGAAAAACTGAAATCCAGCCCTGGCACTGATGGCTTCGCAAACCGGAATGCGTTTTTATTACCTGAAGCTGCAAGTTTATCTATAACCGGACCTGCAGGATATGGAAGTCCCATCAGTTTTCCGCATTTGTCAAAAGCTTCACCTGCTGCATCATCAATAGTGTTACCGATTAATTCCATCGTATAATAATCCCTTACAACTATCAGCTGGGTATGACCGCCTGAGACCAGCAGACAGAGGAACGGGAAAGAAGGTATCCTGTTTTCTTTGTCTTTTCTTTTTATAAAATGAGCCAGAACATGGGCATGGAGGTGATTTACTTCTATCAAAGGAATATCTCTGGCAAGGGCAAGACCTTTTGCAAACGATACGCCAACAAGGAGTGAACCAATTAATCCCGGACCACGTGTAAATGCAACCGCTGAAATGTCCTGAATCTCAACCCCGGCTTCTTTTAATGCACGATCAACAACAGGAACTATGTTAATCTGATGCGCTCTCGATGCCAGCTCGGGCACAACGCCACCATATACCCTGTGCAGTTCCTGGGAGGAAATTAAATTCGACAACAGGTACCCATCCCTTATCACCGCTGCCGATGTATCATCGCACGACGATTCGATGCCAAGTATTGTGATGTTCTCCACAGCTTTTTTTTTCCGTATTTTTTAAGTTATTTTGAAACTGAATTTACTGTAAAAATCAATGCTCAAAAGTATTAAAAATATAGCCAGAGTAGTAATTATAACAATAACAACTATTACTGTCTTAATTTTAATGCTGTTACTTTTGCTAAGTATCTCCCCGGTTCAGACCATCATTTCAAAAAAGTTATCAGAATATATTTCAGAAGAACTCAACACCACAATATCTGTTGACAGGATAAAGTACACTTATTTCAATAGACTTAACATTGCAAATCTTCTCATAAAAGATAAAAATCAGGACACTCTTATTTATATTCCTCTTTTAAGAGTCAGCATCCGTAAATATGAGCCTGGAACTGGATCTCTGACTTTAGGCAGGATAATTGCCACTCGCCCTCAGGTATCATTAATAACAGACTCCACCGGAGTAATGAATCTGACCTGGTACCTTGACAAATTCAGGAAGAAAGATTCTGAACACGGAAAAGGCAAGGGTAAGATTGAAATAAACCGTATCGATTTAAACAATGGACGTTTCAGGCTTGTAAACATAACCAAACCGCATTCTAAGACACCTGTTGATTTCAATAACCTTCGACTTGATTCTTTGTATGCAACAGTCACGAAGCTGAACATTGCAGGTGATTCGGTGAAAATGGATATTAAAGATTTAAGATTCAGGGAATCATCCGGATTTGAAGTCAAAAACTTTTCATCAGAACTCTCTGTAAGTGGCAGAAAGATAATATTTTATAACAGCCTGATAGAGAGTGATTCATCATTAATCAACGCGCCTGTAATAGCACTTTTACCCGATTCTGTTACAAAATTCAGAAATTTTGAAAGTGGCGTGGGTCTTCAGATTCAACTAACAGAATCAAAAATTGCATGTTCTGAGCTAAGGTATTTAGTTCCTTTGAAAACACTTCCTTCAAATATATTTAATATTAAAGGTACAGTCACAGGAACTATATCGGAACTGAAGGGAAGGAATATCAGCATTGCTTTTGAAGATAATTCGAAAGCAGAAATAAACATCAGCCTGTCGGGTCTTCCTGACATTAACAACACATTTATTTTTTTCGAGATAAAACAACTGGAAACTTTCCCCATGGAGCTGGAAAAACTTAAAATTCCTGGAGCAAAACCAATAATTATTCCTGATAATCTGAGAGATATGGGGAAAATAGCATTTTCAGGCTCTTTTACAGGGTTCATAACAGATTTTGTGACTTACGGGAGGTTATACACAGATGCAGGAATAATATCATCCGATATCTCATTAAGACCTGAAGGGGCAAAGCACTTCAGAATAAAAGGGCTTCTGAAATGCGAAAATATAGATGCTGGAAGAATTGCAGGCAATTCCGACCTATTTGGAAAATCGACTCTTATTGCGGATATCAACGGTGAAACTGAATCGTTTAAAACATTTGCCTTCAGCGTAAACGGAAAAATAGACAGCATTGAAATAAACAAATACAAATACAGAGATATAACTCTGAACGGATACTTTACTGAGAAGACATGGGATGGAACAATAAAAGCGGATGATGAAAACATACGGATGGAGTTGCTAGGAATGTTCGATTTCAGCAAAGAGCTTCCCGAGTTCGATTTTACTCTTAACTTAAAAAATGCCGATCTCTACAGACTTAACATCGACAAGAAAGATTCCACTTCCGCTGCTTCATTATTACTGACAGCAAATTTCCGCGGAAATAATATTGACAACCTCGATGGTGAAATCAAACTACTCAATTCCAGTTTCCGGAAGTATGGTCAAAACCTCGAAGTATACGATTTTTCCCTTAAGACTTTTTCAAGGGAAAATGTTCGCTCATTGCTGCTGAATACCGATTTTTTCGACATGGAAATAAACGGGGACTATAATTTTGCGACCCTGGGAACCGAATTCAAAAAGATGTTTTCCGAGATTTTTCCATCGCGTTTCTCAACCTCACTCAAAAATACTGAAAACAATACCAATAACTTCAGACTGAAAGTTAATTTCAAGAATATAAATGCTTTAAATAATTTCCTTAAAACAGGACTGTCAATATCTGAAAACTCAATAATATCAGGATTTGTGCAACCTGATAGTACTATTCACATAAACGGGACTATTGGCACACTCGGAATAAAAAACAATTATTTCAGCAATCTCTCATTTGATCTTAATTACAACGACTCCCTGTTCAAAGGAGGAATTTCAACCTCATCATTAAGTATTCTTAATTTGACTGAATTGAAAAATTTCAAAATAGGTCTGTCAACATTCCCTGATCATTTCCAGACCGCAATGGAATGGGACGACAGAAGCAAGGTTGCAAACAGGGGAACATTTAAAGCTGAAGGAGAATTTGTAAGCAAGACAGATAATGGAATTACTGGGAAAAAGTATTATTTAAAACTCGGAATTCTGCCGGGTGAAATTTATGTCAGGAATAACAGATGGGATATCAATCCGGCTGAAATAATTATTGATACTAACTCCATCAAAATTTCCAGATTTTTGATTTCCAGTAATGAGAATTATTTCAGCATTGAGGGATCTGCGTCCCACGACAGGCAGGACACCATTTATATTAAGCTCAATAACATAAACATAAGTGGACTTAACAATCTTTATGAAAAGAAAGCAGGTGAGAAAAATACAATTCATCTGGCAATTGGCGGAATTCTCAGTGGCACAATAAGTCTTACAGATATCTACAGAAATTTCATGTTTGAAAGCAATATCCGCATAAACAATTTTGCTTTACTTGAAAGCAATTACGGTACAGTTACAATCAGTTCTGCCTGGAATAAGTCAAGTAAAGTGGCAGATATTGAATTCAACAACAATATTGATGGTAGAAAGACATTTGATATAACAGGTTACTATGATCCTGAGAACAGATTGATTGATCTTACAGCCCGTGCTGACAGGCTTCCGGTTGAAATACTTAATCCTCTCCTTAAAACATTTGCATCAGATATCAGCGGTATGGCATCGGGTAAGGTTCGCCTTCTGGGTGAACCTGGAAATATTACACTTACTGGCTCGCTTTATGCAGATAATTCAGCAATCAAAATAGATTACCTTCAGACAAAGTACCGTTTCAGCGACAGTATAAGATTCGACAAAAATGCCATCAGGTTTAATAATATTGTTTTCAGAGATGAAAGGGGCAATACAGGTTCGCTGAATGGTTCGGTATATCACAAAAACTTCAAAGATTATTCTGTTGACCTTACCGTAAGGACCAACGGCTGCATGGTACTCAATACCAGAGAGAAAGACAATGAAATCTTCTACGGTACTGCATTTGCCAGCGGAGTTACAACAATAAAAACGATAGGGCAGGTTTTAAGGTTTGATATCTCAGCCAGAACAGGCAGAAATACAAGGTTTTTCATCCCTCTCAATACAGGAATGTCAGTTGCTGAAAACACATTCGTATCTTTTATCAGTTCCGAAAGTGAAAAACAGAAAGAGGTATCAAAGAGTGTGGTTTACCAGCAGCCACAATCACCAAAAACCGCCCTCGAGATGGCCTTCGACCTTGAAGTGACACCCGATGCCGAAATACAACTTATAATGGACCCCAAGGCAGGTGATATTATGAAAGGGTCAGGTTCAGGAAATCTTAACCTGAGTCTCGACCGCAAAGGCGTTTTTAAAATTTTCGGTGACTATACTATTGAAAGTGGTGATTATTTGTTCACACTTGGTAATATTATTAACAAGCCGTTTACCGTTCAGAGTGGAGGCAAAATAACCTTCAATGGTGAACTCGACAGGGCAGACATTGATATAAAGGCTGTTTACCGCACAAAAGCATCACTTTACGAAATAATGCCTGGAATGTTGTCGGATGAAAAACTTAAGGAGAGGATACCAGTAGAGTGCCTTCTGATTCTTACAGGCAAGCTCTTCAATCCTGTTGTAGGATTTGACATTAATCTTCCAACAGCTGATGAAGAGACAAGGGCATATCTTCGAAGTATGATTAAATCGGAGGAAGAAATGAGTAAACAGTTCCTCTTCCTTCTGGTTATGAACAGTTTCTATGCTGACCCTTCAGCTGGCATACAAACAAGAAAAGCTGACATCGGTTCAGCAACTGTAGGAGTTACAACAATGGAAATGCTTTCAAACCAGCTAAGCAACTGGTTGTCACAGATTAGCAAGGATTTTGATATAGGTGTGGTATACCGCCCGGGCTCATCTGCCCTTCCCAACTCACAGGAACTTCAAGTCGCTCTATCAACACAGCTACTTAATGACAGGGTAACGATAAATGGAAATTTTGACGTTGCAGGTAATCAGGCTGCTGGCAGAATTGGAACATCAAGCACAAACACTATTACAGGAGCATTCGATATCGAATACAAGATAAGTGAAAGGCTCAGGTTTAAGTTTTTTAACAGGTCGAATGATAATCTCTATATCGACAATGGAGTACAATATACTCAGGGCATAGGTATATTTTACAAACAGGACTTCGACAGATTCAGGGATTTATTCGTAAAAAAGGAAAAAAGCCCCGGAAAAAAAGAGGAAGAAGTTAAGGTAGTTGATAAATAACCTCTTTTTGTTATTAAACCGGAAATAATATAAAAAACATTGCCTCGTTTTTAAATAAATTTGCATCCGAGACAAAAATCTATTAACAGGGTAAATTATAATTGTTTATAACTTAATCTGAATTAAATAATGGGATATCTCTTATTACTTCCACAGGATACTGGCCTGCAGGGTGCAGGTGAAATGAAGATGACTCTTCTTGATCTTGCCATAAAAGGCGGATGGGTTATGATTCCTATAATTCTGCTCTCATTTATTGCAGCGTACATTTTCATTGAAAGGTATTATGTTATAAAAAGGGCAAGCAAAGAAGACCTCAACTTCATGAACAGGATAAAGGATTACATACATGACGGAAAAATTGATGCAGCCGTTGCATTATGCAGATCGACTGATTCGCCATCGGCAAGGATGGTTGAAAAAGGCATAAGCAGGCTGGGAAGGCCATTGCACGATATCAATACTGCTATTGAGAATGTCGGAAAACTTGAGATTTCAAAGCTTGAGAAAGGTTTTCCGACTCTTGCCACTATTGCAGGTGCAGAACCAATGCTGGGCTTCCTTGGTACAGTAATCGGTATGGTTAAGTCATTTTATGCAATGTCGCAGGCAGGTAGCAACGTTGAAATATCAACCATGTCGAGCGGTATTTATACAGCTCTTATAACCACAGTAGCAGGTCTGGCAATAGGTATTCTTTGCTTCTTTGCTTACAATTTCCTCGTTGAAAGAGTTGAAAAAGTTGTATTCAACCTTGAGGCTACACTCACTGAATTCATGGATATTCTCAACGAACCTGTAAAAACCGGTAAGTAAGATGGCTCTAACGACAAGAAATAAGATAAATATAAGTTTCAGTTCTGTCGGGATGACTGATGTTGTATTTAACTTACTGATCTTCTTTATGTTAACATCAACATTGATTCATCCAACAGCATTGAAACTGAATCTGCCCAAAGGTTCGGTGCAGGTATCTGCAAAGCCTCAGACAACTGTTTCAATAACAAAAGACCTGAAACTTTATGTTGAGAACCAGCAGATAAGTTTTGATGATCTTGAGGCGGTTCTGAAGCAGAAGCTTAGTGCTAACCCTGATATTTATATTGCTTTGCATACTGATGAAAGTGTGCCGATCGGGGTTGTTACAAAAGTTTTAAATGTGGCTCAGAAAAACAATTACAAATTAATCCTTGCAACTACACCAAAATAGCAGTGTTCGCAAAATACCTTCTGAGAAAGGGAAGGGTCTGGCAGGAACAATTCTGTTTCATGCAGGATTGTTTATACTCTTTCTTGTAATTGGATTTTCGGTACGTTTACCTGACAAACCTGAGTCGGGTATACTGGTTAATTTCGGTTTTGATGATACTGGCTCTGGTCTGATAGAACCTTCGGGTCTTCCCTCTCAGCCTGAAGCTACCCCCCTACCTGTACAGGCACAGGAAGAGACAACAGTAAAAGATGAAGCACTTCTTACCCAGGATTTTGATAAAGAGGTGCCTGAAGTTAAAAAAGCTGACCCTGAAGCTGAAAAGAAAAAACAGGAGCAGATTGAGGCAGAAAAAAAGCGACAGGCTGACCTGGAGGCTGAACGTCTGAAAAGGGAGAAGGAAGAAGAAGAAAGAAGAAGGCTTGAAGAAGAACAGAAAAGAGTTAATGAGATACTTAACAAAACAAAGAATGCTCTTGCAGGGGCAAAAAATACCGGAACGGATTCAAGAGGTGAAGGCGTGGCAGGCGGCCAGGGTAATCAGGGCGTTCCTGAAGGCTCACCTGATTCAAAAATAAGAGGTGAAGGATCAGGGCTTGGCGATAGGGGCATATCCTATAGCCTTGAAGGCAGAGGATTTCAGTCGTTGCCACCACCAAAATATGATTACCAGGGAGAAGGAAGAGTCGTTGTTGAAGTAAGCGTCGATAGAAACGGTAAAGTAATCCAGGCAATTCCCGGTGCAAAAGGTTCTACAACACTCGATGAATATCTTCTGAATGCAGCTAAAGAAGCAGCACTAAAAGCTGTTTTCGAACCCAAACCAGATGCTCCGGTAATACAAAAAGGAACAATTACATATAATTTCGTTCTGAAATAAGAAGACTGGAAGATAAGATTTCAAAATCGAATAATCCTATCCAAGAAGATCTTTTATTGAAACCGAGAGATTATCGAGAAGATTATTGTCTTTGATCACATAATCATCTATTCCTTTTCTTGCCAGCTCTAGTACAATTTCACCCTTCTCCTGTCCCGACAGCATAATCACAATAACATCCGGGTATATCTCTTTTATCCTGTCAAAAACTTCCATACCATTCATAACTTGCTGGCCCGGTTTTGTAAAATAATAATCAAGTATCACAAGGTCAGGCTTCTGGCTCATTGCTTTTATGCAATCCTCTCCGTAATTAAAAGTCTCAACATTATAACCTTCAGAAGTGAAGCGTTTTTTAATGAGGCTTGTTACGAAAGGGTCATCATCAACCACAAATATTATTTTACCCTTATCCATGGTATAACTTTAACATGTAAATTTAACATTAAAAATTAAAAAAGAGCATTTAACCGGTTATTAATCTAAAATGCATCTTCATTAAAAAGCGGAAATGGTTTCATCATCTCTTTGACTTTTTCCCCAACCCGGTTAATAACCTCCTCATTGTCAATATTTGTCAGTACTTCGTCGATTAATTCAACGATAAGCGGCATATGCTCTTCTTTTAATCCTCTTGTTGTTATGGCGGGAGTACCAACTCTCAGACCTGATGTCAGAAAAGGTGATCTGGTATCGAAAGGAACCATATTTTTATTTACTGTAATCTTTGCCCTGACAAGTGTGTTTTCTGCCTTTTTGCCTGACAGATCCGGAAATTTTGTTCGCAAATCTATCAGCATCAGATGGTTGTCAGTGCCTCCCGAAACGATTTTATAGCCCTTGTTAATGAATGCTTCTGCCATTACTGCTGCGTTTCTTTTAACCTGCATCTGATATTTTTTGAATTGAGGTTCGAGGGCTTCACCGAATGCAACGGCTTTTGCTGCTATGATGTGCTCAAGCGGGCCACCCTGTACTCCGGGAAAAACTGCAGAGTTTATTACCGACGACATCATCCTAATTTCTCCTTTAGGAGTAGTAAGTCCCCATGGATTCTCATAATCCTTACCCATCAGAATAATACCGCCTCTCGGTCCTCTCAGTGTTTTATGTGTAGTGGAAGTCACAATGTGTGCATACTTCAGTGGATTGTTAAGCAAACCGGCAGCTATAAGTCCTGCCGGATGAGCCATATCAACCATCAATACTGCTCCAACATCATCTGCTATCTTCCTCATCCTTGCATAATCCCACTCCCTCGAATAAGCCGAAGCTCCTCCAATAATAAGTTTAGGCCTCTCTCGATGAGCAATTTCTTCCATCATATCATAATCCACCAGACCTGTCTCCTCATTAACCCCGTACGATACAGCCCTGTAAAGGATCCCGGAGGAATTGACCGGAGAACCATGCGAAAGATGCCCGCCATGTGAAAGATTCAGTCCCATAAATGTATCACCGGGTTTCAGATAAGCCATAAAAACAGCCATATTTGCCTGTGCACCTGAATGAGGCTGTACATTGGCATATTCTGCCCCAAAAAGCATTTTCAGTCTGTCAATAGCTACCTGCTCAGCCATATCAATAAATTCGCATCCTCCATAATATCTGTTACCAGGATAGCCTTCAGCATATTTGTTTGTTAAAACAGAACCCATCGCTTCAAGTACCTGCTGACTCACAAAATTCTCCGATGCAATAAGCTCTATACCCTCTGCCTGGCGTTCATATTCTTTTCTGATAATTTCAAAAACGACTTCGTCTCTTTTCATTATTCAATGTATTATGTTAATATTCAATATATTATCATGATTTTCCAAATCACTATCAGGGTTAAAGTATGTGATAATTTAAGTTTGACAAAATTTTATGTGAAATTTCAAACATATTCAAGTTATGAATGAAATGATAAAATTAATTCAATGTTCAATTATTAAATCAAAACTATTTAATACTTGTGCAATTTTAGGTAAAAGTTTTAAAAACATAAATTTCATCTAAATCAATCTTCTGACATTTGAAGCAGCATATCCCTGTAGGTTGCGAAAATTCTTGCTTTTGAAATAAAGCCCACATAAATTCCTTTATCAAGAACAGGCAGGTTCCACTCTCCAGTCCTGTTGAATGCTTCCATAACTGAGGCCATACTTTCCGATACATCAATATATGTTGTAGGGATAGTCATTAAATCTCTAACAAGAACTTCATCATATAAATCGGGATTAAACATAAGTTCTCTGACATTATCGAGAAGGACCACGCCTTCAAGCACTCCATATTCATCCACAACAGGAAATATATTTCTTTTCGACCTTTTAATTGCTTTAACCAGTTCACGCAGTGTATCATCAGGTTTAACACAGATAAGGTCGGTTTCAATATCTTTTCTCCAGTCTGTTATAACTAGCACTGCTTTATCCTTATGGTGTGTAATAAGTTCACCCTGTGTAGCAAGCTGTACATGATATATTGAATACCGGGTAAATGCCCTTGCTGTTATGTATGATATTGTGGAAGTAATAATCAGGGGTATCAGCAGGTCGTATCCTCCTGTAATTTCGGCAATAAGAAAGATTGCGGTTAGAGGGGCATGCATAACTCCTGCCATCATACCAGCCATTCCTGCCAGAACAAATCTATTATCGGGTATCTCAGCTGTTGAATAGTGCATTATTATTTTAGAAGAGAAAAAGCCTGCTACTGCTCCTGTAAACAATACAGGTGCAAAAACTCCTCCAATTCCTCCTGCTGCGTTTGTAGAGCTTGTTGCAAACACTTTTAATAGAACAATCAAACCTGATATAATTAGTATTGCCCACCATTTATCAGGAAGAAAGCCTAATATCACAGAATTTAACACGCTCTCATTTCCGTCGAGTAAACTTTTCACAGAATTGTATCCTTCTCCAAAAAATGAAGGAAAAAGCAACACAAGTACACTGAGGGCTGTTCCTCCGGCAAGCAGCTTTAATCCCTGATTGTTTATTTTATTATACAGCTTCTCGGTTATCATAGTCATTTTTGAGAACCAAACAGAAACAAGACCTGTGAAGATTCCGAGAATCAAATAGAAGGGAACATTATTTATAAGAAAGGCCTCTTTCACCGAAAAAGAGAGGAGCACTTGATCTCCCATTGATATCCAGGCTACTGTTGCAGCGGTAACCGATGAAATAAGCAACGGTACTATTGATGACATGGTCAGGTCGAGCATCAATATTTCAAGGGTAAAAACTATTCCTGCAATAGGAGCTTTGAATATTCCCGACACAGCTCCTGCTGCACCGCAACCAAGTAAGAGTGTAATCTGCCGGTAATTCAGATTGAAGAAACGTCCTATAGAGGACCCTATTGATGAGCCTGCCAGCACAATTGGAGCCTCAGCACCCACCGAGCCGCCAAAACCAATTGTTATCGTTCCGGCAATAACCGATGCCCATATATTTTTTGCTTTAAGATAGCTCTTCTTCTTAGATATGGCATGTAGAACCCGGCTTATGCCATGACTGATATTATCCTTAACAAATGTCTTTACAAAAAAATAAGTAAGAACCACACCCGTAAACGGAATAATAAAGTAAAATAATAAACCCTTCCCGGTGCTAAAAGATGAGTTGACCAGCTCGGCAGTAAAATGAATTGTATTTTTCATTACTGATGCAATCAATGCACCAAGCAATCCCACAATAAAGCTCAGCAGATAAATAAGCTGTGTCTGACTCAGTCGGGAGACAATTTTATTCAGAGGTTTCTTAATTTGCTCTTCAAATTTCATGACGATGCAAAGATAAAAACATAAGCAAAGTAAAATCATATTTTTAGTATGTTTGCATATTAACATAAACACTCATACGACATTCACTCATATTAATATTGCCTGATGATTGAAATAAAAAGATGCTGCCTGAATAATGGATTAAGGGTAATAGTTCACGAAGACAGCTCAACTCCTCTTGCAGCAGTAAGTCTAGTTTATATGGTGGGATCGCGAAATGAAGATCCGGAACTTACAGGTCTGGCTCATCTTTTTGAACACCTGATGTTCAGAGGTTCGGAAAGTGTGCCCGATTTTGACGACCAGCTTCAGCTTGCAGGAGGAGAAAACAATGCTTTTACAAACAGTGATATAACAAATTACTACCTCACCATACCTGCTGTAAATATTGAGACTGCATTCTGGCTTGAATCGGACAGGATGAAAGGACTCAACATCACAGAAGAGAGCCTCAGCAACCAGAAGATGGTGGTTCTTGAAGAATACAGGCAGGCCTATTTAAATCAGCCCTATGGTGATGCAACTCTTCTGATCCGCCCGCTTGCATATAAAATTCATCCATACCGCTGGCCAACTATCGGTAAAGAAGAACATATTAAAAAGGTAACACTGGGTGATATAAAAGAATTCTTCCACTCGTATTATGCGCCCAACAATTGCATAATGGTTGTAGCAGGAAATGTCAGTGCTGATGATGTTTTCCGGCTTGCAGAAAAGTGGTTCGGGAAAATCAAGATGCGCAAGGTTCATACAGAGACCCTTCCTGAAGAGCCTCCACAGAAATCAGCCCGAAAACTTACAGTAAAAAGAAATGTCCCGGCAAATGCACTTTACAAAGCCTGGCACGTCTGCTGCAGAAGAGATCCTTCATTCATAACACTTGACCTGCTTACAGATATTCTGGCAGCAGGAGAATCCGGCAGATTGCAAAGAATTTTAGTCAGAGAGAAAAAACTTTTCAGCAGTATTAATGCATACTTAACCGGAGACCTGGATCCAGGTTTGCTTATAATTCAGGGCAGGCTGAATAATGGAGTTAGTTATGAAAAAGCTGAAAATGGACTCAATAAGATCATTGAAGAAATAAAAAGCACACCTGTACCTGATGAGGAAATGGAAAAAGTAAAAAACAGATTTGAAGCTGAGCACATAATGGACCGTGTAAATATTCTCGGCAAAGTCCTTTCCCTATCTCAGTATGAAGTGCTTGGAGATGCTTCACTCATCAACAGCGAAATTGAACTTTATAGAAACGTCACTGCAGGTATGGTAAGTGAGGCAGCCGGAAATTACCTTAAAAAAACAAGTTGTAACACATTATATTATATAAGTACCGCAGCAAAACAGTTATGAAAACCCAAAAATCTGACCGACCTCCGGTAAATCCTATAAACATTGAGTTTATCAGCCAGCCGGAAAAAATAATTTTATCAAACAAAGTTCCTGTTTACTTCATTAAAGGTGGAAATGAGGAAATTACCAAAATTGATTTTGTCTTCAGGGCAGGATTCACGGCTGAAGAAATTCCGCTGCAATCCTCCACCACTGCCAGAATGCTCACTGAAGGCTCTGAGCACATGACAGCCAGCGAAATAAACCGCGAACTTGACTACTATGGCATTACGTTCAACGCTGCATCCGACAGGGACTCGACTATAATATCAGCAATATTTCTCAACAGACATTTTACAAAAGCACTGGAATTGTTAAAGGAAATAATTTTTAGCCCACGTTTTCCGGAAGACGAGTTTAAAACATTGATGAACAGAAGGTTACAATGGTTTTTAATTAACAGGGAGAAAGTGAGTACCATTGCTACTGAATATTTTTTTGAATCTGTATTTGGGAAAAGTCATCCTTATGGGCTGAGGTTAAATGCAGAAGACTTCTCCAGAATTAAACCAGCGCATCTCCGTAACTTTCATTCGAGATATTACATCCCTCAGGAGATGACTTTGTTCGTATCAGGAAAAACACCCACCGGGGTAATAGAACATCTGGAGAATTATGTAGGAAGTATTGTGCATTATCCGGCTGATCGCAAAAAATCTCCTCCTCTTCCCTATGGAGAGAAAAAGAGAAACCTGTTTATCCCGAAGGAAGGAGCCGTCCAATCTGCCATACGTATAGGCTCTCAAACAATTAAAAGGTCCAATCCTGACTTCTCTTCCCTTCTGATTGTTAATACTTTACTGGGTGGATATTTCGGATCCCGACTTATGAAAAATCTGCGTGAGGAAAAAGGTTATACTTACGGAATAAGTTCATATCTGGTCTCATTAGATCTTGCAGGTTATCTGCTTATAGCAACAGAAGTAGGTAAAAAATACACCCAAAAGGCTGTAAAAGAGATCTTTAAAGAAATAAAAATATTGCAGAAAGAACCTGTAAAAGATAAAGAACTCGAAATGGTCAAAAACTACATGTTGAGCGACCTTGTGAGAATGTTTGACGGCCCTTTTGCCACGGCAGAGAGTTTCAGGCTGGTATGGGAATCGGGTATGGATATGTCATATTTTCAGACATTGGCTCAAAAGATAAAATCTATCACTCCTGATGAAATAATTCATATTGCCCGGTCGTATTATGATACAGGTGAGCTCTATACAGTAATTGCCGGACCGGAAAAATGATGTACAGAATATTTTATATTGCAATTTTTATTATTTGTGCTGTTTTCAATGAAGTGTTCGGGCAGGCAGATAACGACCCACCCGATTCTCCTTTGCTCAATCTGGTTACAGTGCAGCCAGAATCAGGCTTTACAGAGCTTTACTGGAAAAAAAGCATTGCACCCGATGTGGCAGGATATGTAATATATTACTTTAAAAACAATGAAGGGTTTGCTATTGATACTATCTTTAATCCGGAGGCAAATAGTTACTTAAATGTCGGTTCAGGCTCGAAGTTCAGATCCGAAGCCTATGTGATAGCAGCACTTGACACAGCCGGAAATGTGAGCCCGCTTTCAAATTCGCTTTCAACAATATTTGTTGAAGTGGCTCCAGATACTTGCAGAAGAATGCTGAAAATTAAATGGAATTTCTATGAGCCAATCCCTTATAAAGTTAATGAATACAGGGTAATAGTCACTGAAAATGGAGGAAATAGTTATGAAGCCGGAAAAGTCAATTCCGGCGAAAACCATTTCGATTTGAATAACATACATAATGGAGTCAATTATTGTGTTGTTGTGGAAGCTCTTCTTGAAAATGGGCAGAAATCATCATCAAACAAACAGTGCTTGCAGGTTAAAATGCAGAAAGATCCTGAATGGATAAATGCAGATTATGCAACTGTTGGCGATAACGGAGAAATACTTCTATCATTTTCTGTTGATCCTGAATCAGAGATAAGAAGTTACAGACTCGAAAGAAAAAGGGAAGGTGAATCTGAATTCTCTTTTGTGAAAGATTTCACAATTAATGTGAGCAACAATATAAGATATACAGATAATACGGCTGATATTTCCAAAAAGCATTATTACAGGATGGCTGCCATAAATAATTGCGGCATTCCATCGGTATATTCAAATATTGCCGGTAATATGGTTGCAGAAATAAAATATTCCGGGGATATTATGACGTTGTCGTGGAACCTCTACAAAGGATGGCGTGGAGGGATATTGAATCAGGAAGTGGCGGCAGACTTTGGTGAAGGACCAGGTGAGTTTGCCATCATCCTGACTCAAGATTCTTCCATGAGCATCAGATACGCTGATTTAATGTACATGATATCAGGGCCGGAAATATGCTTCTATATAATTGCCAATGAATTGCCTAATGAACTGGGTATTGCTGGCACCAGCAGATCCAACAAAGTCTGTTTGCCTGTAGAAGAAAAAGTTTTTGTTCCCAATACTTTTACGCCTGACAATGATAACATAAATGACCTTTTCAAGCCTGTATTATCATTTATGCCGGTTTCATATCTCTTAGTTATCACTGATACGAAAAACACGATTGTTTTTAAAACATCCAGCTGGCAGGATTCATGGGACGGAACGAAAGACGGTAGGCCTGTTCCGTCGGGTGTATATCTCTGGTACCTGAAAATTACGACTCCAGCAGGTAAAAAGATTCAAAAAAGTGGCACTGTTACGGTAATCAGGAACAGATAAAGGAATGCAAAAGCCCCCTCACTCCTTCAGTAACAACAAAACGTTAATTGCACTATATTTGCATTTGATGTTTGAATATGAGCAAGAAGGATATTTTTGATGAAGAGGACAGGAAGCTGATCAGGGAGGAATATGAATCTCTGATGAATAATCTTTACAGGTGCAACAAACCGGGTGACAGGGAGCTTATTGAAAAAGCCTTCAACGTTGCCAATGAAGCACACTGGAACATGCGTCGCAGGTCGGGCGAACCATATATCATTCATCCTCTTAAAGTAGCAAAAATTGTCAATCAAGAAATTGGTCTGGGTGCAAAATCGATTGCAACCGCTCTTCTGCACGATGTAGTTGAAGATACTGATTATACTCTCGAAGATGTAAGAAGAGAATTTGGCGACAAGATTGCTTCTTTGATTGACGGGTTGACAAAAATTTCAGGAACCTACAATACAGATATTTCTCCTTCACTTCAGGCAGAAAATTTCAGAAAAATGCTTCTAACCATTTCTGACGACCTGAGGGTGCTGCTCATTAAGATAGCCGACCGGCTGCATAATATGAGGACGCTTGATTCGCTGCCCGAGAACAAGAAGATTAAAGTAGCTGGTGAGACCATATACCTGTATGCGCCGCTGGCAGCCAGGCTTGGATTGTATGCAATAAAAACAGAGCTTGAAGACCTGAGCTTTAAATTCAGACATCCGAAAATATACGAGGAGATACAGACTAAACTAAAACATAATGAAAAAAAATATCACGCGCTTATAAACAAGTTTTCATTGCCCATTATTGAAAAACTGAACGACGCAGGTTATAAATATGAAATTACAGGAAGGCCAAAATCAATTTACTCGATATGGAAAAAAATGCAGACCAAGAATGTTCCTTTTGAGGAAATCTATGATATACTGGCTGTACGGATTGTTTTTGAGCCTTTCCCGGGCATATCTGAAAAAACTCAGTGCTGGAATATCTACTCAATGATAACAGACATTTACCTTCCCAAACCCGACAGGCTTCGCGACTGGTTAAGTCGTCCAAAACCAAACGGATATGAAGCTCTTCATGTGACAGTTATGGGGCCTGAAGGTAAATGGGTGGAAGTGCAGATACGTAGTACCAGAATGGATGAAATAGCCGAAAGAGGATATGCAGCTCACTGGAAATATAAAGGTGATGATTCACAGGAAAGTGAATTCGACAAATGGATAAAGAGAATAAGGGTACTGCTTGAGAATCCACTTGAAGATCCTGCAGAATTTCTTGACGATTTCAAGATGAATCTCTTCTCTTCCGAGATAATGGTCTTCACTCCAAAAGGTTATCTCATTTCGCTTCCTAAAGGAGCCACCGCGCTTGATTTCGCATATGAAATCCATACGGAAGTCGGTAATAAGGCTATAGGAGCAAAAATAAACTATAAGCTGATGCCACTCAATACAGTCCTTAACAGTGGCGACCAGGTTGAAATAATTACATCTGACAAAGCATCCCCTGAAAAGGAATGGTTAAATTTTGTTCATACACCAAGGGCAAAGGCAGCAATTAAAAATGCCCTGAAAGCTGAATCGAGAGACCGGATACAAAAAGGCATGACAATTCTTGAGGAAAAACTAAATGAAATAGGTTTGGCTCCAACTTCCGAGACACTTAAAAAAATCATGATTCATTATGATGTTACAAATAAAGAAGAACTATATTCAAAAATTGGACTTGGCATAATTACTCTCGACAATCTGAAGAAAATTGTGCGTAAGAATCCGTCAAAAAGTATCATTAAATACTGGGATCTTAAGCTGATAGGCCCAAAAAAAGATAAAGAATTATCCGGCACAGAAGCTGAAGCAACAACTCAACAGGTTAAATTCGATACAAAAAATCCTTTCCTGCTACGCGAGAATATTGAAGGTGATGAGCAATCATACGAGATAGCAAAATGCTGCAATCCTATTCCGGGAGATGAAGTTACTGGATACCTGTCGCATGAAGGAACAATAATTGTTCACAAGCGTAATTGCCCTGTGGCGGTCAGATTGATGTCGAGTGAGGGCAACAGAATTATTGCAGTAAAATGGACAATGCATAAACTTGCATCATTTCTTGCAAGAATCAGTATTTCAGGGATTGACAGAATCGGGCTTCTAAAAGATATAACAAACATCATTTCAGACGAACTCAAAGCAAACATACGCAACATAAATGTTTCGGTTCATGATGGCATTTTTGAAGGATCGCTGGATCTTTATGTGCATCACACCAGAGATCTTAATAATCTGATAATGAAAATATCAAACGTTAAAGGAGTTGAAAAGGTGAGGAGGGTGGAAAATTTTGGCGAAGAGACATTATAGTGAATTTCATGGTTTTATGAGGAAGTTCTTAAATAAGCACATGGATTTTAATTATCAATTTTGGCTATAAATGACCATTGAAGATACAAAAAAAGTTGTAAAACAGATATTCACTGAATATCTTGAAAGGAAGAGATGCAGAAAAACGCCGGAACGGTATGCCATACTGGAAGAGATATACAGTCGTGATGGTCATTTTGATATTGAATCGCTGTATATCTCAATGAAAAACAAGAAGTACAGGGTTAGCAGGGCAACACTTTACAATACAATAAATCTTCTGCTCGATGCCAACCTTGTGATAAGACACCAGTTTGGTAAAAACATTTCCTATTACGAGAAGGCTTTCCAGTGCAGCCAGCACGATCATCTTATCGACATCAACTCGGGGAAGGTAATAGAGTTCTGTGATCCTCGCATAAATGAAATAATCAGAACGGCCTGCGAAATGAACAATTTCAGGCCACTGTTTCACTCCCTGTACATATACGGGGTTTCTGAGAGTAAAAAGCAAGAATCCCTTTAAAAAATTTCTTAAATACTCCCGTCAGAAAGCATAACCGAAAGCTAAACCAAAAGGTACCGAAATACTGCTTTTGCTTTTAAATTCTTCACTATCAAAGTCTCCCGATACTGTGTATTTTCTGGAAACATAACCAAGTCCGGTGAAAACATCGAGTGTGAAACCACCTGAAGTAATTAACTGATAACCAATTAATCCGTTAATATTTAATTTTGTTCCATTTATTTTATCATCTGGATTTGCCTTATTTTTAACTGATGCGGTAGCATAAGAGATGTTAGGTGCCAGGTAAAATCCTTCAGGGGCATTAAGGTCTCTACTTACGAAAAACTTATAGGTGCCCTGAATACGGTATCCGCTAGTTTTAACACCTTTAATTTCCTCTCCATCTTCACTTTTTGTTATTTCGTCAAGATTGAGCAACACACTTGGTCCGATATAACTGGCACCAATCTGAAATGACGTTTTATTTGTGACTTTTGTTTCAAAATATGCCTTATACTCTCCTGTTACCGGGATAACTACCACCCAAAAAGGTCCGCCAAGCGCTGCGAGTGGATTTGTTTTAATGGTAAATTTATATTCCTTTGAAGGAGAAGATGTTTCCTGAGAATAACTATATCCATTTCCTGCTACCAGAAACATCACAACTAAAAAAATCATTATTGTTCTTTTCATTTTTCTATGTTTTATTGTTCTTTCTTAAATAGCATGATTATGTAACATTGTTTCTGTAAAATTAAAAAAGCCACGGCTGAAAAAAATAATTATAATAGTGATAAACTTTAAAACAATCAGCCATGGCAAGAAAAGTGAATAAAATTACAAAAGATTTTTCAGAAGAAATACAAG
>JAKPDL010000206.1 GCA_029552825.1 Bacteroidota bacterium
GTTTTTCTGAAGAGCTTCCACCTGTGGTTTGAACTGTTCGTATTCCTTTAAGGATGTTTCAAGTTCTGTCTTATAATTCTCATAAGCTGTTTTCTCTGTCTTCAGAAAAAAAAGCGGTGTGAGGGTCAAAAGCACAGTCATGATCGTTGACAGAAATATGTATGGTCTGTTTTCTGCAAATTCCCTCATCCTGAGAATTTCCACTGGAAGCATGTCTATATCTATGACTACCTGATTAAGTGATTTCAAAGCCACACCGCAGGCAACAACAATTTCAGGTCCCTTATCAGCGAGAAATTCCTGATAATCAGGATGGACATCACAAAACTCAACAGGATTAATAAACGAAACAGGCACCTTCAATTTTTGCTCAAGATATTCTTTCAACCCAATCATTTTTGATGTGCCGCCACATATAAGAAATCGTGATAACTCGGGTCCCTTTAATGTGAAACGCCAGTAATCAACTGAATTCTGCAGTTCTGTATTGAGAGAATCCACGAGTGAAGAAATAACAGGATTTTTCATCCCCTGTTCAATCTTTATCTTTTCAGCATCAGGAAATTCTACCTTCTGTGTTTCTGCAAGTGAAGAAGTAATACTGTCTCCTGTTGTTGTCAGGGACCTCATAAGAATCCTGTCCTGATGATTGATAATCAGGTTGGCTGTCTGGGCGCCAATGTCAAGTATTGCCTGGCATTCCTGGAAATTATAGAGGGGGGATAAACGATACAGGTTGTAAAGAGCGAAAAAGTCAGTGTCAAGATTTTCAATTGCCAGGCCGAATGGTGAAAGATGTGCCATATAGTCGTTGATGAGGTCTCTTTTTGCTGCACATAACAACACCTGAAAACTCTTGTCTGTTTCAGCGATAATCTGGTACGACCATGCAACAACTTCTATTGGAAAGGGAATCTGTTGCTGAATTTCGAATTTCAAAATATCGCGAAGTTTTCCCAGTGGAACCCTGGGCACACTGATGACCCTCACCAGTATTCCCCTTCCTGGCAGAGAAACAGCTGCTTTCTTTGTCTGGAGGGATTTTATAAACTCCTTACCTTCTGTTCTTATAACATCAATTCGCGCGTCATAAACAAATGAGGGAGCGTCATATTGCTGGTAATAATTAATGGTAAACTTCTTCCCGTTTCTTCCGGGAGAAAGATCAATCGCTCGAATATGTGATGTGCCGATGTCAAAACTGAGGTGTTTCTGTTTCCCTATCTTCATGGGCTCAGCAACTCCCCATAATATAATACTCCATCGGAATTTTAGAGAGCAAAACCCTCCCCCTTTCGCACTGCACTGAACCCTTCATCAATTTGGTTGCGGGGGACCGATTTGAACGGCCGACCTCCGGGTTATGGGCCCGGCGAGCTACCACTGCTCCACCCCGCAATAAATTATAGTTTATCCTGTGCAGCCGAACTTGTCAATTCCCTGAGTATTTCTTCCCGAATTGAATGAAGAATTTTTTTTGCATGCAAAGAGGACGCCTTTACTTTTTCTACCTGCTTCTGGAGGCCATCTATCTGCTCTGAAAGGAGGAACAAACAAACAATACAGATGTCAAGATAATCCGCATGCGGCATTGAAAGACGCAAATGTTGAAGTTTCTCGTTTATCTCATTTTCAATTTTCCGCATGAATGCTTCTTCCTTATCTGTCGCAATAACACACGTTCGTCCGAGTATATTGATTTTGTATCTTTTCATTGTCTCAGTGTGATCGCAAAAACTTTTTTCAGAACATCAATGATATTCTGAACGATTTCCTCCACCTGCTGTC
>JAKPDL010000207.1 GCA_029552825.1 Bacteroidota bacterium
GTTTTTCTGAAGAGCTTCCACCTGTGGTTTGAACTGTTCGTATTCCTTTAAGGATGTTTCAAGTTCTGTCTTATAATTCTCATAAGCTGTTTTCTCTGTCTTCAGAAAAAAAAGCGGTGTGAGGGTCAAAAGCACAGTCATAATCGTTGACAAAAATATGTATGGCCGGTTTTCCGCAAACTCCCTCATTCTGATAATTTCAACTGGAAGCATATTGATATCTATGACTGCCTGATGGAGTAATTTCAGAGCAATACCGCAGGCAACAGTAATTTCAGGCCCCTTATCAGCGAGGAACTCCTGATAATCAGGATGGACATCACAAAACTCAACAGGATTAATAAACGAAACAGGCACCTTCAATTTTTGCTCAAGATATTCCTTCAAACCAATCATTTTTGATGTGCCACCACATATAAAAAATCGCGATAATTCAGGTCCTTTTAATGTGAAGCGCCAGTAGTCAACTGAATTCTGTAGCTCAGTATTAAGAGAATCTACCAGTGAGGAAATTACAGGATTTTTCATCCCCTGTTCAATCTTGATTTTTTCAGCATCAGGAAATTCAATCTTCTGTGTTTCTGCAAAGGAAGAAGTAATACTGTCTCCTGTTGTTGTCAGGGACCTCATAAGAATTCGCTCCTGATGATTAATAATAAGGTTTGCTGTCTGAGCACCAATGTCAAGTATTGCCTGGCATTCCTGGAAATTATATAGTGGAGATAGATGATAAAGATTGTAAAGAGCGAAAAAGTCAGTATCAAGAGTTTCTATTGCCAGACCGAATGGAGAAAGATGCGCCATGTAGTCATTAATAAGATCTCTCTTGGCTGCACATAACAACACCTGAAAACTCTTGTCTGTTTCAGCGATAATCTGGTACGACCATGAGACAACTTCTATTGGAAATGGAATCTGCTGCTGAATTTCAAATTTTAAGATATCGCGAAGTTTTCCAATGGGAACCTTTGGCACACTGATGACTCTCACCAGTATCCCTCTACCAGGAAGGGAAACTGCTGCTTTCTTTGCTTGGAGGGATTTTACAAATTCCTTACCTTCTGTTCTTAAAACAGGCACCCGTGCATCATAGATAAAAGATGGTGCGTCATATTGCTGGTAATAACTAATGGTAAACTTCTTACCATTTCTACCGGGACCAAGTTCAATCGCACGAATATGCGATGTGCCGATGTCAAAACTGAGATGCCTTTGTTTGCCAATTTTACCAATCTTCATGGGCTCAGTAACTCCCAGTTATGTTCGATGCTGCATGGAATTTTAGAGAGCAAAAATTCCCCCTTTTTGTTGCACTGAACCCTTCGTCAATTTAGTTGCGGGGGACCGATTTGAACGGCCGACCTCCGGGTTATGGGCCCGGCGAGCTACCACTGCTCCACCCCGCAAGTAATTTATAGTTTACCCTGCATATCCTGAGTTGTCAATTCCCTAAGTATTTCTTCCCGGATTGAATGAAGAATTTTTTTTGCCTGCAATGAAGATGCTTTCATTTTTTCTACTCGTTTTTGAAGCCCATCTATCTGTTCTGAAAGAAGGAATAAATAAATAATGCAGATATCGAGATAATCCGCATGCGGCATTGAAAGGCGAAGATTCTGAAGTTTGTCATTTATCTCGTGTTCAATTTTTCGCATAAACGACTCATCTTTATCCGTTGCAATAACGCACGTTCTACCAAGAATATTGATTTTGTATTTCTTCATTTCATTGTCTCAGTGTGATCG
>JAKPDL010000215.1 GCA_029552825.1 Bacteroidota bacterium
TCATACAAACTTGTTTTCATAAATGCCTGTCATTCAGGAGATGAGGCGACCGGGTATTCAGACAATCAAGGTCGTAGCAGTGTTGCCGGGATTTTCAAGAGTAAGTTTCCGAATGCAGTATATATTGCTGCCCGGGGTGGAAATAATGGGTCGCCAATCGCCCAGAATGTCACCTGTCACAAATGTCTGGAAGAAACAATGGCCAAGAATATGGCAGTGGATTTCTTTAGCAAAATAAAGAATGCAAGAGACGACAATAACAACCTTACATTGTGGGAAATTAAGATGCAATGGGATCCGGAAAATCAACCGAGTCCACAGCATTCCCAGTATATTATGCATGGTGGGAATACACACATTCTTTCGGTGTTCCCTCAATAGCGAGAAAATATGGTTAAACTGAAAATCTTTTCTCGTTTCATATTAATTGCGATTCTTTTTACCAACAGCGAACTGTTTGGCTTAACACATCAGGATATACTTCAAGAACACGCTAAGTGGGTTGACATACTTGGGCTTCAAGGGCTCAGCACCGATCCTGTAAAAATTTACAGATATATTGGCGATGGTATATATGAACAAGAGGTTATAGATGTTGAAGGAAAAGGCCTTAAGTTGACTTATGATGCTAAAACTGGCGAATTAATAGGTATTTACAATTATTATCAAGGGCATATTGAACAAGACGCGGATGCCGCTGGAAAAAAAGTAATTTTTTCGCTAGACAAGGAGACCTGCAGAGAAAAACTGGCGATGTATTATAAGTTGATAACAGGAGAGAAACTACCTGATATTGAGATCAGCAATTTCCCTGTTATTGGTTCATTGATACGACCGACACGTGAAGTGGGCTATAGTTGGCAAAGGACTTATAAGGGATACCCAGTTCGTCAAAATTTTGTGGCAATAAGTTTATTTGCAGATACTGGAACGTTCGCGGTCTATATGAAAAAGTATAGAAGTGATCTTCCGCCGACAGTAGAAGTCAAGATAACAGCAGACCAGGCGAGGCAAAAAGCGATAGAGATAGCAGACAGAGAGATAAAGGACTGGGTACAATTTCTTGACTTCATCAGCACAGAAACCGCAATAAGTCAGTTAGATGACAAAATCTACAGAGGAATAAAAAGTACTCTCAAAGGCAAATCAAGACAGATTAAGCAAGAGAGTCAGCAGTATGCATCTTTAATAGGATGTAAACCCATTGAAGTGAAGGCGCCATATCTTGAGATAGTG
>JAKPDL010000219.1 GCA_029552825.1 Bacteroidota bacterium
CGCATTCATAAGAGACGCCAATACTTCCCAGTCTGTCATTGATATCTTCGACCGTCTTTACCTGGAACTCGGACCGGATACTTTCCGCAAACTGTTCCCGGTACTGCTTTGTGACAATGGCAGTGAGTTCTCGAATCCGTCCGCTATTGAATTTGATTCACATGGGCAACGAAGAACCCGGATATTCTACTGCGATCCACAAGCTCCTTACCAGAGAGGCGCTGCAGAAAACAACCATGCTCTGATCCGGCGTATTATCCCCAAGGGCAGTTCCGTCGATGATTTCACCCAGCAGGACATCACTCTGATGATGAACCATATCAACTCGTACAGTCGGCTGAATCTCGGGGATAAGACTCCTTATTGGGCTTTCGCCTCATTCTACGGAGAGGAAATGTTAAGAAGGATGAATGTAGAACTTATCCTGCCAGATAAGGTTACTCTGCATCCATCCCTTCTTAAAAGATAAAAACTAACATCCAGAGGCACCACCAGCCACAACTGCATAACCACATCCTAAAAGGGTGGAAATTACTCTTGCAAAAAGTCAGTCAATTTCCATACCTCTATTTCACTATGCTCAAAATTGGGCTGGTTTTGATCCTCCAGCCAATATTTTAACCTATTATTGACTGAAAAGCATTAATAATATGTTGAAATAAACTAATCTAAAATAAGTCAAAATGTCGATCCTGTCCGTCGATACGGCTCCTGTGGAATTTACTTTTGCAAAGTGGAAATAAACTTTTCAATTGACCTCATTAGAAAAAGCAATGATTTCACCAAATAACTCTCCGGGTTCAATTATTTTCATTATAATTCTTGATCCTGAAAACTTTTCTTTTGATATACTCGCCGAACCATTAACCAATATTCCTACACCGATATACCTGTCTCCAGCCAAAGCTATATATTCATTCTTTTTATAGGTGCATATCCTGGGATCAAGGCAGTTAATCATTGAATTAATCTCTTCTTTATTTATGCCTTCAAATAATATGGATTTTAACAAAACTTCTGTATATTTATTTAGATTATTTATATTTCCTATTTCATTTAACCGTTTCTGCATCTCGAACCTCGCTGTATTTTGATTCTCATTATATTTATTAATGATTATTTTGGTAGCCAGGGATACCGATTTTTATT
>JAKPDL010000121.1 GCA_029552825.1 Bacteroidota bacterium
TGAAGATGGAGCATGCCTGCAACTGGGTATTGGTGGGTTGCCCAATGTAGTTGGGAAAATGATTGCTGAAAGTGACCTCAAGGATTTAGGAGTTCATACTGAGATGCTTGTTGACTCATATGTTGACTTATACCATGCAGGAAGAGTAACAGGTGCAAAAAAGAATATTGATAAATACAAAATGAGCTATACTTTTGCAATGGGTACCAACAAATTATATGACTTCCTGCATCACAACCCAACATGTGCATCATATCCTGTTAATTATATAAATGACCCAAGAATAATAGCTCTCAATGATAAAGTGGTTGCAGTTAATAATGCTATTGCTGTTGATTTATTCAGTCAGGTTTGTTCAGAGTCAGCTGGGATAGCTCATAAATCTGGTACTGGCGGGCAGCTTGATTTTATTTTTGGTGCATTTGGTTCTCATGGTGGGAAAGGATTTATTTGCCTGTCTTCAACATATAAGGATAAAGATGGGAATTTGGTATCAAGGATTGTGCCCACATTGCCACCAGGTTCTATTGTTACAGTCCCTCGGTCTATTGTACAGTATGTAGTGACAGAATATGGTGCAGTACAACTCAAGGGAAAATCCACATGGGAAAGGGCAGAGGCATTGATCAGCATTGCTCATCCAGACTTCAGGGATGAATTAATCAAGAAAGCTGATGAAATGAATATATGGACACATACTAATAAAATTGAATAAAAAAACGCCGGTGTTAAACCGGCGTTTTTATCTACTATGCGTTAACTGTAATCTTTGATAGTGCATCCTTTATTTCATCCAGTATAGCCGGATCATCAATAGTAGATGGGGTTGTATATGGCTTTTTATCAGCAATTTTTCGCATGGTGCCACGCAGAATTTTTCCGGAACGGGTTTTGGGTAAACGCTGAACTATCAGTGTTGTTTTATAACAGGCAACAGCACCAATCTGCTCACGAACCATCTGTGCCAGATCATTCTTAATCTGATCATGACTTTTAGTTGTGCCTTCTTTCAATACAACA
>JAKPDL010000235.1 GCA_029552825.1 Bacteroidota bacterium
TCCTGTCCGTAATACGCATCTTTGCCGTGTTTCCTCAGAAAATGTTTATCAAGCAAAGCTCTGTCAATAGCCTGTTGATTTCCTAGAAGCACTGTATAGAAAGCCATTCTTGCCACCTCCTCGAGTGTGACTGCATTGTAAACTGCCTCATCAGCATTTTTACCCCAGCTAAAAGGTCCATGGCAGTTTACGAGAACCGATGGCATAAAAAGAGGGTCGGTTGAGCCAATCTGTTCAACAATCACCCTGCCGGTATTGGCCTCATAATCTGATTTTATTTCCTCAGGGTTAAGTTTACGGGTGCATGGCACTTCGCCATAGAAGGTGTCGGCATGGGTCGTACCCAGAGGAGGAATCCCTCTTCCCGCCTGAGCCCACGCAGTTGCATAGGTTGAGTGAGTATGAACTATCCCGCCAACCGAAGGCCATGTTCGATACAGAATGATATGAGTGGGAGTATCAGTTGACGGTTTCATTTTACCTTCAATTATATTCCCTAGAAGGTCAAGTACTACCATGTCAGATGCCTTCATCTTTGAATAGCTCACTCCCGAGGGTTTTATCACAATATAACCTGTTTCAGGGTCACGACCGCTTACATTACCCCAGCTTTGGATAACTAGCCCCTGTTTTACAATTTCCAGGTTGGCTTCAAGAACTTGTTCTTTGAATTTTTCAAGCATATTTTTATAATGTCCTTAAATATATTTCAGTAAGTTTTTTCAGCTTACATCAAGGTTGAAGTAAAAACCCTTCTGTGTAAACACTTCGTATTTTTCGGGGATGAACCTGTAATACCATGCACCCCTTTTGGATGTTATCTTCTCCTTTTCGTCGAGTTTTTCGAGCAGGTTCATTGAGAGAATTTTTTTGCGAAAATTTCTTTTATCAATTTTTCTCTGGTATATAGCCTCGTAAAGATCCTGAAGCTGTACAAGTGTGAATGTTTCAGGTAGCAATTCAAATCCCACAGGTTTCACTTTAGCTTGCTGGCGAAGCTCGTTAAGTGCTCTTTCCACCATCCTTGTATGGTCGAAAATAAGTTCCGGAAGTCTTGAAATGGAGCGCCAGTGAGCTCCATTCTTTTCGGCAAGTTCTCTATCTATATCCTGAATTTTTATCAGTGCGTAGAATGAAGTTGAAATAACTCTTGCTCCCGGATCTCTGTCAACCTCACCATATGTATAATTCTGTTCCATATATACATTTCTGAGTCCGGTCAGATTGTAGAGTACTCTGGCTGCAGCCTCTTCCAGGCTTTCATTTTCATAAACAAATCCTCCTGCCAGCGACCATTTACCTTTTGCAGGCTCGAAACCCCTCTTTATCAGAAGCAGTTTCAGTTCTTTCTCCATTATGTCGTATCCGAAAATGATGCAGTCAACCGCTACGAGGTGTTTTGGTATTCCTGAATAAATTTTCATATGATTCAGGTGCTTTGTTAGGATGTTGAATAGAAGCATGCAGGGGGTTAACTGATGCCCCCTGCAATATGATAGTATGCTTCATTCCACATGAGTTCTTTTCTGAACTGGTTGAGGTCGCATTTTTCACCGATATGGAGGAATTCTATGCCTGTCATAACGGCGAAGTCTTCCATATGTTCGGCGGTAAGAGCAAGGCTGAATCCGGTATGGTGTGCTCCACCGGCATATATCCATGCTGCCGCAGCTGTTTTGAGGTCAGGAAGAGGTTTCCAGAGTACTCTGGCAACGGGCAGTTTGGGCATATCGGGGCATTCAACCGACTCAACATCATTTACTATCATCCTGAATCTGTTGCCCAGATCTATTACCGAAACGTTTATTGCCCTGCCTGTCTGGGCGCTGAATACGAGGCGAGCCGGATCTTCCCTGCCTCCGATAGAAAGCTGGTGTATTTCAACAGAGGGTTTGCCTTTTGCTATTGACGGGCACACTTCAAGCATATGGGCACCGAGCACTCTCATTCCTGCCGGGTCGAAATGATAGGTATAGTCTTCCATAAATGAGGTACCACCTTTAAGTCCGGAAGCCATAACCTTCATAGAGCGCACAAGTGCAGCTGTTTTCCAGTCACCCTCGGCACCGAAACCATATCCTTTTGACATGAGTCGCTGAACTGCCAGCCCGGGTAACTGCTTCAAACCGTGAAGGTCTTCGAAAGTAGTGGTAAAAGCCTTGAAATCACCCTCTTTCAGAAAGTTCTCAAGTCCAACTTCGATCTTTGCAGCTTCATAAAGCGATTCAGAAGAAGCTACTGCTTTCGTCAGTCTGTATTCTTCCCCGTACTCTTTGATCTTTTTCTTTATGGCTGCTGGTGAAGCAGAATTGACGTATTTTACAAGGTCTCCCACACCATATCCGTATACAGAATATCCAAGTTTTATCTGACCACTCACCTTGTTTCCTTCTGTAACAGCTACATCCCTCATGTTATCCCCGAACCGTACGACTTTCATTTTGCGTGCATCGGCTAAAGCTGCTGCGGCTCGGAGCCAGATGCCTATTTTTTCCACCACTTCCGGGTCTTTGTAATGTCCTACAACAACTTTCCGGTTAAGCCTCATCCTGGTTGTTATGAAACCAAACTCCCTGTCGCCGTGAGCCGATTGGTTCAGATTCATGAAATCCATATCAATTGTTTTCCACGGGATATCTCTGTTGAGCTGTGTATGCAGGTGCAGAAAGGGTTTGTTAAGTGCTGAAAGACCTCTTATCCACATCTTGGCTGGAGAGAATGTATGCATCCATGTGATTAATCCTATGCAGTTGGGAGCGCTATTGGCTTCAGAGCAAAGTTCAAAGATGGCGTCAGGCGTTGTGAGAACCGGTTTGAATATAATCTTTACCGGTATTGCGGGGTTTTTGTCGAGTTCTGCAGCAATCTGATGCGAATCGGTTGCTACCTGTTTCAATGTTTCGGGACCGTACAGGTGCTGGCTGCCGGTCACGAACCATGCTTCAAACTTCCTGAGGTTTTCCATATCTGTTTGATTTAATTTCTTACCAGAAGTAGATATAAAATGCAACTATAACACTGACAATTATAGCAGAATTAATAACATCCCATTTGTTCCAGCTGGCTCGCGTAATTGCTCTTTCTTCGGGTGTTGCAGAACCGAAATAGAGTCCTTTTATTGCTCCAGGATCTGCTTTTGGTGTCACCATACTTACTACAATCATGAGTGCAATGATGATAAAGAATATTATGCATTCATAATGAAGCCAGTTTGGAGCAACGAAAATTTTATATATTAAACTCTCAGGATTGAGTGAGCTTTTGAATACGTTAAGTCCAAGGCGTGTCATGCCAAGCACAAAGCCAGTAACAAGTCCGATGAATCCGGCTTTTGGGGTGGTCTTTTTCGAAGCAATTCCGAGGAGAAATACGGCAGCAATACCCGGTGCAAGCAGTGACTGAACATCCTGAAGGTAGGCATATAGAACTTTCCCCAGTCCCTTCATTACGGGAATCCAGAGAACGCCAAGAATAACTATAGTTGCAGTAGCGATTCTTCCTACTCTTACAAGCTCGCGTTCGCTTGCCTGTGGTCTGAAGTGTTTATAGAAATCAACTGTGAAGAGGGTTGCAGATGAGTTAAATAATGATGCAAGGGAACTCATAAGTGCTGCGAGTAAACCACCAACCACCAGCCCCTTGAAGCCAACAGGCAAGAGTTCTTTGACCAGTACTGCGAATGCCGAATCAGAACTTGGGAGATGTATTAAACCTTTCTGGTTAAGAGCATAAGCAATCATACCCGGGATAAGGAAAATGAAGACAGGGGTAAGTTTCAGATAACCTGCGAAAATAGTACCACGACGTGCCTCTTTCTGATTTTTTGCTGAAAGAACCCTCTGTACAATATACTGGTCGGTGCACCAATACCAGAAGCCTATTATGGCTGAGCCGAGAATAACACCTGTCCATGGAAACTCAGGGTCGCGATGCGACCTTATAAGATTTACCATGGTATCACCATCAGCATTTACTGGCACAGCCCTGCATATCTCCATTACTTCCGACCATCCTCCTACCTTTATAAGTCCTATAATCAGGACTGCAATTGAACCCAGTAGAAGAACAGGTGTCTGTAATACAGAGGTCCAGAGCACAGCTTTCATTCCTCCCAATACAGTATAAATACCGGTAAGAATCACAAGGCCTACAGCACTGATCCAGAAAAAATCTATTCCGAACATCGATTCAATGCCGAAAACCTGTTTAAATACTATACCGCCTGCGTATACTGTTACAGCGACTTTTGTAAGGACATAGCTTACAAGTGAAATAACCGAAAGGAAAGACCTTGCTCCCCGGTTATATCTCTTTTCGAGAAACTCAGGCATGGTGAAAACTTTACTCCTTGAATAAAAGGGTACGAATACCCATCCCAGAATAAGTATAACCCATGCATGCATCTCCCAGTGCGCCATGGCCATACCGCTCGATGCACCTGCTCCTGCAAGTCCAACAAGGTGTTCCGAACCTATATTGGAAGCAAAAATAGATGCTCCGATTGCCAGCCAGGTAGCATCACGACCTGCAAGGAAATAATCAGCTGAGGTTTCAGTCTTCTGTTTTACAACCCAGACGATTATACCTACGAGTCCTAAGCAGAAAAGAATTAAAACAATCCAGTCAAGAGTTGCCATATTTGATTCATTTTAAATTGAATAAATAATTAATGGTTCCTGTTGAGTATTCTTGAATTTTTTACTTTTCCCCTTATTTTCCTCAAATCTAAAAAAGAAATATTTTAATTGTATCTATTACACTTAAAAAAATTCACAAAAATTATTTATCGAAGCAAATCGACGAATATCAATTATGAAAAAGGTTGTTAATTATGTTCCTTTTCCCATTTTTCCAGATTCAACTGGATGAATTCTATTATAGCCTGATTTTCTTCTTTACCTGTTCCTTTCACATTCAAAGGCTCACCAAACTTTATATGTATGGTTTTTCTGTGGTCAAATTTCCCGAATTCTTTGATAATCTTACCATTTCCCCAGAAGTCTGTTTTAATTGCCACAGGAACCACATATTTATTTGTCTTCTTTGCCAGTTTAACTCCCATTGTGTTAAATTCAGATGGTATA
The DNA here is from genome assembly GCA_029552825.1 of Bacteroidota bacterium. GTDB lineage: Bacteria > Bacteroidota > Bacteroidia > Bacteroidales > VadinHA17 > LD21. The sequence goes on from JAKPDL010000235.1 coordinate 5,085, forward strand.
AACTCCCTGCTTCTGGTACTCTGGGGGAAAACAATAATTGATATTCCTTTTTCAAGAAGCAGAGGCCCCTGGCTCATTACGGTTTCAAAATCCCTGCGCGGGTCGGTCCTGCCTACAACAATGGGGTCTCTCGAACGCATTACGTCCCTGAAGAAATAATTTCTAACAAGGCTCTCCTTTACCACAAACGTCACTTTTCTGCGAGGGGCAATAATGCCAGGAAAGATCATTGTTTCGAGAGTGCTCATGTGGTTGCTCACAAATATTACCGGTTCTGATATTCTGGAAATATTATTCATCCCCTCAATATCAAAACGACCCCCAATTTTTTCCAGAAGCCTCAATATCTCATGAGATGAATAAATCCACTCAGGATAATCGTATCTTCCTTCCAGCGCCTCCCTGCGGGTTCTTAAGACTATCCTTCCAAAATTTATGATAAAATAAAACCAGTTATCCCTTAGAAGCCAATTCCTGAACCCGGGCTCCGGAACAGGTGACTTGTAAGTATCAGTATTTATAAGTTCTTCTATTATCATCATTAATCCGATTCAACAGTAAAATTAATTCTGATTTCTCAAAATCGGAATATACACAACTGTTTCATTAAAATCAACAGAATTGAAATTAAAGAATTTTCAGATTATAAAAGGAATAACAGCTTTTCTTCCCGAAGGGTAATCGCTGAAGTGCTGCCTGTACCATTTATGTGAGGCTATAGCCCGCGGAAAAAGGTTGGCAAACGTAAAAACAGCAAAAGCAAGTCCGGGAAGTGAAAACGTCATTATTGCCCAACCACACCATTCAACTATCTCACCGAAATAATGAGGCGACGAAATGTACTCGAATAACCACCCGCGAGGTATCACATATTCCCCTGAATTGTTATTTCTGAGATGCATCATTTTACTGTCGGCTGTTTTATTTATTATAAAACCACTGGCAAATAATACAAAACCTGCAATAAACTGCCATGAAAACAACCACGACTTATCATATGAATAAAGATGAAACACGCCATACCCGTTTACAAAACCATTTAATACGTTGAAAATAACAGCCATAAGAACAACTACAACCGGATAAGGCTTTTTTCTTCCCGATTGCATGAAAGGATAAATAAATGTGCGGTATAGATAATGTGCAAGCCACATCAGAATAAATACGTAATGAACAATATTTTTATGTGTCGAGGTAAGAAAAAAATATGCCATCAGAAATGGTGATGGGAATTCCATTATCATCCATGCCAGGCCAGATTTTACTGAAGGTCCCCACCCCCTGCGCATAAATTTTCCATATGGCGCGGGAATGTAAAAAAGCAGAATAAAAACCAGAACTGCAAAGCAAAAAATAAGAAAAAGAGAAAGCTGGTATAGATTTATGTACATCAGAATTGATTAAAATTAAATGATATTACGATTTGCAAATGTTATAAAAAAGAAATGAAGAACAAAATTCCGGCAAAAAACTTTCCGGAGAAGCAACAAAACTAATCCTTATATTTGACCGGTTGTTTTTTATAAAAAATGAGGAGAACATTTGTTGCAGTCAAAGCCGAACCAGGTGAAAAACTGAGAAAAGCCATCGCACTTCTCCGTAACGGCCTCAACAGGGATTCGATAAAATGGGTCGATCCTGCCATTATGCATCTTACACTGGCATTTCTTGGTGATTCTGAAGAGGACACTATCGAACTTATGAGCAGGAACCTTCAGGAAAAATGTTCAGGTTCAGGGGAAATAAGCTTTACAATAAAAGGCCTGGGTGTCTTCCCCGGTATCAGTAACCCCCGTGTGATATGGGCAGGAATAGAAAATGCCGAAACACTTCTAAATCTTCAGAAAATAGTTTCAGGAATTATGACCTCCCTGAATATCCCTGCTGAAGAGAGAGAATTTAAACCACACCTGACACTGGGAAGAGTTAAATTTCTCAGAAACAACGAAAAACTTAAGGAAATTATATCAGAACACGAAAACGTTGAATTTCAAAATGTTAAATTAAACAAGCTAATATATTACGAAAGTGTATTAATGCCTGGGGGACCTCTTTACAAACCAATCACTGAAGTAATTCTCTGATAATTAGTTTCATCCTTACTATTAAACCTTTATCACATCCCTTTTCCCTTTAAAATAATCATCACCGTATAGATAATGATTTTGAGATCGACAAGCAGATTCATATTTTCAAGATAGATGAGGTCATATTCAAGCCTTTCGACCATTTGATCGATGTTTGAAGCATAACCATATTTCACCTGACCCCATGATGTTATCCCTGGTTTAACTTTAAGAAGACGCCTGAAGTGTGGGGCTTTTTTTACTATTTGCTCAATATAATATTGCCTTTCCGGGCGTGGACCAACGAGCGACATATCACCCTTAAGCACATTCAGAAGGTTAGGTATTTCATCAAGCCTGTGTTTGCGCATGAACCTTCCTAATGGTGTAATCCTGGGATCGTCCTTCCCCGAAAGCATCGGTCCTGTGCTTTCGGCATCTTTCTTCATCGAACGAAACTTCAGAATAGTAAATGGCTTTCCATTTCGCCCGATCCTTTCCTGCCGGTACAGGATGGGCCCTCCGTCGTAAAGCTTTATTGCAATGGCAAGGGCAAGGATGACAGGAATAAGAAGAATTAAAAGTATTATTGAAGCAGCATAATCAATTATCTGTTTAATAATTGCCTGCGTATGAGTCATGGTTTTGTTAGGGATCTCCAGCAATGGAGTTCCAAATATGGAAGTGTGTTCAACCCGTCCCGTTAACAGGTCTTTTAGCGAAGGAATCGCTTTAATTGTAACATCAGTGAATTGAAGCTGCCCTATAATATCGAGAAGCTTTTCGAACTCATCATCCTCAACGGCAAGTATAACTTCTTCAATCTGATACTCATTAATTACCTTCAGTATATCTTCAGCATTTCCCAGGCATTCAAGATCCCATTCGGACTTATGATTTGCTCCACCATTAATAATAATGTACCCCGTAAGAATATTGCCACCCGGGATTGCCTCCTCTCTTATCCTCCTGTAAATCTCTAATGCTTTTTTCTTTGAACCAAGAATCAGAGTCTTATAACCAACCAGTCCTCTGTGAACCCTGCGGGCAGTAACCGAAGTTACAATCGTCCTCGGAATATATGTAAGAAGAAACTGCCATGTGAATAATAAGGTGAGAGAGCGCAGGAATGTGGAATAGTCAGTTAAATACCTCTCGGCCAGTAAAAAAATAAACAGAAATACTACTCCCGTTAAAGTAACCGCAAGAGAATAAAAAAGCTCCTGAAGCCTTGACCTCTTTAATGATACTGAATAAAACCCGGTAAGGAAAAAGATTAAAGCCCACGAAAGTGATACAGCAGCAGAGCTTTTTATATAAAAACCCGTATGCTCTCCGGACAGTTGCATGCTGGCTCCAGACGGGGTACCTGTCATGATGCAGAATAAAATCCAGGCAGCTACAGAACCTGCAATGTCAAAAAACAGATATATAAACGCCAATCTGGTTTTCTTCATGTAATATTAACGGACAAAATTGTTTTTAATTGCCGGAATATTTTTAAAAGGTTCCGGCAAAAATAATTTTTTTATTTTTGCCCGGAGTAAATAAGAATCCAGTAGAATAAGCCTGAGAAAAACCTGAAAAGATGCAGGATACGTTTGAGGCCAGAGGCCTGAGGGAAAAGCTTGTCGAGAGCCTCAGGGAAAAAGGAATAACCGACGAAGAGGTATTGCGGGCTATGAGAACCGTACCACGGCATCTGTTTATGGATCCTGCTTTTCTGCATCATGCATATGCCGATAAGGCTTTTCCCATAGCTGCGGGTCAAACCATTTCCCAGCCCTATACAGTTGCAATAATGACCAGCCTGCTGAAGGTAAAAAAGAGAGATAAAATTCTCGAGATTGGTACTGGCTCCGGCTATCAGGCGGCTATTCTGGCTGAAATGGGCGCCAGGGTCTACACCATCGAGCGATGCCGGGAGCTTTACCTGAAAGCCCAGCAGACAATCGCAGAACTGGGTTACCACAATATTCATTTCTTTTTCGGTGACGGATGGGAAGGTAAAAAGGAATATGGACCCTACGACGGTATCATTATTACGGCTGCAGCACCAGAAATACCCGATAAACTGCTGCAGCAGCTTAAAACAGGCGGCAGACTCGTTGTACCACTCGGTGGCGGAGATTATCAGATAATGACCGTGGTCGAACGCACAGGCCCCGATTCGTACGACTACTCTTCCCATGGCACATTTGTATTTGTCCCCATGCTGAGAGGTACAGTGAATGGATAACCAATTATATCATGGAAGTATTCCGGCTTGTTTTTTCTCCAATTGAAGTAAACACCTATATCGTGGCCGACACAACGGGCGAATGTGCTGTTATTGACTGTGGCTGCTATAATGAAAAAGAATTTCAGCGACTGGTGCGTTTTATAGAACTTAAAAATTTTAAACCGGTCCTTCTGCTGAACACCCATTGCCACCTCGACCATGTTTTCGGGAACAAATTCATGTTTGAAAAATACAATCTACGCACATACTGCCACAGAGAAGAGATGCCAAACCTGAAAAATGCACCTGCCCATGCAGAATTCTTCGGACTGAAAATGGATGAACCACCCGAACCAGAAGCCTTCATTGAAGATGGCGAAATAATTGAATTCGGAAATATTTCTCTGAAAACAATGCATGTACCCGGGCATACAGCAGGAGGAGTAGCATTCTACTGCGAAAAAGAATCATGCATATTTACCGGCGACACCATCTTTGCCGGCAGTATCGGAAGAACAGATCTACCGGGAGGAAATCAAAATACTCTGCTTAAAAGCATAAAAGAAAAAATACTTATACTGAACCCTTCAACAATAATTTATTCAGGCCATGGGCCGGCAACAACCATCGAAAATGAGCTTAAAAGAAATCCATGGCTGATCTGACATTACACTTTTCATGGTATTAATAAATTACTTTTACTATTTTAGCAATGTGCTAAACGCAAGAATATTTATCTTTATTTAACTATATATCAATAACATAATGACTTCAGACAAATTCGTTAAAAGGCATATAGGGCCTCGGGATAATGAATTAGATGGAATGATTGCAACAATAGGTGTCTCTTCTCTTGATGAGCTTATTGATAAAACAATCCCTTCATCGATAAGGCTGACAAAACCCCTGAATCTTCCTCCTGCAATGAGTGAACATGAATATCTTAACCATATCAGGAAACTCGGGGCAATGAATAAGCAATACCGGTCATTCATCGGACAGGGATATTATGGGGTAGCTGTGCCGTCAGTTATAATCCGTAACGTACTTGAGAATCCGTCATGGTATACTTCGTACACTCCCTATCAGGCCGAGATATCGCAGGGCAGGCTCGAAGCTCTTCTGAATTTCCAGACCATGATAATAGAGCTTACCGGGATGCAGATAGCTAACGCATCACTTCTGGATGAATCTACTGCTGCTGCTGAAGCTATGATAATGATGTTCAATGCACGCCCAAAAGAAGCTGTAAGAGCAGGAGCCGTTAAGTTCTTTGTTGACAATGATATTTTTCTTCAGACACTCGACGTTCTGAAATCGCGTTCAGCCCCTCTGGGTATCGAACTTGTGACAGGTAATTATGAAGAGTTCACACCCGACAATACCTTTTTCGGTGCCATCGTTCAGTACCCCTCAGCTTCGGGCATGATAAGGGATTATCGCGATTTTGCTTTAAAGATCCATTCTGCCGGAGCTCTGCTTTGTGTGGCAGCAGATCTGATGAGTCTTGCACTTCTCACCCCTCCAGGTGAATGGGGTGCCGACGTGGTTGTGGGCTCAAGCCAGCGCTTTGGACTGCCGATGAGCTACGGAGGACCTCATGCGGGCTACTTCGCCACTAAAGAAGAACTCAAAAGAAATATGCCGGGAAGAATAATAGGCATATCGGTTGATGCACAGGGCAACCCCGCCCTCAGAATGGCTCTTCAGACCCGTGAACAGCATATTAAAAGGGAAAGGGCAACATCAAACATCTGCACAGCACAGGCACTGCTCGCAATTATGTCGGGGATGTATGCCCAGTACCACGGACCGGAAGGCCTTAAATCAATAGCCCACCATATTCACAGAACTGCCTGTACTCTGAGCGATGCGCTGAAGGAGGCAGGCTTTACCAACTCAAACAGCCAGTTCTTCGATACCCTGAAGATTATTCTGCCTTCAGGAATAACTACAGACGACATAAAGAAAAGAGCACTCCAGGCCGGAATAAATTTTTGGTACCCCTCCGCAAATATTGTGTCAATAAGCACCGACGAAATAACAACATTAGAAGAACTAAGAACCATTGCAGAAATTTTTGCCGGAGCTGCAGGAAAGAAAACCCCTGAAATAAATGAGCTATGCAACTGCCGTATCATTGAGAATAAATTCCTGCGAAAATCAGAATTCCTGAAAGAATCTGTATTCAACATGTATCATAGCGAAACTGCAATGATGCGGTATATAAAAATGCTGGAGCGCAAGGATTTTTCATTGACACATTGCATGATATCGCTGGGCTCATGTACCATGAAACTCAACCCGGCAACAGCAATGTTTCCGATGAGCTGGCCTGAATTTGCAAATATTCACCCTTTTGTTCCAGACGACCAGGCTGCTGGCTACCACAAATTGATGGAAGAGCTTGGCAACGCCCTGAAAGAGATAACCGGTATGAAGGAGATTTCATTTATGCCTAATTCAGGAGCTGCAGGTGAATATACCGGTATGCTGGTAATACGCCAGTACCATATCAGCAGAGGTGAAGGACACCGTAAAGTTGCACTTATCCCCGCATCAGCCCACGGTACAAACCCGGCAAGTGCAGCAATGGCAGGAATGAAAGTTGTTGTGGTGGAGTGTGATGAAAAAGGGAATATCAGCGTTGAAGACCTCCGCAAAAAGGCAGAAGAGAACAGGGATAACCTGAGCTGCATTATGATTACCTATCCCTCAACACACGGAGTCTTCGAGGAAGATGTGATTGAAATTGTTGACATTGTACACCGCAACGGCGGACTTGTTTACATGGATGGTGCAAATCTGAACGCTCAGATAGGTTTTACCAGTCCGGGCCAGATAGGTGCCGACGTTTGTCATCTTAACCTTCACAAAACTTTTGCCATACCTCATGGAGGCGGCGGACCTGGCATGGGACCGATACTTGTGAACGAAAAACTGGCTCCGTTCCTGCCAGCCCACCCCATTGTAAAAACAGGCGGCAAACAGGGTATAACTGCTGTATCATCAGCTCCATTCGGCAGTGCCCACATACTCACAATATCACATGCATACATAATGATGATGGGAGCTGAAGGACTCACCGAGGCAACCAGATATGCCATACTGAATGCCAACTATATAGCTTCGGCTCTCAAAGATTGCTATAAAATCCTCTATACAGGAAAGAATGGAATGGTTGCCCATGAAATGATTCTCGACTGCCGCAGGTTTAAAGCTGAAGCCGGTGTGTCCGAAGTGGATATCGCCAAACGCCTTATGGACTATGGCTTCCACGCCCCTACCCTATCATTCCCGGTACACGGTACACTGATGGTTGAACCAACAGAATCGGAACCGCTTCAGGAACTCGACAAATTCATCACTGCAATGAAATCAATATGGGCTGAGATACAGGAGATAATCGAAGGCAAAGCCGACAGAGAAGACAATGTTCTTCACCACGCCCCACACACAGAAAAAGTGGCAACTTCAGATAACTGGAACCATAAATATACCAGACAGAAAGCTGCTTTTCCCGCTAAATGGCTATCCGAAAACAAATTCTGGCCTTCAGTGGGAAGAATAGATGATGCATACGGCGACAGAAACCTGGTATGCACCTGCGAACCTATTGATGCTTACCGGCAGGAAACATTCAAACTATCAGAGTCATGACCGATAAACAATGGAACGATCTTATTACCCTCATTGAAGGTAAAAACCCAGGCTACCAGCCAGTGGGGTTTATAATAGACAGCCCCTGGATCCCGGGGTGGTATGGTATCAACAATATTCAATATTACCAATCCGACAGACACTGGCTGGCTTCGAACCTGAAAGCCGTAAACCTGTTCCCCGACGTCTGGTTCCTTCCCGGTTTCTGGTCGGAATATGGCATGTGCACCGAGCCATCAGCCTTTGGCGCACGACTTAAATGGATGGAACAGAGCCTGCCCCATGCAGAAAAAGTCATAAAAAACATTGAAGACATCAAGGACTTGCCAGTGCCCGACGTCGAAACCGACGGTCTGCTGCCTTTCATGATAAACAGACTAAGGGAAAACGAGGAGGAAATAAAAAAGGCAGGTCACGAAATAAGGTTTGCTGTTTCCCGCGGACCATTAAACATTGCAAGCTTCCTGATGGGGACAACCGAATTCATGATGGCCCTCGCCATGTACCCTGTCGAATCAGAACAACTAATCGGGCACATTACAGAGTTTATATGCAACTGGCTCAGATACCAGAAAAAATGCTTCCCATCCATCGGGGGAATTTTTATACTCGACGACCTGATGGGCTTTATAGGTGAGTATGAATTCAACGAATATGCTATCCCTGCCTTCAGGAAAATATTCAATGCCTTCGACTGCAGGGTGAGGTTTCTCCATAACGACGCCCAGGGATTGATTACAGCAAAACACCTGAAAGATATAAATGTTAACATGTACAATTTCTCCTTCGAACATTCAATGGGAGAAATAAGGGAACTGGCCGGCGAAGAAGTGGTGCTTGTAGGAAATATTCCGCCGCGCGATGTCATGGCTGCAGGGACACCGGCTCAGGTTAAAGAGGCTGTGAAAAAAGCTGCCAATGAAATAAAGAGACATAACCGCATAATATGGTCGGTGGGCGGAGGAATGCCACAGGGAGTAAAGAATGAAAATATTGAAGCTTTCATAGAAGGAGTCAGAGAATACATCAAATAAATTCAAACCATGAAAAGGATTTTATCCGCATTGTTGATACTGGCACTTGCAATCCCTCTCTTTTCGCAGAAAAAGGAGATTGCAAGGCTTACGGTTGAAGCAGGAAAATTCCAGAGAATAAACACTCCTGTATGCTACGACCTTTCAGTGTTGAACATTGCCGACACTCTCTCCTTTCAGCTTTACGAGGATGTGAAAGGCAAACTCATTGAGGTTCCTTCACAGGTTGAGGAAGGCTATATACCAAGACTATGGTGGATTATGAGCGGCATTACACCGGCAGGGTCAAAAAGGGAATATATTCTTTATCAGGACATTAAAACAAAAACCAGGCCTGCCGTTAATGTCAGACTAACACCTGATGTCATTCGCCTGATAAAAGAAGAAAAACCTGTCCTTGACTATGCGGTGAAGATTATATATCCGCCAGCAGGTGTGGATACTATGTACAAGCGTAACGGATTCATCCATCCTGTCTATTCTCCTTCGGGAAATGTACTTACAAGAATCAATGCACCCGATCATTATCATCATTTTGGTATATGGAATCCCTGGACCCGTGTGAGAATCAGAAATCATGTAACGGATTTCTGGAATCTATATACTCATCAGGGCACAGTCAGGTTTTCCGGAGTCAATTCGTTGACCGAAGGACCTGTTTTCGGAGGATTCAATGTTCGTCATGAACACATTGATTTTCAAGGTAAAAAACCCGAGGAAACAACTTTCAACGAAGTTTGGGATGTAAGGGTATGGAACACAGAGCCGCTTTCCGGATCAAAAGCCTGGCTTGTTGATTTTACTTCTTATCTTTCTGTTGCCTGCGATACGGCAGTAGTACTTGAAGCTTACAGGTATGGTGGAGGCATAGGCTTCAGGGCTACGGCAGAATGGAACAATAAAAACAGCTGGGTTGTTACATCTGAGGGAAAGACACGGATAGATGCCGACGGCACAAGGGCGAGATGGACCGATGTAGGCGGTATGTTCGAAGGCAAAGGCGAGTCGGGAATAGTCTTCCTCTCCCACCCCTCCAACAGGGAACACCCCGAACCGATGAGAGTATGGCCTGTCGACCAGAACGGACGGGGTGATGTCTATTTCGAGTTCTGCCCTATCCGCCATAAAGAGTGGGTTCTCGAACCCGGCAATGTTTATCGGCTCAAATACCGTATGCTCATCTACGACGGAAAAGTTGACAGGGCAACCTCCGACAGATTATGGAACGACTTCGCTTATCCACCTGTTGTTAAAGCATCCATAAAATAGAAAAGACAAAAAACTGATATTCATTAACATATAAAAATGTTCATATATGAAAAATACTTTCTTTATTCTGGCAGTTTTTGTTCTTTTGTTTTCATCATGCGGTGAGGGAGGCCGCAAGACTGAAAAAGAAACCACTTCAAAGGATGAGAAGATGATCAGATTAATTACAGTTGACCCAGGCCATTTCCATGCTGCCCTTGTGCAGAAGACAATGTATGAAGGTGTTTCACATAATGTGTATGTATATGCTCCGGCAGGGCCCGACCTCGACCAGCATCTCGCAAGAATAGAGTCGTATAACAAACGACCGGAAAATCCAACCCATTGGAATGAAATAGTTTATACCGGCGACGACTTCTTCGAGGAAATGATCAACAGAAAGCCGGGAAATGTGGTTGTTCTTTCCGGCAACAACAGGAAGAAAGCCGACTATATCCTTGGTTCAATAAAGGCAGGATTCAATGTTCTTGCCGATAAGCCAATGGTAATTACACCAGAGGACTTCCCCAAACTCGAGGAAGCATTCAGGATTGCAGCAGAAAAAGGTATTCTTCTGTATGATATCATGACAGAAAGATATGAGATAGCAACAATCCTTCAGAAAGAGCTGTCGCAGAAAAAAGAGATATTCGGAGAGCTGACTGACGGTTCACAAAAAGAACCTGCGGTTACCAAGGAGAGTGTGCATCACTTCTCAAAGATTGTTTCAGGTGCTCCCCTTATCAGACCAGCCTGGTTTTTCGATGTCGAACAGCAGGGCGAAGGAATTGTGGACGTCACCACACATCTTGTGGATCTGGTTCAGTGGGAATGCTTCCCCGGAATGATTCTGAACAAAGAGGATGTTGAAATGATTGCTGCCCGCCGCTGGCCAACAATTCTCACAAAGGAAGAGTTTACAGGCGTTACCGGTCTGAATGAATTTCCCGAATATCTCTCAAAAGATATCAAAGACGGAAAACTGAATGTATATGCAAACGGCGAAATGATTTACCGCCTGAAAGGTAAATGGGTAAAGGTATCGGTTGAATGGAAATACAGGGCACCGGAAGGCGGAGGTGATACACACTTTTCAATTATGAGAGGTACCGGTTGCAACCTCGTTATACGCCAGACAGCCGCTGAGAAATTTATACCAACCCTTTATGTCGAAAATATAAGAGGTTCGATGGATGAATTTACTCCAAAGCTGAAAAATGCTCTGGCTTCGCTTCCCTATGAGGGGCTCACATTTGAAATTATGAGCGGGAATGTTGTTAAAATTGTTATACCCGATAAATACAGGGTAGGTCATGAAGAGCATTTTGCACAGGTAACCGAAAAGTTTCTTGGGTTTCTGAAGGAAGGCAAAATGCCTGAGTGGGAAGTGCCGGGGATGATAACAAAATACTACACTACAACAAGCGCGCTGGTTAAGGCAAAGCAGCAGCCCTGAAAGTTCGTGCCTTGAGGTAACCGGAATAATCAGTATTCAGCCTCTGAAAAGATCTTCAATAACCATAGAATAGAGGTCGCCTGGTTCAATACCGGCGACCTTTGCCTGTTTTGGGATGAGGCTTTCGGCGGTCATGCCGGGTACAGTGTTTATCTCAAGAAACAGAGGTTTCCCTTTTACAATAATAAAATCTACCCTTACTATGCCTTTGCACCCAAGCAGGTCGTAGATAAGAGAACTTAGCTGCTGAACCTCTTCGGTAAGTTTTTCACCTATGGTGGCAGGTGTTATTTCGTCCGATTTTCCAGGAGTATATTTTGCCTCATAGTCAAAGAATTCGTTTTTAGGGACGATTTCAGTAACCGGAAGGACTATCTTTTTCCCTGCTGCTTTTACCACACCGCATGCAACTTCCCGTCCATCCATGAATGATTCTACAAGTATTTCATTGCTTTCCTGAAATGCTTTTTCGATGGCAGGCAAAAGGTCTTCATGCTTTTTTACCTTCGATACTCCGAAGCTCGAGCCGCTGTCATTGGGTTTAACGAAGCACGGAAGTCCGATTTTCGAGAGTATTGCACCTGGGTCGGATGATTCTCCCCTGCGAATCATGATTGAATCGGCCATCTGTATACCATATTCCTTAAGGAAGAGTTTGCATGCATGTTTGTTGAAGGTGAGTGCCGAACAGAATGCATTGCACGAGGTATATGGTATGCCCAACATGTCGAAATATCCCTGCAGGAGGCCGTTTTCGCCAGGTGTTCCGTGAATGGCTATAAAAACTGCATCGAAGCGAACCTTACGCTCATCGAGTCGCAATGTAAAGTCGTTTCTGTCAATCCCAAACCGCCTGCCCCTCGGATCTTCCCAGTACCAATTGTTTTCCCTTATCATAATGATATAGGTTGCATACCTTTCGCCCAGCGCCCTTGCAACTTCCGTTGCACTCTTTACCGACACTTCATATTCGGGTGAATCACCCCCTGCAACAATAGCAATAGTTCTCATCG
>JAKPDL010000018.1 GCA_029552825.1 Bacteroidota bacterium
TATGGCACCTCCTGCGCTTTAAGGACTGCAAATATAACACCCAAATCATTTTTAACAAATACTTTAATAAAAATTTTTTCCGTTTGGAATCATTTTCCGTATGTGATACCTTTGCAACTGCATTAACGACAATGGAATTCACTACATACACTCTCCCCAATGGTATCAGAGCAGTACACCTTCCGGTAAAAGGAAGCGTTGCCCACCTTGGAATTATAATAAATGCCGGTTCAAAAAACGAGAAAACAGAAGAACACGGTATCGCCCACCTCACTGAACATATGCTTTTCAAAGGCACAAAAAACAGAAAATCATATCACATCCTCAGCCGCATCGACGACGTTGGAGGTGAACTCAATGCCTATACAACAAAGGAGGAAACCGCCATTCATGCTTCCGTCCTTACAGAGCATTATGAAAGGGCCCTCGAACTTATTAAAGATATCGTTTTCAACTCAGTATTTCCTCCGAAAGAGATTGAAAAAGAAAAAGAAGTAATTCTCGAAGAAATAAACGCCTACCGCGATAACCCCTCAGAGCTGATCTTTGACGAATTCGAGGAAATAGTCTTTAAAAACCAACCCATAGGCAGAAATATTCTCGGCACACCCGATACTGTAAAATCATTCACCAGAGAAAACATTCTTTCATTCGTCGGAAGAAATTATTCCACTTCCGGCATGGTGATAAGTTCCGTTGCAAACATTGATTCTAAAAAAGTAATCTCTCTGATTAATAAATATTTCCGCTCAATACCAGAACATGCCGGGGAAGGACCCCCTGCCATCCAACCTGAGTACCAGCCAACCCATACGGTACGCGAACTCGATACCTGGCAGAATCACTGCATTATCGGAAACATTTCATACAACCTCCACGACAGAAAAAGAACCGGAATGGTCATTCTGAATAATATTCTGGGCGGACAGGGACTGAATTCAAGACTCAATATTTCACTGCGCGAAAAAAACGGACTCGCTTACAACATTGAATCCGTCTATAATCCATATAACGAAACGGGCTTATTTTCAATATACTTTGGAACCGATCCCGGACATATCGAAAAAAGCATGACGATCGCATACCGGGAAATGAAAAGACTCCGTACTCAGAGACTCGGAACACTGCAGCTGACAAGGGCAAAAAACCAGATAAAAGGCTATGTGGCACGCGGATTTGAAAGCTACGAAAGTCTCATGCTCAGCATGGGCAAAAACATTCTTGTTTTTAACCGCATCGACACACCGGAAGACATTTATAAAAAAATAGACGCCGTTACTGCCGGCGAGCTTATGGAAATTGCCAATGAAGTGCTTGACGAACAGAAACTTTCAGTATTGATTTATAAATAAAATGGAACCCGGAATACTGGATTACATTTCAAGCCACATCACTCCTGAAGATCCCCTGCTCGAAGACCTTTACCGACAGACGTGCCTCAGATTTGTAAACCCGAATATGGTATCGGGCCATCTTCAGGGAAAAATTCTTGAAATGATTTCAAGAATGATAAGTCCCACATACATCCTTGAAATAGGAACATTTACCGGATACTCTGCAATATGCCTGGCAAAAGGCTTAAGGGAGGGAGGAAAACTTTTTACAATTGAAATAAATGATGAATTATCAGACTTTTCAAAGGATTACTTCCGGAAAGCCGGACTGTCGGAAGCTATTGAACTGATAAACGGAAAGGCGCAGGATGTGATTCCTACATTCAATCTGCTGTTCGACCTCGTATATATCGACGGTGACAAACGTGAATATTGTGAATATTTCAGGCTGGTTAAAGAGAAAGTCAGACAAGGTGGGTTTATTATCGCCGACAATGTGTTATGGGGCGGGAAAGCACTTCAGGAAGATGCCAGAGACAGGCATACAAAAGGGATTAAG
>JAKPDL010000020.1 GCA_029552825.1 Bacteroidota bacterium
TTTCTTCGCCGGCTTTATGCTCCTTATGCAAGGAAATTTTATTGTCCTTTTTGAATTTCCTGTAACGGTCACAGAACTGGGTATACATAATCCCGTCCGGATGCTTTTCCTTGTATTCTTCCCATAAAAGCATCAATGTGATGTTCTTTTTCTTCATTTCATGAAAAACATACTCCATGTCAGGCTCAGAAGGTGATTTTCTTGTTTCTGCAGGCGGGTAAAGCAATGACATCAATTGCTTGTCGCTAATCTCTATGGGCCATGTTATTCCAGCCTTTTCAGCCCGCTTGAGTATCTCTGATACTGTCGTCTTGCCACAGTTACAGGCTTGGGCAATTTCTCGCAGCGATAGTCCTACTTCATTTTTTAACCTTAAAATTTCTCTTGTTTTCAGCATATCCAGCCTCCTCATCGATTAGCCCCCTTTAATCATTCTGATTAAAGGGTACCTGATTTTTTAATCATTCGACAAGGTGTCCGGATATGCCGTTATGCTGTCCGGATAATTCCGAAACGCTGTCCGGATGTTGCCGGAATCAGTGTCCGGATGCGGCCGAAATATGCAGTTGAGGAGAATCAGCCTTGCTGCTGCAGACTTAATCAACACGGATGCCTGCATTATTGACATTGCCGTAAAATACGACTTCTCCAGCGGAGATGCCTTTTCAAGGGCTTTCAGGCGAATCACCGGATTTTTGCCGAGCGAGTTCAAGAAGCAAAACCAGAAATTCTGTTTCGAAAGGGTGGATTTGATGGACAAATATTTTGATATTCAGGACAAAGATCTTCTTGAAAAATATCCTGACATTAAAGTTCTGAAGAAACTGGAGCCCATGAGGGTGGCATATTACTGCTACTATGGGAAAAACCCCGAAGAGGGCGCATACCAGGTTCTGAAGGAATGGCTGAAAAAAAATAATATCAATACCAGCAGCATGAGGATATTCGGGTATAATAATCCCTCGCCCTCAAGTGAAGACCAGGAAGAGTACGGCTATGAATTCTGCGTTACAATTGATGACAGCGTCGCGGTAAACGATGAAAAGGTAAAGGTGAAAACCCTGGAGGGAGGCCTTTATGCCGTAGCCGGAGTGAAACGGAACCGCAACGGGGATTTAGGTTGTGAGATCATGAAGACCTGGAAGAGGTTCATGAGCTGGCTGAGGGACAGCAGGTACCAGCATGGCAGCCATCAGTGGCTTGAGGAGCATCTGGGCTTTGACGAAGACCTCAACCATATCGGCGGAATCGATCTTTATCTGCCCATCAAGGAGAAAACTGCAAAATAAGGCCGTAAAATTTCAAGGTAACTTTGCGAAAAGCCTGAACACCGGTTTGTTCAGGCTTTTTTATTGACAGAAGGCGCGGTTTATCCCCATCATAGCTGTGAAGGTTTGCATTACCGTTATATAATAAGTACAGGAGGGTGTTACTGCCAACCTATAGTGTCCCCCAATAGACAGTGTTTGGTGTCATGAGGTTGACGATGATGCCGTCCAAAATACCGGAGCTAGGGCGGGTACCTAATAGGTTACTCCGCCACTAGCTCCAGACTGGTTATTGAAA
>JAKPDL010000024.1 GCA_029552825.1 Bacteroidota bacterium
ATTTATATCTTACGATGATGCTGTCTCGGTTAAATTAAAATGCAATTACGTTATTGATCAACAGCTTCGCGGAATTATGTTCTGGGAATATAACGGTGATTATCAAAATGAACTGCTGAGTATTATGGCGGAAACGTTGCTAAGAAAATAAAAACGTTGCTAAGATAGAAAAATAAAATAGAAAAATAAAAAGGAATAAAGGCCTGGCAAAAGCAGAGATTCTCTGATTAACCCGTGGGGCGGAATTAAGGGTTTCGTGAATAGTCAGACAATTTAGCCACTTGAGCCTATAGGGGCGGATCAACGGGTGGACCCGGGCAACGGCCTGCCTGATTTTTTATCCGGGAGCAGGCTTTATTACCCGGCTTTTCTCTTAAAGGGACCAGACCAGGCGGCGTCTATCCGGGCGTATTTCAGCTGCTAGCTACTGAAGCTCGACTACCGTCTCAATCTTTCTCTCGAAGCGCAGTTCTAACAGGAACAAAATTAACTATAGCCTTCTCCTTTTTTATTTTGAAAACTTTTACGCTCTTACCCTATTTGTTATAATTCGTTGCAGCCATATTGGGGGGATAAGATGCAATTCGGACTTGTCCAGGGCGGTTGGCTTGACTATCTTCCAGGCTTATCTGGGTTAGTCATTTTCATAATAGGCATTTTTATTATTGCCCTTGTTTACTTTATACCCATGGTTATAGCTTCCTACAAAAGAGCCAGAACACTGGGCAAATGGATATCGCTTGAGCTACTTCCTGAACTGATAAAGAATAGATTAAATCCCGCCTCAATCAAGCTGCCGACACCCAAGATGAAAGAACTCAAACCAATAGAACAAATCATCAAACAGGAGCTGACCAAATTCAGTTCTCTTTCAATAATCACCATTTTAGATACTGTTAACAAATGCCTGGACTTATTCCTCGCTCCCCTGAAGGTTTTATCAAGACAACTCCTGGCTATAGGGCTTGGCTCGATTCTGTTGGGCCTGATTGGCAGTATGTATCATAATCTTAGCCTCTTCCGGGGTAT
>JAKPDL010000049.1 GCA_029552825.1 Bacteroidota bacterium
CTGAAGGGAGGTCGTGGCAATATGTTGCAACCAGCATGCCTGAAGAGTGGTACGGCACGGACGAATCGCTCAGAGTGGCTGAAAATGTTCTCCTTTATCAACGGGATGCCGGAGGATGGCCCAAAAATATCCGGATGCATCTTCCTCTGACAGAACCTGAAAAAGCCAGAATAAAAGACGAGAAAGGACTAAATGATGCAACATTCGATAATGGAGCCACAATTACCGAAATGAGGTTCCTTGCCAGGATGTACCTGAAAACCGGGAAATCCGAATTCAGGGAATCTTTCAACAGAGGCCTCCGGTTTATTCTTGATGCACAGTACGAGAACGGCGGCTGGCCAATGTTCTGGCCGCTGAGGAAAGGCTATTATTCTCATATTACCTTTAATGATAATGCTACTGTAAATATTTTAAGGCTGCTGAAAGACATAAATGAAAACAGGTTTAATCTTCAGGATATTACTGACTCAAAGCTACTTAAAGGTTCAAAGAAAGCATTCAAAATGGGGATTGACTGCATATTGAAAACACAGATCATTGTGAATGGCAAACCAACAGTATGGTGCGCCCAGCATGATGAGCATACACTCAAACCTGCAGGGGCAAGGTCGTACGAGCTGCCTTCTTTCAGCGGAGCTGAGGCGGCCGGCATTGTCCTGCTGCTTATGGAAATTCCAGATCCTACAAAAAGAATTACAAGAGCAGTTGAAGGGGCAGTAGAATGGCTTAATAATCACAGAATCAAAAATATAAGATGGGAATATTTCACAAATGCCGAAGGACTAAGAGACAGACGTATTGTTCATGATCCTCAGGCGGGAGATATGTGGGCAAGATTCTATGATCTCGAAACAGAAGAGCCGTTTTTTTGCGACCGCGACGGAATAAAAAAGAAGAACCTTGATGAGATCGGTTATGAACGCCGTAACGGTTATAGCTGGTATACCGATGCACCTCAGGAAGTTTTTAAAAAATACGCTTCGTGGAAAGAAAAAGTAAAAAACTGAAACCTGATCCAGCATTTAGCTTCTGAGTTATTTAACGTTAAATTACGTTAAGATAGGTTAAATCAGGAATACCGGTTGATGAATTTTTGTCAATTTAGCAGCCTGTAAAGGGACACTCAAGTTCTATCTGCAGGGCTGCTGATGAAAAAGTTTATTGTATATATTTTTCTATTTTGTTTCTGTATTACCGGTAAGGCACAATCTGACTACCTTTCATACAGAACAGAAGAAACTGCAAGAAAACTCAAAGAATACATAGATACACTCAAAATTATTGACACACACGAGCATCTGCTCAACCCCGACTTCCTGAGGAAGACCAACATACTTGATTTTTTCCTTTTGATGAATCATTATTATTATGATGACCTGATTACTGCAGGGATGCCAGAAGAATTCTTTAATAAACTCTATAACGGGAATATGCCACCTGAAGAAAAATGGAAGCTTATTGAACCATACTGGAACAGGTCGCTAAATACGTCATTCGCTCTGGTGGCAAAAGTTGCAGCCCGTAATCTATTTAATGTCAATGAAATAAATGCCAATACTGTCGGGATACTGACACAACGGATAAAATCAGCTTACAACAACAAAAACTGGTTTGAAACAATTTTAAAAGACTCATGCAGAATTGAATACCTTGTTCAGGATGATGATGCCCTTGCGCTGAAAGTGGATTGGATAAAATATGTTAAAAGATTCACTCCCTGGCTCAATGTCAGAACAAAATTCGGCATTGATTCCATTGCTATGGAGCAGGTTGAGCCAATTTTCACTCTGGAAGATTTCGTAAAGTCCCTCAGAAATGAGTTTGAAAAAGGCTTAAAAAACGGCATGGTTGGTATTAAGGTAATATCAGCATACAGTAGAAACCTCTATTTCGAAAAGACAGATATTGCAGCTGCAAGAAAAGTTTTTAAAACACTTGTATCAGGCGATGAAGATCTGCAGATTCCATGGGAAAAAGCAAAGCCTTTGCAGGATTACATGTTTCACCAGCTGATGGAGATGGCAAAGCAGCATGGTGTACCTGTTATTTTTCATACCGGACTTCAGGCAGGGCAGGGTAATGATATAAGAAATTCAAATCCTGTTCTGCTGGCCAACCTGTTCCATGAATATCCTGATGTCAGATTTGTTTTGTTTCATGGAAGTTATCCTTATGGCGGAGAACTTGCAACCCTGGCAAAAACCTACAGCAACGTTTATATTGATATGAACTGGACTTATGCCATCTCACCCTCCTACGCAAAAAGATATCTGAGCGAATGGCTCGAAACTATCCCTGCAAGTAAAATTATGGCTTTCGGAGGAGATTATAACTGTGTGGAAAATATATATGGTGTGTACCAGATTGCCAAACAAATTATAACAGAGGTACTTACCGAGAAAGTTTCTAACAATCAATTATCAGAAAATGAAGCCAGACAGGTTGCAAAAATGATACTTCACGACAATGCTGTGGAATTTTACGGCCTCCCCTGATTCTCAGCGAACTTTTACCGGTCTCTCATAGTCCCTGCTCATTCTGAAGGGGAGCATATATACCCTGTTAAATCTACTGTTTGTGAAATAAATTCTCGATTCAGAAAATTCATAGGCATTTCCATCGGCCCACCAGGTATAAAACTCATTATTTGCATTCAATGGTCTCCTTGCGTATGAATTATTGAATTTACTTCCTGATGTTATTAACCCTGCCTTATGCCATGTGGCTCCTTCATCAGTACTTTCCCACAGAGCCATTTCCCCTCCTGCAGCATATTTTTGAGGGCCTGGTTCAGATGGGCCTACGACAATCCATTTTTTTCCAATTGTATATAAAGCAGCTGCATCGAAGTTATTGTCTGTTTCACATATTCTATAAAATGCCCAGCGGTTGTTCTCGCGCTTTACAACAACCCACTCCCTCGGTATTTCTGATGGCCCGGGTTGAGGCGCTCCCCCTGTGCAGATTAGAAGAACAGGATCACCTTTAAGGTCAAAATTTATGTCGTATATATAAGTTAGTTTACCTTCTTTCTGAAAATCCCTGATTAATGCATTATTATTCACATTTTTAAGGGGAACAGCAACCTCATTACCGTCAATTGTTTTCCATGTGTCACCGTAATCATCTGTATAGATCAGGTATAAATTGGTTCTTTTGTCCGGATCTCCTCCGGGATGATAATTGAATGCCACATATAGCTTATTATTATAGAAAGCCGACACATGTCCGTTGCCGCCCATAGAAGTAATTGTTTTATCTTCACTCCAGTTGTATCCGTCGCTGCTTCTGCAGAAATTAATTTCGAGTCCCTCTCTCATTTTAGTGAAAGTAAGCAGAAATCCTTTCTCTGTTGTCCACCATGGCTGAGGGAAGGACATCTCCTTTATTATGACCCTTTCAAACCTGTCGATTGAATAAGGCATGGCACTCTTAAAAACCAATCCAGGCCGCGTCCTCAACCAACCGCTTACGAAAATCCATATGTATCCATTATTATCAATTGATAATGAGGCATTATCGTAAGGATTTCTCACTCCTTCCTTATCGTAAACAATTACAGGTTTCGGGACTTTTCTTGTAATGTGATCAAAATAAGAAACCATAATCAGAAGATGGCTCTGATCTGGAGCCTTTGTACCCCCGTAAACAAAGAAAGTCTTTTGTGCTTCAGGAGAATAAATTGAAATTGGCAAATGACGCGATCCGAATGTTGCAAAACCACCCGAAAGTTTATACCCGTATTGTGTCCTCTCTCCGGTATTATACCAGATGCCCATATATCCTTCCGACCTGGGATTCTGTGACGTAGCAGTAAAAAGTAAACCTTTCGTAGATAAAATAACCAGAAGAATAATAATATTCCGGAAAAATATCATGGAGTGCTCCGGTTAGTTTAACATCTGTTACTTCTTCTGTAAAGATAATAATGTTTTCCAGACATCATCAGGATTTTTCAGGGCATTTCCGGGCATTTTTCCGTTTTTTCCGAAGACCAGTAGTTTATCATAAGTTTCGATAGTAACCTTCGACTCGTCTATTTTTCCTGTCCTGTCCTTTACTGTATTGATGTCAAGTCCAAGGTGTTTTGCCATAAATTCATACATGACGATTCGTTTTGAATATCCGTAGTCGTGTTTTTCATTTGCCAGATGGACATTTTCGACGTTACCCTGTTTTCCGTAGAGAGAGTATATCTTCTGCAGGTAAGGAAATTCTATTTCTGGCACATGCTGGGTCCAATCATCGCCGTCGGATATCACAAGCATTGGGCGGGGTGATGCCATGGCAGCAATTTCAGCGTTGTAGGTCAGAAGGTTGGTGCAGGTCTGCAGTGGCATTCCGCTTTCACATGGGCATCCGCCGTAATAGTATGAAGAGACCATCACAACTGGCACACTGACGGTAATACGGTCGTCAAGTGCTGTTGCAAGCATTGTCTGGGTTGCGCCGCCTGAAGCGCCGGTAATTCCTATTCTGTTTCTGTCAACAAAAGGAAGTGAGGTTAAATAGTCAATGGCTCTGATTGAATTCAGTGTCTGCATTGTATGAGCAAGGCCTGTACGGTGGAGCTCAGGAGCAAATTGCAGGCGCGATTCTCCCCACGCAAACATGTCGTAGCTGAAAACAACAGCGCCCATGCGTGCAAGTGTTGCACAGCGATACTGCATATCGGGCCGGTAACGGCCATAGAGGTTTGTATCGGGATTCGAGAAATGACCATAAGGACATAAAATAAGAGGAAAAGGACCTTTCCCTTTTGAAGGTTTATAAAGTGAACCGCACAGATACACACCGGGAATAGTTTCAATTGCAACGTTTTCAACAGTATAACCGTTATATTTTCTTGCTGGGGTAATTACAGGGATGAATGACGTTTTTTCAGGGAACGGGCTGAGTTTAAGTTTCTCAAGAAAACATTGCCTGAGTTCGGCTTTCCTCTTCTCCCAGAGTTCCAGCGTGGGGCAGGCAGCAAGAAGTTGTTCAAGATGTTTTCTGCCCTCTTCAACGGGCCGCTGATAATAGTTGAACCTGCTGATCTGGTAAGTTCTTTCATTAACTTTTTCATATACAAGGTCAAGAGGAAGAAGAATATTATCAAGTGTTTGTTCAATATTCGATCTGTATCGCCAGGTTGGGTAAAGTACCTCCACTCCTTTTACAAGGTTTTCGCTGTACTGGAGCTTTACATTGTACCTTGTCTGAATATCTGTGAGAACATCTTTTAAAGGTGTTCTGTAGATTTCTTCAGGTTTCTGACCGTATAAACCATTTAATGTGATAGCGAAAAGCAGTATCAGAATTGTTTTTTTCATACATTTTATTTTTTCATTGAAAAATATATGCAGGATTTCTATATCCTTTGAGTCTAGCGTGGTTAAATTAACAATAAAAACAAACTTTTGAAATTTTTTATTTAAATTATAAAAAAAAAGCTCCACCCGCATACAGGGGTGGAGCTTTTTTATATAACATGGCTGCCGGGTATACACCGGTAGCAATTCAGTTTTTATTTGGTATAATGCTCAGGATTTTCATCCTGCCACTCATTGATACCGTCACGTATTCTGTTGCGGAATCTGAGAGTATCGGTGCAGTGGTATGTGAAGCCAGTGCCAGGGTCTACATATTTGTATTTCAGGTAGATTCTGCGGTCCTGAAGTTTCTTTGCCCTGTTGTAAATACTTTCACCATCGGGTTCAATAACATATGTTGCCCCGGGTGCACTGCCAACATAAACTTTATCCCCTTTCAGAACCAGCATCATCTGTGTTTTGCTTGATGTCTGGTTCATGTAACCGTTGCATTTAAGAGTGGTTGGGCCGGCAGTGGTGAGTACCCATATCTTGGCTTCAGGGCAGGGAATCTCTGTTTTATAGGTAACAGTCGAATCAGCCTTTCCCGGTCTTTCTACTCTTGCCTGTCCACCGTGCCAGTAGTTACCGAATAGCATATTCTCGAACTTCAGACCCACAATGTTGTATCTTTTTGATTCGAGAATCGTGTCGGCATCGGCTTTGGTAATGTAAAATGGCAGAACGTAGGTAGCATAGAAAGTATTGAGTGAATCATTCAGGAAGTTGGCTGAATCGGCTTTTACCACTACGGTTCCGCCATGCCATCCTTTTTTGATAATCATCTTGCTGTTATTGCTCAATGTGTAGTAGTTGGAAGGCATTACCTGAAGTGTTGTTACACCTGCAGTTGCGTCTTTAATATACGGAAGCGGGTTGTTTTTCATCTGGTTAAGCACTGCCGGTGTCACCAGGCTGGGATCAAGAATAAAGGAGACTTCACGGTCTATTTTATTATCCCTTACACCGCCAAGGCATGCACCGACTTCAATCTTCATACCTTCACCCACAACAAACGTTCTTACATCAAGCTGATAGGGAAAATAGATGGCTGTATATATGTAATCCTTGATATAATCCTCGTAGCATGAAACCATTGCTACAGAAATTACTATGAATGCCAGTAACTTTTTCATAATTTTTCCTTTTAAAGTTTTTAGTTCCATGAAGTCCATCCTTCGTTCTGTTCAAGATTACTCATACGCAGTATCTCGTTATACGGTATCGGGTTATATGGCGACGGGAATTTACGCTGGTCGGCCACGTAAGTAAAGTCGTAAGTAAACGAGAGGTCAGAATTCTGAGTTATAGTCACACCGTGAACCGGCTGATTGATAACTGTCTGCCAGTCGGCATCGGTTGTCCAGCGGCGAAGATCGTAGAATCTTACACCTTCGAAACACATTGTTATTCTTCTTTCGTTTCTGACCAGTGCGTCGAAGGCATCAGGCCCGGCATTGGCAACTTCCTGGAGGTATGCATCGGGTGCTCCGGGAACTGCCGGACTAAGGCCGTTGGCATTGTCATAAGTCTTTCTTGCCCTCAGATACTGGATTGCAGTTCTTGCCGACATACCGTACCTTGTTGCATCGAGCGGACCAACCACTTTGTTGGCAGCCTCTGCAAAAGTAAGCAACATCTGTTCCCATCTGATCAGGTAACGGTAGTGCGGCTGGCGGTTGATGGAAGCATCTGACCAGTTCAGACCGGCGAAGATAAACTTCTTGATGTGATAGTTTGTAAGACTGTTGGTGGGTTTAACCCCGTAAGCATCTTTGCCTGGACCGTTGGGACCGTCATTCCAGTTTTCAAATGTATACATAAGGTTTGCAGGGCTTGCATTATTGTTCCTGTAAACCGGTCTGTTGTTATAGAATATCACACTGTAGAATCTCGGATCCCTGTTAACATACGGGTTTGCAGGATTATATCCGCTTGCCGGATCAGTGATCGGCCGTCCGTTAGCCATCGGGAAAGCATCGACAAGTTCCTGGGTTGCACCTATTTGCCCGTTGCCCTGGAAGCCGCCAGGATATAACATTCGCTCAATGTCATCATTTGATGATTTATACCTTGTGATTGCTATAGCTTCAGGTGTGTTCGGGTTAGTCCACTGAACAGGGTTGGTAGGCCTGAAGCTGTTTGTTGATGATGTCTGATCAACAGTAAGTTTGAAATTGATTGCCTTTATTGCGTTTGCTGCAGCACTGTCGTACCTTGAGATGTCGTTACCTGGATTAAACCTCGGGCTTGCCCATGTAAGATAAACTATTGCCTTCAGGGCTACCATTGATATCCCGTCAAAACGTCCCCAGTATTTGCCACCGGCATATACCCTGTCCTGTGTATTCGGGACGAGAAAATCTCTGTGTGCAATCGGCAGGTATTTGATAGCTGAATCGCAATCCCTCAGAATCTGCTGGACGCATTCGTCATAAGTATTACGCGGGAGGTTAACCTCGTCCTTCACTCCATACACTTCAGTAACTATGGGGAAACCAAGCATTTTACCCGATTTTGCTCCTTTACCTCCGAATTTCTGAAGGAGGTCCCACTCAAACCATGCCCGCAATGCGAATGCTTCACCCTGCAACCGATTACGCACAAGGTTGTTCCAGTTAATATTAAGTACGTACTTTGTGTTATACCCTTTTCTGTCTTTAAGGAACAGATTGCAGTTTCTGATAGCTCTGTAATCACGATCCCAGTAAGTTGCAAAAGGATCCTGTGAAGTTGTCATGGTATTATTGGCATACCGGCGCATCACATGGGTTGAACTTGTTATTACCCCGTCGTCGGTAATTGCGTCCATGTATATGTCTTCATTACCTGTATAATTCCTCACGTTGGAATTAACCTGGTCGTAACAATAACCGATCAGACCCTGAACAAGGCTCTGGTAATCCCAAAGCATATCATAGTCGTAGTTGCCCTGCGGGTAGGGTTCCAGGTAGTTAACGCAGGAACTCATTAAAATTGCTGCTGAAGCAGTTAATATTATACTCTTTATTTTCATGGCGCTCATAGATTAGAAATTAAACTTGACTCCACCAGTGAATGTTTTGAATAGCGGATAATGTGTTATACCCGAGTTGATAGATTCGGGGTCAACATCCTTGACTTTCGAGATTGTCAGAAGATTTGCCCCTCTCAGGTATATTCTCAGCCCGCGTCCTCCCATGAATGTAAGGGACTTTGGCGGCACATTGTATGCAATCTCTACATTCTGGATTTTGAAATAATCGCCTTTTGTGAGCCAGAAATCGGATGTAACGAAGTTGTTATTCACCCTGTAATATGTCAGTCTCGGATATTTACCACCGATATTATCCCTTACAAAGGCTGAATAGTTGTTATCGCCCCAGCCGTTCCAGAAATATTCATTGTTAAGCAACAAATCGTATGAAGCTCTTCCAGCACCTGTTACAAATAACTCAAGGTTTTTATATCTGATTGTGGCATTGACACCATAAAATACTCTCGGTGAAGAGTGCCCTATCATGGTCTGGTCATTATCATCAACAAACCCGTCGCCATTCATATCTGCATATTTCAGGTCGCCTGCTTTCAGCTGGGCGTCATAAAGTTGAGGAACAACTTTTGTTTCATCATCCGACTGGAATTTGCCCAGATATTTCAGGCCAAATATTGCATCCGACGGACGTCCGGTACGTTTCTGGTAATCGTATCTGTAATTCGGCTCGTCATATTTCAGTCTCTTTGTAAGGCCAGTTGTTACGTTACCGCCGAGAGAGAATGTAAACTGCCCAATTTTCTGAGTAAACACAAGATCTGTCATCAGGTAGGCTCCCTGGTTTTTGTTATAGTTATACCAGGGCCGGGCTCCCTGCAATCCAACCACATAGGGCAGCACATTTGCTACCTGGACTATCATTCCGTCATCAATAAATCTCTGGTAAGTCATCTCCAGCTGGAGCCTCTTGTTAAAGAGCAATGCGTCGAACCCTGCATTTATTTCCTTAAAGATTTCCCATGAAAGGTCGGGATTGCCTATTCTCTGAGGCGAAGTTCTGGGCACATTAGCATCAGTAGTACTACCAAACCACTGGTTGCTTGAATATGCGCCAAACGCTGAACCCGATGTATTGACGCTTAAGCGGTCGATATAATAGAACGGTGAAATGAATGTTTCAACACCGAGCATTCCTGCCTGAGCGCGCAATTTCAGAAAGTCAATGAATTTAACACCCGACATAAAGCTCTCTTCCGATATCACCCAGCTCAACCCTGCCGAAGGAAAGAGTTTATATCTATTTTCTTTTGAGAACCTGTCGCTTCCTGCATAAGTAAGAACAAGTTCGGCAGAGTATTTCTCCTTGAACGAATACATCGAGTGCCATATCACATTTGCCTGTCGTTCGGGCTCTTCAATCTCGTTCTTGAACGTTTTGCCGGCATAAAATGTCAGATTCGATTCAATCAGATGATCCCCGAACCTGTTATTGTATTCCAAATTCTCATACAGTCCAAATCTCTGATAATAGTAGTCCATAAGTTTGGATTCGGAGGTCTGGTTGGCTGCAGCATGAGCAGAGGCCTTTGTCAGTGTCGTATCTGTGTCGGTAACTCTGACGTAATATGCATCATAATCCTCTGCCTGACCCGAACGTACAACATTGAAAATATTGAATCCGAAAAATGTCTGAGATTTCAGCCCGGGTACAAGAAAGCCCATATCGAAATTAAGAGCAATGCTTGAAGCCCCCATACGGCCTACATCCTTGTAATAACCCTGGCTGACAACATTCCCGACCGGGTTATTGGTATAGCTGGGGGATATTGCGTACCAAGGAATAGCTGTTGTCTCATCGTATTTCGCATAAATCGGAAATGCAACAGGAGGAGTATTTCTGATATCACTCAGCAATGACGGCATTTCAATAAGTGAAAGAACAGGGTTGGATGATGTATTTTCGGATGTAAAATCAGGGTCATATCCGTAATTAGGCGACCTGCGTACTGAAATATTTCCGTAAAAGCTGAGGCTTGCCGAAAATACATCATTAATCTTAACATCAACATTCTGCCTTGTGCTTACCCTGTTATAATCTGCTGTTGCTCCAATCTTATAAATATCACCCTCATAGTTGTATCCGATATATGAATAATACTGGACAACATCATTTCCTCCCGAAGCCGACATGTTAGCCCTCATGAAAGGCATGTTGTTCTTGAGTATCATGTCGCGGTAGTTCACGCTCGGATATCTTAAGTCATAAGGGTCATTTTTCGCAAAGTTATTGATAGCATCAGTTGAATAAAGAGGAGTCAATCCGTCATTTATCCTTGCCTGGTTGTTAAGTGTTGCGTAATCAACTCCGTTTACCCATTCCGGCATCCTGTCGATAATGCTCACACCTCTTTCGATATTGAAATCGAGTGTCCTCTCATTCACGTAACCCCGTTTGGTCTTGATAAACAGGAATCCGTTCTTGGCTGTTACAGGGCCGAACATTGCAGCGGCAAGTGTGCCTTTGCTTACAGTTATAGATTCAATTTCGGATGCATCAATCGGCATCTCTGCCAGGTCGGTGTAAATACCATCGACAATTGCTACCGGCACATTTGTGAATTTGTTGGTTGCTCCGAATACTCCGATTGGTTCACGCTCCGTAACACCAGGCCAGCCATAGAGTTCTCTTACATCCCATCCCGATGTCAGACCAGTAAATGTTGCTCTGATATCGTTCGTCGGATATTTTTCAAGTTTAGAAGCAAGAACTGTTGTTTCCGGGCCTGTAAGCTGGCGTTTTTTAAGTGATGTAAAAGGAAGTGGCACTTCATCTGCCCTCGTCATATAGAGTTTTGAGCGAACCAGTGTTATCGTGTTGTTTACGATAAGGTCTGTAACGAGAGATACACTCTTTTCAAAAGCTGGAGAAGTTACAGTTACATAGTTGTCGGGATAGGCTTTGAAGCTGACTGTACCACTGGCATCCGTTTCGGTATGTATTACACCTTCGCCAACTACAACGGAGGCACCGGGAACCGGACTTCCAGCATCGTCCACAACCTTTATCGTGACATCAATCAGCTGTCTGGCCCTTCTTTGTGGCCTCTGAGCCTGACCATACGCCTCTGTAAACAACATGACGCATATAAGTAACAGGCCGGCTAATCTGAGTCTGTGAAATATATTATTCAATCTCATATTCTTAATAATTTAATAGTTATTACCAGACTTCATTCGGTTCGAATATTTTCATCTTGAAATTATCTACAATATTAAATGGCAGATAATACATTGCCGGTTTCCATGCCACCTGGCGATCCTGCCCAAGAGGCACTCTTGTATATTTATAACCTGTGGGGTACTCTGCAGTGGGTGCAGACAACTTTTCAATATCTACACCCATAAGAGTGGTTGAGTAACATTGCGGTGCATCCATCCAGCGGCGGATATCAAAGTAATAATGCCCTTCCCAGCTCAGCTCAACATTTCTTTCATTTTTGATCCTGTCTCTGAAAACTTCTTTCGAAACTGTAAACTGTGGGAGCACATTCACCTGCCCAACTCTGTTTCTTATTACATTAATAGCATCCACCGCATTCATTGTTGCACCCGATACACCTATTGTTGTGGGGCCATAAGCTTCATTGGAGGCTTCAGCATAATTGAGATAAAGCTCAGCCAGTCTGATTATAGGATCGGTATGAACTACTGTAACCTGGTTTTTTGTGCTGTTGTTACCCCAATTCTTCCTCAGGTAATATCCTGTTCTTGTAATACCCAGATAACTCTGGTTAAGGAGTTCCGAATAGGTTGTAACTCCTCCAGATGTCTGCCTCCAGATTTGTGCTTTACCCGATGACCAGCCTATACAGGGCGACTGGTTTGTTATGATATCCATTGCAAGTCTGGGATCCCTGTTGACATACGGATTCTGTTCGTTGTAATGTCCTGCAGCAGTGGCAGCGGCTCTGTCGGCATCGGTATTAAGCGGTTCTCCAAAGCTGGTTTCATATTTATCAACAAAATTCTGCGTGGGGCACACACCTGACCATGATGACTTGCTGGCGCCGAAAACACCATTGTATAATCC
Source organism: Bacteroidota bacterium (assembly GCA_029552825.1). Lineage (GTDB taxonomy): Bacteria > Bacteroidota > Bacteroidia > Bacteroidales > VadinHA17 > LD21. The sequence continues at coordinate 12,422 of JAKPDL010000049.1, forward strand.
TGCAAAATCACCTGAGTTCCATGATCTTGATCCTGCAGCCCATGCCCAGATCTGCTCGTTACTATAATTATTTCCGTAGAAGTTTTTATAACGTTCATTTGCAGGCAATAACTGATAACTGTTGGCAAGTGCCAGCTGAAGTGCTTCCCACGATGCTTTGGCTGCTTCTTCCCATGCACTCTGACCCACTGAATTGTTCAAAGGGCTGGCAGCATATAGCAGCACCCGTGACTTAAGTGCTTTTGCAGCCACACCGTTTGGAGCTCTCTGATCGGGGTCGTTCAGGTGACCCGGTAAACCCGGACCCGGATCACGGCGAACTTTACCGGCTTTTTCAAGGAAATAGTATGCCGAATCGAGATCCTTTGCGATCTGGATACAGGTTTCATAGTTGGAAAGCCTCGGGATATCCCATGGATCTTCAGGCCCTATTACATGAGTAATATATGGCATCCTGCCCCACCATTTAAACAATGTAAAATGGCAGTATGCTCTTATGAAATGTGCCTGACCCCTGAGATCATCCTTATCCTGCTGGGTGGCATCCTTTAGCATGTCTAGTTTTCTCAGGGCAATATTGCATATCCTGATATCCATAAACATGGATTTCAGTATTGGTCTGCGGTTACCGTCGTTAATAAATTTATCAACAAATCCTATAACCGAGCCCTGCTTGAAAACCTGTCCTTCCATATAACGTCCCTGGTCTGCGGCATCAGTTATTCCCTCTATTGTGTATTTCTGATCCCAGTAATCGAAATACAGGGAATGTCCGGTTTTAATATTATAGTCGCGCCAGTTATTGTTGTAAATAGACTGCCCCTCATAAACTGCATTGAAGAAGAGTTTGAAGTTTACAATCTTTGAAAATATCTCCTCTTCCTTGATACCTTCTTCAGGGGCTTTGTCAAGATATTTCTCGCATGAGGCAAACAGAAGCAGGCTCATGCAGAAAAACGCTGTATAATATATGTACTTTTTCATGTTTAATCTCCCTTAATAGTTAGAAATTAATCTTTACGCCCAGCCTTCCCGAGGCAATGATCGGATAGAAACCCTGCTGGAAGTTGGTTGCTTCCGGATCACCTTCAGGCAGTGATGTAATAGTAAACAGGTTGCTTGCAGTAACATAAACCATCATGTTCGAAATACCAAGAGTATTCTTGAGGGAACCTGGTTTGAATGTATAGCTCAGATAGACATCTTTCAGACGCAGATAGCTTGCATTCCTGAAGAAGCGGTTCTCGATCATTATCTGATATCCTCTGTCGGCTTCACCACCTCCCCAGAAGAGTATCGGCGAACTTGAACTTCCTGCATAGTGAAGATTTGCATGGTTTGCATTCTGGTTGGTTGGCGTCCAGAAATCAAGCTGTGATTTGTGAACCCTCCAGTCGCCCTTGATAAATTCAACCTCATATAGCTGGTTGTACTGTACATATTTACCCTGGTTACCCGAGAACAGTATATTGAAATCGAACCTTCCCCACGTAAAACCTGAACCAAAAGAATAAACTATGGGAGGATATGTAAGTCCCTTTATCGGATATTTATCGCCTGCGGCAGTTATTGTCCCATCGGCATCAAAGTCGAGGAACTTGTAGTCCCCAACCCTCAGCTGAATGAGTGAAATAGGTGCCACATTGTTATGAATATCATCTATTGTGGTGTAATATCCTGTTCCGGTAAGTTCAACACCATTTATCTCAGTTCCTTCAACACCTGCCTCGGCGAACATCATTGCGGTAAGGGGCTTGCCTGCCTGCTTTCTGTGTTCAGGAGCATAAGGCTCATCATCCTTGAATATAACCCTGTTCTCGTTGAACGAGAATATACCTCTGAAAAAGTAGGTGAACCTTGGCGATACAGTCTTTCGGTATTCTGCTTCCACCTCAATACCATGCTTTTTAACCTTCCCGAGGTTAAGTTCCTTAAAGCTGTTACCAACCATCATCGTAACGCTCTTCGGTGTAAGAAGCATTTTATCGCGGTATTCATCGAATAAATCAACATTAAGAGAAATCAGATTCTTGAACATTGCGATTTCAACACCAAGGTCTCTCTTGTGGGCACGTTCCCACTGTGCACGCATGTTGGCACCAAGATCTTCCCTGATATATCCACGACCGTCTTTATAGTATGAACTTGTATAAAGCCATCTGCTTCTGGCATAATCGCTTCCTACATATCCGTCGGAGTATCGGAATTTAAGTTTATTCATCCATGGAACTGCTGCTTTGAAGAAGTTTTCTTCTGAAGCAACCCATCCAATAGCCACGGAGGGGAAAGTACCGAACCTGTTTGCAGGAGCAAACCTTTCAGACCCTGTATATCCAATATTAAATTCGAACAGGTACTTTCTGTTATAATCATAAGTAACCCTGCCAACCCATCCTTCATTATAATACGGGAAATCGGTTCCCTGGTTTTTTTCCTGCCTGTTAAAAAGACCGAGTGCAGTAATTGTGTGTTTCCCGAAGGTATTTGAATAGTTCAATGAAGCTTCATAATAAAGGTCCCTGTAATAACCACTATTAAGTCCACCCACATTTATATCATATGGACCCAGTTTCCAGTATTCGTTGCCTTCTCCCTTCCTGTACCATGGATTGATCAGACGTCCTGTGGCAGGATTAAACTGTCCTGATTGCGGGATAAGATCATAATATAGCTGGTATTCAGGGTAAGTGTATGAGAGTGTCAGCTGCCTGTTATTATAGTAGGTACTGAGTGATACTTTCGCGTTTGCCGACAGGCCTTTTACTAGCCAGTCGAGTTGCTGTTTGAAGATAAGGTCGGTAAACATACGGGAACCAAGGTCTCTGTTAAAGCTTCCCTGTGAGAGGCTTGTATAGGGATTTCCGGTATATTCACCGAAAGCCTGTGCTCTTCTCATTCCTTTATCTTCCGGGTAATCTGGGTCAGGAACCATTTCGAGCACCCAGGCGGGGAAGTATGCAGGGAATCTTGAGGGACCGGTGGAGTAGAGGTTACGCCATGAAGCACTCGAGGGTGTATTCTTCAGATTGAGTGAACCACCGGCATTCAGCGAAATGGTTGTTGTTTTTGTTACGCTGAAATCAAGGTTGATTCTGTAGTTGAACAAATGGTTCCAGAACCTTGAGTCCTGATATCCTTCCTTGATACCATTAAAGAATGAACCTTCATACTGATGCCCCAGATTGAAGAAGTACTTTGCAAATTCAGTACCACCTGAAACATTGAGGTTTTCGACAGATGTAGGTGCAAAAGGCTGTGTACAAATATCGAACCAGTTAACATTCGGGAACCTCAGTGCATTAAGCGGGGTGGATGGATTCTTGTATTCCTGCAACTGCCAGTCGGGTATAAGTTGCTCGAAATAGGTACCGCCTTCATTCATAAGAGCAATATTATACAACGTCATGGTAGTGTATGAATCAATATGGTCTGGTATTCTGGTTGCTTTCAGAAGACCATACGAGGCGGTAAGGTCCATTTTGGGTTTGCCGAGCGCGCCTCGTTTTGTTGTTACAACTATAACCCCGTTGGCTCCTTTTGCACCGAACACTGCAGTTGCTGAAGCATCTTTCAGAACGGAAATAGTGTTAATTTCGTTCGGGTCGAGGCTCGACCAGTCGCGTTCCACACCGTCAACCAGCACAAGTGGTGCTGATCCGTTCCAGCTCGACACACCGCGTATGTATATTTCTGCAGCATTGTTTCCCGGCTCACCTCTCTGCTGTATGGTAAGCACACCGGAAAGTTTTCCTGCAATGGCATTGGTTACAGTGGCTGCGCCTGCCTGCATGAGCGACTGGCTGTTAACCTGTGTTATAGCACCCACAACACTCTCCTTTTTCTGGACACCATAGCCAACAACCACGATTTCTTCAATCTTCTGCTCTTCGGTAGTCATGTTCACATTTATTACCGAGCCTGCAGTAACATTGATTTCCTGCGTTGAGTAACCAATGAAAGAAAACTGCAGAACAGCTTCCCTGCCGGGCAAAGGAATCGTAAACCTTCCATTCTCGTCAGATAAACGGCCGGTTGATGTTCCTTTAACAAGTACGGTAACGCCAGCCATCGGTTCACCCGTGGAGGCATCCCTTATTGTTCCCGATACGGTAAACTGTTGCTGTTCACCGCCACCAGCCAGGACGTAATCATCACCTGTATACATCCCGGCTGATGCATTCAAATTACCTGCCGCGACTACAGTCACTGCACAGATAACAAACAAAGCAAACAATCTAATCATAAGCGTTAGTTTTATCGGATATTCTTTTTAACTCTTTTTGTAAAGTTTTGAGATTTCTTATTCTCTGATTAAATATTAATCACTTTTTGCTTCTGAATAGGAATTCTTTACTATTCCTCTGTCCGGTTTTAAAATTTTAATTGCTCATGTCATACGCACTGGTTTTTAAAATTTATTATTCTATCTTTCTGAAAAACAAAACCTTTGCATCATTACTGATACAAAGGTCGTGTACGTTAACGAATTACGAAATAAAAAAAGAATGCTGGCATTAAACTGCCTGCAATCTTCAAAATCTCTCAAAACCTTTATCTCTTTTCTGAGATTCGGTCTCATAGGTCAGGTTAGGGTTATCAACTTAAGTTTCATTCCCTGCTGCATCCCCTTTCTATCAGCCATGCAGCAATACAAAAATCACTTTAAGTCATTGCAATTTTAAACAAAAAAATTTTAAGTACAAAAAAATTTTTTAATTTTTTTAACACTTTAACATTTCAAATAAACTCATATTTTTATCAGTCAAATTAATAAACAAAACTATGAAAATAAAGAATCTTATTTCATTGGTTCTGGCTATTTTTCTTTCGGCCACTTCCTCAGGTCAGAAGGCACCCACAGGCAACTCTGCCGATTTCAGGGTCAAGACATGCCTTCATTCGGTTAGCTACATGGGAGTATGGCGCGGGCAGGCAACACTCACGGTAGATCAGTTCCTTGTAAAGGCTAAAGAACTTGGTTTTGATGGTGTGATGCTTGCTGCAAAGCGCCCCCACGTGTCACCACTCGATTATGACGATGCCGCCAGAGCCCGGCTTAAAGCAAGAATTAAAGAGCTCGGTCTGGAACTGGTTTGTATAGCAGGCTATTGCGATTTTACAGCAGGAGTAGATAAGGCAGGTATCCCTAATGTTGAAATACAGGCACTCTACGTAGGTGAGCTTGCCCGTCTTGCCCGCGACCTGGGTACAAATATGGTACGAATCTATACCGGCTATGAAAGACCCGACATCCCCTACGACAAACAATATGCAATGGTGGTGGAAGGACTTCAGATGGCCGGAAAACTAGCCGCAAAATACGGTGTCACCCTTGCCGTGCAGAACCATCACGACATAGCACTCCATCCGGATGCAATGAAATGGCTTCTTGACGAAGTAAACCTTCCCAACGTAAAAGCTGCATTTGACTGCTGGTCACCAACACTTGCCGGCCTCTCCCCGGAGGAAATCAAACAGGCAATCTATAAACTCAAGCCCTACATAGTCCATACCACCACTGCCGATTATGTAAGCCTGCCAAGAGTAACCTACGACCTCGAGCATACCAATTATATAAATAAGACACCCCAGATGAGAGCCGTGCCCATGGGAAAGGGATTCCTCGATTACAAAACATTCATAAACACCCTGAAGGAAATAGGCTATCAGGGATATATTGCCTATGAGATGTGCGAAGTCCTCGAAGGCGGAGGCTCAATAGAAAACCTGGATAAAACCGCTAAGGCTTTTCTAGAGTACATTAAACAGTTTAGGTAATAGCAGCAGGCATTAAGACATTACATTAATAAGTTGGTAATTAATTATGTACAGATTAAATAAATATTTTTCATTGAGTTACAAATTTATTTTTGCAATTCTCTGCTCTGGCGGTGTGTTTTTCTGTATCAGTTCATTGACATCAGCTGGCATGTCCAGAAATCAGATGACTAACCTGACGTAACAAAAAGCCGTGAAATTACCTGTTTATAATATTATTGACTTTGGAGCCAGGGGAGACGGTAAAACGCTCGACACACCATCAATAAATAAAGCTATAGAGGAAGCGGCAGCCAGAGGAGGTGTAACAGCCAAACAGGCGCTGAGAGAAGTATCTCGTTTCGAAAAGGAAAATCCTGAGCCTTACCGGTTTGGAATTCTTCCCTCCTGCGGTTTCTTTATCAGACATGTTGATGGTATACAACTTGAGAATGTGGAAGTCAGGTTCATGGAAAAGGAATTACGTCCAGCATTTTACCTCGATGATGTAAAAAATGCTGAATTCCTTTTCGTAAAAGCTCAGAAAGAAGAAAGCATTCCCTCCATCGCGCTCAGAAATGTCTCAAATCTGATTTTGTTCTGCTCACCCGGTTTTGACGACAGAAAGATTGAAACAATTGAAAATGATAAATTTTAATCTATTGACTTAAATCAAAAGAAAATGAAAAAAACAATTTTAATCCTCACAATTATTTTATTAATGGGACAAATTATGGGTCAGCAACCTGCTGAGCAGAAAGTCCTGACAAAAGACGAACGTATGGCATGGTGGCGCGAGGCGCGCTTCGGCATGTTTATTCACTGGGGAGTTTACGCTATACCTGCCGGTGTATGGAATGGCCGTGAAATAGGAGGTATTGGCGAATGGATAATGAACAGGGGAAAGATTCCGGTAAGAGATTATATGGAGATGGCCAAACAGTTCAATCCGGTAAAGTATGACCCCGATGCATGGGTCCAGATGGCAAAAGATGCCGGTATGAAATATATAATCATTACAGCAAAGCACCACGACGGCTTTGCACTCTTTAAGTCGGAAGCCAGCAAATGGAATGTAGTTGACCACACCGTCTATGGCAAAGACCTTCTCAAACCACTTGCTGAGGCATGCCAGCGGCACGGTATAAAGCTCGGCTTTTACTATTCACAGGCTCAGGACTGGGTCAACCCCGGCGGCTCAGCTGCACGCAAACTCACAAAAGAGGGCTGGCCTAACCCCGACTCGGTAATAATAGATGCATACACAAAAGAACATAACGGGCACTGGGATCCTGCACAGGAGACCAGAACCTTCGCTCAGTACATCGACGAAGTGGCCGTGCCACAGGTAAGAGAGCTACTAACCAATTATGGAAAAGTTGCAGTTCTCTGGTGGGACACACCAACGGGCATGACCGATGAGGCCGCAACAAAATTGCAGGCATTGCTGGCACTCCAGCCCGAAATTATCACAAACGACCGTCTTAAACGACCCAATTTCCCTGGCGACCACAAAACCCCCGAACAACGCATCCCAAACCTCGCCGATCTCGATGGTACCGACTGGGAAACCTGCATGACCATGAACAATACCTGGGGATACAAAAGCTACGACCATAATTATAAATCTCCCCAGACACTAATCAGAAACCTTATCGACATAGCATCAAAAGGAGGCAATTTTCTTCTTAACGTAGGCCCTACCGCCGAAGGTGAATTCCCTCCGGAAAGCGTCGAAATACTCAGGGAAATAGGCAAATGGATGAAAGTCAATGGCGAGGCAATATATGGAACAACTGCCAGCCCGTGGGGTCTATTCGATTGGGGCAGGTGCACAAAAAAGACAACAAAAAACGGAACAACCTTCTACTTTTCAGTCTTTAACTGGCCACAAAACGGAAAACTGACTATAGACAATTTTACCGGGAAAGTTACCTCAGCCAAACTGATGGCAACAGGAGCTACGGTTAAAACATCTCTCACCGGAAAAACTCTTAATATAAGCCTCCCACCCTCATCACCTGATCCGATAGCTACGGTGATCAAAGTGGAGGTGATAGGAGGGAAGAACAAATGAACAAATGAACAAATGAACAAATGAACAATTGAACAATTGAACAATTGAACAAATGAACAATTGAACAATTGAACAATTGAACAAATGAACAAGAGAACAATAGAACAATTGAACAACAGAACAATTGAACAATTGAACGGGGGAACAAATGAACAAATGAACAAGAGAACAATAGAACAATTGAACAACAGAACAATTGAACAATTGAACGGGGGAACAATTGAAAAAGAGAACTATTTGTAATACACATAATTAAAAAATGAAAAAGTCTATTACATCTAAAGAAGAAGCATCTGAAAAAAAATTTGATCTAGAAGAAAGGCTGATTGACTATGCGGTGGATGTTATAAGGCTTGTGGAAAGTTTACCGGATACAAAAACTGCGAATCATCTTGGAGGACAGTTGCTCAGGTCGGGAACTTCACCTTCACTTAATTATGGAGAAGCAAGAGGGGCCGAATCAAAGAATGACTTCGTTCATAAAATGAAAGTTTGTCTCAAAGAGCTGAGAGAGTCTCATAACTGCCTTAAAATCATTAATAAAGGCATTATTTCTGAAAAAGATGAACTCGTTGCACGCTTAATTACAGAAAGCAACGAATTAATCTCTATCTTTGTAAAAAGCATAAACACTGCCCTTAAAAAATCTTCATAACTTCCTGATTGTTAATTCAACTGTTAAAATGTTCGACTGTTCTAATGTTCTTAATTCAAATGTTCAAATGTTCTAATGTTCAAATGTTCAAATGTTCTAATGTTCTTAATTCAACTGTTCAAATGTTCTTAATTCAACTGTTCAACTATTTAACTGTTCCCATGTTCTTAATTCAACCCAAATCAATTTTATTGCTTCTTCTGACTGCATCTGTTCCGGCAGTCCGGGAAGTTAGTGTTAACAGCCCTGACAATAGTATAAGGTTTAACTTATCGGTGAAAAATGGCTCGCCTCTCTTTTCAGCGACTTTAAACAATTCGCTGCTGATAACACCTTCTCCACTTGTCATGTCTGTTGACGGGATAAAAGTGACTGATGGCATAAAGATAGCTTCCGTGAAGCGATTCAGCGAAAATGACACCTATCCTGTTTATGGTCTTCATTCAACTGCTATAAACAGGTGCAACGGGGCAAGGATTGCCCTGACACATACAAATTCGGGTCTGAAGTATTATATGGATATCAAAGTATTTGACAGCGGCTTCGGATTCAGGTTTGTTGTTCCGGGAAAAGATGATGAGGAACGCATACCCGACGAAGCTACGGAATTCAATGTTCCATCAGGGAGTCAGGTCTGGTACCATAATCTTCGAATGCATTACGAAGGAGAGTACTCACGAAAACTCATTGATACCATTCCTGCCGGTGAGTGGGCTGCTCCTCCGGTTACCTTCAAACTTCCCGATGGCAGAGGCTATGGCTCAATAACCGAAGCAAACCTCATCGGCTACGCCGGAATGGCGTTACAGACATCCAGAAACAAAGGATTCACAATAAGACTGGGGCATGAGCATCCTGTATCTTACCCCTATGAACTCAGGTACACCAGGGAAGATATTGAAAGGGTATCGAAATCTGCCTCTGTGAGAGGCACAATAACCACACCATGGAGGGTTGTTCTTGCAGGGAAAGAATTAAACACACTTGTCAATTCGGATGTCATCACCAGCCTTTGCCCACCACCTGATAAAAAATATTTCCCGGAAGGCCTGTTCACACCCTGGATCAGACCCGGAAGGGCTGTATGGCGTTATCTGGACGGGGGTGGCGACAACTCGCTGAGAAACATGAAAGAATTCTCAAGACTTGCTGGTGAGATGGGTTTCGAATACAATATTCTCGAAGGGTTCTGGAGCAGGTGGCCAGACGACTCAGTAAAAGCTCTTGTTGATTATTCACGTAATATGGGAGTAGGCATAATCGTATGGAAACATTCAAAAGAGTTGCGCGACACAGAAGAAAGGCAGCAGTTCCTCAGCAGACTGGTCAACCTTGGTATTGCAGGCATAAAAGTTGATTTTTTCGATCATGAGGCTAAAGAGGTGATAGACTTTTACGAATCACTCTTCAGGGAATGCGCCGCTCTTAAACTTGTTCTGATACTCCATGGAGCAAACAAACCAACAGGGTTGCAACGTACATGGCCAAATGTGATGATTTACGAAGCAGTCAGGGGTATGGAAGCCAGTCGTCTGGTTGACAGGGCAACCCACGAAACCACTTTACCTTTCACGCGAATGCTAGCTGGACCTGCAGATTATTCAGTATGCCATTTTGGTGAAAGAAGGAGAAACACCACGTGGGTTCATCAGGTTGCCACTGCAGCCATCTATGCCGCACCCGTTATTACATACGCTGCCAACCCGTTCAACCTCGTTTCGAACCCGTGTGCAGAAATGATTAAAAGTATTCCTCCGGTATGGGATCAGACAATTGTACTGGCACCTTCAGAAATTGGTGAGATTGCAGTTTATGCACAGAGAAAAGGAAGTACATGGTTTCTATCGGTTATTAATGGTGCAGAACCAAAAACCGTGAAAATTCCCCTCTCATTTCTTGAAAATGTCACTTATAATACCCTGGTTCTGAAAGATTCTCAGACAGATACTGCTCCGGTTATAATCGAAAAAAGTAAGGCATCGAAGAATGATATCGTATCAGTTAATCTCGGAACAGGTGGCGGGTATATGTGCAGGTTTTCACCGCAACAACCCTGACAGGAACCAGAGCTTATACCTTATAATATTTTATTATATATTATGATGGAAGAGTTAATAAATTTTTTTAATAAAATTTCAAAGTTTTGTTTGAATTTTAAAATTAATTAATACCTTTGTCAATCAATTTTGAGAAAAATGAATAGATTTTTATTACTTACTATTTCCATAATTATTATTCTTCTTCTTTTCCGAAGATGACCCGGAAATAGTATGTAATATACAAATTTACAGAGCTTTCCGGGTCAATACCGGAAAGCTCTTTTTTTAAAAGGATTTTTATGAAAAAGAATCTAAGAAGTTCTGTCACAATTAACGGCCGGACAATGGCCGGTGCAAGAAGCCTGTGGCGTGCCAACGGGATGAAAGATGAGCACTTTGGAAAGCCTGTTTTTGCCATTGTGAATTCTTTCACGCAATTCGTCCCGGGTCATGTTCATCTTCACAATGTTGGACAATTTATCAAGGAGCACATTGAAAAACGCGGATTTTTTGCTGCAGAATTTAACACGATTGCTATTGACGACGGAATTGCCATGGGACATAACGGAATGCTTTATTCCCTGCCGTCGAGGGAGCTTATAGCCGACAGCATAGAGTATATGATGAATGCACATATGGCCGATGCCATGATTTGCATTACAAACTGTGACAAGATTATACCGGGCATGCTCATGGCTGCCATGCGATTGAATGTACCTTTTGTGATTGTATCGGGGGGTCCAATGGAAGCAGGCACATTTGGTGATACGCACCTTGACCTTATTGATGCCATGGTGGCTGCAGCAGACGACAGAGTAAGTGATGCCGACCTTCTGATGATTGAAAAATCGGCCTGCCCTACCTGCGGGTCGTGCTCGGGAATGTTTACCGCCAACTCAATGAACTGCCTGTCAGAAGCTATCGGTCTGGCTCTGCCGGGTAACGGAACGGTGCTGGCAACACACAAAAACCGGCGGATTCTTTTTGAGAGAGCTGCCGACACTATTGTAAACATAACTCTCAGATATTATTACGACGGTGATGAATCTGTCCTCCCCCGCTCCATCGCCACACGTGAAGCATTTCTGAATGCCATGGCACTCGACATAGCCATGGGTGGTTCAACGAACACCGTCCTCCATCTTCTGGCTATAGCCCATGAAGCAGGAGTAAACATTACCATGAAAGATATTGATGAACTATCGGGTAAGGTGCCCAATATCTGCAAAGTTGCCCCGAGCTCGAAATACCACCTTCAGGATGTTAACCGTGCTGGGGGGATCCTCTCAATTATGGGTGAACTCTGGAGAAACAATCTTATTGACAGCACTGTAAAGAGAATTGATTATCCTTCCCTTGGCGATGCCATTTCGGAATGGGACATCATGAGCGACAGGGTTATTCCTCTTGCACTCGATTTCTGGAGAAGTGCTCCCTCGGGAGAAAAAAGGCCCGGTGAAGGATTTTACAGTTCGGCAATATACAAAGAGCTGGATAAAGACAGAACCAATGGCTGCATAAGAGATTTTGAGCACGCTTACAGCCGCGACGGAGGGCTTGCGGTATTGTATGGTAATATTGCAAAAAATGGTTGCGTGGTAAAAACAGCAGGCGTCGACCCTGCCCTTCTCACTTTCAGAGGCCCGGCAAGAATATTCGAGTCGCAGGAAGATGCAGTAGATGGCATCCTCGGAGGGAAAGTTGCTGCCGGTGATGTTGTTGTAATCCGCTATGAAGGGCCTAAAGGCGGACCGGGAATGCAGGAGATGCTTTATCCGACCTCATATCTGAAATCAAAAGGGCTGGCAAAAAAATGTGCACTCATTACCGACGGGAGGTTTTCGGGAGGAACGGCAGGATTATCAATCGGACATATCTCGCCTGAAGCTGCTGCAGGTGGTGAAATAGCATTGCTGCGCGAGGGAGATATAATTGAAATAAATATACCGGAAAGATCTATAAATGTCAAGCTTGATGAAGAGGAACTTATGAAACGGAGGAAGGAAGAGGAACAGAAGGGTGATGCAGCCTGGAAACCTGCATCGAGAGACAGAAAAATACCGGCATCGCTGAGAGCCTATGCGGCACACGTCACATCGGCAGATAAAGGAGCCGTAAGAATAATATGATTCAGAACTAATTTTTTAATTGTCAATATTATGTTTAATTACGACAAAGCAGAAAGCATGACTGAAAGAGCTGAATTTTACGAAGAAAAAACCACTGAAGAGATTACAGGTGCAGAAGCGCTGCTCCGGTGTTTGATTGAAGAAGGTGTTGATACGATTTTCGGCTATCCCGGAGGAGCAATTATGCCTGTGTATGATAAACTTCTGGATTACAAAGAAAAAATCAGACATATTCTAACCCGTCATGAACAGGGTGCTGCTCATGCCGCACAGGCATATGCAATGGTTACAGGAAAGCCCGGTGTAGCCTTTGCCACATCAGGCCCAGGAGCAACAAACCTGATAACAGGCATTGCCAATGCCTACCTCGATTCCGTCCCTGTAGTATTTATTACAGCCCAGGTGGTTTCCAGCCTTATAGGTACCGACGCTTTCCAGGAAACCGACATAATAGGAATCTCGATGCCTGTAACAAAATGGAACTGCCAGATAAAACGGGCAGAAGAGATTCCGGAAATGGTGGCAAAAGCTTTTTATATTGCAACCACGGGAAGGCCGGGACCTGTGCTTATTGACATTACAAAAGATGCACAGACAGGCAAACTGCCATTCAAATACAAAAAGTGCAGATTCATAAGAAGTTACAATCCTCGTAAACCCCTGAAAAAGAAAGAAATAGAATCTGCCGCAATTTTAATCAATCATGCCGAAAAGCCCCTGATTCTTGCAGGCCACGGGGTATTAATATCAAAAGCAGAAAATGAACTCAGGGAATTTGCCGAAAAAACAGGTATTCCCGTTGCCGTAACCCTTCTTGGCATGTCATGTTTCCCGGCAAACCACAGGTTGTATGCGGGCATGCTTGGCATGCACGGAAACCTTGCACCAAACAAACTTACCAATGAGGCAGATGTTATTATTGCTATCGGAATGAGGTTCGACGACCGTGTAACCGGTAATCTGAAAAAATATGCCCCTGAAGCCAGAATCATCCACATCGAGATTGACGAGGCCGAAATAAATAAAAACGTGAATGTTGACATTGAAATCAATAATGATGCCCGTGAAGCCCTGAAATATCTTATTCCTCTTGTCAATCCTAATTCACATGAAAGGTGGCTGAGAGAATTCAGGATCAATGATAAAATTGAATATAACACGGTTATCAAACCTGAAATAAAACCTGAGAAAGGGCCCATCAAAATGGGCGAAGTGGTAAATATGGTTTCGGAACTTACAAAGGGAGAAGCCATTATAGTTACCGATGTAGGCCAGAATCAGATGGCAGCAGCCCGTTATTACAAATTCATAAATCCTAACACTCTGATTACTTCAGGAGGCATGGGAACAATGGGATTCGGCCTACCGGCATCGATAGGAGCAAAGATAGGCAAACCCGACGTTCCGGTAATTGCCTTTCTGGGTGATGGCGGATTCCAGATGACAATACAGGAACTGGGTACAATCCTGCATCATAACATTCCTGTAAAACTTATCATGTTCAATAATTTCTTCTTAGGCATGGTTCGCCAGTGGCAGGATATGTTCTTCCAGAAAAGGTATGCCTCGACAGAACTCGTTAATCCCGATTTTGTGAAAATTTGCTCGGGTTATGACATTCCAGCCGAAAGAGTAACAGAACGGGAAGAGCTTACACAGGCAATTACAAGAATGTTAAATGCGAACAGCCCATATTTTCTTGAAATACACGTTGAAAAGGAGGGCACCATTCTTCCCATGGTAGAACCAGGTGCATCAGTGTCGGAAGTAAAAATATCAAAGTAAAAAAACTATGGTTAAAAAAGAATATACCCTGTCAATATTTACCGAAGATCATATCGGTATCCTGAATCAGATTACAATAATCCTAACCAGAAGGCAGATTAATATCGAAAGCATTACCGCTTCGGAGTCAGCAGTGAAAGGGGTACAGCTTATAACCCTTGCCATCAGAACCACTGACGATATGGTGAGAAAGGTAGCAAGGCAGATAGAGAAAATTATCGATGTTATAAAAGTATTTGTTCATACATCGGATGAGATCGTGTATCAGGAGCTGGCACTTTTCAAGCTCTCAACAAAATCGCTGCTTTCGGGAAATATTATAGATCATCTGGTAAGATCTCATAATGCAAGGTTTCTTGAAATCACTTCGGAATATATCGTAATCGAGAAAACCGGGCATAAGAATGAGATTTTACGCCTGCTCAATGAGCTCGAACCGTTCGGCATACTTCAGTACGTAAGATCCGGAAGAGTAGCTGTAACAAGGCAGGTGAAGGAATTCCACGAGTATCTGAAGGAGCTTAATGAAGCTTTGCGTGAAGAAGAAAAAGAAGAATCCGGAATATTCAACAGGCTAAAAGAAAAATAATTAACTGATTTCCAATAAAGTTTAACTAAAAAAAACTACTATGGCAAAAATAGATTTTGGCGGTGTTATAGAAGAAGTCGTAACAAGGGAAGAGTTTCCCCTCGAAAAGGCACGTGAAGTTCTTAAGAACGAAATTATTGCAGTTATCGGCTATGGTGTCCAGGGTCCGGCACAGGCTCTAAACATGAGGGATAACGGGCTTAATGTCATTGTCGGGCAGGCACCGGAATTCAAAAATGACTGGGACAAAGCAATTGCAGATGGTTTTATACCGGGCAAGACATTGTTTCCGGTAGCTGAAGCTGCAAAAAGAGGTACTATCATACAATATCTGGTTTCAGATGCTGCACAGCGGATGTTATGGCCTCAGATAAAGGAGTGCCTTAATAAAGGGGATGCTCTCTATTTCTCACACGGATTTTCAATAACCTATAAGGACCAGACAGGAGTCATTCCTCCCCCATACGTGGATGTCATTCTTGTTGCTCCAAAAGGTTCAGGAACAAGTGTACGCCGCAATTTCCTGGCAGGAACAGGTATCAATTCGAGTTATTCAGTCTATCAGGATTATACCGGCAGGGCAACAGAGAGGGTTCTTGCGCTTGGAATAGCAATAGGCTCGGGCTACCTCTTCCCCACCACTTTCGAAAAGGAGGTTTACAGCGACCTTACAGGAGAGCGTGGTGTGCTGATGGGAGCTCTTGCCGGCATCATGCACGCACAGTACCAGGTTTTGAGGGAAAATGGCCACTCACCTTCCGAAGCCTTTAATGAGACGGTTGAAGAGCTGACGCAGAGTTTGATAAGGCTGGTTGATGAGAGGGGGATGGATTGGATGTTTGCCAACTGTAGTGCAACAGCCCAGCGCGGGGCTCTCGACTGGATGCCAAAATTCAGGGATGCCGTATTACCACTCTTCAAAGAACTGTACGAAAGAGTTAAGACAGGCAAAGAAACAGAAAGAGTACTGCAGGCTCTAAGCAACCCCAACTACAGGGACCAGCTCAACGCAGAACTAAACCAGCTTGGAAGCTCCGAAATGTGGAGGGCTGGTGCAGCAGTAAGAAAATTAAGACCTGGTAATAAATAAGTAAAATAGTAATGGAAGAAAAAGTAATTGTATTCGATACCACGCTGAGAGACGGCGAGCAGGTGCCGGGATGCCAGCTGAATACCATTGAAAAGATTCAGGTGGCTCAGGCTCTAGACGAACTCGGCGTGGACGTAATTGAAGCCGGATTCCCGATTTCAAGTCCGGGCGACTTCAATTCAGTGGTTGAAATTTCCAAGGTTGTCACACGCCCTGTAATATGTGCTCTGACCAGGGCAGTTAAAAAAGACATCGAAGTGGCAGCTGAAGCATTACAGTACGCACAACGCAAGAGGATACACACAGGCATTGGAGTCTCGCCGTACCATATTGAATATAAGATACGTACAACACCTGATGAAATCATACGGCGTGCATACGATGCCGTAAAGTATGCCCGAAAATTTGTTGATGACGTCGAGTTCTATGCTGAAGATGCAGGAAGAGCCGATAACGAATATCTTGCAAAAGTTATCGAAGCAGTAATAGAAGCAGGTGCCACTGTTGTTAACATACCTGATACCACAGGCTATTGCCTGCCTGAAGAGTACGGGGAAAAGATCAGATACCTGAAAAACAATGTA